>CAJGBY010000001.1 GCA_904501735.1 uncultured Muribaculaceae bacterium
GAAGACATGCACCGCATGGCTGAAGCTAACCGTGCATTCGCTCACTTTAGATTTTAATTGATTGACCGTTATGAGCAAGTTAGACGAAAAACTAGTTTTTACGCGTAACCTAGGTATCATGGCTCACATCGATGCTGGTAAGACTACTACATCTGAGCGTATTTTGTTTTTCACTGGTCTTACTCACAAGATTGGTGAAGTTCACGAAGGTGGCGCAACAATGGACTGGATGGAGCAAGAGCAAGAACGTGGTATCACTATCACATCTGCTGCTACTACTGCATTCTGGAACTATGATGAAAAGCAATTTAAGATCAACTTGATTGATACTCCAGGACACGTTGACTTTACTGTGGAAGTAGAACGTTCATTGCGTGTACTTGATGGTGCTGTTGCTACTTACTGTGCAGTAGGTGGTGTGCAACCTCAGTCAGAAACTGTATGGCGTCAAGCTGATAAATATAATGTACCTCGTATTGGTTATGTAAACAAGATGGACCGTTCGGGTGCTAACTTCTTCGAAGTAGTACGCCAAATGCGTGATGTACTTGGTGCAAACCCATGTCCAATCGAATTGCCAATCGGTGCAGAAGAAACTTTCAAGGGCGTTGTTGACCTTGTAAAGATGAAAGCATATTTCTGGCCAGAAGCTGACGAAAGCCACAACTATGTAGTTGAAGAAATTCCTGCTAACATGTTGGCTGAATGTGAAGAATGGCGTGATAAGATGCTTGAAACAATCGCTGAATTTGACGATGAATTGATGGAAAAATATTTCGATGATCCATCAACTATCGAAGAAGCAGAAATCAAGCGCGCTATCCGTAACGCTACATTGAAGATGCAAATCGTTCCAATGCTTTGCGGTAGCTCATTCAAGAATAAGGGTGTTCAACCACTTCTTGATGCAGTTTGTGCTTATTTGCCAAGCCCTGCTGACTGCGAACAAATCGTAGGTCACTCAGTTGATAACTCAGAAGAAGAAATTATCCGTAAACCTTCTTATGATGAACCAACTTCAGCTCTTGCATTTAAGATCGCTACTGACCCTTATGTAGGTCGTTTGGTATTCTTCCGTGTATACTCAGGTTCAGTTGAAGCTGGTAGCTATGTATTCAATACTCGCTCAGGCAAGAAGGAACGTGTATCTCGTTTGTTCCAAATGCACTCAAGCAAGCAAAACCCAATGGAAGTAATTGGTTGTGGTGATATTGGTGCAGGTGTAGGTTTCAAGGATATCCGTACTGGTGATACTCTTTGCTCTGAAGATGCTCCAATCGTACTTGAATCAATGGAATTCCCAGATCCTGTGATCGGTATTGCTGTTGAGCCTAAGACTCAAAAAGACCTTGATAAGCTTGGTGTTGGTCTACAAAAGCTTGCTGAAGAAGACCCAACATTTACAGTACAAACTAACGAAGAAACTGGTCAAACAGTTATTAGTGGTATGGGTGAGCTTCACTTGGATATCATTATTGACCGTCTTCGCCGTGAGTTCAAGGTTGAATGTAACCAAGGTCGTCCTCAAGTAACATATAAGGAATCAATCACTGCTCCAGTTGAACTTCGCGAAGTGTTCAAGAAGCAAACTGGTGGTCGCGGTAAGTTCGCTGATATCATCGTTCGCATCGAACCAGTTGACGAAGGTTTTGAAGGTAGCCTTCAATTCGTTGACGAAGTTAAGGGTGGTAACGTGCCTAAGGAATTCATTCCTTCAGTACAAAAAGGTTTCGCTACTGCAATGAAGAATGGTGTGCTTGCTGGTTACCCAATCGAACAATTGAAAGTTACTTTGATCGACGGTTCGTTCCACCCAGTTGACTCTGACCAATTGTCATTCGAATTGTGTGCTATCCAAGCATTCAAGAAGGGTTGCGAAAAGGCAGGTCCAGTTCTTTTGGAACCAATCATGAAGGTTGAAGTTGTTACTCCAGAAGAAAGTATGGGTGACGTGATTGGTGACTTGAACAAGCGTCGTGGTCAAGTAGAAGGTATGGAATCAAGCCGCAGTGGTGCTCGTATCGTTAAGGCTAAGACTCCTCTTGCTGAAATGTTCGGTTATGTTACAGCATTGCGTACAATTACATCAGGTCGTGCTACTTCTACAATGACATTCTCACACTATGCTGAAGTAAGTACTTCAATTGCAAAGGCTGTGTTGACTGAATGCAACGGTCGAGTAGATCTATTGAAATAATATTTTATTACAAAATACAATGAGCCAAAAAATCAGAATTAAATTAAAATCTTACGATCACAACTTGGTTGACAAGTCAGCTGAGAGGATAGTTAAGACTGTGAAGGCAACAGGTGCAACAGTAAGTGGTCCAATTCCACTTCCTACACACAAGAGAATTTTCACTGTAAACCGTTCGACTTTCGTTAATAAGAAGTCTCGTGAACAATTCCAATTGTCTTCATTTAAGAGATTGATCGACATCTACAGCTCAACAGCTAAGACTGTTGATGCATTGATGAAGCTTGAATTGCCTAGCGGCGTTGAAGTAGAAATCAAGGTGTAATCAAAAGCGATTATTTTAACTAAATTAAGTGATTAAGAAAAATTAAAAATTAAGAGAAATGCCAGGATTATTAGGAAAGAAAATCGGAATGACATCCGTATTCAGTGCCGACGGTAAGAATATTCCGTGCACTGTTATCGAAGTGGGTCCTTGTGTTGTTACTCAAGTGAAAACAATTGAAAAAGACGGTTATGAAGCAATTCAGCTTGGTTTCGTAGAAAAGAAAGACAAGCACACAACTGCTCAAATGGCTGGTCACTTCAAGAAAGCTGGTGTAGCGCCACAAAGATACTTGGCCGAGTTCAAAAATTTTGATCAAGAGTACAAATTGGGCGACGTAATTGGTGTAGACCTATTTGAAGGTGCTGAATTCGTAGATATTGCAGGTACTTCAAAGGGTAAGGGTTACCAAGGTGTTGTTAAGCGTCACGGTTTCGGTGGTGTGGGTCAATCAACTCACGGTCAACACAACCGTCTACGCGCTCCAGGTTCTATTGGTGCTTGTTCATATCCTGCGAAAGTATTCAAGGGAATGCGTATGGCTGGCCAAATGGGAAATGAACGTGTAACTGTTCAGAATCTACAAGTTATCAAGGTTATGCCTGAGAACAATCTTCTTTTGATTAAGGGTTCAGTTCCAGGTTGTAAAGGTTCAATCGTATTAATTGAAAAGTAATAATGGAACTATCAGTATATAATATCAAAGGTGAAGACACAGGAAAGAAGGTCGTGCTTAATGACGAAGTGTTCGGTCTAGAACCAAACGAGCACGTAATCTATCTTGCTGTTAAGCAGTATTTGGCTAACCAACGCCAAGGTACTCACAAGGCTAAGGAAAGAAGTGAAGTTGCTGGTAGTACACGCAAGCTTGGCAAGCAAAAAGGTGGTGGTGGCGCTCGTCGTGGTGACATCAATTCTCCAGTGCTTGTAGGTGGTGGTCGTGTATTCGGTCCACGTCCTCGTGACTATCGTTTCAAGTTGAATAAGAAGGTTAAGGATTTGGCTCGTAAGTCAGCTCTTTCTTACAAGGCTCTTAACAATCAAATTACAGTTGTTGAAGACTTTACTTTCGAAGCTCCTAAAACTAAAGAATTCATAAACTTTGCTAAAAATATTAAATTGGAAGGCGTTAAAATGCTTTTGGTTTTAGCAAATGAAAATAAAAATGTAACTTTGTCAGCGCGTAATATTCAAGGTGCGAATATTACATCTGCTGCTCAGCTTAACACTTACGAAGTTCTTGATAACAAGGCGCTAGTGTTGACTGAGAGCAGCGTTGCTGTGTTGAATGAACTATAATTATAAGGAGGTATAAAAATGAATATAATGATCAAACCAATCGTTACAGAAAAAGCTACTGCGATAACTGAAAAGCTTAATCGCTATACTTTCTGTGTATCTCCTGACGCTAACAAGTACCAAATCAAGAGCTTGGTTGAAGAACTTTATGGCGTAAAGGTGGCTTCAGTAAACACAATGAACTACGAAGGCAAGAACAAACAACGTTACACTAAGGCAGGTATTATTCGCGGTAAAAAGCCAGCGTTTAAGAAAGCTATCGTAACTCTTGCTGAAGGTGAAACTATAGATTTTTATAGCAATATTTAATAAATAAGATGGCAGTAAGAAAATTCAAGCCCACAACACCGGGGCAAAGACACAAAGTTATTGGTGTGTTCGATGACATTACAACAAGCACACCAGAGAAATCTCTTACAGTCGGAAAGCGTTCTACCGGTGGCCGTAACAATGAAGGCCACCGTACAACACGCTATGTAGGCGGTGGACACAAGCGTAAATACCGTATCATCGACTTTAAGAGAAATAAGGACGGTGTGCCAGCAACAGTAAAGACAATCGAGTACGATCCAAACCGTTCGGCTCGCATTGCCCTTCTTTATTATGTTGATGGCTCTAAAGCTTATATGATTGCACCCAACGGATTGAAGGTTGGCTCTACAGTCATGAGTGGAGCAGAAGCAGCACCTGAAGTAGGTAACGCTCTTCCACTTAACAAAATACCTGTTGGTACATTAATTCATAACATCGAATTGCGACCAGGTCAAGGTGCAATGATGGCAAGAAGTGCCGGTACATTCGCGCAATTGACATCACGTGATGGTGATTATGCTATTATCAAATTGCCTTCGGGAGAAACTCGCAAGATCCTTGCTACTTGTAAAGCTACAGTAGGTGTAGTTGGTAACTCAGACCACGCTTTGGAACGCTCAGGTAAAGCAGGTCGTTCACGTTGGTTAGGACGTCGTCCTCACAACCGTGGTGTGGTAATGAACCCAGTAGATCACCCAATGGGTGGTGGTGAAGGCCGTCAATCAGGAGGTCACCCAAGATCACGCAATGGCGTTTACGCTAAGGGTCTCAAGACACGTGCTCCGAAGAAGCATTCTTCTAAGTACATTATTGAAAGAAGAAAGAAGTAATTTGATTAATTAGTAAACTATGAGTCGTTCATTAAAGAAAGGTCCATTTATCAGCGTGAAACTTGAAAAGAAAGTTGCTGCTATGGAAGAAAGTGGAAAGAAGGCAGTGATCAAGACTTGGTCTCGTGCATCAATGATTTCACCAGATTTCGTAGGTCACACTTTCGCAGTACACAATGGTAATAAATTTATTCCCGTTTATGTTACTGAAAATATGGTAGGTCACAAGTTGGGCGAATTCGCTCTTACTCGTACTTTCCGTGGACACGGTGGTAACAAGAAGAAATAATTAGGACCCGGGATATAACAATTTTTGATAAAAAAAAGAATTAATAATACAATGGGTAAAAGAAAAAGAGAATCGGCTGAGAAGATCAAGGAAGCTAAAAAGACGGTTTCTTTCGCAAAGTTGAAGAACGTCCCTACTTCTCCACGCAAAATGCGCTTGGTAGCTGATATGGTGCGTGGCAAGGAAGTATTCCAAGCTTTGGGTATCCTCAAATTCTCAAATAAAGAAGCCGCTGCCAGAGTAGAAAAGCTTCTACGTTCGGCTATCGCGAATTGGGAACAAAAGAATGAAAGAAAGGCTGAAAACGGAGAATTGTTCATCAATACTATCTTCGTTGATTGCGCTCCAATGTTGAAGCGTTTGCGCACAGCTCCTCAAGGTCGCGGATACAGAATTCGTAAAAGATCAAATCACGTAACATTGTTCGTGGGTACAAAAGAAACTACTAACGCATAAATTATAGCATAAGGTATGGGACAAAAAGTTAATCCAATAAGTAATCGTCTAGGTGTCATCAGAGGTTGGGATTCTAACTGGTATGGTGGAGATAATTATGGCGATACTTTGCTTGAAGACAGCAAAATCCGCAAATATCTTAATGCGAGATTGGCGAAAGCTAGTGTATCACGAATTGTAATTGAAAGAACTCTTAAGCTTGTCACTATAACAGTGTGTACATCTCGTCCAGGTCTTATCATCGGTAAGGGTGGTCAAGAAGTTGACAAGTTGAAAGAAGAATTGAAAGCAATCACTGACAAGGACGTACAAATCAACATTTATGAAGTGAAGCGTCCTGAACTTGACGCTCAAATCGTGGCTAACAACATCGCGCGTCAAATCGAAGGTAAGATTGCTTATCGTCGTGCAGTGAAGATGGCTATTGCATCTACAATGCGCATCGGTGCCGAAGGTATCAAGGTACAAGTGAGCGGACGTTTGAACGGTGCTGAAATGGCACGCTCTGAAATGTTCAAGGAAGGCCGTACACCACTTCACACACTTCGCGCTGACATCGACTATGCTTTGGTAGAAGCTTTGACTAAGGTGGGTATCATCGGTGTTAAGGTTTGGATTTGCAAGGGCGAAGTTTACGGAAAGCGTGATCTTGCTCCTCAATTCGCTACTAACGCAAAGGAAGGTCGTGGTAATAATAACGGAGCACCTCGCAGAGGCGGCTTCAGAAAGCAAAAGAACAATCGTTAATCGACTGAAATTACAGAACAATGTTACAACCAAAGAAAACAAAATTCAGAAGAGTACAACATGGAACTCAAAAAGGTTTCGCACATCGCGGTACTACTCTTGCGTTCGGCTCTTTTGGTATAAAGACTCTTGAGACCAAGTGGATTACAGGTCGTCAAATCGAGGCTGCTCGTATCGCTGTAACCCGTTACATGCAACGTCAAGGTCAAATTTGGATCAGAATTTTCCCTGATAAACCTATTACTCGCAAGCCAGCTGACGTGCGTATGGGTAAGGGTAAGGGTGCTCCAGAAGGTTTTGTGGCACCAGTTACCCCAGGTAGAGTGTTAATTGAAGTAGAAGGCGTAAGCTACGATATCGCTAAGGAAGCATTGCGTTTGGCAGCTCAAAAGCTACCAGTTGCTACTAAGTTTATCGTGCGTCGTGACTACGATGAATCTCAAAACGTGTAATACTTTAAGGATATGAAACAAGCTGAAATTAAAGAACTAAGCGACAAGGAACTTAAGGAAAGACTTGAAGTGGCTGAAAAGGCATATTTGCAAACTAAGATCAACCACGCAATCTCACCTCTTGACAATCCTTCAAAGATTACAAAGGATCGCAAAGAGATTGCACGTATGAAAACCGAGATTAGAGCTCGTGAATTATCATCAAAATAATCCCCGAATAAATGGAAACTAGAAATTTAAGAAAAGAAAGAATTGGGATTGTTTCTAGCAACAAGGGTGACAAGACTATCACTGTAACAATCAAGTGGAAAGAGAAGCACCCAATTTATGGTAAGTTTGTCAACAAGACAAAGAAGTACCACGCTCACGATGAAAAGAACGAATGTAGCGTAGGCGACAAGGTTCGCTTGATGGAAACTCGTCCTTTGAGCAAGACTAAGAGATGGAGATTGGTAGAAATAATTGAAAAAGTGAAGTAAGAATATGATACAGACTGAGAGCCGATTGACAGTTGCAGATAACAGTGGTGCTAAAGAAGTACTATGTATCCGCGTTCTTGGAGGTACAGGCCGCCGTTATGCATCGGTAGGTGACGTGATTGTAGTGACAGTTAAGCACGCAATCCCAGCATCTGATGTAAAGAAAGGTACTGTATCAAAAGCAGTTATCGTAAGAACTAAGAAGGAAATCCGTCGTGCAGATGGTTCATACATTCGTTTCGACGATAACGCATGTGTGTTATTGAATAATGCAGGTGAACTTCGTGGAACACGTATTTTCGGTCCTGTTGCTCGTGAATTGCGTGCTACAAATATGAAAATCGTTTCATTAGCGCCTGAAGTACTCTAATTGATAAATATTTTATAGATAATGGCTAAATTACATATCAAAAAGGGTGACACAGTTTATGTAAATGCTGGCGACGACAAAGGCAAGACAGGTCGCGTGTTGAGCGTGCTTGTAAGCAAGGGCAAGGCAGTAGTAGAAGGTGTCAATATGGTATCAAAGAGTACCAAGCCTAGTGCTAAGCATCCACAAGGAGGCATTGTGAAAATGGAAGCTCCTATCAATGTGTCAAATCTTAACTTGATTGACCCTAAGAGCGGCAAGCCAACTCGCGTTGGACACCGTATCAACGAAAATGGAGTTAAAGTACGTTATTCAAAGAAATCAGGAGAGGAGATCAAGTAATGGCAACATTAAAGAACGAATACAAAGAAAGAATATTGCCTGCTTTAATGAAGAAATTCAATTATAGCACTGTGATGCAAGCTCCTAAGCTTCTTAAGATTGTTCTTAACGAAGGTTTGGGCGATGCAACTCAAGATAAGAAGATTATCGAGACTGCAATCAACGAATTGACAGCTATCACAGGTCAAAAGGCAGTTGCTACCTTGTCAAAGAAGGACATTTCTAACTTCAAGGTGCGTAAAAAGATGCCTATCGGTGCTCGCGTAACTTTGCGTGGCGAACACATGTACGAATTCATGGAACGTTTCATTCGTATCGCATTGCCTCGTATCCGTGACTTCAAGGGTATCCCTGGAAAGTTTGACGGTCGTGGTAACTATACTGTGGGTATCACTGAACAAATTATTTTCCCTGAAATCAATATCGATTCTGTAAACAAGATGACTGGTATGAACATCACTTTCGTGACAACTGCTAAGACAGACGAAGAAGGATACGAATTGATGAAGGAATTTGGTTTACCATTCACAAAATAAATTAGAGACTAAGTATGGCAAAAGAATCAATGAAAGCTCGTGAAGTGAAGAGAGCTAAGCTAGTAGCTAAGTATGCTGCTAAGAAGGCTGCTCTAAAGGCAGCTGGCGATTATGAAGGCTTGCAAGCACTTCCAAAGAATGCTTCTTCAGTGCGTTTGCACAATCGTTGCAAAATCACAGGTCGTCCAAAGGGTTACATGCGCCAATTCGGTATTTCACGTATTCAATTCCGTGAAATGGCTTCAGCAGGTTTGATCCCAGGTGTAAAGAAAGCGAGCTGGTAAACTAACAGTGAATATTAACAAAGCTAAAAGAGAGTATTAAATATTGTTCGGAACTTCCGAATCAATTTAAACAATTTTTTTATGACTGATCCAATAGCAGATTATCTAACAAGATTGAGGAATGCGATCAAGGCTCAACACAGAGTCGTTGAAATCCCTTCCTCTAAGATGAAAAAGGAAATCACTAAGATCCTTTTTGAAAAGGGCTACATCTTGAACTACAAGTTCGTAGAAGATGGTACGCCTTCAGGCGCAATCAAGATTGCGTTGAAGTATGATCCAGTGGACAAAGTGAACGCTATCAAGAGTTTGACTCGCGTATCTCGTCCAGGTCTTCGTCAATACACTGGCTACAAAGATATGCCACGTGTTTTGAATGGTTTAGGAATCGCCATTCTCTCTACATCTAAGGGGGTTATGACCAATAAGGAAGCTAAGGCTCAACAAATTGGTGGCGAAGTATTGTGTTACGTTTATTAATAGGAGGGTATTGATATGTCAAGAATAGGTAAATTGCCAATCGCGGTACCTGCTGGAGTAACCGTAACAGTAAATGAAGAAAATGTAGTTACAGTTAAGGGTCCTAAGGGAACTTTGACTCAAAAAGTTCACGCTGACATCAAGTTGGAACAAGAAAATGGCCAATTGGTTCTTACTCGTCCAACAGATGGTATCGAACACCGTTCTCAACACGGTCTTTTCCGTGCTTTGATCAACAATATGGTAGTAGGTGTGAGCGAAGGCTACAAGAAGGAATTGGAATTGGTTGGTGTGGGTTATCGTGCAACATCAACAGGTCAAGTGCTTGAACTTGCATTGGGTTATTCACACGCTATATATCTTCAACTTCCACCAGAGGTTAAGGTTGAAGCTAAGACAGAAAGAAATAAGAATCCACTTATCATCCTTGAATCTATCGACAAGCAATTGCTAGGTCAAGTATGTGCTAAGATTCGTACTTTCCGCAAGCCTGAACCATATAAGGGTAAGGGTATTAAGTTCGTTGGCGAGGTTATTCGTCGTAAGTCAGGTAAATCGGCTTCTGCCAAGTAATAAATAGACAATCGTATGGTAACTAAGATACAGAGAAGAATTAAAATTAAAACTCGTATTCGTGGCAGAGTGTCTGGTAACGCAGTGCGTCCTCGTATGAGTGTTTTTAGAAGCAATAAGGCTATCTATGTTCAGCTAATCGATGATTTGACTGGCAAGACATTGGTATCAGCTTCTTCTAAGGGTATTGAAGAAGGAACAAAGTGTGAAATCGCTGAAAAGGTTGGCGAATTGGTAGCAAAGAAGGCTCTTGAAGCTGGAATTGAAACTGTAGTGTTCGACCGTAACGGTTATTTGTTCCACGGTAGAGTAAAATCATTGGCTGACGGTGCTCGTAAGGGTGGTCTTAAATTTTAATGGATTATGGCAATTAAGAATAATAGAGTAAAAACAACTAACGATATTGAACTAAAGGATCGTTTGGTAGCAATCAACCGTGTTACTAAGGTTACTAAGGGTGGTCGTACATTTACTTTTGCGGCTATCGTAGTAGTAGGTAACGAAGACGGTATCGTAGGTTATGGTCTTGGTAAGGCTAACGAAGTAACCACAGCGATTGCTAAGGGTGTTGAAGCTGCTAAGAAGAATCTTATTAAGGTGCCAGTTCACAAGGGAACAATTCCTCACGGCCAAGAAGCTAAGTTTGGTGGTTCTCGCGTGATGTTGAAGCCAGCATCTCAAGGTACTGGAGTAAAGGCCGGTGGTGCGATGCGTGCAGTATTCGAAAGTGTTGGTATCACTGACGTCCTTGCAAAGTCTAAGGGTTCATCTAACCCTCACAACCTTGTGAAGGCTACAATTGCAGCATTGAGCGAAATGAGAAGCCCAATGACAGTTGCTCAAAACCGCGGTATCTCATTGGAACAAGTGTTTAACGGATAAAAATTTGTTAAGAGATGGCTACAATTAAGATAAAGCAAGTAAAGAGCAAAATCAAGGCTCCAGCAGTACAAAAGAAGACTTTGGAAGCTCTTGGTTTGAGAAAAATGAATCAAGTGGTAGTTAAGGAATCTAATCCTGCTATCCTTGGAATGGTTAATAAAGTTCGTCACCTTGTAGAAGTTGAGAACGCTTAAAATATTTGAAAGATATGAGTTTAAGTAATTTGCAACCTGCCTTCGGTTCAAACAAGAAGGGTAAGAGAATAGGTCGTGGTGCCGGTTCTGGCAAAGGTGGTACTTCTACACGTGGTCACAAAGGTGCGAAGTCACGTTCTGGTTACAAGGCTAAAGTTGGTTTCGAAGGTGGTCAAATGCCTTTGCAACGCCGTGTACCTAAGTACGGTTTCAAGAACAACAATCGTGTAGAATACAAGGCTATCAATTTGTCTGACTTGCAAGTTTATGCTGAAGCAAACAATGTAGAAACAATCACAGTTGCTGACTTGGTAGCTGCAGGTTTGGTAGGCAAGAAGAAACTTGTTAAGGTTCTTGGTAACGGTACATTGACAGTTAAGGTTACAGTAGAAGCTAACGCTTTCTCTAAGAAGGCTGAAGAAGCTATCGTAGCTGCTGGAGGTTCTATCCAAAAAATTTAATGTAGATGAAACTGATTGAAACTACAAAAAACATTTGGAAAATTGAAGATTTGAGGAAACGAATCACAATGACAATACTTTTGGTAGTAATCTACCGAATCGGTTGTCACGTGGTTCTTCCTGGAATCAGTCCAAGTGAGATCGATGCTTTGAGAAACTTTGCAAGCAGTGGCTTGATGCAACTTCTTGACATGTTCTCAGGTGGTGCTTTCGCACAAGCATCTATCTTTGCGTTGGGTATTATGCCATACATCACTGCATCTATCGTGATTCAATTGCTAGGAATGGTGTTGCCACAATTCCAAAAATTGCAACGCGAAGGCGAAAGTGGTCGTATGAAAATAAACCAATATACGCGTTATTTGACTGTAGTGATATTGCTTTTGCAAGGTCCAGCTTATCTTGTTAACTTGCAAGTACAAGTAAACGCGGCAGGCGGTGCTGCACATTTCGGCTTCTGGACAACAGCTTATCTTACACTAATCCTTGCTGCGGGCAGTATGTTCGTACTATGGCTTGGTGAAAAGATCACCGACAAAGGTATTGGTAATGGTATCTCATTCATCATCCTTGTAGGTATTATCGCTCGTTTCCCTGGAGCAATCGTTCAAGAATTTACAGGTCGTTTGACAACAGCTCAAGGTGGTCTTGTAATGTTCTTGGTTGAAATCGTAATGTTGTTTGCAGTGATTGCAGGTGCAATCCTATTGGTACAAGGAACACGCAAAGTGCCTGTACAATATGCAAAACGCATTGTCGGAAACAAGCAATATGGTGGCGCACGCCAGTACATCCCATTGAAGGTGAATGCTGCTAATGTGATGCCTATCATCTTTGCTCAAGCAATAATGTTCATACCAGTAGCTCTTGCAGGCTTCGGTTCAGGTCAAAGCTCATTCACTCGTGCATTGACCGATATGCACGGATTCTGGTACAACGCTATTTACTTCGTGATGATTGTGGCGTTCACATATTTCTACACAGCTATCACAGTGCGTCCTGCACAAATGGCTGAAGATATGAAGCGCAACAATGGATTCATTCCTGGTGTTAAGCCTGGAAAGAAGACTGAGGAATATCTTGAATCAATTATGTCACGCATCACATTGCCAGGAGCACTATTCCTAGGAGTAGTGGCTATCTTGCCAGCTTTTGCTAATGTGTGTGGCGTTAACCAAAGCTTCGCTCAATTCTTCGGCGGTACATCTCTACTTATCATGGTAGGTGTGGTTCTTGATACATTGCAACAAATCGAAAGCCACTTGATGATGCACCACTACGACGGATTGATGAAGAGTGGTAAACTCAAAGGACGTACAACAGGAAGCGGATATTAAGATATTGTTGAAAGATGATTTATCTTAAGACTGAGGAACAAATAGAACAGCTTCGCGAGGCCAATCTCATAGTGGCTCGTACACTCGGAGAAGTGGCAAAATGGGTGAAGCCTGGTGTAACAACACTAAAGCTTAATCAAATCGCCGAAGAATACATTCGCTCACAAGGCGCAGTTCCTGGCTTCTTGGGACTATATGGATTCCCTAGCACACTATGTATTTCGGTAAACGAAAATGTAGTGCACGGAATACCTTCAAACTATGTACTTGCAGAAGGCGACATCGTGTCGGTCGATTGCGGTGCAGTGATAAATGGCTTCAATGGTGACTCTGCCTATACCTTCTGTGTAGGCGAAGTCGCACCCGAAGTCAAAGCACTGCTGAAAACTACAAAAGAATCGCTCTATGTAGGTATTGAAAAAGCCGTCGAAGGCAATAGAATAGGCGATATTGGTAACGCCATTCAAGAATATTGCGAAAAACGCGGCTACTCAGTGGTGAGAGAACTTACTGGTCACGGAATCGGAAAAAAATGCCACGAAGATCCTGAAGTGCCTAACTATGGTCGTCGTGGAACAGGTCCACTAATCAAGAACGGAATGACATTCTGCATCGAACCAATGATAAACATGGGCAGCAAGAATGTAGTGTTCGAACGCGACGGATGGACTTGTCGAACAAGAGACCGTAAACCATCGGCACACTTTGAACACGCAATCGCGATTCACAATGGGAAAGCCGACATCCTTTCATCGTTTGAATATATAGAAGAAGTACTTGGAGATAAATCAATATAAGAAATAATATGGCAAAACAAACCGCTATTGAACAAGATGGAGTAATCGTAGAAGCATTGTCAAATGCGATGTTCCGAGTAGAATTAGAGAACGGTCACGAAATCACCGCTCACATCTCAGGAAAAATGAGAATGCACTATATTAAAATTCTACCAGGCGACAAAGTGAAAGTGGAAATGTCTCCCTACGATTTAACCAAAGGAAGAATTGCTTTTAGATACAAATAAAAAATTAAGAATATGAAAGTAAGAGCATCAATTAAGAAGCGTACCCCAGAATGCAAGATCGTAAGACGCAAAGGTCGCTTGTATGTGATTAACAAAAAAAATCCTAAGTATAAACAACGTCAAGGATAATATTTATTATTATTTGCGAAATAAATATTTTATAAGAATATGGCTGTAAGAATAGTTGGTGTAGACCTACCCCAAAACAAGAGAGGTGAAATAGCCTTGACTTACATCTACGGTATCGGCCGTAGCGCTGCTAAGACAATTCTAGAAAAAGCTGGAATTGACGTGAACATTAAAGTAATGGACTGGACTGACGCGCAAGCTGCTAAGGTGCGTGAAGTTATCGGTGAAAATTACAAAGTAGAAGGTGACTTGCGTACTGAAATCCAATTGAACATCAAGCGTTTGATGGATATCGGTTGCTACCGTGGTATTCGTCACCGTATTGGTCTTCCTGTAAGAGGTCAGAGCACAAAGAACAACGCTCGTACTCGTAAGGGACGTAAGAAAACTGTTGCTAACAAGAAAAAAGCTACTAAATAATAATTAAGTATGGCAAAAAAGACAGTCGCAGCGAAGAAACGCAATGTGAAGATCGATGGAATCGGTCAACTTCACGTTCACTCTTCATTCAACAACATTATTGTGTGCCTTGCTAATGGCGAGGGTCAAGTTATCTCGTGGTCAAGTGCTGGTAAGATGGGCTTTAGAGGTTCTAAGAAGAACACTCCTTATGCAGCTCAAATGGCAGCTGAAGATTGCGCAAAGGTAGCATTCGACCTTGGTTTGAGAAAAGTTAAGGCTTATGTGAAAGGACCTGGTAATGGTCGTGAATCTGCTATTCGTGCTACACACGGTGCTGGTATCGAAGTTGTAGAAATCGTAGATGTTACTCCACTACCACACAACGGATGTCGTCCTCCTAAGAGAAGAAGAGTTTAATATTTAATAGACTAAGCTCTTATAACAATTAAAATCGAATCTGCGAAGTGAATGGATTGCACTTTTTAACCTCTCTGCAATCGCGGCTGCACTCCAAGGATTCACGAACTTAAATTATTAAAAAAAGAAAATGGCTAGATATACCGGACCTAAATCAAGAATCGCTCGTAAATTTGGCGAACCTATTTTCGGTGAAGATAAAGTTCTTGCTCGCAGAAACTTCCCACCAGGACAACACGGTAACAATAAGAGAAGAAAGCTTTCTGAGTACGGAACTCAGTTGAAGGAAAAGCAAAAAGCTAAGTACACTTATGGTGTTCTTGAAAAGCAATTCCGCAACTTGTTCAACAAGGCTGCTCACAAAGAAGGTATTACAGGTGAATTGTTGCTACAAATGCTTGAATGCCGTCTTGACAACGTAGTATACCGTTTGGGTATTGCTCGCACTCGTGCAGCAGCTCGTCAACTTGTACTACACCGTCACATCACAGTTAACGGCGCAGTAGTTAACATTGCTTCTTACGCTGTTAAGCCAGGTGAAGTAGTAGCTGTACGCGAAAAGTCTAAGTCTCTTGAAGTAATCGAAGATTCACTTGCAGGTTTCAACCACAGCAAGTATCCTTGGATTGAATGGGACGAAAGCGTTAAGGGTGGTAAGCTTCTTCACGCTCCACAAAGAGAAGACATTCCTGAAAATATCAAGGAACAGTTGATCGTCGAGTTGTATTCTAAACAATAAAATTAATTAAGATCCTATGGCAATTTTAGCATTCCAGAAACCTGAACAAGTATTGATGTTGGAAGCGGACAATTTCTTCGGAAAGTTCGAATTCCGACCATTGGAGCCTGGTTATGGTGTTACTATCGGTAACGCATTGCGTCGCATCTTGCTTTCTTCTTTGGAAGGCTTTGCGTTCGCTAACATTCGCATCGATGGCGTTAAGCACGAGTTTGGCGTGATTCCTGGCGTAAAAGAAGATGTAACTAACATCATCTTGAACTTGAAGAAAGTACGCTTGAAGAAGATCGTTGACGATGCTGAAACAGAAAAGGCTACAGTGAAAGTTTCGGGTCAGGATGTGTTCAAGGCTGGTGACATTAGCAAGGCTTTGTCTGGTTTCGAAGTATTGAACCCTGACTTAGTGATATGTCATTTGGATCCAAGCGCTGGTTTCAATCTTGAATTGACAATCGTTAAGGGACGCGGTTATGTTCCTGCTGAAGAAAACAAGAATCCTAACGATGCTATCGATGTTATCGCTATCGACTCTATCTTCACTCCTATTGTCAATGTCAAGTATGCTATTGAGAACTATCGCGTAGAGCAGAAGACTGACTACGAGAAACTTATACTTGAAATTACTACTGACGGTTCTATCCTTCCTAAGGATGCGTTGAAGGAAGCTGCTAAGATACTTATTTATCACTTCATGTTGTTCTCTGACGAAAAGATCGCTTTGGAAACAAACGAAGTAGACGACAACGAAGAATTCGATGAAGATGTATTGCACATGCGTCAGCTTTTGAAGACTAAGCTTGTGGATATGGAACTTTCAGTTCGTGCGCTCAACTGCCTAAAGTCGGCTGAAGTGGAAACTTTGGGCGAATTGGTAGTATTCAACAAAGCAGACTTGTTGAAGTTCCGCAACTTCGGTAAGAAGTCGCTTACAGAACTTGACGAGTTGCTTGCTAATCTGAACCTATCGTTCGGAATGGATATTTCAAAGTATAAATTAGATAAAGAGTAATAACGATGAGACATAATAAAAAATTCAACCATCTTGGCCGTACTAAATCTCACCGCGATGCGCTTTTGGCTAACATGACTATCTCTCTTATCATGCACAAGAGAATCGTTACAACTTTGGCTAAGGCAAAGGCTTTGCGTATGTACGCTGAACCATTGATCAATCGCGCTAAGACTGACGATACAGCTAACCGTCGTGTAGTTTTCCGTTACTTGCAAAATAAGGAAGCAGTAACTGAACTATTCCAAAACATTTCACAAAAAATCGCTGACCGTCCAGGTGGCTACACTCGCATTCTTAAGCTTGGTAACCGTCTAGGTGACAACGCTAAGACTTGCTTCATTGAGCTTGTTGACTACAACGAAAACATGCTTAAGGCTGGTAAGGATGCTAAGAAGGCTCCACGCACTCGCCGTAGCAAGGCTAAGAAGGCAGAAGAAGCTGCTCCAGCAGTTGAATCAGCTGAATAATCAGTTAATAAACCGATTATATGAAAAAGAGACATCTCCACAGGGAGTTGTCTCTTTTCTTCTTTTATACTACACAAGAAAGTGTTCAGTAAAAAAGAGAAGAGGCGCAAATCGTGTGATTGCGCCTCTTGTTCGTTATGTTTCAGTTGTTTAACCTTGTCGGTGATTATTTCTTACCCACCATTTCAAGGATCTTAACCAAGTGGTTCCAGAACTTTTCTACTGCAGGAATGTGCATGCGTTCCTTTGGAGAGTGTACATCTTGAAGAGTAGGACCAAATGATACCATATCCAAGTTTTCGTACTTAGCACGGAATAGGGCACATTCAAGACCTGCGTGGATAGCCTTAACAGCTGGAGTGATGCCATAAAGTTCTTCGTAAGCCTTGATAGAAATCTTAAGGATTTCAGAATCAACATTAGCTGGCCATGCTGGATAGCCGTCGCCGTGAGTTGCCTTAGCACCTGCAAGAACGAATACTGATTCAACTTGACGGCAGATGTCGATCTTAGAGCTTTCGATCAAACTGCGTTGTGAAGTTGTAACCACGATAGTGTTATCTTCTTTCATCTTCACTGAAGCAAGGTTAGTAGAAGTTTCAGTCAAGCCTTCGATGTTTTGGTTCATTGCGATAACACCGTGAGGAGCGCAGTAAAGAGCATAGATAAGGTTCTTAGCTGTCTTAGCGTCGATAACTGTTGCAGGAGCTTCAGCGCTTGCCATTTCGAATGTCATGTTAGGTTCGATACCCTTGAATTCGAATTCTACATCAGCGATGAACTTGTTAAGGTCAGCAACAAGAGTGTGCTTGTCGGCAGCAGGAACACCCACTACAAATTCGCCTTCGTGAGCGATAGCATTGCGAAGGTTACCACCTGAGATAGCTGCAAGAGCCACAGGGAACTTCTTCATTTCTGCCCAGATGAAACGAGCCATCAACTTGTTAGCACAAGCACGACCGCGATGGATATCGCAACCTGAGTGACCACCAAGAAGGCGGCTGATGTTTACCTTGATATATTCGTAGCCAGCAGGAGCAGCTTCGTTTTCGTAAGTGAAGTAAGCAGTAGTGTCGATACCACCAGCGCAACCGATAAATACTTCAGCTTCGTCTTCTGAGTCAAGGTTAAGAATAATGTTACCTTGAATCATACCTTCGCCAAGGTTGTTAGCACCAGTCATACCAGTTTCTTCGTCAACTGTGAATAGAGCTTCAACAGGACCATGAACAAGAGTGTTGTCAACCATCACTGCAAGACCAGCTGCCATACCGATACCGTTGTCGGCACCAAGAGTAGTCTTGTTAGCATATAGCCATTCGCCATCGATATGAGTTTCGATAGGATCTGTTTCGAAGTTGTGAGTGCTGTCGCTTGCCTTTTCGCACACCATATCCATGTGTGATTGGAGCACCACTGCAGGAGCGTTTTCGCAACCAGGAGTTGCTGGCTTGAACATTGCCACATTACCCACTCCGTCTACTTTGTATTCAATGTTATTTTCCTTAGCGAAATTCACCAAGTATTCGATAATTTTTTCTTCTTTCTTAGAAGGACGAGGCACTTTTGTGATTTGGTCGAAAATGTCCCAAACCAAAGCTGGTTTTAAGTCTTTAAGTGTCATAATAGATTCTTTTAAATTGTAAATATATTGTTAATAGTATCTCAAATTGGAAAATTATGTTAAAATAATCCTTATTTGCCCTCTAAGTTACAAAAAATAATTTGAGTAGCGCAAATATTCGCTCAACCTTTCCTATATTTGCAGTAAAATTTGGCATATGAGTGAAAAAATGTTGCTTTGTGCATAGTTTTTGGCGAATTTTATCGATAAAACAATGTGCAAACAAAATTTAATTTGTGTGTCAGACTAAAGTGATTTTTTAGAAAAAATAATAATTGAAAACCATAATAAAAGAAATGAAAATCGTAATGAAACTTGTAAGTTTTGTGATAGTATTTGCGAGTGTAGCAATGTTTACATCTTGTTCTGAAAGTAAGAAAGCTGAAGCAGCAGCCGATGCAACCGAAGTGGTAAACGAAGAACCTCAAATGGTGATTCGTTACATCGATGAAGATTCTCTTCTTGCACAGTATAATCTTGCAAAGGATATCAATGAAGCTATGCTTCGTCGTTCTAACCAATTTGACAACGAGCAACAACGCCGCGCACGCGACATCCAAAAGTTGGCTTCTGATATCGAATCAAAGTATAAGAACAATGGCTATCTTACTCAAGAAAGCTTCAATGCCGATCAAAATAAGCTTGCTAAGATGCAATCTGATGCCGAAAACTATATGGCTCGTTTGCAACGCGACATTCAAAACGAAATGGTTCAAAACCAAATCCAATTGAACGACTCTATCAACAACTTCATGAAGGCTTATTGCCAAGAAAAGGGCTTCAATGCAGTGTTGAGAAAGACAGCTTCTTTCTACATCGATGCTAAGTATGATGTAACTGCTGAAGTTGTGGAAGGCTTGAACAAGCGTTACAACAAGGTAGAAAAGAAATAATCTCTATCTAAGAATACAAAATAAGAGCGGAAGGAGAACCTTTTGGTTTTCTTCCGCTTTATCATATAATATAAAACTCGTTTGTGTATGGAAAAGAAGTATAAAGTGGGTGGAATGGCATGTGGTGGCTGTTCGGCAAGCGTACAGCGCGCTCTCAAGGCTCTACAGGGCGTAGAAAACGCGCAAGTGGACCACATCAATGGCATAGCAATTGTAGTGGGCGAGATCGACGAAAACACAGTCGCTTCTACAATCGAAAATGCAGGATTCGACTACCTTGGCGTAGTAGAAGATTAATATCGCTACGCGAACCCCAATTAAAACTTTACAAGCCAACTTATTCCATCGCGATAGGTTGGCTTTTTTCGGTCTTTATGTTTCTTAAACCAAATATGTCCTTCTATTCTTTTGTCTAAAAAAGATCTGTCTAAATTCCCACTATTGGTACTATCCTCACTATAGTCACTATTCCCCAAGACACAACAAAAAAAGGAGTCACATTTCTGTAACTCCTTTTCGTTGTCGGGGTACCAGGATTCGAACCTGGGACCCCCTGCTCCCAAAGCAGGTGCGCTAACCGGACTGCGCTACACCCCGATTGCATTCATTTCCGAATTGCGAGTGCAAAGATACGCTCTTTTTTTGAATTGTGCAATATAAAAGTGAAATTATTAATAAAATATTTTCTTCCGCATCGTTTTTTTGCTTCGGGAGTGTGAAAATCTCGTGATATTGTTGTATTTTTGCATATTGTAGTGCTTAGAAGGCATTATTGAAACGAAAATAAGTAAAAACGATATAAAACAGCAGTATGTACAGAAGTAAAACTTGTGGCGAATTGCGCATTGCTAATGTAGGCGAAAAGGTAACGCTTGCTGGTTGGGTGCAACGCTTGAGAAAGATGGGCGCAATGACTTTTGTTGATTTGCGTGACCGTTATGGCATAACTCAAATAGTGTTTAACAATGAGGTGAATGAAGCACTTTGCGACGCAGCCAATGGCCTTGGTCGTGAATATGTGATCCAACTCACTGGTACTGTGGCTGAGCGTTCAAGCAAGAATGCCAACTTGCCAACAGGTGAGATCGAAATCATTGCCGAAGAGTTGAATGTGCTTAATAAGAGTGAAGTGCCACCGTTTACAATCGAGGACAATAGCGATGGTGGTGATGATTTGCGTATGCAATATCGCTATCTTGACTTGCGCCGTAATGCAGTGCGCAAGAATCTTGAATTGCGTTCTAAGATATGTTTCGAACTTCGCCGTTATCTTAACGATAACAACTTCCTTGAAGTTGAAACTCCTATCCTTACTAAATCAACTCCTGAAGGTGCGCGCGACTTCGTCGTTCCTTCACGCATGAACCCTGGTCAATTCTATGCTTTGCCACAATCACCACAGCTTTACAAGCAATTGTTGATGGTGGGTGGTTTCGACCGTTATTTCCAAATCGCTAAGTGTTTCCGTGACGAAGACTTGCGTGCCGACCGTCAACCTGAGTTTACTCAAATCGACTGCGAAATGTCGTTTGTTGACCAAGAAGATGTGTTGAACCTTTTCGAAGGTCTTGTAAAGCACATTTTCAAGGCTACACGCGGTCTTGAGTTCACCGAACCATTCCCTCGCATGCCTTGGGCCGATGCTATGAAGTACTATGGTAGCGATAAGCCAGATATCCGCTTCGGAATGAAGTTTGTTGAATTGAAGGACTTGACCGAAGGTCACGATTTCGCTGTGTTCGATAGCGCTGAATATGTAGGTGGTATCTGCTGCGAAGGTTGCGCTTCTTACACTCGTAAGCAAATCGACGCATTGACCGACTTCGTTAAGCGTCCTCAAATCGGTGCTAAGGGTCTTGTATGGATCAAGGTTGAAGCCGATGGTTCTATCAAGAGCAGCATTGGCAAGTTCTATAGCGAAGAAGACTTGAAGAAGATGACCGATCGTTGTGGCGCTAAGGCTGGCGATATGGTACTTGTTCTTTGCGGTAAGACTGCACAAACTCGCAAGCAACTCAATGAGCTACGCCTCGAAATGGGTAACCAACTTGGCTTGCGCGACAAAGATACATTTGCTCCACTATGGGTTGTTGACTTCCCAATGTTTGAATGGGACGAAGAAACTCAACGCTACTATGCAATGCACCACCCATTCACAATGCCTAACAAGGAAGATATCGCATTGTTGAAGACCGATACAGGTGCTGTGCGTGCCTATGCCTACGACATGGTTATGAATGGCGTCGAACTTGGTGGTGGTAGTATCCGTATCCACGAACCAGAATTGCAAAACCTTATGTTCGAACTTCTTGGTTTCACTCCTGAGCGTGCCAACGAAAAGTTTGGCTTCTTGATGAGCGCATTCAAGTATGGTGCACCTCCTCACGCAGGTTTGGCATTTGGTCTTGACCGTTTCGTGTCTATGATTGCAGGTTTGGATAGCATTCGCGACACTATTGCGTTCCCTAAGAACAACTCAGGTCGTGACATGATGAACGATTCACCAGCCGAAATCGAACCAGAACAACTTGATGAATTGTTCATCAAGCTTGATGAAGAAAAATTGGCTGCGAAGAAATAATAAAACACATTTTGCGAAGTGAAGATAGCTGAAGTAACACAAATGATCGAGGCAGTAGCACCTCTTGGCCTACAAGAAGGGTGGGACAATTGCGGACTTCAAGTGGGCGATCCCGATGGTGAAGCCACAGGCGCATTGTTGTGTCTTGATGTTACCGAAGCTATTCTTGACGAAGCAATTGCAAAGGGGCTTAATCTCATTATCACACATCACCCACTCATTTTCCGTGGACTCAAATCCATTACAGGCAAGACCCACATCGAACGCATCGTGATGCGAGCCATTAAGAACGGCATAGCCA
Organism: uncultured Muribaculaceae bacterium; assembly: GCA_904501735.1. Taxonomy (GTDB): domain Bacteria; phylum Bacteroidota; class Bacteroidia; order Bacteroidales; family Muribaculaceae; genus RGIG4576. The sequence continues at coordinate 22,435 of CAJGBY010000001.1, forward strand.
TCTATTCGGCGCACACCAATATGGATAGCGCATGGGGTGGGGTGTCGCATCTTATAGCTAAGAAGATGGGACTCGTTGATGTCGAGGTGTTGTGTCCGCAAGCCGATGCTCAATCGGGCTTAGGCGTGGTGGGTAACCTACCTTGCGAAGAAGATGCACTGCATTTCTTGACAAGGGTGAAAGAAATCTTCAATGTAGGTGCTATTCGCTATGGTGGCGACACCAGTCGACCAGTGCGACGAGTAGCTATTTGTGGTGGTGCAGGCGTCGAGTTTGTGGGCAACGCGATAGCACAAGGCGCCGATGTGTATGTAACAGGCGATGTCAAGTATCACGACTTTCAAGGTGTTACCGATAGCATTTTAATTGCCGATATAGGACATTATGAGAGCGAATACTACACAAAAGAGATTTTTAGTGAGATAATTACAAAAAAAATTCCTAACTTTGCAGTTCAATACGCTGAATTAGAAAAAAATCCAATAAATTATTTGTAAGCTATGGCTACTGATAAGACAAAACAAGAAAAAGAAATGACAGTGGAAGAGCGCTTGAAGGCTCTTTATTCACTACAGACATTGTTGTCAAAGGTGGATAAAATCAAGACACTAAGAGGGGAATTGCCTCTTGAAGTGCAAGATTTGGAAGATGAAGTGGCTCGTCTTGAAACTCGTATCCAAAATTTCAAGAATGATATAGATTCTTATGGCGAAGGAATCAACATGCAAAAGCGTGTTATGGCTGAAGCTGAAGCGTTGATCCAAAAATATACAGAACAACAAAACAATGTTCAAAACAACAAGGAATATGATTTCTTGTCAAAGGAAATCGAATTCCAACACTTGAACATCGAATTGGCCAACAAGCGCGTCAATGAGCTTAACCGCCAAATCGAAGCTAAGAACAACGAAGTGGCAAACGCCGATGAACACCTTGCCGATGTAAACCACATTCTTGCTGAAAAGAAGGGCGAACTTGAACAAATCGTTTCAGAAACTAAGCAAGAAGAAGAAGCACTTCGCGACAAGGCTAAGAAGCTTGAAAATAAAATCGAAGATCGCTTGCTTACTGCGTTCAAGCGCATTCGCAAGAACGCTCGCAATGGTTTGGCTGTTGTTTATGTACAACGCAATGCGTGTGGTGGTTGTTTCAACCGCATTCCAGCACAACGCCAAGCTGAAATTAAGATGCGTAAGAAGATTATCGTGTGCGAATACTGTGGTCGCATTATGATCGACCCAGCTCTTGCAGGCGTAAACGAATAATTTGACTATTAAAGTCCGATTCTAAATAAAACTGAGTGGAACATTCGTTCTGCTCAGTTTATTTTTTGTAGTATATTGAAAAAACAAAAATAAAATCCTAACTTTACAATTGCGAAACTGATTTTGTGTGAAAAACTTTTACCTGCATGAAAACATCGAGGCTATATAAGTGTCTTGTTACTCTGATAATGGTGGTTTTCTGTGTATTTGGAGCTTATGGAGTGCCAAGTACGAGATATGAAGGCATATCCACCAACAACCACTTGCACCTTGGTTTGGAATGGCAGTCAATGAAGGGCTTGTACGGCTACTACAACAACGCCCGCTTCCGTGACGCTATCCTTGCTGGAACATTCTTCCAGCAAGATCCTCTCGCCGAAAAATACTATCCATACACTCCATATCACTATGGAGCTGGAAATCCACTGAGATATACTGATAAGTCAGGAGAAATTATTGAGACAGTTTGGGATGCGCTAAGTCTTGCAACAGGAGTTGCTAGTTTCTATAACAATATTCAAACAGGGAATTACGGTGATGCTGTAGCAGATGGAGTAGGCGTCATTGTTGATGCCGCTGCTGTAATTATTCCTGGTGTCCCTGGAGGAGTGGGATCTGCAATTAAAGCCAGCCGAGTTGCAGATGATGTAACAAATGTTAAACACTTGCATCATATTATCCCCAAGAAACTTAGAACTCACAAATTGGTTCAAGCGGCAGAAGCTGAAGGATTTAAGTTTAATGGGAAAGAAAATCTAATAGAAGTAGAGAGTTTTTCTAAAATGAATGGTAGGGGGCGCCATGCAAATCATCCGAAATATAGTAAACAAGTAAAAGAAATGTTAGATGATGCAGAAAATGGAGTTGGAACACCAAGTCAAAAACTTCAAGTAGTAATAGAACAATTAAATGAAAAAATTAAAAATAATCCTGATAAAAAAATCAATGACTTATTTGATGCTTATGCTCCAGGAGTATATAGAAACGATAATAAATAACTCATTTTATAAATTATGAAATATTATATAATTGAATCTGATTTAAATTCCAAAGTAGTGGGAAGTGATTATCCTCAATCATGGAGGTTCACTAAAGAATATGAAAAAAGGAAAAACAATCCGAATGCAGTATATTCTTTGCTCGAAAGAGTTAAGAATAATTTTAGTATTGATTTTATTCCAGATTTAGATGGGTTTATATTATCTGGAAGAGCTAAACTAACAAATTTTGTTAGTACATCAGTGTTAGATAGATTATTTTTAGATGAAAAAGCTAAAAATATATTACAAACAAAATGCAATCTTGGTGTATGTAAGTATTTTGATGCTACATTATACACCAAAAAAGAAACTTGTAAGTTCTATTATGTCATAAACTTTTATGATATAATTCCTCATATAGAATTTAGAAATTGTGAGTATTATTTGGATTATATAGATGAAACTGATAAAATCCCACAAGAATGGATTAATAGTGGGTTTAAAGATTGTGAGACAGTATTATCAATTCAGAAATATTTCCCCAAACAATTAGTTGGAGTAAGGTTTAAAACATTGGTTTTAAAACGAGATTTTGATAAAAATATAGATTGGTTTGTGATTAAAAAATTTGGGATTCACAATGGTATCTGTTCTGAGCGATTTAAAAATGCTGTTGAAGAAGCTGGATTAACCGGACTGGTATTTAAACCTATTGAAGTGATAATTGAAGAATGAGTAATAAATGCAACCTTTGCATAATTTAAGTAACTCTATCTTATGCGTTCAAAAATTACAATATTATTTATGATAATAAATTTATTCGTTTATTCACAAAATCCGCAGGGAGATTATGCAACGAATAAATATTCCATAATACCTCCATCACCCGAGGTGGCTAATTTGTCTAATTTTTCAGATATATCAGTTTCTCCATTTACTGGACAGCCTAATATAGAAATACCTATATACACTATTCAAGAAGGAGGGTTATCAATACCTATAAGTTTAAGCTATCGTGGCGGAGGTGTAAAATTATACGAGTTGCCGGGTATAATAGGTAAGGGATGGTCATAAAATAGAAAGTTTAATTAAGAGTTATAGACAATGAAACTCTGGAAAGAAATATTAATTCAATACGCATTGATTATTGGTATTTGTAATATAATTGTATATACCAATAGTTATGGAAGTTCTGATACTTATATATGTTTGATTCTCCCTATAACAATATATATGGTATTAATACCTGCTTACATTTCATCAATTAATAAAACAAACAGAACATTAATTAAAAGAGCTATTCTAAAATTAATATTGCCATTGATTTTTGTAATTTATAATCTAATCTGTTCTGTTGATTCATTTGAAGTGAGTTATATATATAATTCATTAATATATTTTATACCAAAATTTGAAATGAGTTATATCTATAAATCATTAATGTATTTTATACCGGGATTAACCACTCTTGTAATAAATTTGTATATCGCACATAAACAAAAGAAAAACGACAAACATTAATCATATGCGTTTAAAAAATATAATATTATTTATGATAATAATAGTGGAGATTATACAGCAACGCAATACACACAAATACCACCAGCACCAGAGGTGGCTTCTTTAATGAAATATTGATATCACTCTGTTTTGCAGAATGCAAGGTTGTGTAAAAGAAAATAGACATATCAAGCAATCAAAGCTGATATGTCTATTGTTTTGTCATGACGAGAGAAGATGTTTAGTCTTCGTGTGAATCTTTGAATAGAGAGTATTTCTCGGCCGATTCGAGGCGTCGGTTGCGCCAGCATCGTCTACACATTGCGATGTACTTGTCGTCGCCACCTATTTCCACCTGATTACCATCGGTGAGCACTGTACCATCTTTATCGATACGAGCATTAATGATTGTCTTGCGACCACATGAGCAAGTTGATTTCACTTCATCGATGCTGTCGGCTATTTCAAACAAACGCTTTGAGCCTTCAAACATGTTTGATTGGAAGTCGGTACGCAATCCGTAGCACACGATGTTGCTACCGTAGTCGTCGACGATACGAGCCAATTGGTCCACTTGTTCGCGCGATAAGAATTGAGCTTCGTCAATGAGAATCCAATCTTTTACGGTAAGCGTTTCTTCGTAGATATTTTTAGCCAGTTCGTATAGGTCGGTGTCTTGGTAAATCCATAAGCACTCGCGCTTGATACCAATGCGTGATTTGATCATATTTTCCTTTTCGCGTGTGTCGATTATGGGTTTCATGCACAAGTATTCCATACCACGCTCCTCGAAGTTGTAGGCTGTGGTAAGAAGTAGGGCTGTCTTTGCCGAGCCCATTGTGCCATATCTAAAATATAGTTTTCCTCTTCTGTTCATTGCGATGATTGGTTAGGCTTGTTGTGATTTAGTTGTAGCATTACCTTCAGCATCGTAGTAAGTTTGAGGGTGAACATGGCGCACATCGTTAGATATGTCCTTCATCTTCACTTTCACATGGTCAAATCCTCGCCCGTACACGCCATTCACCTTCGATTGAGTTACGAATGCGTGCTTGTCGATCGATTTCACAATGCGGAATATTGTAACACTTTCAATTTTACGACACATTACCATTAGTATTGTAACATTGTTCTTAGTGTACCAGCCAGTACCATTAAGTATAGTACAACCGCGATGTGCATCGCGAATGATAGCGTCGGCTATTTCTTCCCATTTGTCGGAGAAAATCATGAATTGTACCGCTTGACGGTTAGAGTTGATAACCAAGTCGGTTACAAACGATAGAATCATCACAAACACCACACCATACACAATCTTATCGATGCTGTGGAATAGCAAGTAAGATGATGAAATGATGAGGAAGTCGACATATAGAATCATGCGACCAATGGTTACATTGCTGTGCTTTGAAACCATCGCTGCGATGATATCGGTACCACCCGAACTACCATTGTGCACGAATGTGAGTCCAATACCGAAACCACACAACAAAGCACCAATCACAACGCTCATAAATGGCTGGCCTGTAACGATTGTAACATTGCTAAATATTTCTTGGAACAAGTAAATCAATAAACTCAGTACTGTAGTACCGAAAACAGTTCGTTTCACAAAGGTCATACCCACAATCTTTGCTGCCATCAACAGCAAGATGATGTTGATACCATAGTTACCCCATGCAACAGGTATTCCCCATTGGTAGTAAAGAAGTGATGCCATACCGGCAACTCCACCAATTACGATTTTTTCGGGCAAAATGAATGCTGTGAATCCGAATGCATAGCATGCAAGACCTAATACGATGAAAATGTAGTCTTGCGCTGTGTTTAGCAGGTAAGCTTTTTTGTCAGCCATATTTTATTAATATTATAGTTAGCGTTTATTTTTTATATTCAAGATACAAAATTAATAAAATGTGTGGATAAAAAAAGGCAGATTTTGGTAAAATTTGAAAAAATACTTTTCTTTGTAAATAATTTATCGACTAAAATAAAAAAATAAGAATTATGAAGTGGTTATTGAAATTTATTTTGTTTGCAGCTGCAGTGTATTTGGCTGCCTATTTTGTGCCAGGTATTGAGGTGGTAGGTATTAAGGGCGCGATCATAACATCGGTAGTGCTTGGTTTGCTCAACACATTTGTGAAGCCATTTGTGAAGATTCTCGCTTTTCCAGTGAATCTGCTCACTTTGGGATTGTTCACCATTGTGATCAATGCCTTGATGGTGATGCTATGTGAAATGTTTGTACCCGAAAGTTTGGTGGTAACAGGGTTTTTCCCAGCGCTTATCTATGGTATAGCACTTGTGGTGGTGTCGTGGGTACTTAATTTTGTGTTTTTGAAAGATTAATTCCCGTAGGACACATATATAAATAAGAAGAACGGCGTTCTTGCATGCAAGAATGCCGTTCTTCTATGTAATGTTTCGATTGTTCGATTAATAGAAACGCTTGATACCCATGATTTGGCGTACATCTTCAAGAGTCTTAGCCGCTCTTTCGCGTGCCTTTTCAGCACCCATGCGCACCACCTTTGAAAGGTATTCTTCATCGTTTTGGATGTCGATGATGCGTTCGCGGATAGGAGTTGTGATGTTTAGGATATCTTGAGCGATTTCCTTCTTCAAGTCGCCGTAACGAATTGAGCAGTCGTTGTAGGCATCAGTGAAGAATTGAACTTTATCAGGAGTAGACACAAGTTCAAGAAGTGTGAACAAGTTCTTGATAGGTTCGCTCATTGGAGAGTTAGGAGCTTGAGGACCTTCGTCGGTTACAGCACGCATCACTTTCTTGCGAAGCACCTTTTCTTCGTCAAGCAAGTAGATACAGTTACCTTCCGACTTACCCATCTTACCCGAACCGTCAAGTCCTGGAACCTTCACTGGTGCACCACCAAAGTTGAAGTTAGCTGGTTCTTTGAAGTACTCAACGCCATACACCGAGTTGAAGCGGCGAGCAAAGCGGCGAGTAAGCTCCAAGTGTTGTTCTTGGTCCTTGCCCACAGGCACATAGTCAGCGTGTTGGATAAGGATATCCACAGCCATTAGAGTAGGGTAAGTAAGTAGACCTGCATTAACGCGCTTGTTTGAGTCGGTACCGATGATTTCCTTTTCGATGTTATCGTCGTTGTCGTTTTCAGTCTTAATACCCAATTGCTTGCGTGCTTTATCCTTGAACGATGCTGTGCGCATAAGTTCGCCGATACCCACATGCATATTCAAAAGCAAGTAAAGTTCTGAAATTTCAGGAACATCACTTTGCACGAAGATTGTAGACTTTTCAGGATCAAGACCTGCTGCAAGGTATTCCGATAGAATACTTTTCACATTGTTGTGCAGGATTTTTGGATCAGGGTGAGTAGTAAGAGCGTGCAAGTCGGCAATAAAGAAGTTGTTGTCGTAGATGCCTTCTTCTTGCATCTTCACAAATTTGCTCAATGCTCCGAAATAGTTACCCAGGTGAAGTTGACCTGTGGCGCGAATCCCGCTTAGTACGATTTCTTTCATAAAATGTATATATGTTTTTGTTTATTAAATTCGTTATTAATCCTCGCTTTCGTTGTCGTTGATCGGAATTTGACGGCGGAACACTTCTTGGAACGAAATAAGTGTTTCGGTGCGTGCAAGTCCCAGCGTTTGTATCTTGCTTTGAATGATTCTTAGCAAGTGGTTATTGTTCTTGGCGAAAAGTTTGATGAGCAAGTCATACTTACCTGTAGTAAGGTGGCATTCCACCACTTCAGGAATATCGCGCAGTTTGCTCACGATTTCGTCAAATTTTGATGTATCGTTGAGGAAAAATCCAATATAGGCACAAGTCTCATATCCCACCGAATTAGGATCGATAAGCGATTCAGAACCTTTAATGATGCCCATAGTATGTAATTTTTGTATTCTTTGGTGTATAGCTGCCCCCGACACATTGCATTCGCGAGCTATTTCCAAGTAAGGCTTTCGTGCATTTTGCGATAGTGTCTCAAGAATCTTCTTATCCAAAGAGTCCAATTGTAAATTTCCCATAAATAATAGGTGTTTTTTCTTTAAAAAGTTTTACTTTTGTAAGTGCATTGCCTACAAAAGGCAAATAATTAGCAAAATTACTAAAAAAAAAGATACTATGATAGAATATTGCGATGTTTTGCCCGATTCTGGGCTATTAAATGATATAGAATTGCTATATACTGGCTCTTTCCCGCCTGCCGAACGCCGAAACTTTGCCAATGTGAAGATTTTGCTTGGTCGTGAAGATGTTCCTTTCAAGATGATTGCAGCCGTTGACGAAGGTGAGCTACAAGGATTCTTGTCTTACTGGGAATTTGACGGATTTAAGTACATCGAACACTTTGCTGTCGATGTGCGCAAGCGTGGCAATGGCATCGGTTCGAGCTTGTTGGAGCATTTTATTAGCGACTGTGGCGATAGCCCAATCGTGCTCGAAGTAGAATTGCCCGAAACCTCTTACGATGCTCGTCGTCGAGTAGATTTCTACATGCGCCATTGCTTTATTATATGGAAACGCCTCAACTATGTGCAACCACCTTATGAAAAAGATGGCGAACCAGTGGTGATGCGACTCATGAGCTTGAAGATGAACGACCAAGTCAAGGTTGCCGAAATGGGTGAGGTGATTCGTCGTGAAGTGTACAAGTCAATCGAAGAATATTGATATCTTGAAGTGAACAAACGGTGAATTTCCTGCGTTAAATTACATGTAATGAAACCGTTTTTAACTGACTATGATAAACATGAAAAGATTTATAAAAACTCACATATTGTGTGGCATAGTGGCAATGGTATCACTCTTGATGGGGTGTAACTCTGCTCCTACAAAGCCTGTGCTCACTGTGTCGATACAGCCTCAAAAGTATCTTCTTGAGCGAATAGTAGGCGATAAGTTCGATGTGCAATGTCTTCTTGCCAAGGGTGCTAACCCTGAGTCGTATGAACCTAATATGACTCACTTGATCAACTTGGAAAAGAGTCACATCTATTTCCGTATTGGCAATTTAGGTTTCGAATTGGCGATAAAGAATAAATTGCAAGTTAATGCACCTCAATTGAAGGTGGTGAATTGTTCGCAAGGAATCAAGTTGCTCCAAGGCACTCACTCGGGCGTGTTGCATACCGAGACTAACTGCTCGCATGGTCACAATCACGAAGTTGACCCTCATGTGTGGACCTCGGTGGTTAATGCTAAGATTATAGCCGAGAATATGTATAAAACCGTGCTTGAATATGATCCCAAGCACAAGGATTTCTACACCAACAACTTCAATGCGTTGACGCTTGAACTCGATGCCTTGCAGAACGAACTTGCACAAACTCTTGCTCCTAAAGCGGGAACTGCATTTGCTGTGTGGCATCCTTCGTTGAGCTACTTTGCACGCGATTACAACCTAACACAAATCGCTATGGAGTGCGAAGGCAAAGAGGTGTCGGCTGGAATGCTCAAAAAAGAAATTGATGTTGCCAAGGAAAGCAATGTAAAGGTGCTTTTCTTTCAAAAGGAGTTTGACAATCGTCAGATTAAAGTAATAAACGAAGAACTTGGAGCCCGTCTCGTAGAGATTAACCCTATGGCTTACGAATGGGCCGAAGAAATGCGATCGATAGCTTATGCAATCTCAACAGAATAACGAAATCATACGCATAGATAATGTGGTTGTTGAATACGACCACAAAGTCATATTGCCTGGAGTTGATTTGAGTATCAAAAAAGGCGATTTTATAGCCATCACTGGGCCTAATGGTGGTGGCAAAACTTCATTGTTGCGCGCTATTCTTGGGCTTATTGAGCCTCGTAGTGGCAAGGTGAAATTCTATGAAGATGGCTGTGAGGTGAAACGCCTCAATATAGGCTATCTGCCACAGAAAAATGCAATCGACAATCGTTTCCCCATCACGGTGAGAGAAGTGGTGAGCTCGGGGCTATTGCGCACGAAATCGCTGCTTAGCAAATCTCTCACAGCTGCTGAATCGGCACAAGTTGACGATGTACTTAAATTGGTGGGTATGGATAGCTATTCTGACTCGTCGATAGGTAACCTTTCGGGTGGTCAGTTGCAGCGAACATTGTTTGCTCGTGCTATCGTTTCGCGTCCGTCGGTGCTTGTTCTCGATGAGCCGTTGTCTTATATTGATAAGACTTTTGAAGCACAATTTTATGAAATCGTAGAACAATTGGCACAACACACCACTATCATCCTTGTGTCGCACGAAATGGCGCGAATCATGCAAATGGCCAATCGCCACATCATAGTTGATAGGGGAATAGAAGATTGCCACGCACATCGACATTTCATTCCTACCGATTGCAAATAATAAGTTGAGGCTATAAGGTATAAAAACAAATAACGGCAGTGAGCTATTGAGCTACTGCCGTTATTTTATTGTGATAGAATTTCTATTAAGATTTCTTAGCCTTCATACAGCTCCAAGTGAACCAAGCAAGCAATAGGATATAAACTATTACGCCTGTAGCTTGAAGTTGAGTTTCGCTGAATGTACATGTGTATTCGAAGCCGAAGAAACGCATACCAGCACTTACTACACCAAGCAATGCACCACCAGCGATGAAACCTGATGCAAGAAGTGTACCGCGTTCTTGGCGAGCATTGTTCACTGCTTCGTCCTTTGAGCGAGAGCTTACAAACCAGCTGATAAGACCACCCACAAGCAATGGAGCATTAAGCTGCATAGGGATGAACATACCAAGTGAGAATGCAAGAGCAGGAACGCCAAGCCAGTTAAGAAGGATTGCAAGCACTGCACCTACGATGTAAAGCAACCATGGTGTTTCGCCACCCATCATCAATGGGTCGATAACTGCTGCCATTGCGTTAGCTTGAGGAGCTACAAGGGCATTTTCGCCAGTGAAACCATACACATCGTTAAGGATAAGCATTACACCACCCACTGTAGCAGCCGATACGAATGTTCCTAAGAACTTCCATGATTGTTGCTTGCTTGGAGTTGTTCCCAACCAGTAACCAACCTTCATATCTGTAACCATACCACCTGCCATTGAAAGTGCTGTACATACTACACCACCGATTACCATTGATGCAACGATACCTGAAGAACCCTTCAAACCGATTGCTACAAAGATACCCGATGCGATGATTAGTGTCATCAATGTCATACCTGATACTGGGTTGCTACCTACGATTGCGATAGCGTTAGCTGCAACGGTTGTGAACAAGAATGCGATAACAGCTACTACAAGGAATGCAACGATTGTTTGTATCAAGTTGTGGATTACACCTACATAGAAGAATACAAATGTGATGACGAATGCTGCAAGTAGAGCGAATACTACAACCTTCATTGTAAGGTCTTTTTGTGTGCGCACTACTGCCTTAGCAGCACCGCTACCACCCTTGATTTCGCGTGAAGCAAGACCAACGGCGCTCTTGATGATTCCCCATGACTTGATGATACCGATTACACCACTCATTGCGATACCACCGATACCGATGAAACGAGCCGAGCCTGAGAAGATTTCTTCAGCAGGTACATTTGCCATTTCTGGGTTCATGCCAAGTAGAGGAATGATAATCCACCAAATGAATGCTGAACCAGCAAAGATGATAAAGCTATATTTCAAACCTACGATGAAACCAAGACCCATCACTGCAGCACCTGTGTTGATGCTGAACACTGCCTTAGTCTTATCGGCAATAGCATTTAGCGCTGGAATAGCACGAGTTGATAGTACTTCACTCCACCATCCGAATGTTGATAGTAGGAAATCGTAGATACCACCGATAAGACCTGCCATGATAAGTGGCATAGCTTGGTTACCGCCCTTTTCGCCCGAAATAAGCACTTGTGTTGTTGCTGTTGCTTCAGGGAATGGGAATTTACCATGCATGTCGGCACAGAAGTATTTACGGAATGGAATGAAGAATAGAATACCGAGCACACCACCAAGCATTGAGCTTAGGAAAATTTCAAGGAAACTTACGGCGATTTCAGGATATTTTGCCTTCAAGATGTATAGCGCAGGCAATGTGAAGATTGCACCAGCTACTACAATACCACTACAAGAACCGATTGACTGAATGATAACATTTTCGCCAAGGGCATTCTTGCGCTTTGCTGCACTTGAACAACCTACTGCGATAATTGCGATAGGAATAGCAGCTTCAAATACTTGACCTACTTTAAGTCCCAAATATGCAGCTGCAGCACTGAAGATTACAGCCATAATCAACCCCATTGATACTGAGTATGGAGTGATTTCTGGGTAGGTCTTATCAGGGTGAAGCACTGGAGTGTACTTTTCGCCCTCTTTTAGTTCACGGAACGCATTGTCAGGCAATCCGATTCCGTCCTTTTCTTTATTATCTTGCATTTCTGTTATAGAATTAGTTGTTTATTCTTATGGTTGAACTTCATAACCTGGAATATCGACCAACTTCATTATGAATCGTAGTGCTGAATAAGGCTTAATCTTTCTGTCGCCTGTATTACCATAAGCATATTCATAAGGAATTAGCACTTCGCAAGAGTCGCCTACATGCATGAATGATAGTGCTACTGTCCAACCTGGGATTACACCAGCAAGAGATAGGCGTAGAATGCTGTCGGCAGGTGATGTGTTGAGGTAAGACGAGTCGAATGGAGTTCCGTCATAAAGATATCCAATGTACTTGGCGTCAACTGTTGATGTGTATAGTGGCGACAAGTTGTCACGAGTGAGTGTAGTGTCGTTGAAGTAGTGCATATACACATGAGCATTAGGATACCAAGATGGCGACACCTTCTTGTAGTAAGGTGTACCGTCAGGATTTGTCTTTAGTGACATTTCTTCGAGCCATGCCAAGTTGGCGTTACGCCAGTCAGCATAGTCGTTCCAGTTACTTTCAACTTCTAAGCACGAAATAAATGTCGCGCTTAGAAGAGTGATAGCAAAAATAATGAAAGGAAATTTTTTCATTTTATTGTATTAAGCTAATGTTTTTAAAAGTTCCTTCAAGCTCACTTCCTTGCCAATGATAGCTGGTAGTTCGCTGATAGCAACGCGTTCTTGTGCCATTGAATCGCGGTGACGGATTGTTACTGTGTTGTCTTCAAGCGATTGGTGGTCAACTGTGATACAGAATGGAGTACCAATAGCGTCTTGACGACGGTAACGCTTTCCGATTGAGTCCTTTTCGTCATATTGGCAAGCGTAGTCAAACTTAAGTGTGTTGATGATTTCGCGTGCCTTTTCTGGAAGACCGTCCTTGCGTACAAGAGGCATAACTGCTACCTTCACTGGAGCAAGTTGCTTTGGCAAGTGAAGAACTACGCGAGTTTCGCCGTTTTCAAGTTGTTCTTCTTCGTATGATGAGCAAAGTACGCTCAAGAACATACGGTCAACACCGATAGATGTTTCGATTACATATGGAGTGTATGACTTGTTAAGCTCTGGATCGAAGTATTGAACCTTCTTGCCGCTGAACTTTTCGTGTTGGCTCAAGTCGAAATCGGTACGAGAGTGGATACCTTCCACTTCCTTGAAACCGAATGGCATTTCGAATTCGATGTCAGTTGCTGCATTTGCGTAGTGAGCAAGCTTGTCGTGGTCGTGGTAACGATATTTTTGGTCACCCATACCAAGAGCCTTGTGCCACTTCAAGCGAGTTTCTTTCCACTTAGCGAACCAGTCAAGTTCTTCGCCTGGGCGTACAAAGAATTGCATTTCCATTTGTTCGAATTCGCGCATACGGAAAATGAATTGGCGAGCAACGATTTCGTTACGGAATGCCTTACCGATTTGTGCGATACCGAATGGGATACGCATACGACCAGTCTTTTGTACATTAAGGAAGTTTACGAAAATACCTTGAGCTGTTTCAGGACGAAGATATACGCCCATAGCTCCTTCGCTTGTACTACCCATTTCTGTCTTGAACATTAGGTTGAATTGACGAACATCTGTCCAGTTCTTTGTGCCAGAAATAGGGTCAACGATTTCGTAGTCAAGAATGATTTGCTTCAATTCTGCAAGGTCGTTATCGTTCATTGCCTTTGCGAAGCGTTCGTGTAGCTCATCGCGCTTTTGCTTGATTTCAAGCACGCGTGGGTTAGTTGTCTTGTAAAGTTCTGCATCGAAGCTGTCGCCGAAACGCTTTGCAGCCTTTGCTACTTCCTTTTCAATCTTATCGTCAAATTTTGCCATCTCGTCTTCGATAAGTACATCGGCGCGATAGCGTTTCTTAGAATCGCGGTTGTCGATTAGTGGGTCATTGAATGCGTCTACGTGACCCGATGCCTTCCAGATTGTAGGGTGCATAAAGATTGCTGAGTCGATGCCGACAATGTTTTCGTTAAGCAATGTCATTGCTTCCCACCAATAACGCTTGATGTTATTCTTCATTTCTACACCAAGTTGACCATAGTCATAAACTGCTCCCAAACCGTCATATAGTTCGCTTGATGGGAATACAAATCCATATTCCTTAGCGTGAGAAACGATTTTCTTGAAAGTATCTTCTTGTTTTGCCATTTTGAATATAATTTTTGTTTGTTTTCTCGTTTTGTTACATAAAAATTAGGGCAAAATCTATCCATTTTGCCTAAAAAAATATTTTATGATGCAAAGTAAACGATTTTTTTCGATTTATTTTGTATTTTTGCTATGTCTTTAAGCATTTATAAAGATTAAATAACAATAATAAGGTGCAAAAGGGGCAAAATTGGCTCTTTTGCGACCTATTTGTGATTAAATAAAGAGAAAATTAACTATTACTGATATTTTATTGATGAAAGAGGAAAACGAAGATTGGAACGAAGCCGAAATGAATGAGTCGTCAGCTGAGGCGCATTCAAGCTATCATGTGCCTGTGGGCGATAAGAAAATGCAACTCGGTGGTATGTTCCAGAATTGGTTCATCGATTATGCGTCTTATGTAATTCTTGAACGAGCAGTACCACATATTGAAGATGGATTGAAACCTGTACAGCGTCGAATACTTCATTCGATGAAGGAGCTTGATGATGGTCGCTTCAATAAGGTTGCCAACATTGTGGGTAACACGATGCAGTACCACCCTCATGGTGATGCTTCAATTGGTGATGCGCTTGTGCAACTCGGTCAGAAGAATCTGCTTGTAGAAACTCAAGGTAACTGGGGTAATATTCTTACTGGCGATAGTGCAGCGGCTCCTCGTTACATCGAAGCTCGCTTGTCGGAGTTTTCGCTCGATGTGGTGTATAACCCTAAGATTACCGATTGGACGGTGTCTTACGATGGTCGTAAACCTGAACCAATCACGCTGCCTATTAAGTTTCCTCTATTATTGTCGCAAGGTGCCGAAGGTATTGCTGTAGGTCTTGCGTGCAAGATTTTGCCTCACAACTTCAATGAAATAATCGATGCTTCGATAGCTTACCTTCGTGGTGAGGACTTTGTATTGTATCCTGATTTCCCAACTGGTGGGTATGTCGATGTGAGCCGTTATAACGATGGCGAACGAGGTGGTGCAGTGCGTGTGCGTACAAAGATTGAGAAGCGCGACAACAAAACTCTTATCGTTTCCGACCTTCCATTTGGTAAGACTACAAGTACTCTTATCGAATCAATATTGAAAGCTCAAGAAAAGGGCAAGATCAAGGTTAAGAGTGTAGAAGATAATACATCGGAAAATGCTGAAATTATCGTGCATTTGCAACCAGGTACATCAAGCGACAAGGCTATTGATGCTTTGTATGCGTTCTCTGATTGTGAAGTGAGCATTTCGCCTAACTGCTGTGTTATCAAGGATAAGAAACCTCATTTCCTTGGCGTGAGTGATGTGCTTCGATATAGTGTGGATCGCACTAAGGATTTGCTTCGCCAAGAATGGGAAATTCAACGCAACGAACTCCTTGAATCTCTGTTTTTTGCATCGCTTGAACGCATCTTCATCGAAGAACGCATCTATAAGGATAAGGGCTTCGAACAAAGTGCCGACATGGATGCTGTAGTGGCACACATTGATTCTCGTTTGAAACCTTACAAGAAGAATTTCGTGCGTGAGGTGAAACGCGAAGATATATTGCGTTTGCTCGAAATCAAGATGGAACGCATCTTGAAATTCAATAGCGATAAGGCCGACAATCGCATTGCTACTCTTAACGAACGCATTGCTGCTATCGACGACAAATTGGCTCATTTGGTGGAAAACACTATCAAGTGGTTCGAAATGCTTAAGGAAAAATATGGCGCGATGTATCCTCGTCGCACTATTATTCGCAATTTCGATACTATCGTTGCATCAAAGGTGGCCGAAGCTAACGAAAAACTATACATCAATCGTGAAGATGGCTTCATCGGTACATCGTTGAAGAAGGATGAGTTTGTAACTAATTGCTCCGACATGGACGACATTATCATCTTCTATAAGAATGGTACTTATAAGGTGGTGCATGTTGCCGAAAAATTGTATGTGGGCAAGAATATTCTATATTTGAATATCTTTAAGCGCAACGACTTGCGTACTATCTATAATGTTGTGTATCAAGATGGTAAGGGTGGGGTGGTTTATATGAAACGCTTTGCTGTTACTGGTGTTACACGCGACAAGGAGTATGACTTCACACAAGGCACTCCTGGCTCAAAGGTGTGGTGGTTCTCTGCCAACCAAAATGGTGAGGCCGAAGTGCTTAAGGTGACATTGAAGCCAAAATTCCGTTTGAAGGTCTTGCAATTTGAGGTTGATTTTGCTGATCTTGCAATCAAGGGCAAGCAATCGCGTGGTAATATAGTTACTAAGAATGAGGTGCATCGCATCACTCTCAAGGAACGCGGTGTGTCAACTCTTGGTGGCCGCGAGGTGTGGTTCGATCCTGATGTATTACGTTTGAACTATGACGGTCGAGGTGATTCGTTGGGCGAATTTAATACTAACGACCTTGTGCTTGTTGTATATAAGAATGGTGATTTCTGTACAACTTCGTTCGATGTTGAAAATCACTACGATGACGGCATATTGCGTATCGAAAAATTCTCAGAAAATACTGTTTGGACTGCAGTGCTATATGATGCCGACCAAGGCTATTGGTACATGAAGCGATTTAAGTTTGAACCATCGTCAAAGATGCAAAGTTTCATTGGCGGCAACAAAGATTCTCGTCTGCTCATCTTAAGTAGCGAACGCTATCCTCGAGTTGAGGTGAAATTTGGCGGTGGTGATTCGTTCCGTGAATCGCTTGTGCTTGATGCTGAAGAATTTATCGGCGAAAAGAGCTTTAAGGCCAAAGGAAAGCGCTTGTCAAACTTTGAAGTGGAATCGATTGTTGAATTAGAACCTCGTGAGGTTGAGGAGGAAGAAGAAGTGGCTATGCCAGTTGTCGACGGACAAGACGAAACTCCCGACGATGAACCTGTTAAGAGTCAACGCGACATTTTTGACGACCTAACAGGCCAAAAACGCCTTTTCGACGAAGAATAATTAAGTAGCACTTTTGACTAAAGAAACTTTTATGAGAAAAATTGTATCAATAGTGTTAGCACTTGTATCTTCGCTTGCTATCCAAGCAAGTTCGCCTACCGAAACGGGCAAACTTGAGCCTATTCGTCCTGTGGCGAAGGCTTTCACTTTGGACTATGGTGGTGCCTCGGTGCTCGATACTTATCTATCATCAATAAAATATTCGGGTTATAATCTGCGCCTCGGTTATGAGCGCTTGCAAGCTATGCATTTCAATCCCGAAAAATGGGTGATGCAACTTGAAGCTGGTGTTGACTACGCTAATACATTAAATCCCGCTCAAGACCTCGTGTTTCACACAGCGATGTTCGATGCGAAATGGGGCATGATGCATCGTTGGCGTGTTGTCGATGGCTTGCAACTCTTTGGTGGTGGTAGTACCCAATTGCGAGGAGGGGCTATTTATGCACCAGTCAATTCTAATAATGTGGTGTCGGTTAAAGCTCATTGGAGTGTTGACCTAACTGCGATGGCTGTGTATAATCGCAAATTCGGCGAACTTCCTATCACTTTCCGTTATCAAGCCACTTTGCCTGTGGCTGGGCTGATGTATTCGCTCGACTATGGCGAAAGCTATTTCGAACTTTATGAAGGAAATCTCTCAGGGCTCGCGCATTTGTCGTGGGTGGGCAATCGTTTTGCGCTCAATCAACTCGTTGCTGCCGATTTGCACTTAGGTAATACGATTTTGCGTTTTGGCTATCGTGGCGTGTATGAAACCTCATGGGTGAATAATCTGAATACACAAATCTTCCGTCACTCGCTCGTGTTGGGATTGTGTGGTGAATGGGTTAATGTACCAACCAACTCTAAATTGAGCGACAAGGCGCGTGTGATTTCGTCTATCTATTAAGAAAGGAGCGAATAAGGTTATGAAAAAATCTCTTTACATTATATATATATTAGTAATATCGTTGTTTGCGACCTCTTGCCACGAACAAGAAGAGTTTGCCAACGACCCATACGGCAATTTCGATGCTCTATGGACAAATGTTGACCAACATTATTGCTTCTTTAAGTATAAAAATGTGGATTGGGAGGTGATTGGTCAACAATATAGAGCAAAATTGCGTCCAAAAATGTCGTCTACCGAATTGTTTGATGTATGTTCCGATATGCTCAAGGAATTGCGCGACGGACATACCAATCTGATGTCAGGTTGGGATGTTTCGCGTTATTGGATATGGGAGCAATATCCAAAGAATTATGACGAGCGAATTGTCAACGAATATTACCTGCATTTCGATTATCGCCAATCAGCAAGTATTAAATATGGTATATTGAGCAACAACTTTGGCTATATGTACTATGGCGACTTCATGGGAGCGATAGGCGAAGGCAATCTTGACAATGTTCTTGCTTATCTCGCAAGTAGCGAAGGCTTGATCATCGATGTGCGCGACAATGGTGGTGGTAATCTGTTGAATGTCGAAAAACTCGTTCGCCGTTTTATTACCGAGCGACTCCACGCAGGAGCCATTTCTCATAAAACAGGCCCTGGACACAACGATTTTTCTGAGCCTTTCGATTATTATTTCGAGCCTATCGATGACACTCGCATCAAGTACCTTAAACCAGTGGTGGTGCTTGCCAACCGTTCATCGTTCAGTGCAACCAACAATTTTGTGTCGATAATGAAAACATTGCCTAATGTGCGCATTGTGGGCGACACAACAGGTGGAGGCAGTGGATTGCCATTCACATTCGACCTACCTAATGGCTGGGCTGTGCGTATGTCGGCAAGCGAAATTACCGATGCCAACGGCAATGTAACCGAATTTGGCGTTGATCCATCGCCAGGTTGCAAGGTTGATATGACCGAAGCCGAAATGGCTATGGGCAAAGACGCAATTCTTGAGCGCGCTTTCGAAGTTCTCGAAGAAATGGCGTCAAATCGAAAATAATGATACTGATAAATATAATAAGAGCAATCCCATCGGGTTGCTCTTATTGTTTGTGTCATAAAAGGGGAACGCCATAGCCGCCGTCACCACTATAGTCACTATGATTTCTATAGTTACTATCCTCTCCATCCCCCAGCAAAAAAATAAGCGAGATTCTTTTGAAAGAACCTCGCTTTTCGATTTGTGCGCGTGAAGGGACTCGAACCCCCACGACTCTCGTCACTAGATCCTAAGTCTAGCGCGGCTACCAATTACGCCACACGCGCAAATCCGAATGCAAAGGTACAACTTATTTTTGAATTACAAAATAATTTCGCTGTTTTTTGTAGAAAAATTATTCTGCAATAGTAAGTTCGATACCCAATTCTTCTATTTGTTTCACTATAGCAGGCGATACATGGCTGTCGGTGATGATGTGGTCCACATCTTCCATGTTGGAGATTTTGCTAAATCCGCGACGGCCAAATTTTGAGCTATCTGCAAGAACGATAGTCTTTTGTGCAGCTTTCATCATTACGCGATTTAGCGACGCTTCTTGCATGTCGGTGGTTGTGATACCGAAATCAAGGTCGATACCATCCACGCCAAGGAATAATTTGCTGCATGCAAAGTTTGAAAGAAATTCTTCAGCATTATTGCCCACAACCGAAAGGCTACTATGGCGAAGTGAGCCTCCAAGTTGAATAATATTCACTTTTTCGTTGTTGGATAATATTTCCGACACCTTTAGTGATGCAGTGATAGCTGTAAGTTGTATGTCGGGATTAATGTTGCGCGCAAGAGCATGAACCGATGTACCCGATGCTATGATGATAGAATCGTTTGGTTCTACAAGTTGCGCTCCGAAAGCACCGATGAGATGTTTTTCGTCGGTGTGGAATTTTTCTTTTTCGCTAATAGTGCGATTTGGGGCATAAGGACTCATAAGAATTGCTTTGCCGTGGTTGCGGTAAAGGCGTTGTTCTTTTTCCAATTCGGTGAGGTCCTTTCGTATTGTTACCGACGACACATTCAGTATGTCGGCAAGTTCGGTTACAAGGATAGATTCCCTCTGTAATAAGAGGTTTAATATTGCACTATGGCGTTCTTCTTTTGTCATAAATAATATCTCTCGAGAATTTTTCCGAAAGTTAGCGAAAAAAAATGAGTTATACAAAAGCTGTCTAGTTTCTATATATATTAATGTGTATTAATAAAAGTTAGCATGCTGAGTGGTTTGAAATAAAAAAACTGTAAAATATTTGTTAGTGAAAAAAAAAACATATATCTTTGTTGTGAAATGAAAATATTCGACTTTCAAATCGTAACTAATAGCGAAAGTTGAAAAAATGTTATTAAACGTGAAAAACTTGCAATCATAAACTATAAATAATATCTCTATGGGCGTGAAAGACGGCAAACAATATGATGTTATAGTGATTGGTGGCGGCGCAACAGGCGCTGGAACAGCTCGAGATTGTGCCAAGCGCGGGTTGAAAACCTTGCTTTTGGAGCGTTTCGACTTTACTAATGGTGCTACAGGTCGCAATCACGGGTTGTTGCATAGCGGTGCACGTTATGCTGTAACCGATGAAGAATCGGCTCGTGAATGTATCGAAGAAAATATGCTGTTGCGTAAAATCGCAAGCCATTGTGTTGAAGAAACTGATGGTTTGTTTATTACATTGCCTGACGATGATCTTGCTTATCAAGCGAAGTTTGTTGAGGCATGTACAGCTGCTGGTATTAGAGCTGATATTATCGATCCTAAGGAAGCTAAAATCCTTGAACCAGCAGTAAATCCTTCATTGATTGGCGCAGTGAGAGTTCCTGACGGAGCAGTCGATCCATTCCGTTTGACAATGGCAAATGCTCTTGACGCAAAGATTCATGGTGCTGATCTTCTTACTTATCACGAAGTAACTAATCTTATTATAGAAAATGGTGTAGTACTTGGCGTAGAAGCTCTTGATCACAAAACTAAGGAGGTTAAGAAGTTCTATGCTAATCTTACTATTAATGCAGCTGGTATTTGGGGACATAATATCGCTGAAAAGGCTGGCGTAGCTGTGAAGATGTTCCCAGCTAAGGGCGCTTTGCTTGTTTACGGACACCGCGTTAATAATATGGTGATCAACCGTTGTCGCAAGCCTGCCGATGCTGATATCCTTGTACCAGGCGACACAATCTGTGTCATCGGTACCACTTCAACAAGAGTTCCATTCGAAGAAGTCGACTATATGCGAGTTACACGCGAAGAAGTTGATGTGTTGATGCGCGAAGGTGAAATGCTTGCTCCATCGCTTGCTACAACTCGTATCTTGCGTGCTTATGCTGGCGTTCGTCCTCTTGTTGCTGCCGACAACGACCCATCTGGCCGTAGCATCAGCCGTGGTATTGTGTGTCTCGACCACGAAACACGCGATGGCTTGGCAGGATTTATCACTATCACTGGTGGTAAGTTAATGACTTATCGTTTGATGGCTGAATGGGCTACTGATTTGGCTTGTAAGAAACTTGGTAATAATACTAAGTGTCGCACTGCAATCGACTGTCTGCCAGGTTCTACTGGTTCTGAAACTGAATACGAAGGAAAGACTGGTCACAAGTCTGCTCAATATCGTCACGGTACATTTGCCGAAAAGATTTCTGAAGGTAATCGCTTCGACGATTCTCTTGTTTGCGAATGCGAAGGCGTAACTGTTGGTGAAATTAATTACGCAATTGACAACTTAAATATAAATAAATTAGTAAATTTGCGTAGAAGAACCCGTGTCGGTATGGGTACATGCCAAGGTGGTCTTTGTGCATGTCGTGCAGCAGGTATGCTTGTTAAGTCTCATAACTGCGCTGAAAAGGCAAAGAATGACATGGTTGACTTTGTACAAGAACGCTGGAAAGGTATGAACCCTATTTCTTGGGGCGATACAATGAATGAAGCGCAATTTATGTCGTGGATTTACGAAGGCGTGTGTGGTTTGAACGAAAATAATAACGATAAAAACGAAGATGTGCAATGAAATTTGATGCTGTAATAATAGGAGGAGGTTTAAGCGGACTTGCTTGCGGTATCAGTCTTGCTGAAGCAGGTAAACGATGTGCTATCGTGTCAAGCGGACAAGGTGCATTGCATTTTTCGTGCGGTTCATTTGACCTACTTGGCTATGTTAATGGTGAAGAAGTGAAGAATCCGCTTGAAACTTTGAGTAAATTACCTCAAAATCACCCTTATTCACTTGTGGGTGCTGAGAATGTGAAAGCTATCTCGGCTCTTGCTCCTGCTTTCTTTGAAAAGGCTGGCGTGAAAGTGAATGGTAATAACGAGCAAAATCATAATCGATTGACTCCTGTGGGTAATCAACGCCCTACATGGCTTACAATCAACGAATATATTACTTTAGACGACTCTTTGAAGGGCAAGAAGGTACTGCTACTTAATGTGGCAGGTTACCTTGATATGCCTGTGAAATTCATTGCATCTGGTCTTGAAAAACAAGGCTTTACATGCGATGTTAAAGAGTTCTCAATCGACGAACTTGATGCACGACGTGAAAGTGCAAGCGAAATGCGCTCGGTAAACATCGCTAAGGTGATTGATGTAGTGGGTGTGAGTCGTGTTGCCGATGCTGTGAACGAAAAGTGTGCAGGATATGATGTAGTGTTGTTGCCAGCTGTATTTGGTTGGAACAATAACGAACTATTTACCGAATTTAAGAGTTTGGTGAAGGCTGAAGTGAAGGTTGTGGCTACACTGCCTCCATCAGTGCCTGGCGTGCGTTTACAAACAATGTTGCGCAAGCGTTTCCAACAATTAGGTGGTGTCGTTCTTCTTGGCGACTCAGTAACCGGAGGTAAGTTGGAAAATGGCAAGTTGGAATGGGTGAAGACTAATAATCTTGAAGACGAAAAGCTTATCGCCGACACATTCGTTCTTGCAACTGGTACATTCTTTAGCCGTGGTATTGCTGGTGCTCCTCACGAAGTGTACGAACCAGTATTTGGCTTAGATGTCGACGCTTCACAAGGTAGAGAAACTTGGTATAACGATCGTTTCTTCGGTGAACAACCTTACATGAAGTTTGGTGTTGCTACCGATAACACATTCCTTGCTTCAAAGGGTGGTAAGAAGGTCGAAAATCTATATGTTGCAGGCTCAGTATTGAGTGGTGCTAATCAAGTTAAAGAAGCAAGTATGGGTGGTGTATCACTTATCACTGGCTTACATGTAGCTAACTTAATTAAAAAATAATATAACGATGAAAAAGGAACAATACAGCATAAGCAAAGACAACTTTGAACAGTGCCTAAAGTGTACCGTTTGTACAGTTTATTGTCCGGTTTCATCGGTTAATCCGTTGTATCCGGGCCCTAAACAAGCTGGTCCTGACGGCGAGCGTCTACGCTTGAAAGATAAAGCATTTTTCGATGAAACTTTGAAGATGTGTTTGAATTGCAAACGATGCGAAGTGGCATGTCCTTCTGGTGTGAAGATTGGCGATATCATTCAACGCGCTCGTATGAACTATGGTCCTAAGAAGGTGAAATTCCGCGACATGATTCTTGCTAATACCGATTTCGTTGGTACTATGGCTAATATCGTGGCTCCAGTGGTTAATTTCACTCTTGGAATGAAACCTGTTAAGGTGGTTATGGACAAAGTGATGGCTATCGACCATCGTCGTTCATTCCCTAAGTATTCAGGAACTAAGTTCGAAACATGGTACAAGCGCAATGCAGCAGCTAAGCAATCACAATATGCTAATCAAGTGAGCTATTTCCATGGTTGTTATGTAAACTATAACTTCCCTAAACTTGGACAAGACTTGGTTAAGATTATGAATGCTCTTGGTTATGGCGTGCAACTTCTTGAAAAAGAAAAGTGCTGTGGCGTAGCATTGATGTCAAATGGTTTGATCGGTCAAGCTACTAAGCAAGCTAAGCAAAATGTTGCATCAATCCGCAAGGCTGGCAATAAGGTGCTTACTACTTCTTCAACTTGTACATTTACAATTCGCGATGAGTATCCTCACTTGCTTGGCGTTGATAATGCCGATGTTCGCGACAATGTTTCTCTTGCAACTCGTTTCATTTATCAACTTATCGAAGAAGGTAAGGCTAAGATTGCGTTCCGCAAGGATTACAAAGCGCGCATAGGTTATCAAACTGCTTGCCACATGGAAAAGATGGGTTGGAAGATCTACTCAATCTCTATGTTGAAGATGATTCCAGGTGTTGACTTGGTGGAACTTGACTCAACATGCTGTGGTATCGGTGGTACTTATGGCTTTAAGAAAGAAAATTACGAAACATCTCAAAAGATAGGTTCGCCTTTGTTCAAGCAAATTGAAGAATCAGGTCTTGACTTCGTGGCAACCGATTGTGAAACTTGCAAATGGCAAATCGAAATGAGTACTACTAAGCAAGTGCTTAACCCAATCTCGGTGATTGCCGATGCATTAGATGTAGAAGAAACTATAAAACTAAACAAGAAATAAAAAACCTTAGATTATGGCAAATGATCCTATTTATGGCTCAATGAGTCCAGAAACTATCAAGAAATTTAAATCTTGGCAAATGCGCACAATCGTTGTTTCAATGATTGGTTATGCAATTTTCTATTTCGTGAGAAAAAACTTCTCAATTGCGATGCCTGGTTTGACTGCTGAATATGGTATTTCAAACACAAGCTTCGGTATTGTAATTGCGATTGGTTCAATAGTGTATGGCTTATCTCGTTTTATCAATGGTTTCATCGTTGATAAGTACAGTTCTAAAGCTATTATGGCCCTTGGTTTGGTGCTTTGTGCACTTTCTAACCTTGCGTTCGGTTTTGGTGTAGATTTAAGCTATCTTATTACAGGTGCTCACAATGGTCCTCAATTGGTGAATATGCTCATCATGATTATGGGTGTAACAATTGTGCTTAACCAATATTTCCAAGGCTTCGGATATCCACCTTGTGCTCGCTTGCTTCCACAATGGATTCACCCATCGGAACTTGCAACTAAGATGTCTATCTGGAACACTTCACACTCTATCGGTGCATCTCTTGCAGTTGTTGTGTGTGGTTATATCATGGGACATGTTGGTACCGACATGAGTAACAATCCAGAAATGATTGCGACAATTGCAGCTAACTTGAATGTTGATCCTACTACTACTGAAGGTTTGAATAAGGTTCTTCAATATGCACAACATGTTGGCGCTTGGAAATGGTGTTTCTGGATGCCTGCAGGTCTTGCATTCCTTGGTGCTATCTGGTTGTTCGTAGGTTTGAAGGATGATCCTAAGTCAGTTGGTTTGCCTGATCTTCCTGATACAAAGACAGTTAAGGATACTGAAGGTGCAAACAAGGTTTCTCAAGCTGCTTTCTTGAAGCACATGGTTTGGAAGAACCGTTGGGTTTGGACTTTGGCTATCGCTAATGTATTCGTATATGTACTTCGTATGGGTGTCCTTGACTGGGGTCCTAAGTTCTTGACCGAAGACCGTGGTATGAACATCAAGAGTGCTGCTTGGGTAGTAGCTATCTTCGAAATCACTGCTATCGTGGGTACAATCGTTGCTGGTTGGGCTACCGATAAGATTTTCAAGGGTAAAGCTCACCGTATGTGCTTAATCTGTATGATTGGTGCAGTATTGTTCTTGGGTGCATTCGCATTGTTGCCAAATGTACACATCGCAATCTCAACAACTTTCTTGGCAATGGGTGGTTTCTTCATCTATGGTCCTCAAGCGTTGATCGGTATCGCTTCAGCTAACCAAGCTACTAAGGAAGCTTCGGCTACTGCTAACGGTCTTGCAGGTGTTCTTGGTTATCTTGGTTCTGCATTGTCAGCAATTGGTGTTGGTATTATCGCCGACAACTTTGGTTGGGACTGGGTATTCATTTCATTCATCGCTGTAGGTTTGATCGGTGCTGTGATCTTCTTGTCAATGTGGCAAGCTCCTCGTGATGGTTACAAGCGCTCACTTGAAATTAAGGAATAAATTTAAATGAGTCTCTAAGGCTGTTAAGGTTGTAATGACCTTAGAGACTTCAAACAAAAAATAATATGGCAGAATTTGATAAATATATGTCGCCGATGAGCGAAGAAGAATTGATGAAGGCTTGTTCTCGCATCAAGCATGTCGCTCTTGATATGGACGGAACTATCTATATGGGTTCTACATTGTTCCCATTCACTAAGAAGTTCTTGCAACGCTTGTCGGACAATGGTATTGGATATTCATTCTTGACAAATAATCCTACTAAGAGTATTCCTGATTATTTGAAGAAACTACAAGGTTTGGGTATCGAAGCACAAGCTGAAGAAGTTTACACAACAGCTGTGGCTACTATCGACTATATCAAGCAAAATCATCCTGAAGCAAAACGCCTTTTCGTGCTTGGTACTCCAAGTATGATTAAGGAATTTGAAGAAGCAGGTTTCGAAATGTGTGCTGATGATCCAGCCGATCGTCCTGATATCCTTGTTGTGGCATTCGATATGACACTTTGCTACTCTCGTCTATGTCGTGCATCATGGTGGGCAGCACAAGGTGTAAGATATATTGCTACTAACCCTGACCGCGTGTGTCCAACCGACCAAGAAGTAATTCTTGTTGACTGTGGTTCAATGTGCAAGTGTATCGAACACGCTACTGGTCGCGAACCAGATATCGTAATCGGAAAGCCAAATCCTGACATGCTTAAGTGTATCCAAACTAAGTATGGCATGGAACCTGATGAAGTGGCTATGTGTGGCGACCGCATCTACACTGATGTTGCAACAGCAAGAAATGCAGGTTCTCTTGGAGTATTGGTGCTTTCGGGCGAAACAACTCTTGAAACTGCAATCAATTCCGACCCTCAACCAGCTATTACAGCTCTAAATATTGAGGAATTCGGTCGTTTGTTGCTAAAATCTAAAGGTATTGAGTATTAATTTTTAAAAATAATTTAACTCAAATTAAACCTTCGGCTATTTATTTAGTCAAAATTAATGGTAGAAAAATAACTAATCGAGATAAATCTTTTATTATTAACCGTTTAAAAACGAGAGACTAAAAACTTATTTTTAAACACAAAAAAATTTAACACAATGAAAAAAACTTTAGCATTTTTCTTAGGTCTTGCGATAGCAACTCCTATGTTTGCAAGTGAAGTGGCTAATGCAGAACCTGCAGCAGCTCCTCAAAACAAAGTTGAAGAAATCTTGGCTAAGTTGCCAGTAAAGGTTTCTGGTTATCTACAAACTGGTTGGAACTGGACAGACAACGCGTCTTCTTTCCAAGCTAAGCGTCTTCGTTTGATGGTTGACGGTAAGGTTTCTAACAACATCTCTTTCCGTCTTCAAGTTGAAGCTTTCAACGGTGTTCAAACTGGTAAGCAAACTTCAGGTCAAAAGGACCTTCAAGTAATGGACGCATTCGCTACTTGGAAGATCAAACCTGCATTCCAACTTCGTGCTGGTCAATTCTATACTCCAATGGGATTCGAAAACTACGACATCTCTCCAGCAACTCTTGAAACTGTAGACTTCTCTAACATTTGCTACCGTATGGCATGTCGTAACGCTATCGGTTATGACTATGTTGATTATGGTCGTGACCTAGGTGTTATGGTACTTGGTGATGTTCTTCCACAAGAAGGTGGTTACAACCTTTTGACTTACAACGTTGTTCTTTCTAACGGTTCTCTTCCATGTAAGGATGATAACAACAAGTCTAAGGACCTTATCGGTGCTATCACAGTTCGTCCTATCAAGCACTTGATGATCAAGGGTGCTTACAACTGGGGTGAATATGCTAACGCAGCTGGTGCTTACCTTCCAATGAACCGTTTCATTGCTGGTGCATGGTACAACAACCCAACTGGTCTTGATGTTCGTGCTGAATATGGTATGATCAAGAGCGACAAGGGTAATGTAGACGAATCTAGTGCTTATGTATTGGCTGGATGGCACGCTGGTAAGTGGCTTCCTGTAGTTCGTTGGGATATGTACAAGGACAGCAAGAACACAACTTCTAAGAACAACTACAACCGCGTACTTGCAGGTGTTTCTTACGAAGTATGCAAGAACTTCAAGCTTCAAGCAAACTACAACCGTACATTCTACAATGAAGAAGTAGGTGCTGACGATGCTAACCAAATCCAAGTAATGGGTATCTTCAAGTTCTAATATTTGAAACTTTTAAAACCTAAATAATTTTATTATTAACTTAAAACTAACACATTATGAAAAAGTTTTTATTGGCTCTTTCAGTTCTTATGCTAGCTGTTGGCGTTAACGCTCAACATATCGGAACTGAATACAGATTGAAAAAAGTGATTGAAGTTCCTGGACGTCAAGGTATCGCTGCTGACAAGGATTACTTCTATGTATCTGACACTCGCGGTCTTTACAAGTATGACAAGAACTGGAATCTTGTAGCTAAGCGCGTGCAAACTGCTGAAGATCCATTGTTCCCAAATCCTAAGTTGGCTAACCACTTTGGTGATATCGACGTATTTGATGGTAAGATCTACACTGGTAACGAAAAGTTCGAATTCGGTCGTGGATATAACATCGCAATTTCTGTATATGACGCTAACACTTTGGAATGGATCGAAGATATTCCATGGTGTGCAGAATCTGGTCAAGTTGAAGTATCTGGTCTTGCTGTTGACCGTGATAAGAACATGATCTGGATGAGTGACTGGGTAGATAGCCGTTATGTATACTGCTACAGCTTGGAAACTAAGCAATACTATACTAAGATGCAATGCCGTCCAATGCCTTACTGGACACAAGGTATTTTCATCGCTGATGGTAAGATGTTGTTCGCTGCTGACGATGGTGAATCAACTTACCACATCGCTGACATCACTCAAGTTCCTTACACAGGTCTTGTTGATGGTCAAGAACCAGAAAAGGAAAATCCTTGGAGCGTTAAGCTTGACAAGAACGGTAAGCCAGTTATCCGCAAGGGTAAAATCGCTGGTGGTGCTATGGCAGGTCGCCTAGAAACTTTCCGCGAAATGCTTGACTTCCGTCGCGCAGGTGAAATCGAAGGTCTTTGCATTGACCCATGTACAGATGATCTTCTAGTGTTGAACAACCGTGGTACTCAAATCATTTTGGGTATGTCTCAAGGTCCTTTCGCTAAGGAAGGTTACACTAAGGAAATTCACGAAATTTACGTTTACGAAAAAATTAAGTAAGAAATTTTCTGAACAATTTTTCTAAATAAAATTGTGATCTTTAGAAATAAAATGGAATTTTAATTTGTGGCGAAGCTCGCACGTGAGTGCGGGCTTCGTTTTTTTTGTAGTTTACGAAAAAATCTCTAACTTTATAGTGATAAAAATCATAAAACTACAACTATGGCTAATATGCGCGATACCTATGAATTCCTTCGAGCTGTGGCAATGAACAACAATCGTGAATGGTTCAATGCGCACAAGGATGAGTATGTCATGCTGAGAAAGGCGTGGGAAAACGATATAGCGCGTCTCATCTCACTTATGAGCGAGCAAGATGCGTCGTTGAAAGGCTTGAGAGTGAATGATTGCGCCTATCGCATCTATCGTGACATACGATTTAGCCACGACAAGAGTCCTTACAAGACCTATTTTTCGGCAGTTTTGGGCAAGAAAGGCCGCAAATGTACCCAAGCCGGCTGTTATCTCCACATGGAGCCAGGTAACTCGGCGCTACATGCAGGAATATGGTGGCCCGAAAATGATATTTTGGCGCGTTTGCGTAGCGAAATCGATGCCAATATCGACGAATTCAAGGCAATCCTTGACGACCCAGAATTTGCAACCCGATTCACTTTCTATGGCGACAAACTCAAATCAGTTCCCCGAGGATATAGCAAGGACAATCCCAATGCCGAATTCCTAAAAATGAAAGAATACCTTTGCATAAAGAAGGTCGACGACGATTATTTCTTCTGCGACGATTGGGTAGAAAAGGTGGCCGAGGATTTCAGACATGTTCAGCGTTTTAACACCTTTTTAAACTATATTTTCAGCGAGGAATAATGCACATTCATCGACAAAAAGTGTTAAATGGTACAAATCGCACTTATTTGTGCAATTTTATGCCCAAAATTAGGTAAAATGTGCCAAAGGTTAAAGTGAGACTAAAAAAATGTTAAACCGACTAATACTACAAAACTTTACAATACATTTGTATTATTAAAAGAAAAACTAAATCTATGGCAAAGATTAAAGGAGCAGTAGTGGTGGATACCGAGCGATGCAAAGGTTGCGATCTTTGTGCTGTGGCATGTCCGCTTGATGTCTTAGCAATGCAATCAAAATTGGTGAATAATCGAGGCTATCATTACGCTTATACGATAAATGCAGAAAAGTGTATCGGTTGTCAAAGTTGTGCACTCGTGTGTCCTGACGGATGTATCACAGTGTACCGTATGCAAATAGATTGAAAAAAATTACCATTATGGAATCAGATATTAGATTGATGAAGGGTAACGAAGCCTTGGCTCACGCGATGATCAGATACGGAGCCGACGGCTACTTTGGTTATCCTATCACCCCACAATCGGAGGTGCTTGAAACCCTTGAGGCCGAAATGCCTTGGGAAACTACCGGCATGGTGGTTCTTCAAGCCGAAAGCGAAGTGGCTGCTGTGAATATGGTGTATGCAGGTGCCGGTAGTGGCAAGGCTGTGTGCACATCGTCATCGAGCCCAGGTATGAGCCTCATGCAAGAAGGCGTGTCTTATATAGCAGCTGCCGAATTGCCAGTATTGCTTATCAACTGTATGCGTGGAGGCCCAGGCTTAGGTACTATCCAACCATCGCAAGCCGATTATTTCCAAACCACTAAGGGTGGCGGACATGGCGATTATCGATTGATTGCGCTCGCACCTTCAAGTGTGCAAGAAATGTGCGATTTTGTAGCTCTTGGTTGGGATTTGGCGTTTAAGTATCGAAATCCAGCCATCATCCTTGCCGACGGTATCGTTGGTCAGATGATGGAAAAAGTAGTGCTTCCCGAGCAACGACCACGACGCACTCAAGAAGAACTCATTAAGCAATGTCCTTGGGCTGCCACAGGTCGTACCAATGGTCGCAAGCGCAATGTGATTACCTCGCTCGAACTTGACGCTCATGCAATGGAGATTATCAACAACAATCTGCAAGCTAAATACAAGCTTATCGAAGATAATGAAGTGCGCTACGAAGCCCTCAATTGCGACGATTGTGAGTATTTGCTTGTAGCATTCGGCTCTATGGCTCGCATTTGCGAAAAAGTGATGGAAATGGCTCGTAAGCAAGGCTTGAAAGTGGGACTTTTGCGCCCAATCACATTGTGGCCGTTCCCATCGAAAGCTATCGCTGAAGCAGCCAAGAATGCTAAAGGCATCCTTGTTCCTGAATTGAGCGCAGGACAGATGATTGAAGATGTGAAGTTGGCAGTGAATTGCAAAGTTGAAGTACGCCATTTCGGCCGTTTGGGTGGTGTTGTGCCTAACCCTGACGAAGTGCTCGAAGCTTTGCGTAATATGATGAACGAATAATATAGGGAAGGAAACAATATGAAACCCGAAGAAATAATACAACAAGGCGAATGTGTCTACAAAAAGCCTACTTTGCTCACCGACACCAATATGCACTATTGTCCTGGTTGTAGCCATGGCGTAGTACACAAGCTTATTGCCGAAGTTATCGAAGAGATGGGTGCTGAAGACAAGGCTATCGGTGTGAGCCCTGTGGGTTGTGCTGTATTTGCCTATAATTATATCGATATTGACTGGGTGCAAGCAGCTCATGGCCGTGCGCCATCGGTAGCTACTGCATTGAAGCGCCTCAATCCCGATAATTTGATCTTTACCTATCAAGGCGATGGCGACTTGGCTGCTATCGGTACATGCGAAACCATCCATGCAGCCAATCGTGGCGAGAATATAGCCATCATTTTCATCAACAATGCCATCTATGGTATGACTGGTGGTCAAATGGCTCCAACAACGCTACTTGGCATGAAAACTGCCACAACACCTTATGGCCGTCGCGTCGATTTGAATGGCCACCCATTGGTGATGGCTCCTATTATGGCGCAACTCGATGGTACTTGCTATGTTACTCGCCAGAGTGTTCACACTCCAGCAGCCGTGCGCAAGGCTAAAGCAGCCATTCGCAAAGCTTTTGAGAATAGTATGGCTGGAAAGGGTACATCTATGGTCGAAATCGTGAGTACATGTAACTCGGGATGGAAACTTTCGCCTGCTAAGTCGAATGAATGGATGATCGAGAATATGTTTAAGAAATATCCGTTGGGCGACTTGAAAAACGAATAAAACAAAGTGAAGGTATTATGAAAAAAGAAATAATAATAGCAGGATTTGGTGGTCAAGGAGTGCTTTCGATGGGTAAGATTCTTGCTTATTCGGGGCTAATGGAAGATAAGGAGGTTACATGGTTGCCTTCTTATGGTCCTGAGCAACGAGGTGGTACTGCCAATGTTACTGTGATTATAAGCGACGAGCGCATCAGTTCGCCTATTCTTGATAGCTACGATGTGGCTGTGGTGCTCAATCAGCAAAGTCTCGACAAATTTGAGTCAAGAGTGAAGCCTGGTGGCGTGCTCATCTACGATAGCTATGGTATTAACCGTGTGCCTGAACGCACCGACATCGCTGTGTATCGTGTGAACGCAATGGATGCTACTTTTGAAATGCAAAATGTGCGAGCTTTCAACATGCTCATTCTTGGTGCTTTGCTTAAGGTGTGTCCTATGGTGGCTGTGGAAAGTGTGGTGAAAGGTCTCGAAAAGACGCTGCCTGAGCGTCATCATCACTTGATACCTATGAACGAAGCTGCATTGCGTCGTGGTATGGAACTTGTTAACGAATAATCACTCTGTTGATTTATATACATAAAATGTTCGGTAGAGTCTTTCTGCCGAACATTTCTTTTTTGTGTCTGTATATAAACAAGCAAGCCTTGCTGTCATTTCGACAACAAGGCTTGCAACTTATTTTATCGAGAACTATTAGATAGTCTTTTCGATGCTCCACATAAATGCACGAAGTCCAAGTTTTGGCTTTTCTTCGTCCATTTGGTGAAGACGCTTAAGCACTTCATCGGCGCGATGGTCTTCAACGAAAGTGATGATTGAAGACGCAATCGATGGCCAAGCGTGGCTACCATAGTGAGGTTCGCCAGTTTTTGAGCCTCGTCCGAGAACTTGTTCCCATTGAGTGAACCCACGACAGTTGCAGCTGCTTAGAGTGTCAATGATGTCTTCAGTGAAGGCTTGGTCGAATGCAATAAATATAGCTTTCATATCTTATTCTATTCTTTAATTACTTGTTGATTTTCTTTGCAAATTTGCGGCGTTGGTTACGCACTCCCACACCTGCGAACAAGCAGTACATTGCAGGCACGAACAATAGTGTTACAAGAGTTGAGAATGTAAGACCACCGATAACGGCGATTGCCATTGGTTTCCACATTTCAGCACCTTCACCAGCACTTATTGCCATTGGCACCATACCAAGGATTGTTGTAAGTGATGTCATCACGATAGGGCGAAGACGAGACTTACCTCCAAGTACCACTGCCGTGCGAATACTCATACCTCTTTCACGGTTAAGCTGGATGTAGTCGATAAGCACGATACCATTCTTCACCACAATACCGATAAGCATGATAGCACCAATCATCGACATGATGTTCAATGTTGTACCAGTCAACCATAGGATAAGTACGATACCTGTGAATGCGAATGGTACTGATGTCATGATGATACCTGGGTAAGCGTATGATTCGAACTGAGCTGCCATCACGATGTATACCAAGATGATGATAAGCACTGCAAGCATACCAAGGTCGGCAAACGATTCTTGTTGGTCTTCGTACGAACCTGAAAGTTCGATATAAACACCATTTGGCAAATCAAGATTATCAAGATGTGGTTGAACATTTGCAATGATTTCACTCATGGCAAGTTCACCATTCACTACACCTTGCACGGTGATGATGCGTTGACGGTCCTTGCGTTCGATAGTAGGAGGTGATACTCGTTCTACTACCTTACCCAAGTCGCGCACACGGATACCTTGACCGGCTGCGTTGTAGATAAGAATGTTTTCGATATCTTCGATTGATGTACGGTGTTCAGGAGCATACATTACCTTGATGTCATATTCTTCACCATCTTCGCGATAGTAAGAAGCTGTGCTACCATTGATACGGTTACGCAAGTATGTTGCTGCTGTAGCAAGGTTCAAGCCATAACGAGCAAGCTTTTCGCGGTCGAAATCAACATGGTATTCTGGTTGATAGTCTGAACGGCTGATTGTGATATCGGCAATACCTGTAGTATTTTGAAGGATATGCTTGATTTGTTGAGCCACGCTGTCGGTTTCGGTGAAGTCCCAACCATACACTTCATAGTCAAGTGTTGACTGACCATTCATACCACCACCACGAGAACCACCTACATTCACCTGTGATTTTTCCAATTCAGGATATTGCTTCAAGTCTTCACGCATCATGTTAGTAATTTCGAAGATGCTTCTGTCGCGTTGAGTCACAGAGTAAAGGCTGATGTTCATCGATACGATGTGGCTACCGTTGTTTTGCATTGATGCAAATGAGTTGTCGGTGCTTGCTTGACCTACTGTGTAGTTCAATACCTTTATTTCTGGATATTTTGCTCTCCATTCGTCGTGAATCTTTTCAGCAATCTTTTGTGAAATTTCGGTGCGAGTACCGATTGGAAGTTCAAGTGTTACACCCACACGACCGTTGTCGCTTGCAGGAACGAATTCGCTACCGATAAACTTCATCAACAAGCATGAACCCACAAAGATAAGAGCACATATCGTTACTGTCTTTCTCTTATGTGTTACACATGCATTGATCATCTTTGCATACACATCGTCAACCTTATCAAGTATCTTTTCAATGAACTTTTGGAAGCCTGCCTTCTTAGGGTTAAGACGAAGCATTTGGCTACAAAGCATTGGGATAAGTGTCAATGCACACACTGTAGAGATAATCATCATGATACATACCATCCAACCCAATTGCTTGAATAGTACACCTGCCATACCTGTAACGAGTGTCAATGGGTAGAACACCGCAATAAGTGTAAGTGTTGATGCTACTACCGAAATCGCAACTTCGTTGGTACCATGGATAGCGGCTTGCTTTGGTGCACTACCGCGTTCGATGTGTGTAGTAACATTTTCAAGTACCACAATAGCGTCGTCCACCACCATACCGATTGAAATTGACAATGCCGATAGTGAGATGATG
The DNA here is from genome assembly GCA_904501735.1 of uncultured Muribaculaceae bacterium. Lineage (GTDB taxonomy): Bacteria > Bacteroidota > Bacteroidia > Bacteroidales > Muribaculaceae > RGIG4576. The sequence continues at coordinate 57,786 of CAJGBY010000001.1, forward strand.
TTAAGTGTTTCGCCAGTGGCAAATAGGTAGATGAATGAAGCAATCAATGAAATAGGAATTGTGATACCAATGATGATAGTAGCACGCCAGCGTCCCAAGAATGCAAACACGACAATTACAACGAATAGCAAGGCGAAGAAAATAGTTTCAGCCAATGATGCAATTGTGTTGCGAATGTTATCTGATGTATCTACGATCACATTCAACTTAACATCGCTTGGAAGGTTCTTTTGTAGGTTAGGGATTTCGGCGATAACCTTATTAGAGATTTCTACAGAGTTTGCACCCGATTGCTTTTGTACGATGATCATCGCACCCTTCTTACCATTAGTATAGGCTTGTTGAGCGCGTTCTTGAAGTGAGTCATCGATAGTTGCTACATCGCGAAGATAGATTGCACTACCATTGCGAGCACCTACTACGATATTACCCATGTCGCGTGAGTCGTTGAATTCGCCTTCTACGCGTAGTGAGTATGTGTTACTACCGATGTCGAATGTACCACCAGGGATGTTGCGGTTTTCGGCACCGATGATGCTTGAGATAGTTTCGATTGTTAGATTGTATGCTTCAAGCTTGATAGGGTCCACATAGACGTGGATTTCACGCTTTGGAGCTCCCGATACTGATACCGAACCCACTCCGTCTACACGAGCAAGAGGGTTGGCTACATTTTCGTCAAGAATCTTGTACAGACCTGGCATACTTTCATTTGCTTCTACCGATAGAAGAATGATAGGCATCATGTCGGTACTAAACTTGAAGATGATTGGGTTTTCGGCATCATCTGGCAAGTAACTCTTCACCATGTCGAGTTTGTCGCGTGTGTAGTTGGTCAATACATCAATGTCGTAACCAAATTCAAACTCAAGGGTGATGATAGATACATTTTCTTTTGACTTTGAAGTGATGTGCTTCAAGTGTTCCACTGAGTTAAGGGTGTTTTCGAGTGGACGAGTCACATTTTGCTCAATATCTTCGGCACTTGCACCTGGATATGATGTCATCACCATGATGGTGTTGGTCTCAATATCTGGGAAAAGGTCGATTGGCAATTTTGCCAATGAGAAAAGCCCAATGATAAGCACAGCCACGAAGCCGAGCGTTGTCATTACGGGGCGTTTTACTGCACCTGAATATAAACTCATAGTTATTTCTTTATAGGGTTATACTTAATTAGTTGATTGAGTCTTGTTTTGCAGGTTCTTCTCCTACAACTTTCACTTTCACGCCGTCGCCAAGGCGAGATTGACCTGAAATAACAACATCAACACCATTTTCAACACCTGAGATAAGCTCGTAGCTATTGCCAAGGCGTTGGCCAAGTTCTACTGGGCAGTATGTTACTACACCGTCTTTGTGTGTATATACATAGCGCACGCCTGAACCTGTTTGCTTCACTACTGCACGGTCTGGAACTACCACGTGGCTTGCTGTACCATAGTTGATGTCTACGCGAGCAAACATACCGCTGTGGATGCGACCATCTGCGTTAGGCACTGTTACTTCTACCTTGAATGTACGAGTTGCTACATCGATAGTTGGGTGAATCAAGTATACTGTACCAGCGAATGTTTCGTCACCATAAGTGTCAAGCTTTACATCTACCTTCATGCCTTTCTTGATCTTTGGGAATTCGCTTTCACTCACGCTAACGATGATCTTTACTGGACGCATATTTTCGATAGTAAGGATAGGCATGTTACCTGTCATATCTCCATTTTCATAGTTGCGTGCTGTAACAACACCGCTGATAGGGCTTGTTAGGTTCATATTTTCCTTCATGTTTTGAAGGCTACGCTTTGAAGCATCAAGTTCTGTCTTTAGTTGGTCTACTGTTTGTTGTGTTCCACCACCGATTTCAAGAAGTTCAAGTGCACGTTCGTAGTTGCGTTGTTGGTTTGCAAGACGCACTTCAAGTTGTTCTACATTTACATTGTCAAGTACTACAAGAGTTTGACCTGCTACTACATTTTGACCCACATCAACTTTGATTTCTTTGATACGGTTTACAGTATTAGCTGTAATGTTATTGCTCTTGAATGGTTCTACTGTTGCAGTGTAAGAAATGATTTGTGGCACTTCTTGTGCATACACCTTTTCAATTTTTACTGTTGGTAGCACTTCTACTTCGGCTACTGCTGCATCTTTCTTTTCTTCTCCGCCTGTACATGCTGACATAACGAGCGACAAGGCTGCAAGACTCAAAATTTGTGACTTAAAATTCATAATTCGTATTTCGTAAATTTATTATTATCAATTAGTTAGCTGTCTCTGGTTTGTATTGGTCGAGGTTCTTGTCGCCAAGAAGGTAAGAAAGTTGACTTTGTGCTGTTAGCCAACCGTAAATCGACTGATAGTAAGCAAGTTGTGCCGACATTAACGCGTTTTCGCTGTCGCGCAAATCCAAATATGATGCAGCACCGATGCGGAAGCTCTTCTCCATAATTTGGTTTGCCTTAACTGCTTGAGCCACACCTGCTTTGTTAGTCTCAATTTGGCTCACACTCTTTTGAATGTTGTCAAATTGTGATTGAACTTGTAATTTTAGTGCGTTTTGTAGGTTGTCGCGTTGCCAGCTCATTTCGCGGTATGAAATTTCAGCTTGCTTTTGCTTGTAGTAGCGCTTTCCTCCTTGGAAAATTGGAATTGATACTGCCAAACCTACTGTTGAATATGGATTCCACTTCATATCCTTGAACAATCCACCATTAGTAAGTGCCATCCAGTTGTAGTTTGCAGTAAGCGCAAGTGTTGGGTACCATGCTGCTTGTTGCACCGATAGAGCATTCTTTAGTGTTTGTGTTTGCAAGTCAAGTGTGCGAAGTGATGTGTTGTTGTCAAGACTCACATTTGTGTCAAGTACCTTCTTGTACATGTCTTCTTGATAGTCTGAAAGTTGACCCACGATCTTGATGTTGTGTGCCATATCCATACCCATAAGCAACTTCAATTGAAGTTTTGCTTGGTTGATAGTGTTTTTCATATCAAGGATAGTTGGCTCAACATTCTTTACTTGAACTTCGGCACGAAGTACATCATATTCAGATGCTGTACCGTTTTCAAACTTCTTGCGATAGATTTCTGCGTTAAGTTGTGCTCTGTTCTTGTTTTCTTCGATAACCTTAAGCGCATCTTGTGCGTAAAGCAATCCGTAGTATGCGTTTTCTACTTGATTGATAAGAGAAAGGCGTGATTCGCGCGCTTTTTCTACATTAATAAGAATTTGGTCATCAGAAAGCTTGAGCGACTTCCATAGTTGAACGGCAATGATAGGCAATGAAGCCGAGAATCCAAGTGTGTAGCTGTTTTCGCTACCTATTTGAATACTTTGTCCGTTCATCGACATGGTTTGTTTCTTGATTGTACGGCTGTAAGAGCCAGCGAACGAGATATCTGGAAATAATTGTGCAATTGTTTCCTTCTTTGAATAGTCTACTCGTTCGATTTCCATATCGGCTACTTTAATTGTAGGGTTCTCGTTGAGCGCGATTCTTAGACACTCATCGAGGGTGAGGTTGATAGTGTCGGTCGCTTGTTGGGCATTAGCTGTGTGAGCACCCATAACGAGCAAAGCTGCTATCAAACATTGCTTTAAGTTAATTTTCATTGTTACTATTATTTAGTGTTATTATTTTTTTTTAGATATTGTTCTCGGTGAAAAAGTTGTCGATTATCTCAAGTCCTTTTTGTGTTGCAATTCCTCGCAGGAATATCTTGAAGGCTGTGTTGAGCATTAGTACTACATTGCTGTTGGCTGTTAGGCTGAATTCTTTGATCAATGAGCTTGATTGTACTAAGAAAACATCGGCTGCCAGTTCAAAGTTGATGTCGTTGCGAAACATTCCTTCTTCTACACCTTTTGATAGGAATCGGCTTAGTGCATGAGCTTGTTCGCGATGCATCTCTTTGCATTTCTTTGCCAATTCAGGATAAAGGCGATGCATATCTTTGTAGAACACGCTTGTTGATTCCTCTAAATTCTTGCGCACATGTCGATATATGTGTAGTAGGGCTTCAAGGGTAGTGGCTGTTTGCATAACGAGTTTTTGAGCCTCGGCGCTTTTACAATCGCGATCATAAAGTACGCATTGCCACACCAGGGTGCGCTTGTCGGGAATTTGTTCGTAAAGCGTGCGCTTGGATATGTGGCATTCTTTGGCAATGTCGTCCATTGTTACCGATGATATGCCATAAGTTGCCATTAGTGCATTGGCTTTAGCAAGAATTTTATCTGATAGATTTGACATTAATGTAAATATATTTCGAAATCGCTTGCAAAGTTACGAAGAAAACTCCGAAAACTCGTAAAGTTTTCAAAGTTTTCGTGGTGCAAATGTCGGTTATATAATTAAAAAAGGTGAAAACCTACTTTTTGTTTAGCTTTTGTCGATAAAATAGGGGTGTTGTGAATGTGTTAAAGAAAAAGTTTTTTTGGGGGGTAGCGCTTCGCGTAGAATTTTATGCCAAGATATTTATGCTAAAAAGTTTGAGTGCTTTAATTATTTTAGTATTTTTGTAGATTAATTTAGGCTACATGTGCGATGTAGCTTCATGAGACAACTAATGTTTGTCACTGTGATGTGGCGTAAATAAGATGGCAGGAATGAAATCCGCCGACAAGCTAAGTAATTGTGTTTCAGGGCAGTAGAAATATTGGTCTGAGCTGTTTTATTGTATATATATCCATAAAACGCCACTTTTGGTGAATAAAAATAAAATTAGAAGATAGCTGAAAATGATAATAGCAGTCGATTTTGACGGTACAATCGTAGAACATAAATATCCTCTTATCGGAAAGGAACGCCCCTTTGCCATTGCGACTCTAAAGAAGCTACAAGAAGAGGGTAATATACTGATATTGTGGACTGTACGCGAGGGTGAATTGCTTGATGAGGCAGTAGAGTTTTGCCACAAGCGTGGCTTGGATTTCTATGCAGTCAATAGCAATACTCCCCTCAACGACGAACCCAATGTCCTTGCTAATAAGGAGTTAAATGCATGTAGGAAGGTGAATGTAGACTTGTTTATTGATGATCGCAATGTCGGTGGGCTCCCAGACTGGGGTGTTATCTACGAAATGGTGCGTAACAACTGGACCTACGACCAATATCTCCACGAAGTCCACAATACACAAAATATACAAAAAAAATCCCTCCTCAAAAAGCTCTTCAAATAACAAGAAGTGCATAAATATAGAATGCAACAAGAATCAAGAGTAAAGAAATCATTGCTGAATGCACGTGTCAATTTGATATTTTACTTTTTGACATTGGCATTATCTTTTTTCTCAAGAAAGATTTTCCTGGATTGTCTTGGGGCTGATTTTATCGGCTTGACAGGGACATTAGGAACTCTTTTAGGCTTTTTGAATTTGGCTGAGTTGGGGATAAGTACAGCAATTGGATATGTGCTTTATAAACCACTTTTTGATCAAGACAAAGAAAAGATAAATGAGATAATATCGGTTTTCGGCTATTTGTATAGATGGATAGGCTTAATAATCCTGTTTGGAGGCTGTGTATTGGCTGTGTTCTTGCCGTTGATATTCCCAAATACAGAATTTGAATACGGAATTATATATTTTGCGTTTTTCTCATTCTTGGTATCGTCGCTAATTGGTTATTTTATCAATTATCGTCAAACGCTATTAGGAGCTGATCAAAAAAATTATGTAGTAACGGCATATTTTCAAACAGCAAATATCATCAAGGTGCTTATTCAGATGGCATCGGCTTATTACACAGGTAGTTATTATTTGTGGGTGGTGATTGAACTGACTTTCGGTGTAATCTATTCAATAATTTTGAATTGGAAGATAAACCAAGTGTATCCATGGCTGAAAAGTGAAGTAAAAAGTGGCAAAGAGTTGCGCAAGAAATATCCAGAGGTGATGAAATACACAAAGCAACTATTTGTGCATAAATTGGGGTGTGTAGTACAATTTCAAACAACTCCTTTTTTGATTTATAGTTTTGTGTCGTTACCTATGGTTGCATTATATGAGAATTATACAATAGTGATGACCAAGATATCTCAATTACTTTCGACTGTATTAGGAAGTACTGGTGCTGGTGTTGGTAATCTTATTGCGGAAGGTGATGGCGTTAAGACACAAAAGGTTTATTGGGAGCTAATGACAATTAGATTTCTTGTTGCCAGTGTGTTTGTATTCTCAATCTATCATTTATTGCCACTGTTTATAGAACTGTGGATTGGTAAAGAATATATATTATCCCAATATGTGTTAATACTAGTGTTAGCCTCATTTTTCTTAGGATTAGTAAGAGGAACGACCGATGAATTTATTAATGGCTATGGTTTGTTCTATGATGTATGGGCTCCGTTCGTTGAGTCAATATTATTTATTGTTATAGCAATAATAGGAGGTTCTTTGTGGGGATTAGAAGGAATTCTTTTAGGGGGGATAATCAGTACGTTGGTTATCATTTACGGATGGAAACCATATTTTTTGTTTTCAAAAGGATTTAAACTCTCGGTGTGGCAATATTGGAAAGTGCTTTTGAAAATGATGTCATTAGTAGCACTGTCGTATTATCTTGTGTCATTATTGTTGGATAATGTTATAAAATTCGAGTATAGTTGTGGCTGGTGGAATTGGATTTTATATTCAATAATCATTACAGCATTAATATTTGTGGTGATAAGTATAATCTTTTTTATCTCAATATCAGAGATGCGTTCATTTATAAAACGATTTATTCATGCCTAAGATATCGGTTATTGTACCAGTATATAATACAGAGAAGTATTTGCATAGATGTGTTGATAGTATATTGGCACAAACGTATACGGATTTTGAGTTATTGTTGATCGATGATGGCTCAACTGATGGCTCTGGTGCTATATGTGACGAATTGGCTCAAAAAGACTCTCGTGTGCGAGTTTTTCACCAAGAAAATGGAGGGGTGACCAGTGCGAGAAAGCTAGGAGTAAAAAAATCAAGAGGTGATTATATTTATTTTGTGGATTCGGATGATTCTATTTATAATAATGCTTTAGATGTAATTTATGCTTGCATGACAGATGAATATGATTTGGTAGTTTCAAATTGTATTCAAGATGAAAGTATAACATGCAATGAATATTTTAGAAGGTTGTTGTTGAATAATCTATATAAGGCACCTTGGGGTAAACTTTATAGAGTTTCATTGTTAAAAGATTACTATGTTTTTGAAACATCGCGATACTTTAATGTGGGAGAAGATTTTATTATGCAGTTGAGAATGTTAAAGAATATGCATAATAAGATTCGTTTAATAGCTTCATCGGGTTATTATTATAGAGATAATAGAATGTCAATTAGTAATACATTTAAGCCAACACTTGAGTATGAAAAAGCAATGATAAAAGAAGTTGGTGGGATTGTTAAAAGTCTTCCTGCAAGATATAATGTTGAAAAATATTATTTAGATTTCAGATTAATATGGTTAGCAGGAATGATGGGCTTGCGATATAATATTAATTATAATGAAAATTGGATAAAAGAAATTGTTTCAGATAGTAAGAATAAACAATTAAATGTGAAACAAAGATTGGTTATAGGAGCTATAAAAGTTCCTGTTTTAAGATATATATTTGTTGCTGAGAAGAAATTAAGAGGAATTGTTCGAAATGTTTTAAATAAAATTAAATGAAGCCTAAAATTTCAGTAATTGTACCTGTCTATAATGTGGAGGAGTGGATAGAGCGTTGTGCTCGTTCACTCTTTGAACAAACATTAGATGATATAGAGTATATTTTTATAGATGATTGTTCGACAGATAAAAGTATACAGGTTTTGAAAAGTGTTATAGAACAATATCCATTGTTGCAACAAAATATACATATAGTAATAAATAATCAAAATATAGGACCTTCTGCTACTAGAAATAAAGGCATAAAAATATCTAATGGGGATTATATAATATTCTGCGATTCGGATGACTATTTAGAGTTAAATGCTTATGAACTATTGTATAATGAAGCCGTAAAAGATTCTTTTGATATAGTAGCATGTGGTGTGTATGTAGATAGTTCATCAAATCAAGAGATTAAATTATTTAAGTCAAAGGAGAACTTAGCAGTTGATAGCTTATATGATATAAGAAAACTTGAGGGAACGTTATATTCTTCGGCGTGGAATAAGTTGGTGAAGCGAGAATTGTTTGTAAACCACGCGATATATTTTCATGAAGATGTAAAAATGTGGGATGACTTATATCTTATGTTTCAATTACGATATTTTGCCAACAAAACTTCAATTGTAAATTTACCATTGTATCATTATGTACAACACGAAAATTCTTTAATAAGATCAAATGTAAAAGATAAGCATGAAAGCCAATTAAGATGTGCTCATTTAATTGAAGATTTTGTTGAAAAACAAAATGAGTGTAACCAATTTAAGAAGGTGGCCAATTTCCTGAAATTTCGTGCTAGCGATATGTTATTTTGTGATGAATATATCAATAATTGGATATTGAATGCCCAAAAATATAATATAATCCAGTTCCTTTCTTTTTATGGAAGCGCAAGAATCTTGTTGTATTATATTGTGAAAATGGTAGGGATTAATGGATGGAATTTCTTGAAAGTTTATAAAAGATTAAAAGGATATTAGAAAATGGTAGGAATATTAATTCTGAATTACAATAATACCAAAGATATAAAGGAGTGTATAGATAGCATTGTTGATAAAATTGATTTATCGGCAGTGAAACTTCTTGTGGTAGATAATGGATCGACAAAGGACAATTATCTAAATGTGGGGTGTTATCTGAAAGAAAAATTTAAGAATGTTCAGGAGGTATTGCAAGATGATACAATCTCAAACTTAGCACAGGTGTCATATTTAAGGCTTGAACGAAATTTGGGATATGCAAGAGGAAATAATGCTGGACTTGAATTTTTATATCGTGATTCGGATGTAAATTATGTAATGGTATTAAATAGTGATATAATTATAACAGAGGATTTTCTACCAATATTAAAAGATTATATTAAGATGCATGACAATGTAGCTGTAGTAAGTCCGTTGCTATATAATAGAGAAGGTGAAATTGATCACTGTTGTGCAAGAAAAGCTTTGTCAAAAGACGTTTTAATAAAAACATTTTCATATTTGCAGAATAAAGAATATTTGAAAGCTCTGCATACACAGAAAATATTAAAACAAAATAAAGATATTAACTTAAATATTCCGATTGATATAGAATTGCCTTCAGGTTCATGTATGATGTTCAAGAACGATATCTTACAAAAAATAGGTGGCTTTGACCCCAATACGTTCTTGTATTATGAGGAAAATATTTTATATCGAAAGATAAATAATATAGGAATGAAATGTGTCTTATTGCCAATGGTCTCATGTATTCATACTGGAGGGGCAACCACAACATCAATGAAAACAGCATATTTTTTAAAGAAATGTAATTACGAATCAGTGTTATACTATTTAAAGACATATGAGAAATGTTCGAGAATAGAATTGTATTATGTAATTATAACAGCTTATTTAAGGCTGTTTAGATTGTGGCTTGGGAAAAAATATAAAGAAATTTTCAAAAATAGATAAATAATTATATGAATATAGTACCTATAGCATTTGCGTTTGATAATAATCTGGTGATGCCAGCATGTGTGTGTATCTCTTCCTTGATGATGAATGCAAAGGAAGATACTTTCTATGATATATTTATCCTACATTCGGCATCGGAAAATCTTGATAAATCAAATTTAGATAAGATTCCACAATACTATAAAAATTGTAGGATTCAATATAGAACAGTGGGAGACGAATTTGATAACGCATTTGAGATTAGGGGAATTACTACTCCGGCATATTATCGTTTGCTAATACCTGAATTGATTCCAGAATATGATAAAATTTTGTATTCAGATGTAGATGTAATATTCCGAAGTGATTTATTGCATTTTTATAATATCGACTTAACTGGGTTTTATTTTGCCGGTGTTGATGTTGGATTATCATTAAGACCAGATATATACAATTATGCGAAAACTGTTATAAAAATAGATGTCACAAAGGGCTATTATTATTCAGGGAATCTTCTCATTAATTCAAAAAAAATGATACAAGATAAAATATTAGATAAATTTAAGCAGTTAGGTAAAAATAAATATAAATTTCAAGATCTAGATATATTAAATATTGTATGTAATGGTTATGTAAAAGCATTAACGCCAGAATTTTGTCTTACGAATTATTTTTATGAGTTGTGTCTAACTGAAAAATATAAAGTCGAAACTTTATATTCAAGAAATGTTATTGAGAAAATTTTAAAGAAAGGGATATTACATTATAATGGAGCAAAGCCATGGAATGCAATATGCTATAATCAAGACATTTGGTGGGAATATTATAGGAAATCTATATTTAATGATGAAAGTTTTGTATATCAATACTATAATAATTGTGTTAATGCAATTGAGCATTGGTCTTTTGTGAAAAGGGTAAAACATATATTTCGTTATTTTCTTAAATAAATAAATAATGAATGTAGCAAATAATAAGGATTGTTATGGTTGTGGCATTTGTGCTATTGCATGTCCACTTCATATTATAACGATGCATCATAATGAAGATGGGTTTTATGAGCCTAAGGTAGACTTAAATAAGTGCATAAATTGTGGTTTATGCACATCGGTATGTTCATTTAATGATACAAGGCTATATGATATAGGATCCAATAAGATACTAAGTTATGCTTCATGGAGTAAAAATGAAGAAAATCGTTCTAAAAGTTCTTCTGGAGGTGTAGTGTATTCAATAGCAAGGCAATTAATAGATGATGGGTACAAAATCTGTGCGGTCAAATATAATGTGGATAAACGCCGAGCAGAACATTTTATAGCATCATCACCAGAAGAGTTAGAGGCTTCTATCGGGAGTAAATATATTCAAAGTTATACATTAGATGGACTAACTTCAATAAACGGGTCCGAAAAGTATGTAATAATAGGAACTCCGTGTATGATAGATTCTGTTAGACGATTGATTAATATCAAACGACAAGAAGAACGTTTTTTATTAATAGATTTCTTTTGTCATGGCGTTCCTTCATCAATTTTATGGAATAAATATGTGGATGTGCAAGAGGCATCTATTGGCCCAATTAAAGAAGTGTCATGGCGTCATTCTGATAAAGGATGGCATGATTCGCTGAAAATGCATTTAGTCGCAGATGAGATTTATAATGGTGGATTAAGTCAAAATGACATATTTTATCAGCTGTTTTTAGGCGATTATTGTTTGGGCAAAGCATGTTATAAAAAATGTAAATTTAAGATGCAAAATACATCTGCAGATATAAGAGTTGGAGACTTATGGGGAAAAACATATTCAAAGTATAAAGATGGTGTAAGTGGTGTGCTATTAATTACAGAAAAAGGTAAAGAAATATTTTTAAGTATTCAAGATCTTTTTTCAAAAGAGGAATCGATAGATGTTGTGATGGAAGGGCAAATGCATAAATCGCCATCATGTCCATTGGTGCGATCTTATTTGTTGAAAATAATGAAATGGGGTGGTAGTAATTTTAAAAAAGAACGTTTTATAATAAAAATAGATACTATGTTGAAGAAAATAGTAAAATTATTATTTAATCCCTGTGTTGTAATTAGAAATAGATTTATTAAATGAAGAAAATAGGTATCATAACAATGCATAGAGTGCTGAATTATGGCTCCTCTTTGCAAGCCTATGCACTTTATCTAAAAATTAAGCATATTGGATATGATTGTGAGATAATAGATTACCAGTATCCCAATGAATATCATCAAAACGAAAAAAATAAAAAAACGATTAAAGATAGAACATTGTTTTTCTTGTTAAGAGTAGCTTTTTTTATTCTATATCGTGGACGACTTCAGAAAAAGAGATTTGGAGATTTTTTTCGTAAAAATATTGTATTAACAAGAAATTACGAAAATAGGGAAGCTTTGTATAGTAATCCTCCTAAGTGTGATATATATATGGCAGGCTCTGATCAAGTGTGGAATCCAAATTCAATGAAGGGCGATTCGGTGTTTTTTTGTGATTTTGCTGGCAATAATAAAAAGGTTTCATTTGCATCAAGTTTTTCTGTGTCGAGTATTCCAACTGAATATGAGGAGATTTATAAAAAGAATCTCGCATCATTTGCTCATATTGGGGTAAGAGAATCAAATGGAGTTACGATGGTGAATTCGTTGGTTAATAAAGAAGCAACGGAAGTGTGTGATCCAACTTTATTGTTGACAAAAAATGAATATCAAGCATTAGCTGGTGAATCGGAAATAAAAATAAAAAAACCATATATATTGGTATATGCGTTATCGTATGCTTTTAAACCTTATCCTGCATTGGATTCTGTGGTTGAAAATATAAGAAAACAAACAAAGATGAACGTGGTATATCTTCATGTGAATAGCATTGATCATTATCATATAGGGCATTCAATAACATCAGCAGGTCCGAATGAGTTTGTTCGATTGTTTATGGATGCATCTTTTATTGTAACAAGTTCCTTTCATGGAACAGCATTTGCGATAAATTTCGAGAGACCATTTTATTCAATAATTCCTAATGAAGCAACTGATGATAGCCGTATATATTCGTTGTTAAAGAAAGTAGGAGCAGAAACTCGTTGCGTAATGTCTTCTCAAAAGATAGATTCAGATTTGTCGATTGAGATGGATTATAAGAACGTATCAGAACGATTGTCGAAATATAGAGAAGAATCGATAGCTTTCTTAAAAAAAGAGCTATCATCTGAATGAATTGTTGATACTTTATAAGATTTTAGTGAGATATTTTGTGTATGGCAAAAAGTAAGGTATCAGTAATAGTGCCGATATATAAGGTCGAGGGATTTATTGAGCGATGCGTGGTGTCGCTTATGGAGCAGACTCTCGATGATGTGGAGTATGTGTTTGTTGATGATGCTTCGCCAGATGGTAGTGTGAAGATATTGCAAGAGGTGATAGCTCGATATCCAAACAAGGCGCAGAACATTAAGATTATCACTCACAACGAAAATAAGGGGCTTCCTGCTGCTCGCAACACTGGATTGGCTGAGGTGACGGGGGAATATGTGTTCCACTGCGATAGTGATGACTATGTGGAACTGGATATGCTCGAAACGCTATATGCGAAGGCTAAGAGTGAAGATGCCGACATGGTGTGGTGCGACTTCTTCCTGACATTTGAGAAGAACGAGCGATACATGAAGCAACCTGAATATGCATCGGCTAAGGAGGCACTGAAGGCTATGCTTAGTGGCGCGATGAAATATAATGTGTGGAATAAGCTTGTGAAGCGCTCGCTATATGCTGAGAATGGGATAGAATTCCCTGCAGGATATGGCATGGGTGAGGACATGACTATGATGATGCTATGCGCAAATGCACGGAAGGTGGCATATGTGCCACAAGCATTTTATCACTATGTGAAGCTGAATATGGGGGCTTTTAGTCAAACATATTCGGAACGACACTTAGTGGAACTTAAGCACAATGTGCAACGCATTACGGACTATATGCAAGGCAAGCATGGTGCAGAATTGGAAAAGGAATTGGCACTGTTCAAACTTGATGTAAAGTTTCCGTTCCTGATAACTGATGATGAGAAGAAATATCGCTTGTGGCAAGAATGGTACCCAGAAGCGAATAGATATATAGGTGAAAACAAACAGATTTCGGCACGAAGTAATGCATTGCAATGGTTGGCGTGGAAAGGTCAATTCTGGGCTGTGAAATTGTATTATATATTGATTAATAAACTGATATACGGAGTGATTTATAAGTGAAATGTTGAGGATAATAGCGATAATATTAACTGGGATAATAACAAGTTTCTACTTTTTCCCATTTGAATTTTCGTTTTTGCCAGGTGCGAATACAAAGATGATAATGGCAGGGGTGGGGCTTGTGGTTTTAGGAATGAACCTGGCTCAGAAACGAATGGCAACGATAGGGCGAGATTTCATAACTCTATCGGTTATAGCTGGTCTGGTGTCGATAGCTGGTTTAATAGCTGTTTCGTATAATGAAACCAATGACTATACGTATGCAACGTATATAGTGTCGATGTGGGTGTGGCTTGGTGGAGCGTATATGGCAGTGTCGTGCATGCGATGGGTTCATGAAAAGGTGACGGTGAAGCTTGTGGCTCATTACCTGATAGGAGTGTGCGTGGCACAATGTGTGATAGCATTCACGATGGATCAATATGTACCATTAAAGCAATTTGTTGATAGCTTCGTTGTTGGCACCGGCTTTATGGGAAAGGTAGAAGGCCGCTTATATGGAATTGGAGCTGCTTTAGATGTGGCAGGAATGAAATTTGCGACAATATTAATAATAATTTCATACCTATGTGTAGCTCAAAAACATAAAATTGGATTAACAATGATGTGGTGCTATATTATAGCTCTTTTGATTATTGTTATTATTGGTAATATGATTGGTCGAACAACAACAGTAGGGGCAACTATCGCGATTTTACTTGCTTTGTATTTTACAATAAATAATAGGGGGAATGAATCGATTAAATTATTTTGGAAATGTTTAGGTATTGGTTTGTTGATTTTTATTCCATTGTTTGTGTATTTATATAATACGAACATGGTTATACATAATAATTTACAATTTGCATTTGAAGGTTTTTTTAGTCTTTGGGATAAGGGAGAATGGAAAACAACTTCAAATGATAAATTGATGACTATGTATGTTTGGCCCGATAATATTAAAACATGGTTAATTGGAGATGGATATATAAATAATCCGAACGATTCAGACCCATATTTTATAGGTGAAATAATAAAGGGGTATTACAAAGGAACGGATGTTGGCTATTGTAGATTTATATTCTATTTTGGAGTAGTGGGACTCGGATTGTTCATGGCTTATTTCATGAAGGCAACGCAGATATGTATGAGGAGATTCAAGGAATATCGTGTACTGTTTTTAATGTTTTTGGCTGTGAATTTTATAGTGTGGCTAAAGGTTGCAACGGATATATTCTTTGTGTTTGCTTTGTTCTTATGTCTTGATGAGGAAGAAACTCAAGAGGATACTATGTGTAAAATAGCAAATTGATGAAGATCGTTTATTGTCATTGTAGTGTGCACACGCCTGGGGGAATGGAGCGAGTGCTACTGAATAAGGTAACTTATTTGGTAGAGCAACTTGGTTGGGATGTTACTGTGGTTACGACCGATCAAAAGGGGCGAGATCCTTTCTATGCATTTCCTGCGAAGGTGAGGATGATAGATCTTGGAATAAACTATACCGATGACAATGGAAAGAGTCCTTTTGCGAAGATTTTGGGCTATTTGCGTCGTCGCAAGTTGCACAAAAAACGCCTTACTGAGGTACTTATGCGAGAAAAGGCCGATGTGGTGGTGTCGCTTTATCCGTCGGAGTCGTCATTCTTACCAGATATTAAAGATGGTAGCAAAAAGGTGCTCGAATTGCATTTTAATAAGTTCTTCAGGTTGCAATATAATCGTTCAGGAGTGCTTGGTGCAATAGATCGCTGGCGAACTCGCGAAGATGAGAAGTTGGTGCGTCGTTTCGACCGATTTGTGGTGTTGAGCAATGAAGACCGAGGCTATTGGGGTGAATTGCCAAATATTGAGGTGATTCCGAACGCCGCATTGTTTGATGGCGATGGCTTTGCGACGACTGAATGCAAAAGGGTGATTGCTGTTGGGCGTCTTGATTATCAAAAGGGGTTTGATCGCTTGGTGAAGGCTTGGGAAATTGTATGTCGTGATGAACAATTGAAAGATTGGCGACTCGATATATTTGGACAAGGCGAATGGCGTGATATGCTGCAATCTATGATAGATGAGCGTGGCATACAGGATAGAATATGCTTGAATGCACCTACGAAGAACATTTCGGCCGAATATGCAACGAGTGCTATGCTTGTGATGAGCTCTAATTATGAGGGCTTCCCTATGGTGATGATTGAAGCAATGGCTAAAGGTTTGCCTATGGTTGCGTTTGATTTTAAATGTGGTCCTAAAGACATCATTAATCATGGCGAAAATGGCATGATAGTGAAAAATGATGATATTGAAGGGCTTGCTGAAGCTATGAAACAAATGATGCGTGATGATAATGCTCGCAAACGAATGGGTGAGAATGCCAAGAAAGTGGTAGATACCTATTCGGAAGAAGTAGTGATGAAGAAATGGATAAATCTATTTAATTCTCTTGTTGAGAAGAATTAAGATATAGAATTATTGTGGAGGTAAAAGCTTAATAAGATACTGTCGTGGCAAAAAAGTTGTTGCAAATTAATCCGGTGATGCGCATAAACACCTCAACTGGGCGTATTATGCAAGAAATTGGTGATATCGCAATGCGTAATGGCTGGGAAAGTTATATCGCGTATAGCAAAGGTCGTGATGGCATTGAAAAGCCATGTAACTCGCACAAAGTGCCTGTCGGTAACAAGTTGGATACAATAATACATGGTTTGGCTACTCGCTTTTTTGATCGCCATGGTTTGGCCTCGAAGGCTGCGACAAAAGATTTTATTAAGCAAATTGAAGAAATCAAACCAGACATCATCCACATTCATAATATACATGGTTATTTCTTGAACTATCAAGTTTTGTTCGATTATTTAGCAAAAACAGATATTATAGTGGTGTGGACTGTTCATGATTGTTGGCTTTATACAGGACATTGTTACCACTACTCTTTTGCGAAGTGCGACAAGTGGATGACAGGCTGTGGTAAATGCCCACAACAGCGCTTGTTCCCTGCGAGTTGGTTTGTAGATCGTTCGGCACAAAATTATATTGACAAGAAGAATGCGTTTAATTCGATACCTCATGGGCGATTGGTGATTGTGCCAGTGTCGGAATGGATTAGAGGCGAGATGAGTCGCTCGTTTCTAAAAGATTGTGAGTATAGAGTAATTCACAATGGTATTGATTTGAATACATTTACCATTCGCGACACCAAAGCAGTAAAAGATAAATATGGCTTGAATGGAAAGCGAATTTATCTTGGTCTTGCGAGTATATGGAGCACTGAAAAGGGATGGGACGACTTTATGGAGATGTCGAAACTCCTAAATGATGACGAAACAATAGTTCTGGTAGGTGTGGAAAAGGCTAAAATTCAGGATTTGCCTAAAAATGTGATAGGTATAACACGAACCGAAAATATAGGACAATTGGCTGAATTGTATTCGGCTGCTGATGTGTTTGTTAATCCAACATGGCAAGACAATTATCCAACAGTTAACTTGGAGGCTATTTCGTGTGGTACCCCAGTGGTAACATATCGCACGGGAGGAAGTGTAGAAGCAATAACAGATCAAACAGGTGTAGTGGTTGAGCAAGGTGATGTGAAAGGACTGCTCAATACGGCTCGAGAAGTAGCTTCGCGAGGCAAGGAGTATTATCAAGAACCTTGTCGCGAGTATGCTTTGCAGAATTTTAAGAAAGAAAATAGATATGCTGATTATTTGAAACTTTACGACGAACTTGTATGTCGAAAGAGTGGGAAAATATAGGAAATATGAAGGTATTGCAATTAGGGAAGTTTTTCCCTATTAGAGGTGGTGTTGAGAAGGTTATGTATGACCTTATGTGTGGGTTGAGTGCTCGTGGTGTGCAGTGTGATATGCTGTGTGCTGCGTGTGAAGGTGAGTCGTGCGATATAAAGATCAATGATAACGCGAAACTCATTACTACTCGTACACTGACAAAGGCTAAGGCTACGATGATTTCGCCTGCAATGATAGGCAAATTGCGTAAGATATGTAATGAATATGATGTGATTCATGTCCATCACCCCGACCCAATGGCGTGTTTGGCTCTATTTTGCTCGGGCTATAAGGGAAAAGTGGTGTTGCATTGGCATTCTGATATTCTTAAGCAGAATGTTATTTTGAAGTTCTATATGCCACTGCAAAATTGGCTATTGCGACGTGCAAATGTGATTGTAGGAACTAGCCCTGTGTATTTGAACGAATCGCCTCATTTGCAAGATGTGCAACACAAAACTGTTTGTTTACCAATTGGCATTGAACCACTACCTTCAGTCAAAGAAAAAGCAGAATTACTAAGGGCTCATTATGAAGGCAAACGAATAGTGTTCTCGTTGGGCCGTTTGGTGGGTTATAAGGGTTATGAATACCTTGTAGATGCAGCGTCTTATCTCACTGATGATTATGTGGTGTTGATTGGTGGCGGTGGTCCGTTGCGCGGAAAACTTCAAGCGAAAATAAACAATGCCGGACTGTCGGACAGAGTTAAATTGTTGGGCTTTTTGCCCGATGAGGTGTTGCCACAATATTTTGAGGCATGCGATTTGTTCTGTATGTCGTCGGTATGGAAAACCGAGGCTTTCGGTATTGTGCAGATTGAAGCTATGTCGTGTGGCAAGCCTGTAGTGGCTACGCGAATCCCTGAGAGTGGTGTGTCGTGGGTGAATGAAGATGGAGTGTCGGGATTGAATGCCGACCCAGAAAATGGTAAGTCGCTTGCTGAAGCTATCTTGAAAGTAACGAAAAATGAAGAAACTTATAATAAATTTGCTAAAGGTGCGTATAACAGATATAAATCGCTATTTACCTATGAGCAAATGATTGATAATTGCATGAAAATTTATTCAGGACTATGGAAGAAGTAGATGTATTATCGAGAACGGAGAGTAAACAACTAAAAAAACAGAAGTATGTTGATGCTATGGGTCCATTGTCTCGTGGCATAAAACGACTTATGGATATATTGGCTGCTATATTGGGAATGATTGTATTCTCTCCACTGATATTGTGGTGCTATTTGGCCGTGAAAAAAGAAGATGGTGGACCTGCAATATTTAGCCAAGAGCGTATTGGTTACAAAGGCAAGCCGTTTGTGCTATATAAATTCCGTTCAATGTGTATTGACTCGGAAGCAAGCGGACCTCAATTATATGCACAAGGAGATAGTAGATTGACAAAGGTTGGGCGCTTTATCCGTGAGCATCACCTCGATGAGTTGCCACAATTGTGGAATCTATTGAAAGGTGATATGTCGATGGTGGGATATCGTCCAGAACGAATGTTCTATATTGAGCAAATCATGGAGCATAATCCTGATTATGAATATTTGTATCAAATTCAGCCAGGTCTATTCTCTTATGCGACACTCTATAATGGGTATTGTGATACGATAGAAAAGATGCTTGAGCGTTTGCGTCTCGACTTGGAATATATCACTAATCGTACTTTGTGGACCGATATTAAGATAATTTATTGTACAATTACTTCAATCCTTATCGGTAAGAAATTCTAATACAATTCGATACTTATGAAATTAAAAGATGGTTTGACATTACGCACCATTTGCAATCAACACATGATAGTTGATTTGTGTGATGATGTAGTGAATATGACCAATGTATATACGCTAAATGATGTGGCTGCTTGGTTGTGGCAAGAAGCATCGAAGGGCGATTTTACGGTAGATACATTAACTGCACAATTGTGTGAAGAGTATGAAGTAGACAGCGAAACAGCTCATCGCGATGTGCACACCTTGATAACCTCTTGGCAAGAATTTGGCTGGGTGGAAGACAATGACAAATAAGCAAGACAAAGCTTTTGATATCCTTCTGCACTTGATAATTTCAATGCTTTGGTGTAAGAAATTCGAGTGTTCATATTCATCAATCACCGATGACGACTGGGCTGAAGTCTTGTCGCTCGCTATTAAGCAGACTGTAGCCGGAATAGCTTTTAATGCTTTGGATAAAGTGCCGAAAGACATGCAACCCTCAAAACAAGTCTTGTTAAAGTGGAGTGTACTTGCGACTCGTGTTACTATGCAAAATAAGAAAATGAATGACACATTGTGTGATTTGTTTTCAGTATTACAATCGAATAATTTTCAACCTATATTGCAAAAAGGACAAGGAATTGCTCAAAAATATCCTTTGCCAGAATTAAGAGAGTGTGGAGATATCGATTTGTATTTTAGAAGTGAAGATGGGCGAGAAAGTGCCGAAAAATATCTTGCTCAGTTTCATGGTTGCAATATTACAAAGATGCCCGATGGTAGTTCTCATTATAAGTGGAAAGGAATTGATGTGGAACATCATGTGCAACTTGTTGATTTACATAGCTCGGAAGCACAAAAATATGCACATCAGTTGGTTGAAGCGAAAGGGTTTGATGAAACAGGTTTAGTTGTGGGAGATGTTACCATTATGTGTCCTCAGGCGGAAGTAAATCTATTGTTGCTAAACACACACATATTAAAGCATGCTATAGGTGTGGGCATAGGCTTGCGACAACTTTGTGATATCGCAATGGCTTATAAAGAATATACACCTCATGTGGGCTCTGGTGACGATATAAAAGAGATTTATACTAATGCAGGTATCAAAAAGTGGAGTGCATTGTTGCATTCGTTTTTAGTAACATATTTGGGGATGCCCGAAGAGTATCTGCCATATAAGGAGGACTTAAGTTCTCAATCTCCTTCAGAATTACTCGAAATAGTGAGGCGTGGTGGTAATTTTGGTCACTATCGCAACACGCGAAATAAACAAAATGAAAGTGTGTGGCGACGCAAAATAAACACAGCGCTTTCATTCGTTCAAAATGTGCGTTTTGCATTAAAATATGCACCCCGAGAGTCCTTTTCTATCATGAAGAAATTAGTGATAGGACAAATGTCATGATTAAAGAGCATTTTTTTCGTATAGCAGACTTTATTTTTTCGGTAAAAGTGCCGAAAACTCAAGATATTGTTGTACTTTTGCCTTCATTAATTCCATTCCGTTGTGAAAAAACGGAAGCCGAACCTATTTTGTTTCGTTTCGAAGCATTTAGTGATGAATTGCCTTGTGAAACGGAAGAAAAAGTGATAGGTGAATCGGAGAACGATTTAGGCTTTACAAGATTGAAGAAATGCTTGTGTGGCTACAAGGTGGAATTGAAGTTTACGACAGAAGGAGCTATTCATATGATGATAGCCGATAGCCGATTTAAGGAATGCAAAGCAGTGATGTGTTGGGAAGATGCTTATGTGGGGTCGGCACTATGTTCGTTGTTAAGAATAGCCTTTGCACAAGCTGTGGTGTGGCATAATGCAATATCAATCCACGCTTCGGTAGTGAAATATAGAGGGGTAGGATATTTGTTTATGGGTAAAAGTGGTACTGGCAAAAGTACACATTCATCAATTTGGCAACAAAATTTTGATGAGTGTACATTACTCAATGATGATAATCCAACTATTCGTATTGTTGACGGTAAACCGATGGTTTATGGCACT
Organism: uncultured Muribaculaceae bacterium; assembly: GCA_904501735.1. Lineage (GTDB taxonomy): Bacteria > Bacteroidota > Bacteroidia > Bacteroidales > Muribaculaceae > RGIG4576. Next base: position 79,082 of record CAJGBY010000001.1, read on the forward strand.
GCATGGAGTGGAAAAACACCATGCTATAAGAACGAAGGCTGTCCTCTCGGAGGAATGGTGAGATTGTATCAAGCTTCTGAGAACTCATTTACTGCCCTTAGTGGTGTGGAAGCATTTATGGCTGTATTGCCAGGTTGCTCGGTGATAAGACAAGATGTAGAACAATATAATACACTTTGTGCTACATTAACCGAGTTTATACAGTGCACTAAAGTAGGTCGTTTAGATTGTTTGCCAAATGCCGAAGCAGCACAAGTGTGTTATGCGGGGCTGCTGCAAGAATAAGAAACGAAACCGATTAAGAGATAGAAACTAAGAGTATTGAAAAAATAATATTAAGATAATATGAAAAAACAAGCATTTTTGTTATCGTTATTTGCTTTGATATTGATGGCATCATGTTCATCAAGCAAGGATTATGTGTATTTGCAAGATATGTATGTGGGTGAGCGTTATCCTATTGAACAAAAGCATGAAGCTGTAGTACATTGTGATGACCGATTGAGTATTGTGGTATCTTGTAAGAGCCCAGAACTTGCTATTCCGTTTAATATCCAAGGTGGAAGCTATGAAGTGTCGGCCGATGGTAGAATCAATACAGCAGGTGTAACCAAAGAAAAGGGATATAGAGTGGATGCTGAAGGATTTATCGATTTCCCTATCTTAGGCAAGATTGAAGTAGCTGGCAAAAAGGTGAGTGAAGTAAAGAATATTATCCAAAATAAGATTATTTCAGGAAGCTATATTAAAGATCCTATAGTAGCAATTGAGTTTCTTAACTTCAAGTATACAGTACTTGGTGCAGCCGGTAGTGGTACATATTCAGTGGATGGAGATCGCATCACATTGCTTGAAGCTATTGCAAAGGCAGGAGATTTGGCTGATAATGCAAAAATAGATCGCGTGCTTGTGATTAGAGAAGAATTGGGCGAAAGAAGAGTATATGAACATGATCTTCGCAATAAGTCAGTTTTTGAATCTCCAGCTTTCTATTTGCAACAAAATGATATCGTGTATGTAGAACCTAAATACAAGAAGAAGGATAAAGAAGACAAAACTTTGCAATACACTTCATTATTGTTGAGTATCGCAACAGCAGCATGTTCTATAATCTATTGTGTGAAATAAAAATCTGAATAAGATATGAGCAATTTGAATGCAAAAAATGATTCAAGTATCAATGTATTAGACCTTTTTTACTATTTGCTTTCTAAGTGGAAATGGTTCTTATTGTCGCTAATAGTTTTTGGTGGGTTGGCGTATTTGAAATATGCTTACACACCATTCGTATATTTCCGTCAAGCTACGGTAATTATTAAGGACCCTTCAAATAAAACATCAACTGCAGGTCTTGATAGATATGACAATCTTATCAATAAGGTTAATGTTAGTAATGAAATCCTTCAATTCAAATCAAAGAAATTGATGGGAGAAGTTGTGGCACGCCTATCGGCTGATGTATCTTATCAACAGAAAAAAGGCTTCCGCAATCTTGAACTATACACTCAAGCTCCAGTTAAGGTGTCGTTTGTTGACGCATCACCAAATAGCTATATGTCGCTATATGTAACATTGAAAGATGCTAAGAGTGTAGAGTTGTCAAATATTGAAGGCGAAAAAGACGGAGCTAAGTATGTAGTAGCATTGAATGATACTGTGAAATTGGCAAGAGGACGAGTTGTTGTGTCTCCAACTAATTTCTATGGTGAAAGTTGGGCTGGTGTGGATATTCATGTTCAGAAACATTCACAATTGGCTATGGCAAACTATTTCCTTAGTACAATTGGAATCCGTCAAGCACAAGATGATGCTTCAATCTTGACATTCTCGATGAAGGATAGTTCACCAATAAGAGCAGAAGATGTGCTTAACACTTTGATTACTATTTACAACGAGAATACAATTCAAGATAAGAATCAAGTTGCAATTAATACTGCAAATTTCATTAATGAGCGTTTGATTATTATCGAAAATGAGCTTGGTGGCGTAGAAGGAGAAATTGAACGATTCAAGCAAGACAACAGAATCTATGATATTGGTTCTGCCGCAGGTCAATATATGGGAGAATCTCAAAAATATGATGCTGAAGGCTTAGAATTGGAAACTCAATTGGAACTTGCTCGATATATTAAAGAGTATCTTGTAGATCCAAGTAAGGAAATTGACTTGATTCCAACTAACACAGGTATCAAAGATGCAGGTGTTGAGGCGCAAATTAATCAATATAACACAATGAAGCTGCGTCGTGATAAGCTTATCGCTGATAGTAGTGAGAAGAATCCTATCGTTGAGGAATTAAATAATAGCCTTCGTGCTATGAAACAAACAATTATCCGTTCGGTGGATAATATGATTGTTTCGCTTGATGTTCGTCGTAGTGATGCTCAAAGCCGTGAGAATAGAGCTCATTCACGCATGATGCAAATCCCAACAAAAGAACGCAAGATGTTGAGTATTGAGCGTCAACAAAAGATTAAGGAATCGTTGTATATGTTCCTTCTAAATCGTCGCGAAGAAAATGCTCTTACTCAAGCAATGGCCGATAACAATGCACGAGTGATTGATGGTGCAAGTGGAAGCAATGCTCCAATTAGTCCTAATCGCAATCGCATTATCTTGTTGGGTATTCTATTAGGCTTGGCTTGTCCAACAGTGGTATTCTTGTTGATTCTATTCATGGATACACGCGTTCATAGCCGTAAAGATGTTAAGGATGTGATAAGCGTGCCATATCTTGGAGAAGTGCCATTGGATAAGAAAATTATGAAGAGCGGTGATGAATCATTCATGACAAGTGAAGAAGACCAAAATCGTAGTGTGGCTGAAGCAATGCGTATTTTGCGAACAAATATGGCATTTATGAGCAAGAATGGTAAGCCAGTGCAGGTGATTACATTTACTTCATTTAATGAAGGTGCTGGTAAGACATTTACTGCTCGTAACTTGGCAATGAGTTATGTGTATGCTAAGAAGCGTGTTGTGATGCTAGACTTGGATATTCGTAAGGGAACATTGAGTCGTGGATTGTTGCCAAAGCACCATGTCGGAATAAGTAATTACTTGGCTGACCATGAAATTACTATTGATGAAATTATCAAGAAGAGCGAAGATGGCTCTACTCCTGATATTATCGGCGCAGGTGCAATTGCACCAAACCCAGCCGAGTTGCTAATGGATGAGAGATTGGATAATCTTATTGCTGAGTTGAGAACTCGTTATGATTATATCATTGTTGATAATGTGCCTGTGGGTATCATTGCCGATGCAACAATTGCAAATCGTATTGCCGATATAACATTATTCGTTGTACGCGCAGGAAAACTTGACCGACGTCAATTGCCAGATCTTGAAACATTATATCAAGAAAAGAAGTTAAATAATTTGGCACTTATTTTGAACGGTATTGATGTTAAGAGATGGGGCTACGGCTATGGCTACGGCTACGGCTATGGTTACGGACATTATGGTCGCTATGGTTATGGACAAGGCTATTATGGTAAAGCAAAAAAATAATACTTGATAGAAATTAATTAACAAACTAAAAATAAATAAGCAAATGAAAAAGTTATTTTTGACTGCTGTTTGCGCATTGGTATTGACTCCTGCATTTGCGCAAACTACAACAGTAGAAGAAAAGGTTGAGTACAACTCAAACAAGCACAAAGTAGAAACTAATAGTTTCTGGGATAACTGGTTTATTAGTGCTGCAGGTGGTGGACAAGTATATTTTGGTGACCACGATAAGCAATGTGATTTTGTAGATCGTATTGCTCCAGCAGTAGATATCGCTGTAGGTAAGTGGTTCTCTCCATCAATTGGAGTTCGCGTGATGTATAGCGGTCTTAGCCAAAAGGGTGCTACTCAAAATGGTGTTCACTCAACAGGTGAAGGCGTTTCTGGTAAAGAAGGTCACGGATATTGGTTGACACATCAAAAATTTGACTTCTGCAATATCCATGTTGATGCTATGTTCAACCTATGCAACATTATTGCAGGTTACAAGCCAAATCGTGTGTGGAATTGTAGCCCATATTTGGGTATAGGTTGGGCGCATGTGTTTGATAAAGATGGTGCAGCTGAAGCAAGTGCTAATATTGGTTTGTTGAACACATTCCGTCTAAGCGATCCTCTTGACCTAAACCTTGATATTCGTGGTATGTATGTAAATGACCGTTTCGATGGCGAAGGTGGTGGCCGTTTCGGTGAAGGTATGTGGGCTGTGACACTTGGTCTTACATATAAGTTCAAAGAACGCGGTTGGGATCGTAGTAAGTATGTTACTCGCAACATCGTAAGCTATGATAACAATGCTATCAATGAAATGCGTCGTCAATTGGAAACAATGTCGGCTGAAAACGAACGCTTGAAGAAAGCTATCGCTGAAGGTAATAAGAAGGAAGAACGCGTAATCGTGAAGAAAATGGCTGCTGCAGCTAACCTTGTTACATTCAAGATTGACAACACTGAACTTTCTAATGAAGCTCGTGCTAACTTGAGCTTGCTTGCTGAAATCATCAAGGAAAGTGATAATGATGTTGTATATGTGATTACTGGTTTTGCTGATAAGGGCACTGGTAACACAGAACGAAACGAATATTTGAGCCGCACTCGTGCAGAAAATGTATACAAGTGCTTGGTTGACGAATTCGGTGTATCTGAAAAGCAATTGCGCATCGACTATAAGGGTGGTGTTGATAACATGTATTATGACGACCCTCGCTTGAGCCGTGCAGCTATCACACGCGCAGTAAGCGTTGTTGAATAATCACATAGATTAATTGAGATACAAAAAAAGTGCGGTAGGAATTTCTATCGCACTTTTTGTTTTGTAAAGTATGTGTGTTTATGCTGTTCCAAGTTTAATTGATGATGTGCAAAACTGAACTGTAGCTTCTTTGTGAGTAACCAAAATAACTGTTTTATTATTAGCTTGCTCAGCTAAACGACTTAATAGAAGTTGCTCAGTATCTTTGTCTAACGAAGAAGTAGGTTCGTCAAGTAGCATTATGCCACCTGGGCGTAATAGGCCTCGAGCTATAGCTATGCGCTGTGCTTGTCCTTCACTGAATCCAGCCCCAAGTTCGCCACATTGAGTGTCAAGTCCAAGAGGTAAATCGTAAACGAAATCAGCGACAGCAATGTGAAGAGCTTGTCGAAGTTCATCTTCGGTTGCATCAGGTTTGCCCAAGAGAAGATTGTCGCGTATTGAGCCGCTTAGTAATGTGTTACCTTGTGGAACATAAACAATGTTGCAACGAGTGAGTGGCGATGCAGAGACTTCGCATTCGTTGTTGTAGAATATAACCTTCCCATTGTCTGGAAGGAGTAGAGCCAACAAAAGTCGCATAAGAGTACTCTTGCCGACACCAGTTTCACCTATAATTGCTGTGAGACTTCCAGGTGTGAAGTCGTGTGAGAAATTTTGAATAATATTTTGTTCGTTTTCGGTATATGAGAAACTTACATTCTTGATTCTTACTCCAGGTTTCCCGTCAAGTTTGATAGGAGTTCCTTGTTCTTCAATTTCTAACGAGGTGAGTTCATCCAATCGTTCGATAGCTATGTAACCTTGAATAAATGAAGGTATATAGTTGCCCAATTCCACTATTGGGCGTTGTACTTGGTTGACGAGTTGAAGAAAGGCCGTAACTGTACCAAAAGATATGCTATCATTTATTAAACCCATTGCACCCCATAGGAACGCGGTAGTATATCCTGATGCAAAACCCAATTGAACCATTGAACGCGAGAAAATAGAGAAATTAGTGCGTTGTTTGATTTGGTTGTATAGTCCATCTTGTAGAGAATCAAGATTTTCGGAAGCCTCGTTAGTGCGTTCAAGTGACGAAATAAGAGTGCGATGTTGGATATTTTCTTGCAAGAAAGATTGTAATCGGCTATCGGTGTTTCTAATATCTTTCGATAGCTTGCGCATCTTCTTGACATAGCTTTTGCTGATAAGTAGGGCAATAGGCATAATGAAGAATAGAACAGCAGCTAATCGTATGTCAAGATAGAGCAAAAACGCGAAAGCAGCTGTGAGTCGCACCAATGTGATAAGTACAGAAGGGATAATACGGCATAGAAGGTCGGCAATAGACGAAACATCGCGTTCAATGCGATTGAGAATATCACCAGTGTGAATACCTTCTCTACCCATCCAACGGCTTATCATAACATGGTTGAAAAGTCGTTGTCTAAGTTTGTTGTTAAGATCAATAAATGACAGTTCCTCGATGCGTCGTATTGAAGCCGATAATAATAGCTGCATTATTACGCATGAGATAAGGAGTAGCGCATAGTTGGAGAATGAACCAACTGCTTGTCCTGTTGCAATGTCGATAATATGTTTGGATACCCAAATAAATAGAAGGGATACACCAACATGTAAAATGCCGCAAGTGGCACGAAGTGCGATGCGTAGACGCATTCCGTTGGATATTTTCCACAACCATACAAGGTAATCTTTGATGCTCATATTGATATGAATTTAAGTTGTTAGTTGATTACTCTACTAAGCGATACAAAAATAGTAAATAGCGTCTTATGGGTAGAAGTTTTCGCCATAGATGTGATTTCTTTTGCTCCGTAGGTGATTCACAGTCAATAGTTTTTCCATTTCTTATGATTTGAATTGCTTTGCCGAGAATGTCGTTGGCCGAGCAAGTTTCGGTTGTGTTGTAGTTGCCATCGCCCATTAGTGTAACATTGTCGTTGTTGATGTTAATGACTCGATGTAACACATATCTATTATTGTCGATAAAAGCAAGTACAATGTCACCTACTGATAGGGAAGTGTGTTTTTGCAGAACAACACTATCTCGATTGCCTCGAATAAAAGGGCGCATACTATTACCCGATGCTAAAAAGGTAACCGTACGACCTTGCTCTAATAATCCCTTGATTTCAAGAAAAAAAGAGTTGTTAGGGAGTGCAATTTTTGAGTTGGAGTGCATACTCAGCATTATTCTATGGATTAACCATTGCAAAATTACGAATTTTAGTGGAACTTTATGATTATTTGCGAGGTTCTTTATTAATATTTTGAATGTTTTAGGCGCTGATTAGTTAAACCATAGATGTATGTGTTCTTATTTTTTTATTTTTTGAAAGAAATAGTGTATTTTTGTGTTATAAAGTTAAATAGCTCTCAAATGAAACATCTAAAATTGATATTGCTAAGTGTGCTTATATTGTGCACTAATCTATATTTCAATGCTCAAGATAGTGGTAGGTATGTGCAACCGAACTTGGAAAATATGAGCGAAATAACCATCGAAAAGGCCGATAATCTTGTTCTGCACTATTGGGATTATTTTGATTTTAATGATAGTGGCTTGATAGTGAAAGCCGATGTTACGGAACAAGGATTTGTCAATTTTTTGAGTCTATTGCCTTATGTGAGTAAGAAAAGTGAGGCGTTTGCAAAACTATATGCTAAGGCAGGGCAAAATGCGGATATGCTTTCGCATTTTATTGACATGACAACAAAGTATTTGTATGAAATGGATTCTCCTCTATGTGATGAGGAACTCTATATTGTGGCATTAAATCAATTGTTGGCTTGCGATAAGGTGTCGTTTGATGACAAAGAGCGCGTGGGTTATTATCTCGCTAAAGTTATGAAGAATAGAGTGGGGCATAAGGCAACAAATTTTGGATTTATTCAGAAACAATGCAAACGAAGAAGTCTGTATGGTGTTAAAGCGGACTATATTTTGCTATATTTTAATGACCCTACTTGTGATGAATGTCATAAATTGAAAACGGAGTTAATTTTATCACCTATAATCAGTAAAAAGGTGGAAGAAGGCAAATTAAAGGTGCTTTCGGTGTGTGTAGAGGGAAATAAAGATGAGTGGAAAACACAATCTTTGCCGCACCAATGGATTGATGCATGTGATGAGCGTATGTTAATAACTGATCGTGAGCTATATGACCTTCCAAGTTTGCCAGTATTGTACTTGCTTGACCGAAGTTATCGTGTGGTGCAGAAAAACACAAATGTGGAGAAACTTGAGATTTTTTTCGAGTAAGAGAAAAATAATACTCAATTAAGGATTGTTTGGGAAAAATAGGATAAAAAAAAGAGAAATAGAATAAAAAAATAATTACGGAAAAATTTCTTTAATTAAGTATTTAGAGATATCTTTGTACTCCCAAATTGGATAAGTAGTGAATACTGGAACAAAGAAGCATATAGCAGTTGTAACTCAAATAGAGGGAAATGGCTCTGTGCGAGTTAAAATATCTCGAAATCAATGTGATGGTTGTAAATTAGGCGATATTTGCAGCGTGTCGAGTGATGATGAGCTTGAACTTGTGTGTGGAAATGTGGCTGAGGAAAATATCCACATTGGAGATAGGGTAATAATAGAGGAACAACAAAGTATGGAATGGATAGCAATATTCTATTGCTTGTTTTTGCCTTGCATGTTATTCTTGTTGACCGTGGTGGGATTGACGGTGTCGGTATCGGTACTTTGTGGGTGTATTTCGGGAGTTGTTGCTCTTGCTGTGTATTATGGCTTATTTTATGCAGTGAGAAATAAACTGAAATTCAATAAGATAAATTTTGAAATAAAGAAGTTATAAAGAAATATGGATTTGGTGGTATTATCGGTTGTGATATTAGGTGGCATAGGCATAGTGAGTGCAGTGGTGCTATTCCTCACTGCGAAGAAATTTGCCGTAAAAGAAAATCCTAAAATTGCCGAAATAGAAGAAATTTTGCCAGGAGCTAATTGTGGAGGTTGTGGCCGAAATGGTTGCCACGATTTCGCTGTGGCTTGTGCATGTGCAACATCGCTTGATGGATTGAGATGTCCTGTGGGTGGGGATGAGACAATGTCGCAAGTCGCTAAAATAGTGGGACTTGTTAAGGCTCATTCAACTATGCCACAAGTGGCAGTACTACATTGTAACGGAACTTGTGCTAATCGTCCTAAGAAGTCGGACTATGATGGCCCAAGATCATGTCATATTGAACATACGATTTATTATGGCGCACATGGTTGTGCTTATGGCTGTCTTGGTTGTGGCGATTGTGTCAGTGCATGTAAGTTTGATGCAATGAGGATTAACCCTACAACTGGCATTATTGAAATAGATGGAGACAAGTGCGTTGGCTGTGGTGCATGTACTGAGGTTTGTCCTCGTAATTTGATAGAATTGCGCAACAAAGGCCCTCGTGGAATGCGTGTGTATGTAGCATGTGCAAATAAAGATAAAGGCGCAGTTGCAATGAAAGAATGTAGTGTGTCATGTATCGGTTGTAGTAAGTGCTTGAAGGAATGTCCACACGAAGCAATCACAATAAAGGATAATCTTGCATACATTGATTATAAGAAGTGTAAATTGTGTAAGAAGTGTGTGCCAGTGTGTCCACGCAATGCAATTATCGCAGCAAATTTCCCTGTGAAGAAAGTAGAAGTTGAAGAAAATAACTAACAATAGGAATAACATATTATGCTAAAGACATTTAACAGAGGCGGAATTCATGTTCCCGAAAATAAGATAACAGCAGGTGCTCCTATTGTAGATGTGCCTGCACCACGCGAGGTTGTCGTAACTTTTTCGCAACACATAGGTGCAATGGCTGTGTGCTGTGTGAAAGTGGGCGATCAAGTGAAGCGTGGTCAGCTCATAGCTAAAGCTAATGGTGTGGTGAGTGCTAATGTTCACACTCCAATTAGTGGTAAGGTGAAAAGTATAGGTAAGTTGAAAACTGCGTTTGGATATCCTTGCGACACAGTAACTATTGTAGCAAGCGATGAAGATGTGGCTTTCGACGCTGAAAATATACCAACACCTCGTACCGATGAAGAAATTGAAGCTCTTACATCCGAAGAAATAAAGGATATTGTAGCCGATGCAGGTGTTGTAGGTCTTGGCGGTGCTACTTTTCCCACCAAGGTGAAGCTTACACCTCCAGCCGATGCTCACGCCGAAGTGCTAATTCTTAATGGAGCAGAGTGTGAGCCATATCTAACCAATGACCATGCTCTAATGCTTGCTTGTGCCGATGAAATATTGGAAGGTGTGCGTTATATCATGCGTGCCACTGGTGTTAAAAAGGCTGTTTTTGGTATTGAAAACAATAAAAAAGATGTAATTGAACTATTTAATAGCAAGCTAAAAGGCGAAAAATCAATAGTAGTTCAAGCATTACAAACAAAATATCCTCAAGGAGGAGAAAAACAACTTATTAAGGCTATCACTGGCAAAGAAGTAGCAAATGGTGCACTTCCTATTTCAGTGGGTGCATTGGTGCAAAATGTGGCTACAGCCTATGCTATATATCGTGCTGTGCGATTGTGTGAGCCATTGATAAGTCGCATCATTACGGTAACGGGTAAGAGTGTTGAGAAGCCTGGTAACTATCGAGTATATTTGGGAACATCATTGAAGTCGGTTGTTGATGTAGCTGGCGGTATACCTAAAGATACAGGAAAAATAGTAGTGGGTGGACCAATGATGGGACGCGCTATTGTGAGCCTTGATACTCCAACGACAAAAGGTGTGTCGGGACTTTTGTTCTTGAACGAAGCCGAAGCGAGAAGAGAGGCAGAAGAACCATGTATTCGATGTGGGGCTTGTGTGAGAGACTGTCCTATGGGACTTGAGCCTTATTTGCTTATGTCATTGACCGAAAACAATGAAGTAGAGCAAGCTGAGGAACATGGCGTGCGTAATTGTATAGAATGTGGTTGCTGTGCGTACACATGTCCGTCGCATCGTCCATTGCTTGATTTCATACGATTAGGCAAGGCAAAAGTGAATGATATGATTCGTAAAAAGAGATAGATAACTTATATAGAATGATGGATAATATGAGATTAGTTGTTTCGGGTTCTCCACACATACATTCAACCGATAGTGTAAATCGTAGAATGTGGGGTGTGGTGATAGCACTTATGCCAGCAGTGGCTTATTCGGTGTATCTATTTGGACTTGGAGCATTGGTTGTGCTACTTACGTCGGTACTTGGTTGTGTTATTACAGAGTACTTGATTCAACGATATATGTTGGGTGGAAAAACGACCATAACAAATGGCTCGGCTGTGATTACAGGACTATTGTTTGCAATGAATTTGCCAAGTAATCTACCTATATGGATAATTCTTATAGGTTGCGTAGTCGCTATCGGTCTTGGTAAGTATGCGTTTGGTGGTCTTGGTCAGAACATATTCAACCCAGCGATATTGGGTCGTGTGTTCTTGTTGATTTCGTTTCCACAACAAATGACATCGTGGCCATTGCCATTGGTGAATAGAGGCGAATATCTCGATGCCACTACAGGCGCAACCTATTTGGGTCAAATGAAGATGGAAGCTATGTCGAGAGCCGATTCGTCAACAGGAGCATCGGCTGTGAATGAAATAGCGACAGAAAGCTTGACATGGATAGATGCCTTGATAGGAAATATGGGCGGTAGCTTGGGTGAAATGAGTGCTATTGCGCTGATAATAGGAGGTGTGTTTATGCTATTGCGTGGTATTATATCATGGCATATACCAGTGTCTATTATAGGAACAGTGATGCTGTTTGCGTGGGGTGCAGGAGTTGACCCAGTGATGTCGGTATTGAGTGGAGGTGTGATGCTTGGTGCTATATTTATGGCAACCGATTATGTTACATCACCTATGACTCGTAGAGGAATGGTAATGTATGGTATGATGATAGGTATTATAACAATGATTATCCGTTTGTGGGGTGCTTATCCCGAAGGAGTATCGTTTGCAATACTTATCATGAACGGCTTCACTCCATTAATCAATAAGTTTGTTCGTCCAAGAAAGTTTGGAGAAAGGAGGGTTAACTAAATTATGGCAAAACTACAGTCATCGTTGATGAATATGGTGTTGTCGCTCGGAGCGATAACCATCATAGCGGCAATGCTTATCGGTGGGGTGTATGCACTCACAAAGGACACTATTGCCGATGCTGAACGCAAGGCACAAGTGCAAGCCATAAGTGAGGTGGCTCCAACATTTGACAACAATCCACTTGATGAGCAATTTGTATATGTCGCAAATGCTGGCACAAAGGATAGCTTGAATATAATAGTGTATCCAGCCAGGGTGAATGGAGCTTTGGTGGGAGCAGCTGTAAAAAGTTTAACAAAGAATGGCTTTTCAGGAGAAATCGAAGTAATGTGTGGCTTTGATTTGGACGGAACTATACGAGACTATAAGGTGTTGAAGCATGCTGAAACTGCCGGTCTTGGTTCAAAGATGCAAGAATGGTTCCGAACACCAAAGGGCTCACAAAATGTTATTGGATTGAACCCAGGCAAAGACAAAGTGCGTGTGAAGAAAGATGGCGGTCAAGTAGATGCAATCACAGCAGCAACAATCTCATCACGAGCATTCTTAGATACATTAGTTGAGGCCTATAACGCATTTGTTGCAATGCAAAATAAAGCAGAGGAGGGCGAAAAGTAATGAACAAATTGAAATTTATAATAGAATCGGCAATAAAGAACAACCCAACATTTGTGCTATTGCTTGGTATGTGTCCTACATTGGGTACAACAAGTTCGGCAATGAATGGTATGAGTATGGGTTTGGCTACATTATGTGTACTTGTTTGCTCAAATGCAGTAATTTCTCTATTGCGTAATGTTATCCCTGACAAAGTGCGTATCCCTGCCTTTATCGTAGTGATAGCATCATTCGTAACAGTGCTTCAAATGGTGATGCAAGCTTATATGCCATCGCTATATGAAACATTAGGTATCTTTATCCCACTTATTGTGGTGAATTGTATTTTGCTTGGTCGTGCTGAGGCTTATGCTTCAAAGAATGGTGTAATCGATTCGTTGTGCGACGGGTTAGGTGTAGGTTTGGGCTTTACAGTGTCGCTTACCGTGCTTGGAGCTTTGCGCGAATTTTTGGGAACAGGTAAAGTGTTCGATATGGTGGTGTACAACGAAGAATATGGTAGTCTTGTGTTTGTGCTTGCGCCAGGAGCATTCATCGTGTTAGGTCTATTATTGGCTGTAGTAAACAATATTAAGGCTCAAAAATAAGAAATAGAGGAGGAAAGATTATGTTGGCATATTTATCGATTATAATAACTGCGATATTTGTAAATAACATCGTATTTGCTCAATTTTTGGGTATCTGTCCGTTCTTGGGAGTGTCGAAGCGTATTAGCTCGGCTGTCGGAATGGGTATGGCTGTAATGTTTGTAATGGTAATAGCAACTGCTGTTACTTATCTATTACAGATGTATGTGTTGGAGCCTTATAATGTTACATTCTTGCAAACTATAGTGTTCATTCTTGTGATTGCAGCGCTTGTTCAGGTGCTTGAAATTGTGATGAAGAAGGCCATGCCATCGTTGTATCAAGCGCTTGGCGTGTTCTTGCCACTTATCACAACTAACTGTGCAGTGCTTGGTGTGGCAATTCTTGTAGTACAAAAGAATATGACAATGGTAGAAGCTTTGGTGTATAGCATGTCGACTGCAGTGGGCTTCACTCTTGCACTTGTTATCTTTGCTGGAATCAGAGAGCAACTAAGTATCTCGCGCGTGCCTAAGTGTATGCAAGGTGTGCCTATTGCACTTATTACAGCAGGTATTCTTGCTATGGCATTTATGGGCTTTGCAGGAATTAAGATTGGTTGATAATAGTTAGGATATATATGAAATAGAAAAAGGACTGAAAATTATTTCAGTCCTTTTCTGTTGTATATAATCAGATTAGATTAGTGTTGATACAAGAAACGCTTGATACTGCGCTTAGGGGTTTTTTCGAATTCTTGGCTTTGCATCTTCACGCTTGCAATCTTAGAATAAGAAGGTAATTCTTTGTTAAGGGAAGCGATGTTTGATTCCATAAGTTTGGTCAAAGCTTCGAAGTCCATACCTTGTTTTGCGCCATTTTCGATGTCAGGATAGATAAGAGCTACAAGTTTGCCGCTATCTTCAACAACAAGCGATTCGCACACATAAGGAAGGTTGTTAATCTTTTGTTCGATTTCTTCAGGATAGATATTTTGACCAGAAGGACCAAGAATCATTGTTTTGCTACGGCCACGAATGTAAAGGAAACCATTGTCGTCGATTTCGCACAAGTCGCCTGTGTTCAACCAACCGTCTTTCATTACTGCTTCGGTAGCTTCAGGGTTTTTATAGTATCCGAGCATAACATTGTCGCCGCGTACCCAAAGTTCACCTGTTTCGTGTTCGCCATGAACGATCTTTCCTTCCATTCGTGTGACAATCTTACCGCATGAGCCTACAGGGTTGATGTCCCAAGGTGCATACGAGATAAGAGGAGCACATTCTGTCATACCATAGCCCACTGTTACTGGGAAATTGATACGCTTTAGGAAGTTGGCAACATCTTTGTTCAATGCAGCACCACCGATAATCATTTGCTTCAAGTTACCACCAAATGTGATTTCGATTTTTTCCTTGATTTTGCCCAATAGATAGTCGTCGACGAAAGGAACTTTCATCATAAGGCTCATAATAGGCTTTTCGAGCAATGGGAATACTCTTGTCTTGATGATTTTTTCAAGGATAAGAGGAACTGCGATGATTACCTTAGGTTTGACATGCGCAAATGCATCCATAATAACCTTTGGAGAAGGCACGCGTGTCAAGAAATATATGTGGCAACCAACACAGAATGTGTGTAGCAACTCGATAACCAAACCAAACATGTGAGCGAGTGGAAGCATACAGATGAAACCGTCGCCTGGCTCCAATATATGAAGTTCTTCAATAGCAAACTTGACATTGCTCCACAGTGCACGATGAGGTAGCATAACGCCCTTAGAAAAACCAGTTGAGCCCGAAGTATAGTTGATTAGTGCAAGGTCATCGGCTGCTGGTTCGTAGTATTTCACATCGTCTTGAGTGAAGCGTTCAGGATATTTCTTGCCAAATAGCTCATTCAAGTGATGGCGTGATTCAGTAAGAATGTCGCTGTTTGAGTGAAGCAATGAGAAATCACTCACTTGTAGAACACCTGTCAAACCTGGCATACTTGCGATGTCAAGATTCTCCCAAATAGCTGTATCGGCAAACAAAAGTTTTGCTTCGCTATGATTTACAAGGTGATGTATGTTGTCGGTCTTAAATTCGTGAAGAATAGGAACGGTTACAGCACCATAAGTGATAGATGCAATAATTGCAACCGACATTTGGGCGCAGTTTTTACCACAAGTAGCAATTTTGTCGCCACGCTTGATGCCACAATTTTCAAAAAGGATATGAAGTTTTGCAATTTTGCGAGCTATGTCACGATATTGATAAGAAACACCGTTGAAATCGGTAAGAGCAAGTTCTTCCCAATTCTTCTTAATGGATTCTGCTAAAAAATAATTTAATGAATGATCCATAATTTCAGTATATTTTATGTTAGACTGATAAACAGTTTAAAGGTTGATGTATCAACGAGACCTTTAGTATATTATACAAAGGTAATAATAATTTGTTAAAAACAAGTGTGTTCTACAAGGATTTTTATTCCCATAAGAACAAGGACAATACCACCAGTGAATTCAGCCTTTGATTTATATTTGTTACCGAAGATATTACCGATCTTTAACCCTATTGCCGACAATATGAAAGTAGTGATACCAATTAGAGCTACCGAAACCCACAAATCGACACTTAGGAAAGCAAACGATACCCCAACAGCAAGTGCATCGATACTTGTGGCTACAGCGAGCATAAGCATGGTACGAAATGAGAAATTGTCGTCTTGCTTGTCATCGTATTTAGAGAATGAATCACGAATCATATTGAATCCGATGATACCGAGTAGGAAGAATGCTACCCAATGGTCGAAATCACTCACAATAGAGGTGAATGTAGCTCCAAGAAGGTAACCGATAAGAGGCATAAGAGCCTGAAAACCACCAAACCAAAATCCTACGCTAAGGTAGTGGCGTAATTTGATGTCTTTTAGAGAAAGACCTTTGCCAATAGATACGGCAAAAGCATCCATTGATAATCCTACAGCAATGATAAATAATTCAGCTATACCCATATTGTTGAAATTTGGTGCAAAGATAATGATTTTTAAATAATAACTCCCTATGTAATACTACACAGGGAGTTGTTATTGAATTATAATGGATGAATTATTTAGCAAGAATAAGTGCAGTGCGAGGTGCAATAGATAGCTTACCTCCTTGACTCTTTTCGAGTCCTGCTTCATCAACCTTACCGTCTTTCACTACTACAGTCCATTCGCCGGCAGGTACTTCTACTTCGTTTGCCTTGGTCGAACCATTTAGAATAACCTTGATTTCACTCCAAGAGTCGCCGTTGGCATTGTTCTTGATTGAGTAAGAAATTAGGTTAGATTCATCCACTTCGTCAAATACAAGATTCTTAGCTACATCTTCGGCAGTTGTCATGCGAAATGCTGGGTGTAGCTTACGAAGATTGATGATTCCCTTATAATAGTCGAACAAATCGCGATATTGCTTCTTTTGATTCCAGTCGATAGCGTTGATAGAGTCGGGAGAACAATAAGAATTGTGAACACCCTTCTTGTTGCGGAACACTTCTTCACCAGTGAACATGAATGGAATACCTTGTGAAGTGAAAACGATAGTTTGAGCCAATTTAGCTACAGCGATGCGTTCTTCTTCAGTGCTACCAGGCATAGATTTAGCAAGTTTGTCGGTTAAGCAAAGGTCGTCGTGGCATGATACATAGTTGACTACTTGTACAGGGTGGTTAGCATAACCAAACTTAGAGTTGTTGCACTTTGTGAAGTCGATTTGAGGGTGAGCAGTAGCACCAACGATACCAAATTTCACTGTTTCCTCGTTGCCAGGTTTGCCCGAAGCAAAACCAGGGTCGGCAGCATTGCTATAATGTCCCTTCACAGCATCGCGAATATCGTCGCTGAACACAGCCACACCAGGCATCTTGTTGACATGTTCTTTCAATGCGCGGCGTTCCACAGGAAGAGGAGAGCCACCAGCAGTCCAACCTTCGCCATAGATGATAACATCAGGGTTGATAGCATTGGCAGCATCGGCAATGGCATTCATTGTTTCGATGTCGTGAATAGCCATCAAGTCGAAACGGAATCCATCAATGTGATATTCATTCAACCAATATTTGATAGAATTTATCATGAAATTGCGCATTTGTAGGCGATCGCTTGCAGTTTCATTGCCACAACCTGAAGCATCGCTGAACGAACCATCTTCGCGTTGGCGATAGTAATAGCCAGGAGCAGTGAGCTCGAAATTTCCTCCATGTGTGATAGCGGTGTGATTGTAAACCACATCCATGATTACGCCAATACCTGCATTGTGAAGAGCTTGAATCATCATTTTCATTTCACGAATGCGAGAGATAGGGCAAGCAGGGTTTGTAGAATAAGAACCTTCAGGAACATTGTAGTTTACTGGGTCATATCCCCAATTATATTTGTTTGAAGGTAGTTGAGTTTCATCAACACTGTTGTAGTCGTAAGAAGGAAGAATGTGCACATGTGTAACACCAAGTTCTTTCAAGTGGTCGATACCAGTCTTTTCGCCATTGAGCGACAATGCGCCATCTTCGAGCATAGCGATGAATTTACCCTTGTTGGTGATGCCTGAGTTGGCATGAACAGAGAAATCGCGATGGTGCATTTCATAAATCACAGCATCGGTGTTGTGGGCAAGAGCAGGCCCCTTGTCATTTTCCCAACCAACAGGATTAGTTTTCTTGAAATCGATAATGGCAGCACGCAAACCATTTACGCCCACAGCTTTAGCCCATACACCAGGGGTTTCGTCGAGCCATTTGCCATCGATCATCACTTGGAAAGTGTAGAATTTGCCGATAAAATCACCTTTGAGCGATGTTGCCCAAGTGCCATTTGCCTTGTCGGCAACAAGATAGTGTCGGCTAAGAGCTTCGCCACCTGCACCATTAGCATAGATGTTAAGAGCAACTGAATCGGCCATAGGCGACCATAACTTAAAGTCGCAACCATTGTTGCGTGCCACTACGCCGAGGTCTTCGCCTGCATAAGTGGGATAGTTGGCATAATCGGTGATGCTGGCAGGTTGAGCCGTCATTTCGTTAGTTTCTGTTTTAGAGTTAGATTGGCAAGCTGTTACAACAGTCAAGCCTGCCGTTGCGATACATAGGTTAATAGCTAATTTCTTCATAAAAAAATATTTCAGTCTTAAGTAGTACAAAGATACTCAATTAGAGCCATAACCACAAAATTTAGAGAAATCTTTGCGTCTTAAAATAGTGAAAAAAGAAGAAGCCTCCCCGTTGAGTGGAGAGGCTTCAATATAGAAGTTAGTGAGAAGGATCAAATTATTTCTTGATAACCTTAGTTGTGCTGATTGCACCTTCTGCATCGATGGTCTTTAGTACATAGATACCTGCTGGCAATGCTTCAACATCGATTTGAGTTACATTTTTACCACAGAATACCATTTGACCTGACAATGCTACAAGTTCAGCCTTAGCAACTTCTTTTGTTAGATTAAGAACTGAAGTAGTTGGGTTAGGGAATACCTTCACATTGTTGCTAATAACCACTTCCTTGATGCTTGAGCTATTACCTTGTGTGAATAGCATCTTGATGTCAGGAACAGTTGTGTTGCCTGAGTAACCTAGGTTAGCATTTACATCGACAGATTCGTCTTCGAAGAAAGCTGAACCGTAACGAGCGCGCTTGTTGACATCGTTGTAATCGCCATAAGTACCGCGGAATGTAACACCATAGTCGCTTGTTCCAGGAGCTTTTTTGTAGATCATTACGACAAGGTTTCTGCCTGTGTATTTATAAGGAGTATTGAAAGGAATATCCCAACTTTCGGCGCCAGTAGCAACAGGGCAGTTGCCGTCGAATACAAGAGTCATCTTGTTGGCAGGAATTGAAGATACTTCAAGGCTTGTGCTGTCGATTTCGGTTACCCACACCTTAATAGGTACATTAGCATAATTAGTTGTAACTTCGTAGAATGGATAAGAAATCATTGTCAAATCCATATCCTTAACTCCAATTTCTTCGGCATAGTAGATCACTTGTGATGCACATTCGTCGGACATAAATGAAACTGGTACAACATATAGTTCTTCGTCGCAATGTCCCACTTCGACAAATTTGCTACCCTTTTGAAGTACAGAAAGAGTGATAGGAGCAGACTGGTTGTTAGCAGTGTTCTTGTCGGCTGCATATTCAATGACTGCGCTAATGCTCATTTCGCCTGTAGCAGCAGGAGCGAACTTCAATTCAACTGAACCTGTTTGGGTTGGAGCAATGTCTACACCATTAGCTTCGGCAAGAGTAGCATTGTTGGCATCGACTAATTTCACTTTATAAGCACTTCCGGCTACAGCTTCGATACCCTTGTTTAGGATAGTTAGAGTATAAGCTGTTTCAACTTCTACTTCTGGGTAAAGATTACCTGTAAGGGTCTTAGCAGCTAAGTCGTTTGACAACTTTTCGGTTGCAGTAACCTTAGCAACCCAACCTTCGCCACGGCTCATTACATCACTGAAGAATACGAATGTCAATGCACCGTCAGCACTTGTTGATTCCAATTCAACCAAGTCAGAAGGAACGCTCATTGAAGAATATCTACCGATAAGAGGAGCTTTTGTGCCTACACCATTGAATACGATAAGTGAGTCGGCATAAGTGTCGAAATCAAATAGAGAGAATTCAGCCTTTACAGCAGCATTAGCTACAGCTGGACGAATCACAAGAGTATCGTTTTGAGAGTTAGGATAGTAGTTGTTAGGACCAGCTACATCGTAGAATTGATATTCCTTGCCAGTTTCAACAACAGCTTCACCAGTTGACATCAAAATCCAATTGCTTGGTTTAACAAGAACAGGACCTACTGATGTTTCTTGTCCGCGTCCCATGTTGTTTACAGCAGCGATAGAGTAGGTGTATTTACCAAATCCAGGAGCATCTGTGTAAGATGTAGCATTAGTAACTTCAATTTCGGTAGAAGTAGAACCTGCAGTGCGAGTGATGATGTATTTAGTTACGCTATTTACATCGTATTCGCCACCATACATACCCTTTGTAGGTGCTGACCAAGAAAGAGTTGCGTTGTTGTCGCCAAGTTCGATTTTAAAGTCGTTTACAGGACCAGGATTGTTCATACCTACATAGCTGTCGATAGTTTCGGTGTCGGCACCACCATCGCCCTTGCTATTTACAGCAACGATGCGATATTTGTAAAGACCGTCGGCAAGGTTTGCATCTGTATAAGTAGCATTTTTGCCAATATTGTCGGCCGATGCAGCTACAGTAGCAACAAGTTCTTCGCCACGATAGATTTTAACGCCAGTAAGTTCGGCAAGAGCATTGCCTTGAGCATCGATGCTTGGGTTAGTCCATGAAAGCACTACACTCTTACCATCGACAGTAGCCTTACGATTGGTTACACGGTCAGGAGCACCTTTAGCTACATTGATATAAGGGATAATCATAGCGCAAGTGCTGTCGTCGCCATTTTCGCCAAGTACACCGATAAGAGTAGCCTTACCAGTTGCCAAATCGATAGTGTAAAGACCATAATCGCCATTGTTAGCCCAATATAATGTGCCGCTGTTGTGGTCGAAAGTCATACTTTGTGTGTATGCTGCATTCGCGCCAGTATTACCTACAAGGGTACATACTGCATTGGTCTTATCGATTTTGTAGAAGTTGTCGCCAGTGTCGATACCATACATTTGACCATTAAGGTCGATTGCTAATGTCAACATGTATAGATATTGATAGCTTTCTGTTCTGAAATAACCAAGTGATGATGTTGCACCTGTTTCTTTATCTACTTTTAGAAGGTTTTCGCAACCATTCTTAATACCATACATGTTGCCAGTGGTGTAGTCGTAATCCAATTCAGCAAGGTGTGCACCTCCCGATGAAATGTAAGTACGGCTACCATCATTTAGATCCATGATGTACCAACCTTCCACTGTTGATTGAGTGCCTGGTTGAGTAACTTGCACATACCATTTGTAGTTGTAGTATGCACCTGCGTATACTGAACCGAGTTTTGTTTGGTCGGCAATCAGTTGTGTATTCCTAGGATTGTCTGAAGAATACTTGACAGGACCTTTTTTAGTTAGAATACCGTTGCTCTGTTGAAAAGAGCGATAAGCATAGATTGTAGTTTGAGCGAAAAGAGCGCTCGCAGCCACCACAAAGCTTAGTGCGGTGAGTAATAGTTTTTTCATAATGTTTTGAATTAAATTATAGTTTATGTATAAATGTAATGCAAAAATAGTATAAAACTTTCATTAAAACAAATATATATGCAATAAAATACAAAAAACAGCCTTAGAAATGCTTGTCGGAGGCTGTTGAAAGGTGAGTGTAATTTATGAAGTTTTTAACACATCGCAAATAGAATCATCGAGGGTGGTTTTGATGAATATTTTCGCGATTAGTTGCTGAAATAGCGGTCGTAAAGAGATTTGTATTCGGGTGTTAGCTTTACAGCTTCGAGCCAAGAGTTGATGCTGTCGCAGAATGTGCTGTCTTCGCGTTGTAGAATCCATGATTGGAATTGTGTAAAGCTAATGCTTGTCGATATATCAACATTTGGATAAAGCGTAGCCATTTTCTTGGCAACTCGTTCGTTCATCACGGCTTGCTTGATTTCGCCAGTAGCCACACGCAAAAATAGTTGCTCGGTGCCATATTCCTTATCGGCATTTATGTATATAGTGTCGCCAATTTCGTGGCTGAGGTTGAGAAGTCGTGATGCAATCGAAGACCCATCTACCACCCACACAGTGTCGTGAGCCAAATCAAGAAGCGACTTTACAGCTATGGTGCTATCGGGCTGAATGCGTTGCACAAGAACTTGTCGGTCGACATAGATTGGAGTTGTGAATAAATAATCGTCTTTATTCTCTTTGATAACTGGAAACTCAGCACATACCATTCGGTATTCACCACTTTTTAGCTTGTTGAGCGACGATGTAAGAGTAACCATTGGTTGGTATTTTAGGTTGATACCAGCTTTTTGAGCCACCATTCTTAACAAGTCGTAGCTGAACCCTCCGAGAGTGTCGGAATAGGTGTATAGTGACAATGGCGAATATTCGATAGCGACAACCATACTATCTCGTTGAGGCTTGTCGGGAGTAGAAACTATCTTGTCAAAGTTGCGTAGCGCAATCATTGCGATGATGGCTATTAAAAGCAGTGCAAGATATAAAGCAATACTGCCTTTCTTGACGGTTTTTCGTTCCATTGCACTCATAGTGTAAAGATTGTTTTTTAGTTAGCAAAATCCACCGATACGCCAAATTGGAATTTTCGTCCATTGAGAGGGTAGTGTGGTATAGCGAAATAGTTGTTTCCTCCGAAAAGTCCTTGGTTGACATGTGTGAACATTGCGAAGAAACGAGCCTTTTTCAATTTCATATTAGCATAGGCATTCATCCACAAGAAATTGCCACATTTTACTTCGTTTTGTGTGTGAAATGCCATAGTGGCTGGGTTGTAGGATGGTGCATAATAACTGGTGTAGTAGTTGCCGTCAACACCAAATTGAACATTCAGCACGCCTGCAATCTTGAATTTAAGATATAGGTTGGAATAAACAGCAAATTTAGGCAAAGACAACACTGTTTCATCGGTTGATGTTTGATATGTCAGCTTGTTGTCCCAATGCAAAGCACGGAAAGCAAAATTCTGTTCGGCACTTGCGCTAAATACTTGAATGTTGTCGCCACATTGTGTAGGCAGAGCAGAATTGTTGAAATATATATAGTTTTGTAGATTTTCAACACCTACATTGATGTGAGTGCGTGAATGAGGAATGACGAGGCTACCACCTACTCGCACGCGACGAGTTTTGCCAAAGTCGTTTTTCCAGATGTAGTGGTTGGAAACGAAATTTTGCAATAGGTAAGGAACTTCCTCGTTGCGAAAATATCCATAGCCCGAAATTTTTACACTATCGCCAAACAAAGGAATGCGAGTAGTTATGTTACCCGAAATGTTGACATCGCCCGCTACGCAACCGAGCACCCCTAAACGCGCATCGGCGCTATAGGTCAAGATTGAACCTCGTTGCTTGGTGAGTTGTCCACCAATCCAAGCCACATTGTCGGTGTTCTTGCCAGGGATAACGAAATCGGGAGCAGGGGTTAGGTTTGCATCACGATTGGCAGAGTATAGCATAGAATCGGCCACTTGTTTATACTTGCGAATTTCGTAAGTAGCATAAGCTGCCAATCCAAACTTTGCATATTTGTTGAATCCTTCGAGCAGAGAAATACCCAAAGTGTTGGTGAATTGAGTGTATTCGGTGCGCTCGTCGGTTCCAGAGAGCGAAAGATAACAATCCTTGAAAAAAGTTTGATCTTCTTTGACATTTTCGTTCAAGAAACGGTGCGTGTTGGTCTTGAAATCCATTGTCCAGATGAAACTTGTAACAGGGATATATTCGCGATGCTCAATAGTGTCGTTCACACTGTCTTTCCAAGTGTGGTAGTAACCCACTTTGTAGCGATGATTCATGAAGAAATTGTGTCCCACCAATCGAGAATGAGCCTTTGTGAGGTTGGTAGGAATAGTTTTAGCATCAACCTTGGTTTCACCACCTTGCACTTGTGCAGGGTTAGTGAGGTATCGGTCGTCGGTAATACCACCATTCTCCTTGTTGAGCATATTGTAGCTGTTGTAGAAAGCTTGCATTTCATAACGGTCGCCGATATAAGAGCCGTTGATACCCCACATAAAATTCTTGGTAGCTTGATAGTCGTAGTTACCCTTAGAGTAGATGTAGTCGACCATTGCGCCCACTTGCGCCTTCTTGTTGATGTTGCCAGAGAAGATACCGTCAAATCGGTCTTGATTGTTGTATTTTGTGCCACCAGTAGCATACGAAAGCAAAGTCATAGGCACACCAGTATTGTAGTATTTCTGATTTTTTACCTTAGTAATCCATGTTTCGATTACATCTTCGAAGAAGAACTCATTACCGTGCTTGCGATCGAAGAAAATTTGAGTCATTCCAGGCGCGCCATAGTTCCCGGTAGTAGCATATGCAATACTTTGGTTTGACGGAATAAATTTTTGATAGAAATTGTACTGCAAAGTGTCGATGGTAGATTCGAATCGTTGTCCGAGAGGCTGCGTTATAGTCCACGCTGATGATACTACTTGAGGCACACTATCCTTTGCCGCGTTGTTGACTTGTGCAAGTGGATTTTGTGCCATAGAGTTAGCACTACCCATAAAGAACAATGCAAAGAACAAAATATATGATATAAATAGATGTTTCTTCATATTAATTACATTTCAACCTACAAAGATAGCGATTTCTATTGTGACTTTGCTGAGAAGGAAGCCAAAAAAACATAATATGCACTAAAACAAGTGATTTATAGCGAAAAAAAGAGCTACACCAAAGTGGCGTAGCTCATGCGAAATTAGGTATATAAGTTGTTAATTAAAGATTGATTCTTACACCAATGTAAGCACTTCGAGGAAGCATAGGACCATACATGTAACCTGAGTCGCGAAGTTCGCCCTTATCGAAGTCGTCTTGGAACGAATTGAATATGTTGTGTACGCCAGCATTGAGTTGTAGAGTAGCGTAATCAAATAGCTTGAAGTCATAGGCTGCCTTGAAGCCAACATCGGCAAAACTCTTGGTACGCTCGGCAACATCGATATCGGTACCCGAACCTTCATAGTGTTGCATCAACATAGGACCAGTAAATGTTCCTGTAAGACCAAGTGTCAATGGCTTGATAGGGTTGTAGTTCAAAGTTAAATATCCGTAAGCATCGGGAGTGCGGAACATTTCTTTCGAAGCAGGAACATTAGGGTTGTCGCTCCATTGTTCAGCTTGTTTGTATCGGCTGCGTTGAAGTGTCATGCCACCTTGTAGTGAAAAGTGTGATGAGAATACAGCACGCATTTCGAGATTACCACCGAAAACGGTTGCGCCTGATCCGTTGTAGCGCTCAAGAACTTCGTTGCCGAGAGCATCTTGACCGATAGTGCGAAGTGCGAACACATCATCGAGAGTTGTGTAGAAACCTTCAACAAGAACATTGGTTTGTACATTGCCTATATTGAAATAAAGGTCGCTTGAAAGACTCACGCTATGAGAACTTTCTTCCTTCAAATTTTCGGCAAGAACAGTAACCACGCGTTCGCCACCAACTACAGCCACATGGAAGTCTTCGTCGAATGCTTGAGGAGCACGGAAACCTGTTGAATAAGAAAGTCGAAAATTAGCATTTTTAGAAGGATTGAAACGGATGTTAGCACGAGGAGATATGATGACATTGTCGACAAGAGAGTGTTTGTCGATGCGAGCGCCTACAAGGAAGCCCCAAGTGTCGTTACGCCATTCGTTTTGCACAAATCCACTGAAGATGTTGATCTTTTGAAGGTGGTCGTGGTCGTAGCCAAGAGTGATGTCGTGAAGATAGTTGTGGTTGTATTCAGCACCAGCCATAAATTCGGCAGGCATAAACAAAAGATTGTCGATACCAAGAGTGTATTGAGCACCACCTAATACTACAAGGTCGTGAGTGTTGCCATAAGCATTAGGATCCATTCCACTACCATAGTAGCTGTCGCGCTTGGTGTCTTGAATAGAGGCATATACATTCCATTTCACCTTTTGGTTGTCGCTCCAATAATTGAAGTTGATGTCGCCCCCATGGATTTGGTGGTCGGTTTGTTCGGTGATGTAGGTTTCGTGTGCAGGCTTGTCGAGTTGATCGCCACCACGACGGAATTCCTCTGTAGCACGATATTCAAGAGTGAGGCGAGTGTTGTCGCTTGGACGCATGAAGGCGCGCGCGCCGATAGTTTTAGATTTGATTTCGCCAATTTCGGTGAAACCATCGCCGTCGTGGTCGTAGCTTGCACGATCGCGGTTTTGTCCGTAAATCATCAAGCCAAGTCGGCGATTGTCGGTAGTAATCGAAGCGTTTACCGTAGTGTTGTTGTCGATAGCGTCGGTCATGCCGATAGAAGTGAGAGTGTGAGCCACTTCGGCGCTATTAACAATAGGGTCTTTGGTGATGATATTGATAGTACCACCAATAGATGAAGAGCCAAACAAAGCTGAGCCACCACCACGCATAACTTCGACGCGGTCAATCATATTAGCAGGAATTTGCTCAAGACCATATACACCTGCAAGAGCAGAGAATACTGGGCGTGAATTCATGAGCACTTGTGAGTAGTGTCCGTCGAGACCATTGATGCGCACTTGAGTGAAACCACAGTTTTGGCAGTTGTTTTCGACGCGCACACCTGGCTGGAAATTAAGACCGTCGGCAAGGCTGCATGCGCTCACAAGGTCGAAAGTTTTTGCGTTGAGCACATTGACAAGAGTTGAGCTATTGCGTCGTTTTACCTCGCCTTTGTTACCTGTTACCACGATTTGTTCGAGTTGCATCACATCTTCCACCAATAGGAAATTCACTTCTTGAGTGATGTCGCTTTTGATTGTAACTTCATATTGTTGTGAAATATAACCAATGCAAGAAGCTTCGATAGTGTATTTGCCATTTTCTACATTCTTAAGGAAGTAGTGGCCAGTGGCATCGGTCATAGTGCCATAGGTTGTGCCAGTGAGGCGTATAGTAACATAAGGCAAGTGTTCGCCAGTTTTCTTGTCTATAACATGCCCCACGACATTGGCGTCGGTGAGTTCGGCTTG
The DNA here is from genome assembly GCA_904501735.1 of uncultured Muribaculaceae bacterium. GTDB lineage: Bacteria > Bacteroidota > Bacteroidia > Bacteroidales > Muribaculaceae > RGIG4576. Next base: position 105,745 of record CAJGBY010000001.1, read on the forward strand.
CGCAAAAGCAGAGCCTATTGCCATCAATGATAGCAATAATGAAAGGAAAAATTTATTCATTTTATAATTAATTTTATAGATACATTAATATTGTTTGCGTCGCATAAGCAATGCAAAATTTTCACATAGGTGCACAATGCACCATTGTCCTAAATACAGAAAGTATAAAGGACTTAAAATAAGTTACATTAATGATTCTATAAAACTGGAGGGGCTCGGAGTGAGAAATACTGATTTACAGTAATGTAATCAAACAATTCATCGCTTAGAATGATAGTGCCAAGCAGATTCTCAATTACATCGGATAGAATGAATATGAAATTGAGAGTAGAATCGTAGTGCGAAATGCAAAAAATGGTCTTAATGGCACTCGCTGAGTGATTGTGTGCAGAGGAACCTAAGTGAGAGTGAACGACAACGACATTACCCACTTTGTGCTCGTGAGCAAAGAAAGTGATATTACCCACATATCCAATGAATAGGATAGTGAGGAATAGGGCTATTATTCGTTGTTTCAATGTTATAGATTCTCTCATTAATATTTTGATATAATTCAAAAATAGATTACAAAGGTACGAAAAATGCCAATTTTTTGCAACTCTTAAAATAAAAAAGCAACCAAATGATTGGTTGCTTTTTGGGGTGTTATTGGAAGAAATCACGCATGCGTTGGAAAATCGATTTCTTCTTTTCTTCGGTAGGCTTGATGTTTTCGCTGTCGCGCAACTTTTCGATAGCCTCACGCTCTTCCTTGTTGAGAGTTTCGGGAATGTAGACCGAGATATTGATGTATTGGTCGCCAGTGCCGTAGTAGTTAGGCGAAGGAAGACCTTTGCCCTTCAAGCGAAGCACCTTACCTGGTTGTGTACCTGGGTCGATAGTAACGCGAACCATGCCGTCGATAGTAGGAACTTCAACCTTGCCACCGAATACAGCAGTAGGGAAGTCGATCATCATGTTGTAGAAGATGTTGTTGTCCTCGCGAATTAGTTCTGGGTCCTTTTCTTCGCTGATAACCACATGAAGGTCGCCAGATACACCACCGAAACGAGGCGCATTACCCTTGCCTTGAACGCGAAGGATATTGCCATCGGCAACACCTGCAGGAATGTTGATAGAAATCACTTCTTCCACTTTCTTCACGCCTTCGCCGCCACACTTTTCGCACTTGTTGTTGATAGTATGTCCGTTGCCATGACATTGAGGGCACACCACTTCAGATTGCATCATACCGAACATGGTTTGTTGAGTGCGCACTTGTGTACCAGTGCCGTTACAAGCCGAACAAGTAGTGAAATCGGTACCATTCTTAGCGCCTGTACCTTTACAATCTTCACATTCGGCATTGCGAGGTATCTTGATCTTCTTGGTAACGCCATGAGCTACATCTTGTAGAGTAACCTTAACGGTGATGCGCAAGTCGTCGCCCACATTTTGACGACGGCGAGTACCACGACGACCACCGCCACCGAAACCTCCAAATCCACCGAAACCTCCACCGAAGATGTCTCCAAAGTGGCTGAAGATGTCTTCCATAGACATGCCGCCACCGAATCCGCCACCGAATCCACCTTGACCACCCATTCCTGCGTGGCCGAATTGGTCGTAGCGAGCGCGCTTGTCGGGATCGCTTAGTACTTCATAAGCCTCGGCAGCCTCTTTGAACATTTCTTCGGCCTCTTTCTTTTCGGCTTCAGTCTTGTCGCCTTGACGGTCGGGGTGATATTGAATAGCTTTTTTACGATATGCTTTCTTTAGTTCGTCGGCTGTAGCTGTTTTTGCTACGCCAAGCACTTCGTAGTAGTCTCTTTTTTCTGCCATAGTTGTAGGGGAATGAATTATTGTCCAACAACCACCTTAGCGTGGCGTAGAACTTTGTCGTTGATAGAATAACCTTTTTGAACGGTGTCGATAATCTTGCCTTTCAAGTCTTCGCTTGGAGCAGGGAATGTCGTAACTGCTTCGTGAATATCGGCATCGAAAGCCTCGCCAGTAGTTGCCATTTCTTTGACACCATTGCTTTCGAGGTATTTGATAAGCTTGTTATAAATGAGTTCAACGCCTTCGCGCACAGCTTGCACATCGTCGGTAGCAGCATTAGCTTGGATAGCGCGATCGAAGTCGTCGATGATAGGAAGAATATCCTTCATAGCTTTTTCGGCAGCATTCTTGATGAGTTCTACCTTTTCCTTAGCATTGCGCTTGCGGAAATTGTCGAATTCGGCCATAAGGAACATGTATTCTTTCTTTTCGTTGGCAAGTTGTGCTTCAAGCTCAGCTATGCGTTCTTCGGGCGTAGGTTCGGCTTGAGGTTCTTGCGCTTGCTCGTTTTCGTCGCAAGCATTATTATTTTCTACAGTTTCTTTTACTTCTTCGTTAACGATTTCTTCGTTTAGTTCTTTTTCTTGAGTACTCATATATGTTTTTGTTCTATTTTTCAGTGTAAAAAGGGCAAATTTCCATTGTTAGCCTTTTTAAGAGGTTAACGCAATAATTATATGGCAAAAATATTGCCAAATTGTCATTATGATAACAAATTAGGGTAAAGTGGCGTTCTCTTTTAGAGATTTATAACATACGCATCGATTTCGGCGAAAGCAGACTTGGCATTTTCTGCCATATTGGCACTCTCGAAGATGCCGAAAATCGAAGAACCCGAGCCACTCATTGATGCATATACGGCACCAAGGTCGTAGATTTGTTGCTTAATGTCGGCAAGTTCGGGATGTGCAGCGAATACACTTGGCTCAAAGTCATTTTTGAGTAGGTTTTTCCACTCGGCGATAGGTTGCGACAGGATGTTGGTTAGTTCGATGTCGCTTGGCTTAGGTGTAACGCGTGAGTAGGCTACTGCAGTAGGGACACTCACATTAGGCTTCACGAGAAGTAATGTTTTGCCTTTGAGTTGTACTTCGGTAGGTGAAAGGATGTCGCCAATGCCAGTTGCCATCATAGGAGTGTTGTAGATGAAGAAGGCACAATCGGCACCAAGTCGGGCAGCGCGTTGAGCCAGTTCCTCCTTGGAAAGATTGAGCATAAACATCTCGTTGAGAATCAACATTACACTTGCAGCATCGGATGAACCACCACCAAGACCTGCACCATCGGGGATGTTCTTGCGTAGATAGATGTCGACAAGAGGAAGATTAAATTCCTTTTCGAGCGAGCGATAAGCTTTCATAACAAGGTTTTTCTCAACAGGGCAGTCGACAGGGCGGCCGCTTGTGGTGAGAGTTGAAAGTTCGCCTTTAGCCTTCACTATTTCAACGATGTCGGTGAGAGCGATAGGGTAAAATACGGTTTCGATGTTGTGATATCCGTCGGGACGACGATTCACGATGTTCAATCCAAGATTAATCTTAGCGTTAGGGAATTTAATCATAGTTTAGCTGTCGTACGAATTATTTACGGCACAAAGTTACAAAATACTTTGCATTGTTGATAGCGTGTTGATAATTTGTTGGGATAAAAAAGTGAGAATATTCTTTGATATAAGAGTGCATTCATTAACTTTGCAAGTGGAAAATAAAATAGAGAGAAATGGCTGACGAACAAAGAAACTTCAGAAGATATAATTCGCAGAAAAAAGATGCTGCGCTCGATATGGGCAAACTGCAACCACAAGACACTGAACTTGAAGAAGCGGTGCTTGGTGCATTGATGCTTGAAAAAGATGCTTATGTGGCAGTGTGCGACATCTTGAAGCCCGAAAGTTTCTATGATGTGCGCAATCAAAAGATTTATGCGTCGATACAGTCGCTTGGTGCGATGCAGCGCCCTATAGATATGCTTACTGTGACCGAACAACTCCGTCGAGATGACAATCTTATAGATGTGGGTGGCCCGTTGCGTATATCTGAATTGACTGCGCGTGTGTCGAGTGCTGCCAATGTGGAGTATCATGCTCGCATCGTAGCACAGAAGTATCTTGCGCGTGAGCTTATTTCATTTTGTTCAACAGTAGAATCGAAAGCGTTTGATGAGTCGAACGATGTTGATGACCTATTGCAAGAAGCTGAAGGAAAATTGTTTGAAATCACTCAACACAATGTAAAGAAAGAGGTAACTCAAATTGACCCTGTGATTAGCGAAGCTATCAAGAAGATGGAAGATGCAGCTAAGCGCGAAAGTGGTTTGAGTGGATTGCAAACAGGTTATCACGACTTGGATAAGATTACTTCGGGTTGGCAAGAAAGTGACTTGATTATCATTGCTGCTCGTCCGGCGATGGGTAAGACAGCGCTTGTGTTGTCGATGGCTAAAAATATGGCTGTTAATTTCAATACACCAGTGGCTATATTCTCGCTGGAAATGTCGAATGTGCAGCTTGTGAACCGTCTTATAAGTAATGTGTGCGAATTGAATGGTTCGAAGATTAAGAGTGGTCAACTATCTCAATATGAATGGGAAAAATTGATGTCGAAAGTGAAATTGCTATATTCGGCACCATTGTATGTAGATGATACACCGAGCCTTTCAATCTTTGAATTGCGTACAAAAGCGCGCCGACTTGTGCGCGAACATGGCGTGAAGATTATTATTATCGACTACTTGCAGCTGATGAATGCGAGTGGTATGAAATTCGGTAGTCGCGAACAAGAAGTAAGTATGATTTCGCGTTCGTTGAAGCAACTTGCAAAAGAATTGTCGATTCCAATTATAGCATTGTCACAGTTGAACCGTAGTGTTGAAAGCCGTACCGATGGAAAGCGTCCACAATTGTCGGACTTGCGTGAATCGGGAGCGATCGAGCAAGATGCCGATATCGTGTGCTTTATCCACCGTCCAGAGTATTATACTAAGGCATCGGAAGATAGTGAGGGTAATGACATTCGTGGTCTTGCTGAATTTATCATTGCAAAGCATCGTAGTGGTGCTGTTGATGATGTGAAGATGCGATTTATTGGTGATTATGCTCGATTTGATAATTGGGACGATAATTATAATTCGATTCGAGGAGGAAGCGAAACATATGGCTCAAAAATGAATGATGATAGTGGTGATGAACAAGCAGAAACGCCTATTGTGGGTATATCAGCACCATTGCCCGATAATTTGCCATTAAGCAATATTGACTTCCTGAACAATAAAGATGATGAACCAGTTCCTTATTAAAAAGATAAAATAGGTGATGAGAATGCTCATCACCTATTTTTTTATTCTGTGGAATAGTTATCGTAGTCGTAGAGGGCTGTTGAGAGGTATCGTTCGCCTCTGTCGGGTAGTAGAGCAACGATGGTTTTGCCTTTGTTTTCGGGGCGTTTGGCAAGTTGTGTAGCAGCCCACATTGCAGCACCCGAAGATATTCCTACGAGTAGACCTTCTGTTTGGGAAAGCAAGCGACTGGTGCGTATAGCATCATAATCTGTTACGCGAATAACTTCGTCGACAGCATCACGATTGAATGTATCGGGAACAAAATTGGCTCCAATGCCTTGAATCATGTGAGGAGCTGCACGACCTTCGGAAATCATTGGCGATGCGTCGGGCTCAACGGCAACAATCTTCACATTAGGGTTGTGCGCTTTAAGTCCTAATCCTGTGCCACTCACTGTTCCTCCAGTGCCCACGCCAGCTACGAAGATATCAACTTTGCCATCGGTGTCGCGCCATATTTCCTCGGCTGTGGTGTCGATGTGAGTAGCAGGGTTGGCAGGGTTGGCAAATTGTTGCAAAATTATAGAGTTAGGAATAGAGGCGTTGAGTTCTTCGGCTCGTTTAATAGAACCAGTCATACCTTCGGCACCAGGAGTTAGTACCACTTGGGCGTTGAGAGCTTTGAGGAGCATTTGTCGCTCACGACTCATAGTGTCGGGCATAGTGAAAATGGCTTTATAGCCTCGAGTAGCAGCCACGAAAGCAATGCCAACGCCAGTGTTTCCACTTGTGGGCTCGATAATAGTACCCCCAGGAAGTAGTTTACCTTTGCTTTCAGCATCAAGAATCATGGAATAAGCAACACGGTCTTTTACACTACCAGCAGGATTGAAATATTCAAGTTTGGCGAGTAATGTGGCTTCACAATTTTCGGCTTTGTGGTATTTCTTGACATCCAAAAGAGGAGTGTTGCCAATGAGTTCGGTGAGGCATTGTGCTATTTTTGCCATAAAAATATCGATTTAGTTAATTAATATACAAAATTAGTGAAAATTATTGTATTTAGAATGTATTTCATACAAATATTACAAATATCAGTGGTAAAAAGTTGAGGAAAGCGTGAATATCGAATAAAAAAGGAGCTGCGCCTAAAGAAAGCACAGCTCCGATTGCGTTATTGAATAACTTGAGTGTTATTTCTTGATAACCTTAGTAGATTGGTCGTTAGCCTTAAGAATGTAGATTCCAGCAGGTAGATTGTCTACATTCAATGTAGCTTGGTTACCATTTACAAGAACATCGGCACCCACTTGTGCACCAGCAAGGTTGAATAGAGCGATGTCAGCGATGTCTTGGCCTGCAGTAACTGTTACATTGCTTACGGCAGGATTAGGATATACCTTCAAAGCAGCTTTTTCAGCAACTTCAATATCTTCTACACCTGTAGATACAGCGTTCTTGTTGTATAATTTGTAAACAGCCATACCATTAGCAGGGCAATATTGATATACATAGCAGCTGTGGTCGTCGATCTTTTCGGCGCGTACCCAGTTTGCTACTGAATAGTTACCACCTGTAGTGTAGCCAAGAGTACCGATAGGCTCGATGTTTGCAATCACCTTGTCTTCGCTCATATCGCGCACAGTGAACCCACCCTTATAGTTGGCACCACTACTATGCATAAAGATTTCGTGTCCACTTAGAACCAAGTATTCGCCACCAACAGAGCTATTGCGTGCAGGTTGAGTAGTAGAAGCGCTACCCGTCATGTAAGGTTTGGTAGTATCATTGTTGAATAGGTAGTAACCATCGCTACGTACTTGGTAAAGCCACTTTTCAGGATTATTTTCCATTGGGATAACATAACCTGCAGTAGAACCAGTGATAGAAAGACCTGTATAAGAATTGGTTGCAGTAACTTTACCTTCTACCATAGTGATAACGCATACAGCAGTTTGCTTGTTAGGGAACATATAAATGTAACCACCTTCCTTGCCAAGAACATTGCCTGATGCACTGATGAAATTGGTTTGACCAGTGAGAGGAATTTCAATATCAAGTTCGATAGGAGTACTTGGATTTTCGATAGTAGCACCTGCAGGGTAGATGATGAACTTGTGTTCAGCACCAGTGTCTTTGTCGTTACGAATAACAACATTACCAGCGTCGTCGCAGTCGCAACCCCAACCGCTACCACCAGCTAAGCTACCAAGATATTGAGCTTCGCTACCGAATAGGTGAAGTTTCTTTTCTACGCAGTTGTTTACATAGAAAATGCCATTGTGAGCTGAGCCTTGTTGAGCATTAGAACCATCGATGTTAGATGGTGCGTTGCCAAGAGTTGTACTCTTTTCCCAAACAGGTTCCCAAACAAATTCTACTTCTTCAGATGGTTTAGGTTCTTCGCCTGCAGTAGAATCGTACATTTTGTAAACAGCCATACCATTAGCAGGACAATATTGATAAATATAGCAGCTATATTCGTCGATGCGTTCGATGTTAATCCAGTTACCACAAGTCTTGTTACCGCCATCAACATATCCAAGCGAACCGATAGGGTCAATATTATCAACCACAGTGCCCAAACTCAAATCGCGCACAGTGAAACCACCTTTGTAGTGAGCACCACTATTGTGGATGAAAATTTCTTTTTCGCCAAGAGTGGTGTAAGCACCACCGATAGTAGTGTTGCGATTAGGAGCAGAGGCTGAGAGTGAACCTGTAAGCAATTCGGCGTTAGTTCCATTAGTGTAAGTGTAGTATCCCTTTGCACGAATTTGGTAAATCCATTGTTCTGGATTGTTATTCTTAGGAATTACATAGCCTTCAATAGTACCAGTGAGAGAAAGTTCGCCAGATTGTTTAGTTTCGGTTACAACACCATTAGCAACAGCGATAATATTCACTGCAGTGTTGCCAGTAGGGTAAGTGTAGATGTAACCACCATCGCCCAATACATTACCTGATGCTGAGAATACATTAGATTGTCCACCAACAGGAACTGTTACATCGATGTTGACTGGTGAGCCAGGGTTTTCGACAGTAGCTCCAGCAGGATAGATCATAAAGCTGTGAGCAGTTTCGTGAACAGAGTCGGTGCGAATGATGATGTTACCAGCGTCGTCGATTGCACATCCTCGTCCTATACTACCAGGAATGCTACCAAGGCAACCTGTCTTATCGAAAATGTAAAGTTTTTTTTCGTTGTGGTTGTGAACATAGAATTTTTGGTCGTGTCCACCGCCTTGAAGAGCATAAATACCATCGATGTTTTCGGGAGCGTTGCCAAGAGTTGTACTCTTTTCCCACACTACTTCAACTTTAACGACAGATTCTTCTTCAAGAACGATTTCAGGAAGACTTGCAGGATCGAGATAGTCGGTAGTAATGAAATCGCAACCATAACCACCATAGATAGAGTAGTTGGTGTTGTTGTTAATAGTCCACACATTTACAGGCAAACCTGCATCTTGGTATTTCTTTACAGCGTCGCGATTGATTTCGGAACCTGTAGCAGAGTCGATACCGATACCCCAAGTGTTGCACCATTCAAATGAACTTGCAAATGATGATGAATAGCAAAGGAATTGCAATTTAATGTCGGGATAATTGGTTTTGATGTATTGAAGACAAGCCTTCATTGATGTGAGGATAATACATGAGCTACGGAAGCCCTTATCTTCGATAACCTTGATTAAGTTAGGAATACCTGAGCAGTCGTTAGAGTTGATACCAGTAGCCCACTTAAGTTCGATAAGAGGTTTTACATTGTATTGAGTACAAATATCGAGGTATTCTTCGAGAGAGCAAAGATGACCTGTGTACTTCACTCCACCACGAGTTTGTGAAAGAGTTTCGGCTTGAAGAGCTTCGAGTGTGCTGCTTGCGATAGTAAGAGTACCGCCCCAAGTGGTTAGGTCGTCGTTGTGACAACACACATGTTTACCATCTTTAGTAACCTTAACATCGGTTTCGAGGTATTCGTAACCTTTTTTCGCACCATTGATAAACGCTTCGGCTGAGTTTTCAAGTCCCCAGTAGCTTCCTCGGTGTCCCACGAGGATAGGCTTGTGTACTTCGGCCGTGATGCACATCGCAAACATTACGATGGCCACAAATAGTGTACAGATTCGTTTCATTTTGTTAAGTTTTTAGGTTTATATTAGTTGTTTGTTATAGTTTCATGTTGTCGAGATAGCTGTAATATCCACTTTGTGCTACAATGATGTGGTCGAGGAGTGGAACTCCTATGGCTTCGCCACCTTTGCGCAGATTCTCGGTGATGATATTGTCCTGCTGACTTGGTGTGAGGTTGCCCGAAGGGTGGTTGTGCACAGCAATGAAGCTATCGGCAAGTTCTTGGAGAACAGTTTTTAGGACGATTTTGATGTCAACCGTTGTTCCTGCTGTTCCACCACTACTTATGCAGTGTTTGCCAACGATTCGTTTAGCGCGATTGAGCGTGAGAATCCAAAATTCTTCGTTGGGAAGGTCGCGAAGGTCATCTTTGATGTAGTCGAACACTTTCTTGGAATCGGTGATGAGAGGTCGCTCCTCGTAATGGTCCTCTTCGCGATAACGACGCGCAATTTCAAGAGCTGCAAGTATGGTTTCGGCTTTAGCTTTGCCGATGCCATGAAATGAATGCGTGAGGTCTTTGATGTTGCGACGCCCTAAATTGTATAGTTTGTTGTCGTAGGTGTTGAGAATGCGTTGGCACAGGTCGACAACCGATTCGCCACGACTGCCACTACCCACAAGGATGGCTAATAGTTCGGCCGTGGTGAGCGCACGAAATCCTAATCGCTCGGCTTTTTCGCGAGGACGATCCTCAAGGGCGAGGTCTTTGATGGCTCGTGTGTATTGATTGTCGGCGTTCATAGTACAAACGGATTACTTACCTTTTCGTATTATTATTTCTTCTTCGATGTTGCGTCCATGACCAAGCAATATTTTCCATACATAGGCCTTGATGAAACCACAACCGTAGGCACCAAGTTGGATAATGCTTGTGATGACTGCAAGTGAGCCTATCTTAATGCTTCGAGTGGAGAATATCGCAGTAATCCACACTGCAAGCAAGTAGGCTACGAGAGGTATTATTGCCCACCAATGCCATAGTAGGGCAAGGATTATCATGGCTGCACTACCGAGCACGAAGAATGCAGGAAGGCAGTGAACTAATTTCATTGAACCAGGGTAGAGTAGCTTCAGTGTGATGCGCGACATACCAAAAACATAGGTTTGACGCCAGAATTTAGGCAAAGAAGTGCGTCGTTTGTGATAGACATAGGCATCGCGAATGAGCTGAATGCTGAAATTGGCTTGGCGAATGCGCGTACTCATGTCGATGTCTTCGGAGAACATCTCGCGAAATCCTCCCACAGTTTCCCATACCTTGCGAGAATATCCCATGTTGAATGAGCGAGGGACAAATTTTTCCATTTGCACCTTTCCACCGCGTATACCACCTGTAGTGAGGAACGATGTCATGCTGTAATTGATAGCTTTTTGAACATCGGTAAACGAGTCGTGGGCAGCATCAGGACCACCAAAGCAGTCGGTGTAGTTTTCTTTCAATCGTTTGCTCAATGCATCGAAATATCCTTCGGGAATGACGCAGTCGGAGTCGAAGAAGATGAAATATTCGCCGCGCGCGCGTTCGATGCCATAGTTGCGTGCAATGCTACGCCCTTCGTTGCTTTTGTGGTAGTATTGTAAGTCAAGGCGGTCGGCATATTGGTCGGCAATATGCTTGCAAGGCTCGGTAGAACCGTCTTCAACGAGAATAATCTCGAAGTCGCGGTTGGTTTGTCGTGAAAGACTTTCGAGCAGGTCGCTCACCTCGTCGATGCGATTATATACAGGTACAATTACTGAAAAATAAGGCATAAGTAATGTTGTCGTTAGTTAACTTTACAAATTTAAACAATAATTATTAATAAAAAAAGGATTGCGCTAAAAACGCAACCCTTTGAGTTGATAATTTATGTTTTATTATGCAAGAACTTCTTTTACAGGAGTGTATTCAAGACCGAATACCTTAGCCACAGCTTCAAATGTAACCTTACCTTCAACCATGTTTAGACCTTTAGCAAGAGCAGGGTCGTCTTGACAAGCCTTCTTCCAACCCTTGTCGGCAAGGCGAAGAGCATAAGGAAGAGTTGCATTGCTAAGAGCGATAGTAGATGTGTAAGGTACAGCACCAGGAATGTTGGCTACAGCATAGTGAACCACACCGTCAATGATGTAAGTAGGTTCAGAGTGAGTAGTAGGGTGAGATGTTTCGAAGCAACCACCTTGGTCGATAGCAACATCGACAAGCACAGTACCAGGTTTCATCAACTTAAGCATATCGCGTGTGATGAGGTGAGGAGCCTTGTCGCCAGGAATAAGAACAGAACCAACGATTAGGTCGATGTGGCCAAGTTCCATATTGATGTTGTGGCTGTTGCTATAGATTGTCTTTACATTCTTAGGAAGAACATCAGAAAGATAGCGTAGACGCTTCAAGTTGATGTCGGTAATCATTACTTCAGCGCCCATACCAGCAGCCATAATAGCAGCTTGTGTACCTACAGTACCAGCACCAAGTACCAATACTCTTGCAGGGCGAACGCCAGGAACACCACCCATAAGTTTGCCTTTACCACCTTGAGGTTTTTCGAGGAATCGAGCACCTTCTTGAATTGACATACGACCAGCAACTTCGCTCATAGGGATAAGAAGAGGAAGTGATCCGTCGTCAAGTTGCACTGTTTCGTAAGCAAGACACACTGCTTTGCGTTGCTTCATCGCAAGAGTAAGAGTTTCGTCGCAAGCAAAGTGGAAATATGTGAAAAGAAGTTGTCCTTCCTTGATAAGTTCGTATTCAGGTTCGATAGGTTCTTTAACTTTCACTATCATATCGGCGATAGCGTACACATCGGCAATAGTAGGTAGAATTTTTGCTCCGTAATCGATATATTCTTGGTCGGAAAAACCTGAGTTTTCGCCCGCAGTGTGTTGCACATATACTGTGTGACCGCGCTTAACAAGTTCTTTAACTCCAGCAGGTGTTAAACCTACGCGACTCTCATTGTTTTTAATTTCTTTAGGAATACCAACTATCATAATGGTAAGTTTTTAGGTGTTAATACTAAGGTTTATAAGTAGATTCTATTCTGAACCTAAATTCGAGGCGAAATTTAGCAATTTTCTTTGAAAATATTATTATTGATAAGCAAATTTTTTAGGATGTTTGACAACTATGTTTTTGGGCATAAAAAAAGACGCAAGCATTAGTTGCTTGCGTCAATATTCTGTTTTTATGTATTGTGAGCTTTAATTAAGCCTTAACACGACCTACATAAGAACCATCGCGAGTGTCAACTTCGATAGTTTCACCTTCGCCGATGAAAAGAGGTACACGCACTGTTGCACCAGTTTCAACTGTAGCTGGCTTCAAAGTGTTAGTAGCAGTATCACCCTTAAGACCTGGTTCAGTGTAAGTAATCTTAAGAGTAGTCTTAACAGGCATTTCAGCGTAAAGTACAGTATCAGTAGAAGCGTCAGAAACTACAGAAACAGTATCACCTTCTTTCATGAAGTCAACGCCAGTAACAAGGTCGCGAGCGATAGGCACTTGTTCGAAAGTTTCGTTATTCATGAAGATAAGGTCGCCACCATCAGCATAAAGGAATTGGTGGTCGCGGCGTTCTACGCGCACATCTTCAAGTTTTTCACCGATGTTGAAGCGGCGTTCCAAAACGCGACCGTCAACAACGTCCTTAAGCTTGGTACGCATGAAAGTGTTACCCTTACCAGGCTTAACATGTAGGAATTCAATACAGAAATAAAGACGGCCGTCCATACGGATACAAGTACCGTTCTTGATGTCTTGAGCGTTCATCATAATGCTTTCTCGAAATTTATTTTTTTTGAAAATTATTGTGTTATCGAATCAAATCGAGTGCAAAATTAATCAGATTTAGTAAAAAACGCAAAAAAGTTGCATGTAAAAATCAATTACATTTGTTTATTTGCGAAAAAGTGCCTAATTTTGCAATCCGAAAGTTGAAAATAAGTAAAACAAAATAAAAATAGAGTAATGAAAAGAACATTCCAACCTTCAAACAGAAAGAAAGCTAATAAGCACGGTTTCCGTCTTAGAATGAAGACAGCTAACGGTCGTAAGGTATTGGCACGTCGTCGTGCAAAGGGTCGTTACAGCCTTTCAGTATCTGATTCAGTTTACAAGCACTAATCAGTAGCTGTTCCGCGCGTGAGCGTAATCGGCTGAGCTTTCCTAAATTGGAGGGCGAGGTATAAACGAAAAACTCCGTTGTTATCAATGAGAAAAGATAATAACGGTTGTTTTTGTGTATATATGTGAGAGATTTATAGAAAAATAATTATCTTTGCGAACACATAAATCGTAAAAATAATATATCTATGAATCGACGAGATATGCTAAAGACAGCAGGATTGGCTGTGGCTGGAGCAACATTATTAGGCGCAGAAGCTTTTGCAAGCGAAAACAAAAAACAATCGAAATATAGGAAAGCATTGGTGATAGGCGCGCATCCTGATGATCCTGAAGGTAATGTGGGAGGTACAATGTTGCGCTTGCGACAAGCTGGCTGGGAAGTGGTATCGGTTTATCTCACTCGTGGTGAGGGTGGTATAAAAGGTAAAAATAATGACGAAGCAGCAGCAATACGCTCGCAAGAAGCAATAAATGCGTGCAAAATCCTTGACGCTCGCCCTGTGTTTATGACTCAAATAGATGGTAATACCGAAATAAACAAAGCGCGTTATGCCGAAATGAGAGAGCTAATAGCCAACGAGAATCCTGATATTGTGTTTACGCATTGGCCTATTGACGGACATCCCGACCATCGAGTGTGCTCGATTTTGGTGTTTGATGCGTGGCGTCGTCTAAATTATAATTTTGAATTGTTCTATTTTGAGACTATGAATGGCACGCAAACGCAGTATTTCCAACCTACCGACTATGTAGATATATCGGCTGTGGCAGACCAGAAGCACGAGGCTTACTATTGCCACGAGAGTCAAAATACTCGCAAATCATATAAGGGCTGGCATTGCCATAGCGAAAAGTTCAGAGGATTGGAGTTTCGTTGTGATAGAGCCGAGGCTTTTATACATATGCGTCGCAACGGCAGTGATATTTTCGAAGAGTAATTGCTGATAATGATTATAAGAAAAGCTTATTTCGGAGGAAATAAGCTTTTCTTGTTTATTTTTGTTTGCCGTAGAATTCGTTGGCGAGGGTGAGAGTCTCGTGGCGACCAATATCAAACCATTCATATTTCGATGGGTTGTAACCTTGAATAGTGAGGTCGTGGCAACGGTCGATGTAGAATGGAGTGATAGAGAATTTTGCTTCGTTGGTGTATCCATCAAGTGCATTGAATATGGTAGGCGAAATTATGTGAATACCTCCAAAGGCAAATTCTTGATATTCTTGGCTTGTGATGTCAAATCCATTAGGGCGAGTCTCACCAGTCTTTTTGTTGATCCAACCTTGTAGTTGGTTATTGTTGTCGAAGAGTAAATATCGCTCAGTGATTCGGCTTTTTACGAGCAAGGTAGCATCGGCATTGCTTGCGCAGTGATGTTGATACATTGCTGAGAGGTCGAGAGTGGTGAGAATGTCGGCATTGTGCACGATGAAAGGTACACCATCGTCGAGCCATTGTCGTGCAGCAAGAATTCCACCACCAGTGTCGAGAAGTAGACCGCGCTCGTCGCTAATTACTATGTTTTGCCCGAAATTGTCGTTTTTAGCGAGGAAATCAATGATTTGTTCTCCGAAATGATGCACATTCACTATGATATCGTGAAAGCCATAGTGCGCAAGATTTTCAATCACGCGTTGAAGCATAGGTTTGCCCGCAACGGGAACCATAGCTTTAGGCATATTGTCGGTTAGTGGTCGCAGGCGAGTGCCAAGTCCCGCTGCAAAAATCATTGCTTTCATACTCGATTTTAATTGCGTTTAGGGCGTAGATGTTCTTCGATGTTTTGTTCGCGATGCACAAGTTCAACGCGCACATTCCATTTCTTGTGGATGTGTTCCGCCATGTGTTGAGCGCTGTAAACCGAGCGATGACGACCACCAGTACAGCCAAAGCATACCATAAGATTGGTGAAGCCGCGTTCGATGTATCGTTGTACCGATGAATCAACAAGAGCATAGGCGTGGTCGAGGAATTCCAAGATTCCACCATCATCCTCAAGATATTTAATGACGCATTCGTCGAGACCTGTGAATGGTTTGTAACGATCGTATTTACCAGGGTTGTTGATAGCACGGCAGTCGAACACAAAACCACCACCATTGCCCGAAGCATCGTTAGGAATACCCTTCTTATAAGAGAAACTCATGACCTTAACGGTGAGAGCTTGTTTTTGCAACTCGCTTGTGAACTGCTTAAGGTTGATAAGCTGTGTAAGCATTGAGTTGAGGTAAGGGAACTCGGTGAAAGGAGTTTCGAGTAGGTCGCGAAGATTTTCGAGAGCAAAAGGAACACTTTGAATGAAATAAGGCTTTTTCTCAAAATATCCTCTAAAACCATAAGCACCAAGTACTTGAAGAGTGCGGAAAAGTACGAACACTCTTAGCTGTGAATAGAATTCAGCTTCATCGATGTCGGTGTATTGGCGCAAAGCCTTAAGGTATTCCTTTAGAAGCTCTTGACGAGTGCTTTCAGGAATGTTAGCTTTAGCTTGCCACAAGAACGATGCTACATCATAGTAGAAAGGTCCTTTGCGACCACCTTGGAAGTCGATGAAATAAGGTTCGTCGTCCTTTATCATCACATTGCGTGATTGGAAGTCGCGATAAAGGAATGTATTGGAATTATTTTTAAGCAAAGAGTCGGCCAAACGCTCGAAGTCGTCTTCGAGTTGTGGTTCCGAGAATTCCATACCAGTAGCTTTAAGGAAGCAATACTTGAAATAGTTCAAGTCCCAAAGGATTGAGCGGCGATCGAGCTCAGGCACTGGATAGCAAATGTTGAAATCCATGTCTTCGGCACCCTTGAACTGAATCTTAGGTAGGATGTGAAGCGTTTTGATGAGAAGACGCATTTCGTCTTCGCCAAATACGCGTGTCAATCGACCTTTTTCGATAGCTTTGAAAAGAGCAAGGTCGCCCAAGTCTTCTTGAATGTAAGCCATCTTGTCGTTGCTCACAGCATACACTTTAGGAACGGGCAAACCTTTCTTGTGGAAATGGTCGGCCATATATAGGAATGCTTCGTTTTCTTCTTTACAAGTGCCAATAGCTCCAATTATCGACTGTTTTCCGAGAAGACGGAAGTAGCGACGGTTGGAACCCGATGCAGGCAATTCGATGATTTCGGTAGGTTCTGCACCTACGAAATCGGTATATAAAGTTATGAGAGCTTCTTTGTTCATAATTCTGTGTGTTATTTTTTAAGGAAGCAAGTCTTTAGTACGATGCTGCTACCTTCGATTTTGCAATCCACTTCTTCTGGATTGTCGGTTAGGCGAATACTCTTTACTTTAGTGCCACGCTTGATAACCATAGAAGAACCTTTTACTTTTAGGTCCTTGATTACAGTTACTGCATCTCCGTCGAAAAGCTCGGCACCATTGCTATCCTTAGCAACAGTGTTGTCTTCGGCTGTTTCGTTGTCGTCAAGATTGAATTCGTGAGCACAGTCAGGGCAAACATAAAGTGAGCCATCAAAATAAGTATATTCGCTGCCACATTTAGGGCATTGTGGTATATCGTTCATTGTTGAATAAAAAAATAATTGATTATTATGCAAATTTAGTGTTTTTGTGCCGAATAAAAAAACTGAAAGTGCTGTTGTGTTGTAATTTATGTAGATATTGCAGTGGTTTTGGCAGAAAATGATTATTTTTGCAGAGAAAATAATTTTTATAACGAAAAATTGGGGGCTGAAACGGAATAAAAGCCCTAAAATACTGAAGAAAGAAGAAGATATGGCAAAGCCAAGAAAAGACGGAATGATTGATAATATAATCACTGAAGAACTCAGTGAGAAGGCTGTGCTTGTGGGACTTATCACACAGCAACAAAATGAAATGAAGGCTAACGAGTATCTCGATGAGCTTGCATTTCTTGCCGATACGGCAGGTGCTGTGGTGGTGAAGAAATTCCTTCAACGCATTGACCAACCTAATCGCGCTACATTCGTAGGTACAGGTAAGTTGATTGAAATTAGAGAATATGTAGAGGAAAATGAAATCGGTCTTGTGATATTTGACGATGATTTGTCATCGAAGCAAGTATCTAACATCGAAAAAGAATTGAAGGTGAAGATTCTTGACCGTACAAGTTTGATTCTCGACATATTTGCTAAACGCGCGCAAACAGCGAGTGCTAAGTTGCAAGTAGAGCTTGCACAATATCGTTATTTGCTACCACGATTGACTCGAATGTGGACTCACCTTGAACGCCAACGAGGTGGTATCGGTATGCGTGGTCCTGGTGAAACTCAGATCGAAACCGACCGTCGTATTATTCTTGATAAGATTTCGTTGTTGAAGCAAAAACTTAAAGAACTTGATACACAATTCACTGTGCAACGCAAGAATCGTGGAAAGCTTACACGCATTGCCCTTGTGGGTTATACGAATGTGGGTAAGTCAACACTTATGAACTTGCTAAGTAAGAGTGATGTGTTTGCCGAAAATAAGTTGTTTGCTACGCTTGATACTACTTGTCGTAAGGTGGTGATTGAAAATCTTCCATTTTTGTTGAGCGACACAGTAGGTTTTATTCGCAAATTGCCTCACCATCTTGTGGAATCATTCAAGAGTACGCTTGACGAGGTGCGCGATGCCGATATTCTTGTGCATGTGGTAGATATTTCGCACCCACAATTTGAAGATCAGATTGAAATCGTGAATAAGACTCTTAGAGAAGTGTGTGAAGCAACCGATAAGGAAATGATTCTTGTATTCAATAAGATAGATGCGTTCACTTATGTGAAGAAAGATGAGGACGACCTCACACCACGCACTCGCGAAAATATTTCGCTTGAAGAACTAAAGGAAACTTGGATGGCGAAGATGGAAAAGAACTGCGTGTTTATCTCGGCTAAGAATAAGCAAAATATCGAAGAGTTGAAAACGATGCTATATGAAAAGGCTAAAGCAATTCATCAGGCTCGTTTCCCTTACAACGATTTCTTGTTCCAGAAATATGACGACCTTATGGAAGAATAAGGATAAAACAAAAAATGACGGCAATGTTGCCGTCATTTTTTTATGTATGATATTCAAGTTGTTAGAATGTAAAGAAATCATTCATTGAGTATCCTTTGCAAAGCGTCAAGTAGGCTACAATACCAGCAACAAATGCAAGGATAGTAACCACTGTAAGAAGGATGCTTGCCCACACTGGCATACCTTTCTTAGCATAAGGGTCTTTAAGACGCATTTTAGGATATTTAGCAATATCGGTAAGAGTGTTACCGAATGGAATACTAATCTTAGATGCTGCATTTATAGCCCAACCGTTAGCATTCAACAATGGAGCAATGTTGCGACGGCGAAGCTTCATCCAAGCCATAATCATAGCAGGACCAGAGATGATGAGCATAATACCTGCGAAAGAAAGAATCAATTGCCACCATTTAAGCGCAAAGATACCCTTAGCAAGAGCAGCAAGAGCTGTACCAATCATACCGAGAGCCATACCAATTGCAGCAAAGATACCAGCAAATTTTGCGATGTCGAAAGGAGGAGTTGGAGCTGCTGCTGTAGCTGCTGCTGCGTCACCTTCTTTAGGAGTTTCAGGAAGCGTTGTTGGCATAGCATTGATTTTCTCGTTGGCTTGCGACATCATCTTAGCATCTTTTTCGGCAGCGCTCTTATTGATAAGATTTTCAATTGTAGTAGCCATTCTGCGATAAGGGCTCCAGAAAGCTTGAGAGATGCTGATAGGGTTGTCAACAACTTTAGTTATCATTGCATCCCATTCTACACCTTCATTGTCGTAGTAGATTGCATTTTTGCCTACTTCAAGGTTTCCTACCTCACCAACAGTTATAGCTGCTACGATTTGTAGCTTGTCGGCCTTTGCTTTTGTAGTACAATCGCAGTAAACAAGATACATACCACTTGCTGCTGCAGATGCACTATGCTTTGCCATATCGGTTACCTTCATGCAGAAGTTGCAAGCTCTTTGGTCGATGATAAGAGTACCACTTTGGAAAATAGCTTTCACTTTCTTGCTCTTGTCGTAGAAATCGTGGAAAGTGATGAAGTTTTTAAGTAGTCGGTAAAAATCCCTCAAGATGTGAAGGAATTTATCTACAGTTTCGATGTTTTCTATATCTTCTTTCAAAGTAGCATCTTGCGCAACAAGAGCCAACAGAGCTTCTTTCTTGTTTTGCGCTAATAGTTCCTTGATAGTGTCAACTCCAAGAGGTTCGACTGAAGCACCCACCTTAGCATTTTTCCAAGCAGTGTAAGCAGCCAATTGAGCTCCGATTTCATTCCAATCGTCTTCGGTAAGAGTAGTCTTATCGGCACTCATTACGATACCCATAAGAGTGTTGAACTTATCGGCCCATACTGGGTTGATAGGAGATGAAAGGTCTATTTCGCTCTTTCCAGTGATGCGTGCAATAGGGTATTGTGCAATTTCTTCTTGTTTGCTTTGAAGATTTTCGGCGCTAATAGCTTCGATTCTTGCAGTTTGCACATCAAGTGCTGCAGTACTATCGGGAGAGAATGAAGCCAACTTAGAACGCATAAAGAAATCTTTCATCTTTGCGTCCAACGCATTATACAAGTCGATAGCAGCATCGGTCTTGTCGGCAAATGGAAGAGCTACAATAGAGTTGAGCCATGCGTCATATTCGGCAAGGTCTTTGTAGAATGCTTCAATTTGATCTGTGTTTACGCCTTGGTCACCACTACGGTCAAGAGTGCCACCTGTGATTTTGATAGCTGCAGCGATAGCTGCCTTTTCTTGAGCATCGTCGGTAGACAATTCTGTAATTACGCCATCTCCATTGAAACGAGTTTTAGCAAAGATAGCTGCAAGGTCGGCAGTGTCGGCAAGCGAGATAGTAGTACCTTCCTTATTTAGATTAGCAAGGATTTGCTTTGCTGAATTGTAAAGTTTAGCACCTTCAGGAACTTCAGTGTTGATTTGATTGATGTCGATAGAGTCTTTACCTTCAAGAAGGTCGTTAGAATTCTTAAGCACCGAAGTAACCCATTTAGAAATGTTGATTACATCGTTTACACGGATTTTGCCATCGGCATCCCAATCCATATATGCAAGGCTCTTTTCGTCGATTTCAAGACCTTTTATTGGGCATGAAAGCACTGTCCACATCTTTTTGTCCAATTGGTCAAGATGTGCAATGTCATCACCTTTGTAGATTCGTACTCTTGAAGTACCTCCAATGTTTTCAAATTCCCACTTATACTTTTGATTTCTCTTTAAAATATCCATATCATTAAGTTATTTGCCACAAAATTACTATATTTTAGTTAATAATTTGTGCTGTTTGAATAAAAAAGTCGTGAGTATATTCGATGATAGGGATTATTTAAAGCGTGAAGTCGTTGCGGAGGTGTTTGTGGCTATGAAATGTGAGTTAATCCTTCTTATATGGTTTGAATTTGTCGATGATGTATTGTATGATAGGGCATAACACCACTATACCGACAAACATTATCAAGTAGAAGATAAATGAATGAGTTGAGTAAAATACTAACCCGAATAACCACCAAAAAGAGGTGACTAAAAGTGCGAAAATAAAATATCCTTTTTTCATAATAGATGTATAGCTGATTATTCTTTATCTTTCTTGTTTTGTTTCTTTAAAGAGTAGTAGTATACAACTGCCATTAGTGCAGAGAAAAGTATAAATTGTAATAAGTATCTGTAAATGGAAATTTCTTGGTCAAACAGATATGTATTTCCCAACCACAAGAGAATAATGAAAAAAACTCCAGCTAAAAGTGCACGAATAATACTTTCCTTTATCATAGTTTTAAAGTTTTAATTGGTTTAAATTTGTGCCCATAAAGGTAGCATTTTTTTTTTTTTTTTTACAAGCGATTTTGAGGAAAAGTTTAGTATGATCCTTGTAATTTGAATGTGATAGGTAATGTGTACCAAACATTAACTGCTTTACCGTTCATTCTTCCAGGCGTAAAATTAGGTAAAGATTTGCATACGCGAATAGCTTCTCTGTCGAGTGAGGCATCTACACTGCGAATTACCTTTACATCGCCAACTGAACCATCACTTTTTACTACCAATTGAACGATAATTCGACCTTGAATGCCATTTTGATATGCTTCTTGAGGGTAGTTAATGTTGCTAGATATAAATTTCATAAGTGCAGCATCGCCACCCGGAAATTGAGGCATTTGCTCAACAGCTGTAAATACTTGTTCAGTATCATTCTCGGTTGTTGTAGACTCAGTGTTATTTTTGATTTTAAAAATATTCTCATAATTGGAATCATCGACGATGTTTTCGGCATAATCGTCGCTTGAAGGCTCGTTAGTTTCCTCACTATTGTCATCTGAATGTTTTTGGGTTTCTTCTATTTGTGAAAACGATTCAGAATTGTTTTGTTTGCGTGCTTTCTTTGTTTTGCGTGCTTTAGGTTTTGGGTTCTCTTTGGATTCTTCGTCGTCTCCGAAATATTTATCCCATTCTTTGTCGATAGCATCTTTTAAATCGGTGTAGATGTAATTGAGCGCACCAATCGATATTATTTTTTCTTCACCACCAAGTGATATTTTACCCACGCTGAATAGGATATAATTATCTACAATGAGGTTGTCCTCGATGAGGTATTCTGAGATTTTAGAACATAAAGCTGAGGCAAACCATGAAATGACTTTGTCGGAATCACTCTTGGCGTTTTCTGAGATTTTTTCTTTGATAACTCGGTCAACTTCACGGTTGATAGTTTGTGAATGGTCATCGTATTTAGGACAAGAAACAACGCATACTCCAGCAATAAAGAGAAGTGCTAATAATGAAAGAAGTGTTTTGTTCATATTAATTTTATGATTTAGGTAAATATATATGCAAATATAGTAATTAATGGCGATTGTGGATTGTGTAGTGAATAAAAAAAGTCACTAAGGTCGAATAAAGACTTTAGTGACTTTAATGGTATTATTATTGAGGCAAGTCTCGGTTGCTTCGCAAACGCGTGCTTCGCTGCCGCTCAACCAACGCTCCTCGCTTGCGCTCGAAAATCGAAATTATTGAGGCAAGTCTCGGTCGATTTCATCGAATAGGCACCAGCCTATGGCTGACAAGCCGTCCTCGCTTGCACTCGATAATTTTTGCTTAAGCAAAAATTATTCCCACTCGACTAGATGCGTTAAATTTTGATTGAATATTTTAACTTCATTATCAACACTTTAACTCTAATTTTTGTCTTGTGAAAAGAGAATTGGTGTCAAAGATTGGTGTCGTTTTACATATACTGACTTTGTTGTTGAAAAAAAATAGTACCTTTGCCTTGAACTAAATTCAAATATGACGATGAAATTATTAGAAACTTTGACTCATTTTAATGGTGGAAATAGTGTTTCAGAACTTTATGAAAAATTTTCTGAAATAGCTTCTGTTTTCTTGTATGGTGGATATATAGATGTAAACAACATGTATAAGATATACATTAAAACAGTAGAATTCTATTTCCATAGCGAAGCTGAGAATGGAGTGCACGACCCTATAGTTTATCATAGAAACAAGAATGAACAAGAAATTCCATATTTCCCTTTGATGACTATTCACGCTCATAATTCTGGTTTTGATATTACTTTTGAAAGTGAAAGTGGCAAATATCGAGCGTCAGCTCTTATCCGTTCCTATGAAGTAAAGAAAGGTGAAAAATACCTCAAGTGGAACAAAAACCATTTTGAAGAAAATGACAAGTATTGTTTTAATACCCAATCGACATATCTATATTTTTTGCTAAATGGTTTCCCTTTGGGTGAAATCAACGGTGTTAAATGGGTTGATGTACCATATACTCCAATTATTTCTAAAGGCGAGCCTCGTAAAAATGTGTTCGTTTCTGAAAGTGAAACAGAATACCTTAAGACAAAGGAGAAGTGTAACCGTAAATGGAGTTTTACTCGTAAAGATGAAATATGAAACATAAAATTGTTATATATACTTCCAGTCATTTACGTACAACACCCAAAACGGTTTGCATTGCAAATGCAATTTCTAAAGCTCTTGGAGATTTAGGAATAGAACATCGTGAACTTAGCAACACCAATGATTATTGGTGTCGAGATTATATGCCAGTTTTGCTATCAGGTGATGGTGTTTATGCAAAATATAAATATAATCCCGATTATTTGAAAGATTATATAACAGAGCAAAAATATATAACGGAACAAGATGTTGCTTGCAGAGATCTGAATATTTGTACCCCAACTGACCTTGGTATAGTTTTTGATGGTGGCAATTATGTTAGATGTGATGATAAGGTGATAATGACAGATAAAATATTTATGGAAAACCCTGAATGGAAACCCCTTGACCTGCTGTCTCATCTTACAGAAAAGCTATTTGCCGAAATAATCTTGTTGCCTTGGGATATGTATGATTTTTGTGGGCATGCAGATGGTATGGTTGCCTCACTTGGTGGTAATAAAATTTTGTTGAACAGTTGTTGGAAGAATAAAGATAAAGAATTTCATAAAAGACTCACAAAGATACTTGAACCACATTTTGATATCGTAGAGCTTGTATATAACTGTAAAGAGGATAAGGATTCTTGGTGTTATTTGAATTATTTGCAACTTCCTAATGTAATCTTACTTCCAGTATTGTCCAAAAATGCTGATTGTGATAACGACATTGCTGCAATTGAAACATTTTCTAGATTATTTCCACTGCTTAAGATTATTCCAATATATTCAAGACCTCTAATTGAAGATGGAGGAGCATTACATTGTGTTACTTGGGAATTTGTTGAAAATCTAAATGTATCCCATAAATTGTAGTTTTGAATATTATTAAAAGTAATATAAAAGTTATTGCAAGCGAGTGAGATATAAAGTTTACTTTAATATCTTGCAACGAGCATCGCCTATTTTTGTGAGATTTATCGAACAAAACTCTCTTTTCAATCTTTCTACAGTGCTAACTTAATCGTGCTACTGGCACTCAAAAAGTGCTGTCAAATTACATTTATTAACATTGGGGTTGAAGGTGCCTCTAGAACACTCTGGATGGTGTGTATCAATAAAATAACCTCTGCTTTTAAGGGCAGAGGTTATTTAAATATGCTTAAAAAGGGGTTATTTTTACTCCCATTCGATAGTTGCGTTTGGCTTTGGTGACATGTCGTAGCACACACGGTTTACATTCTTCACTTCGCTAAGAATGCGTGCTGTGATCTTGTCAAGGATAGCCCAATCGATGTGTTCGATAGTTGCAGTCATTGCGTCGATAGTGTTAACGGCGCGAATGATAACAGGATATTCGTAAGAACGAGCATTGTCGCGAACACCTACTGACTTGAAATCAGGCACAACTGTGAAGTATTGCCATACTTTCTTGTCAAGACCTGCAAGCTTGAATTCTTCGCGAAGGATAGCATCTGATTCACGAACTGCTTCAAGACGTTCACGAGTGATTTCGCCAAGGCAACGAACACCAAGACCTGGTCCTGGGAATGGTTGACGATAAACCATATCGTAAGGCAAACCAAGTTCAAGACCGCAAGCGCGAACTTCGTCCTTGAAAAGTTGCTTCAATGGTTCAACAAGTTCAAATTGAAGATCTTCAGGAAGACCACCTACATTGTGGTGAGATTTCACCATCTTAGCAGTCTTAGTACCGCTTTCTACGATGTCAGGATAGATTGTACCTTGTCCCAAGTAGTCGATACCATCAAGTTTGCGAGCTTCTTCTTCGAATACGCGAATGAATTCGCTACCGATGATTTTACGCTTTTCTTCTGGATCGGTAACGCCAGCAAGTTTGCCAAGGAAGCGTTCGGTTGCGTCAACATAAACAAGGTTAGCGTTAAGTTGGTTGCGGAACACTTCAACAACATCTTCTGATTCGCCCTTGCGCATAAGACCGTGGTTAACATGCACGCACACAAGGTTGTCGCCGATAGCCTTAAGCAATAGAGCAGCAACAACAGAGCTGTCAACACCACCAGATAGAGCAAGAAGAACCTTCTTGTCGCCTACTTGACGACGAACAAGTTCGATTTGGTCGTTAACGAAGTTGGTCATGTTCCAGTTTGCTTCAGCTTTGCAAACATCGAATACGAAATCCTTAAGAGCAACCTTGATAGCTTCTTCGTCGTTTTCGAATTGAGCTAGTTTAACTTCGCAAAGAGCTTTGTCGTGACCTGCAGCTATAACAGGAACGCCTGCGTTGTAGATTTCAGGATTTACATCGATAGCAACACCATCGATAACATTGTTAGGACCACCATTGATGATGACACCCTTTACATTAGGCAATGCCTTAAGTTCCTCTACAGTAATGTCGTGTGGATAGATTTCACTATACACGCCAAGCGCTCGAATAGCACGAGCCACCACAGTGTTTTCGTGACTACCCAAGTCTAAGATAACAATCATATCTTGTTTCATATGGGGAAAATTTAGTTTGAAATTCGAGTTATAAAAATGATGTGCAAAGATAGAAAAAAGTTGGAAAATAGAGGTTAGTCGTTAAGATTTTTTTTGTGTATATATATTATTTTTTTGTTCGGTACCTAAATTTCGATAAGGGTAACAAAGTGATTATAATTGTTCTTTGTCGTGTATGTGATAGCCGTAGGCGAAGCCTTGTTGCAACTTGATTCTATATTCGGAGTTTTCCCATATATTGAATAACATCGTTGTAACGATCTTCGTCGTAGATTACGGTGTCCATGTTTTTACCACCTTCGGCAATGAGAATGCGTGGTGTAGCGCTGTTGTCGGCAATGAGCCAATTGTCAACAATGGGGATAAAGATTTTGAAAAGATTGCGAATGCCAGCAACATAGCGTCGTCGGATTACATGCTGTGGAATGTTGTGTCCACCTTCTCTTACTCGTTGCGCCACACGGCTTATAGCCAGCTGGGTGCTGTTAAGCCAAAAGAAGATGAGTTTTACATTGTAGCCGAGTGATTGCGCTTTCTTTACAAGCGATTTTAGCGTGCGTGATGAGAGCGTGGTTTCGATGGCAAAAGTTTCTTCGCGTTCGAGAAGGTCGTTGATGCGTTGAAGCATCACTTTGCCAGCATCGATAGCCACTCCTTCGGGGTTGAAAGGAGAAAGTCCTTTAGCAATTTCGTCGGCGTTGACGAATTCTTTGCATTGGAACACTTCGGGCAGAAGGGTGTAGGAAGCAGTGGTTTTACCTGCGCCATTACAACCACTTATGATGTAAAGTCGTTTTTCGCTGTCCATAGTTGCGTCCTCCGGTTATTAGTTCTACAAAAATACAAAATTATTTGTTTAAAATGTTGTTATGAATGATAAAAAAAAGAAGTTGCGATGTTGTATTGGTGAAAAATGTGTAAATTTGTAGTACGCATTCGTAGAATGCGATAGATGAATAGAAAATCGAATAAAGAGATATGAATATTGAGGGATTGATAGGCGACTTGGCATTGATATTGATGCTTGGCGCAGTTGTAACATTGATTTTTAAGAAGCTTAAGCAGCCTATAGTATTAGGATATATAGTTGCGGGTTTTGTTGCGAGTAGCAATTTTAAGTATTTTCCAACAGTAGGAAATGAGGCAAATATAGAGTTTTGGGCAGAGATAGGTATTATAGTGCTATTGTTCTGCTTAGGGCTGGAATTCAGTTTTAAGAAATTGATGAATGTGGGCGGTTCAGCCGCGGTGACGGCTCTGATTATCGTTGGCGGTATGATGGGGCTCGGATTTACTGTGGGTGGATTCCTGGATTATAATTTTATAAATCGATTGTTTCTTGGTGGAATGCTGTCGATGTCGTCGACAACGATTATTATCAAGGCATTTACCGATTTGAATATGCGACAACGCCGTTTTGTGCCACATGTATTGGCTGTGCTGATATGTGAAGACTTGTTTGCAGTGGTAATGATGGTGTTGCTGTCGAGTGTGGCTCTCAATAATAGTGTTGAGGGAAGCGAGATGCTATATAGTATAGGAAAATTGGTGTTCTTCCTTGTGATATGTTTCACTGTGGGTGTGTATGTTTTGCCAACATTCTTTGCCCGTTATCGTCGCCTTATCAATGACGAAATGTTATTGATAATATCGGTGGGATTGTGTATGTTGATGGCTGTGTTCTCGGTGTTCTCAGGATTTTCGATGGCGCTTGGCGCATTCATTATGGGTTCGATACTTGCAGGAACCAACGAGGCCGAACATATTGAAAAAGTGATGAAGCCAGTGAAGGACCTATTTGGTGCAGTGTTCTTCATCTCGGTGGGTATGATGGTAAATCCAAGTATTATCTCGGAATATTGGACTATTATATTATTGCTATCGATAGTTGTGATAGTGGGTATGATAGTATTCGGTACAGTGGGTATGCTTGCCACAGGTCAGCCATTGAAGATTGCTATCGAGAGTGGTTTCAGTCTTACGCAAATAGGTGAATTTGCGTTTATTATTGCGTCGCTCGGTATGTCGCTTGGAGTGCTCGACGCAACATTATATCCTATAGTGGTGGCTGTGAGTGTAATCACTACATTCTTTACTCCTTATTTTATAAAATGGGCTATTCCATGCTACGAATGGACCGAAAAGCATTTGCCAAAGCGTGTGGTAAGTGCCTTGGAGACATATAGTAAGAATGCGACGACAGATAATGCTACAAGTTCGGTGTGGAAAACGATTATTGGTCGATATTCATGGCGAATATTGTTGTATTCGGTAGTGATTATAGCAATGATGTGGTTGACAATCAATTATGTGGTGCCATTTGCGCAAGACTTGATTGGCATGAATTTAGGAAAGGCTTTAGCTGTGTTGTTGTCGCTTGCAGCAATGACTCCATTCTTCATGGCGCTCACTTATCCATCGACCAAGCGCTCAGAACGACAAGAGTTACAACGCCGTGGCAATAAGTTCTTGGTTCCTCTTGTGGTGCTTACAATATTACGCCTTGTGATTGCATTTGCTCTTGTGGAAGTGTATGTAGGAATGATATACTCACATGGAGTGGGCGTTGCTTGTGCCGTTGTAGCCGTTGTTTTGTTGCTGTTCTTGTTGACAAAGCGCGTGGGCAAACGAATGAAAAAGATGGAAAGCAAATTTGTGCGCAACTTGAACGAGCGAGAATTGCGAAAGAGTGGTAAGGGTAACACACTTGTGAGCGATTTCCACTTGGCCTATTTGACTGTGGGTTATACATGTCCGTTTGTGGGTGAACGCCTATGTAATAGCGGAATGCGCAAGAAATATGGCGCAAATGTGGTGAGTATTCAACGAGGAGCAAACTTATTCCCAATACCAAGTGCCGATATGCGATTATTCCCTGGTGATGTGGTAGGTATAGTGGGAACTGAAGAACAAATCCAATCGTTGTTGACAGTGATTGAAGATTCGGAAGAAGAAGCTAATGTGGCTCATAGCGCCGATGCGAACAATATGTCGTTTGTGCATTTTGCAATAGAAGAAGGATCGGTGCTTGTGGGCAAAACAAGTGCTACAGCACGATTGCGCGAAGATTATATGTCGCTATTGGTGGCTATTCAGCGTGGCGAAGAGTATAAGACTCCGAATGGTCAAGAAGTGTTTGAAGCAGGCGATGTGTTGTGGCTTGTGGGCGATAACAAGAAGATTGAAGAGCTGAAAACAAACTAAATATAGAAAAGAATAACAATTAAATACTAAAAACTTAACAACTATGAAATGTTTTAAATTAGGACTTGTGGCTATGGCAATGATGCTATGTGGTAGCGCGCAAGCAAAAGTGGATCTAAAGATCGTGCGTGGCGAAGTTGATACTGTGTATAACAAAACGCACTATGTAGTGGGTGTTACCAATGTGGGTAACCGTGCTTATGTGAATGGCGATAGAGTGCATGTGTATAAGACAGGCTCATTTGCTGCTGCAGTAGAATTGAAAGAAGGTCCAAACACTATTTCAGTTATTGTAGACGATACAATGGGTGAAGTTGAGAAGATACTGAATGTATATTATTCAACTAATCGTCCAGAAAAGCTATTTACAAGCCGTCAAGCAAAGAAAGAACTTCAACGCAGCAAGATGAAAAAGCGTGATTTCAATGCTGTGTCAAAGAAGGGCGCATATCTACAATATGGTGATGGCGACGACCGTTTGGGTGGCTCAAAAATGGGTTATGTCACCGAAGGTATTGTGTTCAAGGTGGTAGGCGAAAAGGGTGATTTGTATAAAGTACAACTATCACAAAACAGATATGCCTTCATGGAAAAGGAATATCTTGAACCAACTGAAGAAGAAGTGGAAACTGTAACTACAGGAAGCTGGCGAGTAGCTAATAAGGGTGATTACGATCAAGTGTATATCAGTTTGCCAAAGCGTTTGCCTTATCATTACTGGACAGAACTTGATCCAACTCGCATTTGCATTGATGTGTTTGGTGCAATGGATAATAGTAACTGGATGACTCAATATTTCGATACTGAAATCATTGATTATGTCGACTTTAATCAAGTAGAAAGCGATGTTTATCGTGTTATTATCAAGTTGAAGGAAAAGTATTCATGGGGTTACTCAGTGGATTATAGTGGCACAAGCCTTGTGATTAATGTAAATCACGCACCTCAACCAACAATTAAGGGAATGGTGATAGGTCTTGACGCAGGTCATGGTGGAAAGCACCCAGGTGCAATCAGTGCATCGGGCTTGAAGGAAAAAGATGTGAATCTATCGCTCGTGAACGAAGTGAAAGCACTACTTGAAGCAAAGGGCGCAAAGATCGTGATGAGTCGCGATGGTGACCAAGGTCCAACAATGGGCGAACGCAAAAAGACATTTAAAGATGCTGGCGTGGACTTGATGATTTCAATTCACAACAATTCAGGTGGTAGCCCACTGAGCGAAATGGGTTCATGTACTGCATATAAGCATGTATCAGATCGTGCATTGGCTGTAGCAATGCAAAAACGATTGGTTGAACTTGGCCACAAGAATTTTGGTGTGATTGGTAACTTCAACTTCTCTTTAAATGCTCCTACGGAATATCCAAATGTGCTTCTTGAAGTGTTGTTCATGAGTAGCTTGCCAGAAGAAGAAAAACTTGCTGATGTGCAATATCATAAGAAGGTTGCAAAGCAAGTGGTGCTTGCTCTTGAAGATTATTTGAACGAAGTGAAAGCGTCAAAGAAATAATAGGTGAAAAAAAGCATAGAAAAAATAAAGTCGGGATTTCTAAAAGAAGTCCCGACTTTATTGTATTAATATAATAAGGTGTATTAATAAGCAAACATTGGGTATTCGCCCATAATTGCATTAACCTTAGCGCGTACAGCAGCGATAACCTTTTCGTCTTCAGGAGCGTGAAGAACTGTGTCGATAAGTTCAACGATTTCGCCCATCATATCATCTTTTACGCCACGAGTAGTGATGGCTGGAGTACCAAGACGGATACCTGAAGTTTGGAATGGAGAGCGGCTATCGAATGGAACCATATTCTTATTGGCAGTGATGTCGGCAGCTACAAGAGCCTTTTCAGCCACCTTACCAGTGAGTTCAGGGAACTTAGTGCGAAGGTCAAGAAGGATACAGTGATTG
Source organism: uncultured Muribaculaceae bacterium (assembly GCA_904501735.1). Taxonomy (GTDB): domain Bacteria; phylum Bacteroidota; class Bacteroidia; order Bacteroidales; family Muribaculaceae; genus RGIG4576. The sequence goes on from CAJGBY010000001.1 coordinate 136,589, forward strand.
TCGGTGCCACCTGAAGCAATCTTATAACCCTTGTCGGTAAGTGCTTGAGCCATAACTTGAGCATTCTTCTTCACTTGAGTTTGGTATTCAACAAATGATGGTTGAAGAGCTTCGCCGAAAGCAACAGCCTTAGCAGCGATAACATGTTCAAGAGGACCACCTTGTACGCCTGGGAATACAGCAGAGTCAAGAAGTTGCGACATCATCTTCACTTGTCCCTTAGGAGTAGTCTTACCCCAAGGATTTTCAAAGTCCTTACCAAGCATGATGATACCACCGCGAGGACCACGAAGAGTCTTGTGAGTAGTTGAAGTTACGATGTGAGCATGCTTCAATGGGTTTTCAAGAAGACCAGCTGCGATGAGACCAGCAGGGTGAGCCATGTCGACAAGAAGAATAGCACCAACTGAGTCGGCGATTTCGCGCATGCGAGCATAATCCCAATCGCGAGAGTAAGCACTTGCACCACCTACGATAAGTTTTGGCTTCACTTCGTGAGCAAGACGTTCCATTTGATCGTAATCAACAAGATTTGTGTCAGCAGTTACATTGTATTCAACTTGGTTGAAAACAATACCTGAGAAATTGACAGGTGAACCGTGAGAAAGGTGACCACCGTGAGAAAGGTTCAATCCCATAAAAGTGTCGCCTGGGTTCATGCAAGCCATAAATACTGCCATGTTGGCTTGCGCGCCAGAGTGAGGTTGTACATTAGCCCATTCAGCGCCAAAAAGTTTCTTGAGGCGTTCGATTGCAATAGTTTCGCTTTCGTCGACTACTTCGCAACCGCCATAGTAGCGATGTCCAGGGTAACCTTCAGCGTACTTGTTGGTGAGGCATGAGCCCATAGCCTGCATCACTTGTTCGCTTACAAAGTTTTCGGAAGCAATAAGTTCGATTCCTTTCTTTTGGCGTTGATGTTCACGTTCGATAATGTCAAAAATTAATGAATCTTTCTCCATAAAATAATGTTATTATATGTTTTATATTTGAGTTATTTTTTCTTTTTTACAGTCCACCCGAAAGTGCCTATAAGTTCGCCCATAGAATAGTAGCCGCCATGAGCATAAACCAAAAGATTGGCTTTTTTCATGTCGAAGGCACCAGTTTCAGGGTCGATAAATCGGTCGTCGGCAATTACATTAAGTACATCGGCAATGAACATGTCGTGAGTGCCAAGGTGAATAATTTCTTTGACGCGACACTCGATAGCTATAGGAGATTGCTCGATGTAGGGTGCGCTCACTTTTACGCCTTTGCATGGAGTGAGGCTCATTTCCTCAAATTTGTTGTAGTCGCGACCCGAACGCACACCACACCAATCGGTGGCACGAGCGAGCTCTACAGTAGTGAGGTTGAGCGTGAATTCCATGTTGCGTTTCACAATGTCGTAGCTATGGCGTTCAGGTCGAATAGATACATAACACATAGCTGGGTCGGAGCAAATAGTGCCTACCCATGATGCTGTGAATACATTCCATTCGTCGGGGTTGCTACCACAACTTACCATAATTGCTGGTAATGGATATATCATTGTTCCTGGTCGCCAGTTTTGTTTCATTGTGGTATTTTATTTAAGAGTGATTTTGTCTTTGTTTTCGGTGCGTTCGCAATAATGACATTTTAGTACTACATTCTCGCGGTCGATAACATGGAAATGAGTGCGCATAGGCTCGTTGTTAGTGATACACTTAGGGTTGCTGCACTTCACGATGCCATAGATGTTGTCGGCAAGTTCCACTTTGTGCTTTTCGACCACTTCGTAGTCCTTAATGATGTTGATTACAGCATTAGGTGCAATTATTGCAATGCGATTGAGTGTAGATTCGGGGAATTTTACATCGGCAACTTTGATGATGCCTTTTTTGCCATACTTCTTGCTGTCGAGGTTGAAACCTATAGTTACGCTGTTGTCGATAGCTTTAATTCCGAGCAAATCGACTACTTTGAATAGAGAATCGCTTGGAATGTGGTCGATAACTGTACCGTTTTGTAGTGCTGCAACAGCTAATTCTTTTTTATTTGTATCGTTCATAATTGGTTCCTCCCTTATTTAACTTCAATACCTAAAACTTTGCAAATTATAGCTTCGCGAGCATAAAGACCATTTTGAGCTTGTTGGAAATAGTAAGCTTTTGGGTTAGCATCAACATCGTAGGCAATTTCGTTCACTCGTGGTAGTGGGTGAAGAATTCGTAGATTGTCTTTGCTGTTGTCGAGCATAGCATTGTGTAGGTTGTAAAGGTCTTTTACGCGTTCATATTCCATTAGGTCGGTGAAGCGTTCACGTTGAACACGAGTCATATATAGGATGTCGCTCTCGTTGATGATATCTTCAGAGAACTCGGTGGATTCGTGGTATTCAATGCCATGTTCGTCGCAGAACAACTTGTACTCGTTAGGCATTTGCAATTCATTGCAAGCAATGAAGTTGAATTTAGGCTTGAAGTGGTACATTGCCATAAGCAAAGAGTGAACAGTGCGTCCATATTTCAAGTCGCCCACCATAGTTATGGTTAGGTTTTCGAGAGTGTCTTGAGTTTTGTAGATTGAATAAAGGTCAAGCATTGTTTGCGAAGGGTGTTGATTAGCACCGTCGCCAGCGTTGATGATAGGTACAGGAGAAAATTCGCTTGCATAGCGTGCTGCACCTTCCAAGTGATGTCGCATGATGATTACATCGGCATAGTTGGCCACCATTCTGATGGTGTCGTGCATAGTTTCGCCTTTCGAAGAACTAGTAGTACTTGCATCAGAGAAACCGATAACGCGTCCTCCAAGTCGATTGACAGCAGTTTCAAAACTTAATCGTGTGCGAGTAGAAGGCTCAAAGAAAAGAGTAGCAGCCACTTTACCTTCAAGCAATCGTTGATTTGGATTTTCTTCAAATTTTCGAGCTGTTTCAAGCAGTTCGAGAATCTCCTCTTTAGAAAGGTCGGAGATAGAAACTAAACTCACATTGTCCATAAAGCTATGTAATTTTTATAAATTTTTCGTAAAACAAAAGCCAATCAAAACACGCAGAGCGAGTTAGAGATTGGCTTGGATATGTTGCAAAAGAAACAAATTACTATCACGCACTTGCATTGATGGCGCAAGCGAATGAGAGGTAAAAGCTCTATTGTCGGATTGTTTTATCATAACTCTACAAAGTTAGGCATTTTTCTTGTGAAAATGAAGAAAAACGAAAAATAAAATATAACAAATCTTTTATAGGTATAAAAAAGTAATTAGTAATGTTTATTTTTGTGAATATTGTGTGAAGTGTTGAGTTTTTTCGTATTTTTGTAGATTGAATTAGTATTTTGGGTGCAGTGTGCGCCGATGCTAAATAAGAACAAAATAACAATTGAGATATGTCAAAAACTGCTGAGAAGAAAAATAACGGAAAACGCAGCGCATTTACAACATTTGTAATAAAGTGTATGTGGGGCGCATTTGCGGTAGGAGTGTTGCTTGCTGCATTGATGTTTGTCCTTATTTATAATGGAGTGATAGGGTATATGCCACCAATCGAAGAACTTAAGAACCCAACCGATAAATTTGCGTCGGTGGTGATGAGTGATGATGGTGTGGAATTGGGTCGTTATTACCGCGATAAGAGTAATCGTGTGTATGTCGACTTTGATGAGTTGTCGCCTCATCTTACCAATGCACTTATAGCAACCGAGGATGTGAGATTTGAGAATCACTCAGGTATCGATGGCCGAGGCTTGCTTCGTGCTATCGTGAAGCGTGGTATCTTTATGCAAAAGAGTGCCGGTGGTGGTAGTACAATCACACAACAGCTTGCTAAGCAGTTGTATTCGCCAAAGTCGGAAACAGTGTTTGAGCGCTTGCTTCAAAAGCCTATTGAATGGGTGATTGCAGTGAAGCTTGAACGATTCTATACTAAGGACGAAATCATTAAGATGTATTTCAATCAGTTCGACTTCCTTAATAATGCTGTGGGTGTGAAAACAGCAGCATATGTATATTTCGGTAAAGATCCTAAAGACCTAAATATAGAGGAAGCTGCTACTCTTGTGGGAATGGCAAAGAATCCATCTTATTTTAACCCAGTGCGTTTCCTTGAGCGTACTCGCAATCGTCGTAATGTGGTTATCGGTCAGATGTATAAGGCCGACATGATAACAAAAGCAGAACGTGATTCGTTGAAGGAAACACCACTTGTGCTTGATTATCACAAGGTGGACCATAAGGAAGGTCTTGCTCCTTATTTCCGCGAAGAATTGCGCCGAATGCTTACGGCAAGCAAGCCTAAAAGAGATGATGCTAAGTATCGTTGGAATAAGCAAGGATATGTTGATGACTCGATAGCATGGGAAAATAATCCACTATATGGTTGGTGTGCTAAGAATACTAAGCCAGATGGTACCAATTATAATGTATATACCGATGGGTTGAAGATTCATACAACTATCGATTCGCGTATGCAAACCTATGCTGAAAAGGCGTTGATTTCACATCTTGCTGATGATCTATTGCCAAAATTTAAGAAAGAAAAGCGTGGTATGCTCAATCCTTATTCTAATAATCCGAATGAGATAACTCGTGAACAAAAAGAGGCAATAATAAATAGAGCTATCAAGTCGACTGAGCGTCATCGCATATTGAAAATTGCTGGAAAGAGCGACGAAGAGATAATGGAAGATTTCAAAACTCCACGCGAAATGCGCGTGTTCTCATATAGTGGAATTGTTGACACTACAATGACTCCTTATGACTCATTGCTTTACACGAAGTCGTTCTTGCGTGCTGGTATGATGTCGATGGATCCTGTGACAGGTTATGTAAAGGCTTATGTGGGAGGACCTAATTTCAAGTTCTTCCAATACGATATGGTGTCGACAGGTCGTCGCCAGATAGGTTCGACTGTGAAACCATTCCTTTATACCTATGCAATGGAAGAAGGTTATGTGCCATGCGATGAATTCTTGAATGAGCAGCCAGTGATTCTTGATGGCAATGGGAATGAATGGATGCCACGCAATGCAGGTACCTCTAGAGTGGGTGAAATGGTGGATTTGAGATGGGCGTTGACCAACTCAAATAACTGGATATCAGCGAGATTGATGGAGCGCTTGTCGCCGGCGGTGCTTGCGCGCTTAATGCACAATTTTGGCATCACAAATCACATAGACCCGGTGATTTCCTTGTGTTTAGGTCCTGTCGATGTGAGCGTGAGTGAGATGGTGTCGGCTTATACAGCTTATGCAAATAAAGGTATGCGTGTAGCGCCATTGTTTGTGTCGCGCATTACCGACAATCAAGGCAATGTGATTACCGAATTTGCTCCACAACACACTGAAGTGATAAGTGAAGATGCATATTATAAGATATTGTCGATATTGCTTAATGTAGTGGACTATGGTACTGGTGGTCGTGTGCGTCGCGCTCCTTATAATATTACAGCACAAATGGGAGGTAAGACAGGTACAACAAACTTCAATGCCGATGGTTGGTTCATGGGCTTCACGCCACAACTTGTAACAGGTGTGTGGGTAGGTGGCGATGAGCGCTATATCCACTTTAATAGTATGGCAGAAGGTCAAGGTGCTTCGATGGCGTTGCCAATCTTTGGTAAGTACATGAAGAGCGTGTTTGGCGATAAAGATTTGCCTTATGACCAAGAAATTACTTTTGCATTCCCAGCAGGCTTCGACCCTTGTCGAAGAGTGGGAATAGATGCACTGCCTGAAGATACAGAAGAAACTGTAGTAGAGGAAGAAGTTATCGAAGGAATGTTCGATTAAAGAAAATAAAAAACGAGATGAGAAGAGCATCTCGTTTTTATTTTTTGTCGGATTGTGTAATGAAATATTAGTTGAAAAGCTTGTCGTTGAGGAGTCGTCCTTCGAGTTTTTTAGCTATTCGTTCATACTCCTTAGTGTTGAGGAAATTGCGAATTACTTCGACATGCTCCATGTTGTGAATATCGCTACCAAGAAGGTCGATTAAATCGTGGTCGAGCAACCATTTTGCACTTTGTTTAGCTGTTTCGCCAAAATAGCCTGTGAACGACATGATATTGACTTGGAAAAGTGCGCCAGCATTGTGTAGTTGGACGAATCGTTGCTTGTTGATAGCATAGTATTTAAAACGCTCAGGGTGAGCGAGAATAGGCGTTAGATTCTTGACTTGTACATCGAAGATTATTTCGTCAAGATCGAGTCGTTCTTGAAGGTAGGCATTCTCGAGAAGAATGTGGTCGTTTGGCATTGCGATGTGCTGCTTATTTTGAATTTGATCGAGCGAAAGTTCGTCAATGCGATATTCGGCCGATACAGCCACTTCGGCATCGATGCCATTGTCCTTGATAGCCTGTTTGAAAACCTCGAAAGCCGGCAAGATGGTGTCGGGATTGTTCTCGAAAGTAGATTTTGTGACATGAGGGGTGAAGATGAAACGATTAATACCTATCTCCATTTCGGCTTTCATGAGTTCCAATCCATTTTGTATGTCGGTAGCACCATGGTCCACTCCCGGAAGAATGTGGCAGTGTACATCGGTGTTGTAAAATAGCGTATTATTCTTTTTCTTTTTGAAAAAATTGAACATAAAGGGCGTTTTTTGTAATTAATTTGAAAATTCCTTCACAAAAGTAGTGATTTTTTTTGCATTCAAGCTAAAATAGCTATAACTTTGTTACATTGAATTATAAAATTAAAAAGTAATCTTGAATTAAATTGTTTCAATAAAAAAATTGTGTTATGACAAAGAAACTTAAAATCCGTGATTTGACACTTCGTGACGGTCAGCAATCACTATTTGCGACTCGTTTAAGTCAACAAAGCATTGACAAGTTGCTCCCTCATTATCTTGAGGCAGGATTTTATGCAATGGAAGTGTGGGGTGGTGCTGTACCTGACTCGGTGATGCGTTACTTGGATGAAAGTCCATGGGTGCGTCTAAAATCAATCAGCGATAAGATTCAAGGTAAGTCATATTTGACTGCATTGTCTCGTGGTCGTAACCTATTCGGTTATGTTCCTTATCCAACAACAGTAATTGAAGGATTCTACAAAGAAGCTATCGCAAACGGTCTTGGTATTATGCGTATTTTCGACGCGCTTAATGACCTTGAAAATGTGAAGGAATCGGTAGAAATTATCAATAAGCTTGGTGGTATTCCTGATGGTGCTGTGTGCTACACAGTAGATCCTAAGGATGATGCTATCGAAGTGGAAGTAGAAGTTGAGGAAGAAGTACCAGCAAGTGGTTTCTTTGCTAAGCTTCTTGGTAAGAAAGAAGTTGTTAAGGTTAAGAAGACAGTTCTTCAAGAACCTAAGAAGATCTTTACTGACGATTATTTCGTAGAAAAAGCTAAGGGTTATGAAAAACTTGGTGCAAAGATCATCACATTGAAGGATATGGCAGGTCTTGTGAACCCAGCTCGTATCGCAACACTTATGCCACGCTTGAAAGCAGCTGTTAATGTACCAATCGATTTCCACACACACTGTACACCAGGTTATGGTCTTGCATCTGGTTTGATGGCTATCTTGCACGATGTAGACATTCTTGATACAAATATTTGGTGGTTTGGTGAAGGTTCAGCAGCTCCTGCAATCGAACTTATCTATATCTTTGCTAAGAAACTTGGCGTAGAAGTAGAAGTGAACATGGAAGCTGTAGGTAAGATCCGCGAAGAATTGAAGGCAGCTCGCGAAAGCTTGCGTGACTTCGACTTGCATAAGGATAACTTCCCTAAGGCATTCGATCCGTTGAAGGATACTCTACCAGCAGAAATCGATGCACAATTTGACAAGGCAATCGAAGCTGCTAAGGCTAACGATGAAGAAGCTCTTCTTGCTGCATGTCATGCAATCGAAGCATACTTCAATTTCCCTAAGCCAAATGTAATCGTTAAGGAAGCCGAAGTACCTGGTGGTATGTACTCAAACATGGTAGCTCAACTTCGTCAATTGAAGGCAGAAGATGTGCTTGAAGATGCAATGAAGTTGATCCCTAAGGTGCGTCGCGATGCAGGTCTTGTACCTCTTGTAACTCCTACAAGCCAAATCGTAGGTAGCCAAGCTGTGATGGTAGCATTGAGCCGCAAGGCAGGTAATGATGACTATAAGAACACTTCAAATCAATTCGTATCATTGGTTAAGGGTGAATATGGTAAGACTCCAGTAGCTATCGATCCTAAGTTCCGTGAACAAATCACAGGTAGCGCACAAGAAATACCTTATGATGTAAATTCATATAAGAGCCAAGATAACCCAACTCTTGCTAAGTATGGTAATGTTAAGCTTGCTAAGGATAATCAAGAACTATTGCTTCTTGAACTTCTTCCAACAGTAGCAAAGACATTCCTTGAAAATCGTCGTGCTGAAGAATTCGCAGCAGCAGGTGGTAGCGTAGCAGAAGCAGCTCCAGCAGCTCCAGTAGCAGAAGCTCCAGCGGCAGATGGTCCTGTAACAGGTCCAACACTTAACGCACCAATGGGTGGTACAGTGGTAGAAATCAAGGTTAAGCCAGGTGATAAGGTTAAGAAGGGTCAATCATTGTTGATGTATGAAGCAATGAAGATGCAAAACGAAATTGAAGCTGATGGCGAATATACAGTTAAGCGTATTCTTGTTCAACAAGGTGATGTTGTACAATCAGGTCAACCAATGATTGAATTTGTAGATCCTAATGCTGCCGATGTAGAAGAAGGTCCAGTAACAGGTCCAACACTAAAGGCTCCAATGGGTGGTACAATCATCGAACTTCATGTAAAGGCAGGTGATAAGGTTAAGAAAGGCCAATCATTGTTGATGTATGAAGCAATGAAGATGCAAAACGAGATTGAAGCAGATGGCGATTACACAGTTAAGCGTATCCTTGTGAAGGAAGGCGAAGTGATTGCAGCTGGTCAACCAATCGTAGAATTTGTAGGATAATTTTTCGGATAGAAAAAATTATAAGTTTAGAGGGCATAACAGATTCTTTCTGTTGTGCCTTCTTTTCTTGAGATTTTGAGGGCAAAGTATCAAAAATATCGATTAAAACATGCATTTTTTGAATTTGCGTATTTTTTGCGTACTAATTTTCTTGGTTTTTGAGGGGAATAGTGGCTAAATTTGCTTGCAAATAACGCATAAAAGTATTGTGATGAAAAGAACTGTACTATTAATATTAGCTATGATTGTTACCTTGGTGGCGTCGACTGCTGAGGCAAAATCCACAATGGAGCAACTCATTAATAAGGAGTGGTATGAGTTTGACTTTAAAACGATGAAACCAGACGAAAGCCGTTATGTGAGATATACAGGAACTCAACGATTGGAGGTGAGTGCCGACGAGGACGGAAATACAAGAATGCGTGTGCAGAAGTATTATTTGTCGTATGAGTGGGAGGAAAGATTTGATTCACGGAAAGTAGGAAAGTATCGTAATGGTAAATACATTGTGATTAGAGGTGAACGTGATACTTCTAATGTTGAAGTAATAAAGACTATTTGTCTTGAAATAATGAAACTCACAGATAATAGATTGAATATTAAGAATCTAAGTGATTTTGACTTGCCGAGAAATTTCTATGTAACCAATGATGAGAATGCTGATACCAAAGAAGGCATATTTGTTCCTACCATAGATTTGCTCGCAAATAAGTTGTGGTTTATGCTTGATGATAAAGGAAATAGAACTGGTATGGAATGGTCTTTTGATTATGGTTCATGTTATAAATGTCAATTGCCAGAGAATAGGTATACAGAATTTCCAAAATGGGAGCGACGAGAGTTCTATTTATCGAATGAAATAGTAACTGAATTTAAACGAAAGAAAGTTGGTAAATCGAAGAATGGTTTATACTTAGTGATTAATGATCAAGAAGAAGACGGAGAGTGGCAAGTGCGAACATATGACATAAAAACGCTCTCGGCAGATCGCTTGATGCTTGAGTGTGTGTATCCTCGTGGAGAAAAAAATATTATATTTGAATCTCAACGTAGCCGAAAAGAAGAGAAAGAGTCTAAGATGAAACCACAGCAAAAGAATCTTATAGGTAAGGAATGGTATCGAGTTGATACCGCTACTTGGCAACGAACTAAATATGTAGAGACTTTTACTGAAACGCATATAACTCGTTCTTTCCCATCAAGAAAGAATGGAGAATTGGTGAATAATAAGTTTACATTTGAGTATTATATGTCAAATCAGCCCGCAGAGGAGTTTGACTGGAGGCAAAAAGGAAATAATCCGGAAGGAGATTATTTAGTGGTGAATGAGTCCGATGCAGATGGAAAATATCGAGCAGTGAATTATAAAATAATGTCGCTTGAAGGTAGTAGTATGTTTACTATAAATGTATCGCATCCTGATAGCATACTCCATATATATGATCGAGATAAAACAGCCGAAGAACTGAGTCTTTCAAAATATGTAACAATTGATAGCTTGGGTATGAGAAAGTCAATGAAGGCTATGATGGTGGGCAAGCAATGGTATTGGATTGAAGATGGCGAAAAGCGTATGTATTGGCCTCGTTATTACACCGAAACACAGTTTGCTTCGCCTCAATGGAAGAAAACAAAGAAAGGATATAAATGCGAATTGAGTATAGCTGATTGGTGCCTTACAAATAATGCTATGAATAGAAGTAGTAGTTTGAATGATGCCGTTTATAATGTTCAATGGGCATATTATCCTGATTGGTTTAGTTTGTATTGGTTTAGGAATTTATACGTTTCAGATGCCAAAGTATTGTGGCAAGCGGCAAGGCATCCTGATCGAATAATAATGCTAGTAAATGAATGATATTAAATAACGAGATGAACGTAAGTAGACAATTATATATGCTGTTAATGGTGGTATTTGCTTCGTCGATGTTTGTTGCTGAGGCAAAATCCACAATGGAGCAACTCATTAATAAGGAGTGGTATGAGTTTGACTTTAAAACGATGAAGTCAAATGAGAATTATTATGTGAAGTATACAGGAACGCAACGCCTCATTGTGAGTGCCGATGAGGAAGGCAATACAAAAATGAGAGTTCAAAAGTATTATTTATCATATAAGTGGGAGGAACGATTTGATACTACGAAAGTGGGAAAGAATCGCAATGGGAAATATATTATTCTTCAAGGTGCAAAAAATGAAACAGGAGGCTATAATGTTATATGCTATGAAATAGCAGAGCTTTCGGATGTGCAATTGCAAACGAAGAATGTGAGCATTCAAAGCATGCCACAAAAGTTCTATGTGACAGTTGAAGATGATGGCAAGATGAAAAAGGAAGGAAAATTCCAATCGACAATAGATTTGCTTGCCGATAAGGTGTGGTATCTGCTTGATGAGAATAATAAACGAACTGGTATGGAATGGACCTTTGGGTATAGTGCTTATTTTAAATGCAAAATGCCTGAAGATAGGCGCGCTGAATTTCCAAAGTGGGAACGCAGAGAGTTTTATCTATCGAATGAAATAGTAACAAAGTTTGACCGTTCGAAGGTGTGTGAATCGATGAATGGGATATATTTGGTGGTTAATGACTTGGAAGAAGATGGTGAATGGCAAACCCGAACATACGATATAAAAACGCTATCGGCAAATCGCTTGATGTTGGAGTGGCTTTATCCTCGTGGAGAAGGGCTTTTGGTGTTTGAAAATCAATATAGCCCATTGGAAGAAAAGTTGGTAAAGATGAAGCCCAAGCAAAAAGATTTGATGGGAAAAGATTGGTATCGTGTTGATACAGCCACATGGCGTCGAAGCAAATATGTGGAAAATTTCAACGAAACGCATGTAACGCGTTCTTTTCCGACTCGAAAGAATGGAGAGTTGGTAGATGAGAAGAAAACATTTGAGTATTATATGTCAAATCAGCCCGTTGATAAATTTGACTGGTCGCAAAAAGGCAAGAATCCCGAAGGTGATTATATTGTAGTGAATGAACCCGATGCAAACGGGAATTATCGAGCTGTGAATTACCAAATAATGTCGTTGGAAGGACGCAATATGTTTACAATAAATGTGTCGCATCCTGATAGTGTGTTGCATGTGTATGAACGAGATAAAACCTTAGAGGAGCAGAATAGGATGAATCCTTTGATAGCAGATAGCTTGATGGGAGAGGAGTCGATGATGTCGAAGATTGTAGGAAAACAGTGGTATTTTAGACTGAATAACGGACTAAAGTCGTTAATTTATCCGCAATATTTTACGAGAACAACATTTGCTGTTCCAGTGTGGTATGAAATCAGAAATGGATATGGGGTAGAATTGGAAATTGGTGAGTGGGCATTGTCGGATGGTCCACGAAGTATGGAGCCTGGTATGCCTAATGGGAAGTACTTAATACTATATACGAAAAATCCCAAAAGATATTATAAGAATAGGCAAAATTGGTTAAACAAAAACGCGTTGCGTGGCAGAATGTATAGGAATACATCTGCTCCATCGAGTGTTTTTTATTATTCATATAAGGTTTTATATTTGTCGGAATATTTGATGGTGCTGGAACCGGTTTCGGATGTAGGTAGAAGAGTCGTTTTTATGAGCGAATAAAAGGGTGAAAGAGATGCGTTTTTGAAAGGAAGAAAAAAAAGATTGAAAAAGCATTTGGCTAATTCGGGGAAAATGAGTAACTTTGCACCGCTTTTGTAATCGCTGGCAGGAAAAGAGTGGCCTGTTATGTTGCAAGGGTTTATGTAAAACTATTTAAATTAAAAGAAATGGTAGACTTAATTAAGGTCGCAGAAGAAGCTTTCGCAACAGGAAAGCAACACCCAGAATTTAAGGCTGGTGACACAATCACAGTAGCTTATCGCATCAAAGAAGGTAACAAGGAACGTATCCAACAATATCGTGGCGTTGTTATCAAAATCGTAGGTGAAGGTGCAAAGAAGCGTTTCACAGTACGCAAGATTAGCGATGCAGGTATTGGAGTAGAAAGAATTTTCCCAATGGAATCTCCATTCATTGACAGCATCACAGTAAACCGTTATGGTAAGGTGCGTCGTGCTAAGCTTTACTACTTGCGTGGTCTTACAGGTAAGAAGGCTCGTATCAAAGAACGTCGCGTAGTAAACAAGGAAGCTTAATTCAAGATTCTGACGAATTCATAAAAAGCTGTTCTCACAAAGTGAGGATAGCTTTTTTTGTGTAAATTTAGTGAGAAGAATAGCGATAATAGCCGAAAAATGCAGTATCTTTGCATTTTGAAATGAGTTGAAATAAATAATAAACAAAATAAGGATAAAATTATGGCAAAGAAAGCATTATTGATGATTCTCGATGGTTGGGGAATCGGAAACAAGTCAAAGTCGGATGTTATTTCATCAACAGCTACTCCATACTGGGATAGCTTGTTGGCTAAGTATCCACATTCAGAACTACAAGCAAGTGGCGAAAATGTGGGTTTGCCTGATGGCCAAATGGGTAATAGTGAAGTAGGTCACTTGAATATTGGTGCAGGTCGTGTGCTTTATCAAGACCTTGTAAAAATCAATAAGTCAATTCGCGATAAATCAATTCTTGAAAATCCTGAAATCAAGAACGCATTTGGATATGCAAAGGAAAATGGTAAGGCTATCCACTTCATGGGTTTGACATCGACAGGTGGTGTGCATAGCTCACTTGACCATGTGTATGCACTATGCGACATCGCAAAGGAATATGGCTTGAAGGATGTGTTTATCCACTGCTTCATGGATGGTCGCGACACAGACCCTAAGAGTGGTAAGGGCTTTATCGAAGACTTGCAAGCACATTGTGACAAGAGCGCAGGTGTAATTGCATCAATCGTTGGTCGTTACTATGCTATGGACCGTGATAAGCGTTGGGACCGCGTGAAGGTGGCTTATGATATGCTTATCGAAGGTAAGGGAGAAGAAGCTACTGATATGGTGGCTGCAGTTCAAAAGTCATATGACAATGATGTAACTGACGAATTCATGCTTCCTATCGTAAACAGCACAGTGAATGGTGGTACAATCAAGGAAGGTGATGTAGTGTTGTTCTACAACTATCGTAACGACCGTGCTAAGGAACTTACAGTGGTGCTTACTCAAGAAGATATGCCTGCAGAAGGAATGAAGACTATTCCAAATCTTCAATTCTACTGTATGACTCCATACGATGCATCATTCAAGGGCTTGCACATCTTGTTTGACAAAGAAAATGTTAACAATACAATCGGTGAATATGTAGCATCACTTGGCAAGAAGCAACTTCACATCGCAGAAACTGAAAAGTATGCTCACGTTACATTCTTCTTCAATGGTGGTCGTGAAACTCCATACGAAGGTGAAGATCGTATTCTTGTTCCATCACCAAAGGTGGCAACTTATGACCTACAACCTGAAATGAGCGCACCTGAAGTGGCAGACAAGCTTGCTGACGCTATCGGTACTCAAAAGTATGATTTCATCGTGGTTAACTTCGCTAATGGTGACATGGTGGGCCACACTGGTATCTACGAAGCTATCGAAAAGGCTGTTGTGACAGTGGATAAGTGCGTAGAACAAGTTGTAGAAGCTGCTAAGGCTAACGATTATGAAGTGATTATCATTGCTGACCACGGTAACGCTGATAACGCTATCAACGAAGATGGTACACCAAATACTGCTCACTCGTTGAACCCAGTACCATGTGTGTATGTAACAGAAAACAAGGATGCTAAGATCGAAGATGGTATTCTTGCCGATGTGGCTCCAACAATGCTTCACATAATGGGTCTTCCACAACCTGCTGAAATGACAGGTAAGGATCTTATCAAGTAAAAAATAGAAGATCAAAATAAGAGAAAAATCGCTGAGTTGATGCTCAGCGATTTTTTTTGTGCTTAAAATGTGGCGTTTACGATTGGATTTGTGGAAAAATTCTTGAAGAAATGAATGATTTTGCGTATTTTCGTAAGTTAATTGTAAATTCTAAAAAAATAACAAAAAGATATGAAATTGAAACGCTTTATTGTGTGTGCTGTGATGTCGCTAATCTTGGGATTGGTGAGTGCCAATGCAGAGCATCTTGTGATACTGACATTGAATGATACTCATAGTAGTATCGACGCCGATTTCGATGGAAAAGGTGGAGTGTTGCGTCAACAAGTGATATTTGATAGTGTGCTATGTGCCGAAAAGAATGTGATGCGTGTGCATGCAGGTGATGCAGTGCAAGGATCGTTGTATTTCTCGGAATTTAAGGGTGCGGTGGAGTATGAGCTATTCAATAAGATGAATTTCGATGTTATTATATGCGGTAACCACGAATATGATAATGGAATGAATGACTTGGCTCATTTCTATAAGAATGTGAAGTCAACACGCCTAAGCACAAACTATGATTTTACTGGTACTGTGCTTGAAGGATTGTTTGAACCTTATACAATTAGAGAGTTTGACGGAAAGAAAATAGGATTCATAGGGTTGAATCTGGATCCAGAAGGACTGATTGTAAGCGCAAACAGCAAGGGCGTGGGATTTCGTCCGATTATCGAAGCAGCAAACGCAACTGCGAAGATGTTGAAGCAAGACAAAGGTGTTGACTTTGTGATAGCAGTTACACACATCGGTTATAACATGTCGTCGGAAGGTTTGGTGGGCGATGTGGAGCTTGTGCAAAACAGTACAGATATCGACCTTGTGATAGGTGGACACACTCACACAGTGGTTGACCCTAATAAGAATAATTCGAGAGCTAAATGGCTTGTGGCCAATAAAGAAGGGCGAATTATTCCTATAACACAAGCAGGTAGCCATGGTAAGCGTGTGGGACTTATTGATATTGACCTTGATGCGTTGAAGGTGGTGGATTATCGTTTGCTATCGGTAGATAAGAGATATGACGACCGCGCTAACTATCCAGAATTGGTGTCATTCCTTGCACCATATAAGGGCGTGGTGGATTCGTTGATGAATAAGGAAGTGGCAGTGTCGGCAAAAGAAATGCACCGTGGACTTGGCGCATTGGCAAACTGGACAAGTGATGCTGCACGCGATATCGCTGCTCAAGTGAGTGGTTTGAAAGTGGATTGCTCGATAATGAATAAGGGCGGTATTCGTCGCTCAATGCCAAAGGGTAGTGTGTCGGAAGGTATTATAAACTCGATGTATCCATTTGATAATCGCTTGATGGTGTTGGAGCTTACAGGCGAACAGCTACTTCGTTCGCTTGAGATAATGGTGGCACGCGGTGGTGATGCAACAAGTGACGATTTGAGAGTAGAATATACTAAAGACAAGAAGATAAAAAGCGCTAAAATCAATGGTAAAAACATTAATCCAAAGAAGAAATATAATGTGGCAACCCTTGACTATCTTGCAAATGGTGGCGATTATATGACATCGCTTGTGGGAACAAAGCGCTTGTTTGCCGATAATGTGAAGGTGTCGGTGCGCTATCTTGACTACATCGCAAAACTTACAAAGGAAGGCAAAGTTATCGATGGCGAAGACGAGTTGAGAATGAAACTTGTGGAATAATAGAAATAGAATAAAATATAAACCTAAAATAAGATTGAGATGAGAAACTTAAAGCGAATTGGATCGTTACTTCTTGCTGTGATGATGGGAGTGTCGGTGGCAAGTGCTGTCGTGCCTAACATTATGAAGAATGTTGACGAAAAGGCGATGAACAAATGGGTCGAAGCCGAGTTTAAGAAAATGAGTAAGGAAGAA
This sequence comes from uncultured Muribaculaceae bacterium, assembly GCA_904501735.1. Lineage (GTDB taxonomy): Bacteria > Bacteroidota > Bacteroidia > Bacteroidales > Muribaculaceae > RGIG4576. The sequence goes on from CAJGBY010000001.1 coordinate 153,204, forward strand.
CGCGTGGCACAAATGATGGTGATAGGCGTTTCACCTCGCGAAAAGGGCGAAAAACTCGACTCGTTGAAGAAACTTGTAAAGGCTTACAACCTTGGAGGTCTTATCTTCCATGAAATGAGTATGAACGACTATGTGTCGTTGTATAACGAGTTCCAAACACTTGCTCGCACACCATTGATGATGACAATCGATGGCGAATGGGGACTTGGAATGCGTCTTGATGGCGTGAAAGACTATCCTCGTAGTATGTCGCTTGGTGCTGTGACAGATAAGGCTCTTATATATGAATATGGTAAGGAAACAGGACGCCAAATGAAGGCTGCTGGTGTGCATGTAAATTTTGCACCAGTGCTTGATGTGAACGATAATCCAAAGAATCCAGTAATTGGTCGTCGTGCTTTCGGTGAAACACCTGACTTTGTAACTGCATATGCACTTGAATATGCTCGCGGTATGGAAGAAGAAGGTGTGTTGTCGACAGGAAAGCATTTTCCTGGTCATGGTTCAACACATGATGATTCGCACAAGACATTGCCATCGGTAACTAAGTCGATGGGCGAACTTGAACAATGCGAATTGAAGCCATTTGCTGATTATATACAAGCTGGTTATGGCGGTATGCTTACAGCACACTTGAATATCCCTGCAATCGATGCAACAGGTACACCAACATCGTTGAGCGCAAAGGCTGTGAACGATCTATTGGTGGACAAGATGGGCTTTGAAGGCTTGATCTTCACTGATGCATTGTCGATGGAAGGTGCAGTGGTGGAAGGTTCACGCAGTTTGGCTGCATTGAAGGCCGGAAATGATGTGTTGTTGATGCCAAAGAACCCACCAGTGGAAATTGCCGCAATTTTGGAAGCTGTGAAGAAGGGTGAAGTATCGCAAAAGCGTATCGACGAAGGTTGTAAGAAGATGCTTCGTTATAAATATGCATTGGGCGCAAACGAAAGAAAGTTTGTTGATATTGCAAAGCTTGCAGATGCAGCGCATTCACCAGCAGCTAAATTGTTAAATCGTACTTTGACAGCTGCTTCGATAACAGTGGTGAAGAACGAAGGTGAAGTGCTTCCAGTAAAGGCACTTGATAAGAAAAATATTGCAGTAGTATCACTTGGTGATATGGCAGGCGTAACAAGTATGTTCCAAGATCGTTGTGAAATGTATGCAAAGACTGGAAAGTTTGCATATATTAAAGGTGCAACTCTTAATACATTGCTTAACAAGTTGAAAGAATATAACACTATTATAGTAGGTGTGTATGGTACTGACGAAGTGTATGTGAAGGCTCTTGAAGCAATCGTGGCACAATGTGATAATGTGGTGCCAGTGTTCTTCTGCCGTTCGTATGACGCATCATTGTTCAAGGCTCAAGTGGCAAAGTGCAAAACAGCAGTTATTGCATGGAGCGCAGATGAGTTGGCACAAGACTATGCAGCACAAACAATATTCGGTGGTAATGGCGCGAAAGGTACATCGCCAATCACAATCGAAGGCGTGGCTAAGGTGGGCGACGGTGTGAAATATGAAGCAACTCGCTTGGGTTACACAGTTCCTGAAGAAGTGGGTGTGAGCAGCGACATGTTGAAGAAGATTGATCGCCTTGCAAATCGTTGTTTGCGTGCTGGCGCATTCCCAGGTTGCCAAGTATTGATAGCTCGTCGTGGTAAGGTAATTGCAAACCTTGCTTATGGTGTGCAAGACTATGAAACTGGATTGCCAGTAACAACTAACACTCTATATGACCTTGCATCGGTATCAAAGGCTACAGGTACACTACCTGGTATCATGAAGGCTTGTGATGAAGGTTTGCTAAATGTAGATGAAAAGATGAGTAAGTATGTGCCAGGAATGCGCCGTGCCGATCGTCAAGATCTTACACTACGCGAATTCTTGTATCACGAAACAGGTTACATCCCATCTCTACCTATTTATAATATAATGACTGATAAAGATGGAAATTTGCGCAGCGACCTTGTGGCTAAGGAAAAGAGCGAAAAGTATAATATTAAGATAGGTGATGACTTGTGGTTGCATGAAGCAGCTTATGACACTGTGATGCATAACGCTTATACAATTAAACTTATGCCTAACAAGAAGATGCGTTATAGCTGTGTGAACTTCTGCTTGCTAATGGATGCAGAACAACATGCAACAGGCGTGCGCCACGATGAATATGTAACAAAGAATTTCTATGCACCACTTGGCGCATGGCACACTACATATCGTCCACTTGATAAGTTCCCTCGTTGTCAAGTAGCTCCAACAGAATATGACGAAGCAATGCGTAAGCAAAAAGTGTGGGGTTATGTTCACGACGAAACAAATGCATTCTCGGGCGGTATTGCCGGAAATGCAGGTTTGTTCTCAAATGCTAATGACCTTGCTAAGTTGTGTCAAATGTGGCTTAACGGCGGTGTGTATGGTGGCGAACGCTACTTGAGCGAAGCAACAACTAAGCAATTTACTGAAGAAAGAAGCGAAAAGTCTCGTAGAGGATTGGGATTTGACCGTGCTCCAAACAAAGAAGGTCAAGGTTCACCAACATGTGATGAAGCACCAGCTGAAACTTACGGACACCTTGGCTTCACAGGTACAGTGTTCTGGGTAGACCCAACACATGATGTAACATTCATCTTCTTGTGTAATAGAGTAAATCCAACTCGCAATAACAAGGCATTCGGTTCAATCGACATTCGCCCAGCAATGTTCCGATTCTTCTATGAATCTTTGTTGGAAAAGTAAGATAGATGCAAGCAAAAATAAAATGAATATTCAATTTCTATTGAATATTGTTAATAAAAATGAGAAAAATGTGCAAAATTGTTAGTTTTGCACATTTTTTTATACTATATTTGCATCGAAATAATGATCACAATAAAGAAAGGATAGCAAAATGAAAGCATCAGAAGTCTTAAATGATTTGAAAAGAAGGTTTCCTAATGAGCCTGAATATTTGCAGGCAGTAGAGGAAGTTATAACTACAATCGAAGAAGAATATAACAAGCATCCTGAGTTTGAGCGCTACAATCTAATAGAACGCTTATGTTTGCCTGATAGAATTTTCTCATTCCGTATCTCATGGGTAGACGATAAGGGAAAAGTACAAAACAATATGGGTTACCGTATTCAACATAATAATGCAATAGGTCCTTATAAGGGTGGTATTCGTTTTCACTCATCGGTGAATCAATCAATCTTGAAGTTCTTGGCATTTGAGCAAACATTTAAAAACTCACTTACAACATTGCCAATGGGTGGAGGTAAAGGAGGTTCCGACTTCAACCCTAAAGGTAAGAGCGATATGGAAGTGATGCGTTTCTGCCAAGCATATGTGGCTGAATTGTGGCGTCACATTGGAGCAGAAACCGATGTTCCTGCAGGTGATATTGGAGTAGGTGGCCGTGAAGTGGGCTATATGTATGGTTATTATAAGAAGATGGCTCGCGAAAACACAGGTACATTCACTGGTAAGGGCTTGGAATTTGGCGGTTCGCTTGTTCGTCCTGAAGCAACAGGTTACGGTAATGTGTATTTCTTGCTGAATATGCTTGCTACTCGTGGCATCGACATCAAGGGCAAGAAAGTTGCAATTTCTGGTTCGGGAAATGTGGCTACTTATACAGCTAAGAAACTATTGTCGCTTGGTGCAAAGGTGGTAACAATGAGCGACTCAAATGGTACTATTTATGTTCCAGATGGTATTACTGAAGAACAACTTGACTATATCTTCAAGCTAAAGAATATCTATCGTGGCCGCATTAAGGAATTTGCCGAAGAATATGATTGCGAATACTTCGATGGCGAACGCCCATGGAAGGTGAAGTGTGATATTGCTATGCCAAGTGCTACACAAAACGAACTTGACGGCGACGATGCAAAGATGCTTCTTGAAAATGGAGTTATCGCAGTGAGCGAAGGTGCAAACATGCCATCAACTCCAGAAGCAGTGCGTCAATTCTTGGAAGCAAAGATATTGTATGCTCCAGGTAAGGCAGCTAATGCGGGTGGTGTATCGGTATCGGGTCTTGAAATGGCTCAAAACTCACAAAAATTCTCATGGAGTGCCGAAGAAGTAGATGCTAAGTTGCAAAGTATCATGAAGAATATTCATGAACAATGTGTTAAATATGGTACTGAAGCCGATGGTACAGTGAACTACGTGAAGGGTGCTAATGTGGCAGGCTTTATGAAAGTTGCTAAGGCTATGATGGCTCAAGGTATTATTTGATAAAAATAAGATTATAAATATTAATGCGCTGGACTTGATAGTGAGTTCAGCGCATTTGTTTTATAGCTTTATTCTTCCCAATTTGGGAATAACATTTCTTCGGGAGGTTCGGTAGTTGAGAGTGTTTTGAATGTTCGGTCGTTGTGCTCAAAATATTCGGCTGTTACCGTGTAACTCTTGTTTTTGAGTTTAAGGGCGCTATTAGGAATAGAGATGTGGTAATCAACCTCAGTGCCAGAATATACCGAAGCCATCATAGAAAAGCTATGAGTTTCGCCGTCGACAGTGATATTAATTTGCAGTTTGTTCTCGAAATTGTTTTGAGAAGGGTTTTTGAGAGCCAAAAGGAAACTCGTTCCGTTAGATTCGGGAACTTTAACCTCTGTGATAGGCTCACGCAAAAATAGGCGTGAAGGCAGAGTCCTGTTAGGTGGGATAGACAGGTGAATCTGATCATTTTCAACTTTCATCTTTATAACAGTAGGCAAGCATTCAATAGGTTTTTTCCATGAAGGATAATCGGAGTTGCGAGACACTAAGTACATTTTGTAGTCCCCGTTTTCGAGATAATCGGGTAGTTTGAATTGTCGGCGTAATTCTCTTGAGCCTATGCGTGGTAGTGTGATAGTGTAAATGTCGAGAACAGTATATAGCTCAGAATCCTTATAAACGCCTAAAGAATATTGAAGCGTTTCGTTAAAGATGTTGTAGTTTTGAACGCTTGTTTCAAGATAAAACGACTCATCATTGTTGAAAGTCCATTCGGTTTCGTAAGGATTGCTATTGATGACGATAGGCGATGATATCATCATGGAACGATTCTTATAGATAGTGTCGGTTTCGGTTTGAATGAAATCGGTAATCATGCGTTGGCTATTAGAATAGCAAGTGTGCTCATTACCAGGAAATTGATAAGAATTATTATTTAATATGTTTAGGTCGGTGAATTTATTGTTGTCTCCACCACCATAGTTGGCGTGATATTCACCTTTAGGATTTACGCCATCAATAACGAAAGCATGCCCTTGTCGTACGGCTTCGCCAGTTTTACCGATGAAATTGTGGTGCGCAGCATAATATACAGGCTGCTTAGCTTGCAATTGCTCATTAATTAAAGCCTTCCATTCATCGGTAGTGTAATGGTAGCGATGTCGGATGATGGCTTTCGGTGAAAGGTGCAGATGGTGATGTAACCCCCACAAAGTGATGCCATTGGTAGTAGTAGAACTGCCACCGTCATTGAAGTGGGTGTGCATTGCAATGCTTACTTGAAAAAGGAAGTCGGCAACCGATTGGGCATAAATATCGGAATAGTCGCGTTTCTTATTCGAATTATTATAAGAGTTTCTAATGAAGCCCCAATTAAATTTAGATTCTTCAAAGTGTTTTATGATAAGTAAAGAGTCATTGCGATTCTTTCCATAGCTATAATAAGCCTTTGTTCCGTAGCCGTGGTCGAGAGTGCGATGATAGTTGAGTATTTGTCCTGCTGCCACAGCACCACAGCCAATAGGCGTTTTGTTGTTGCGATTGCCAAATGGAGTGGCATCGTTGAAAGGCGAGTGTTGATGCCAATTAGAGCTGAGAATTGGCTTGATGTCGATAGCTTCTTGTGCTGAAGCGCAGATGATGCATGATAATAGTGCGATTATGGTGAACAATGTGTAACGCATAGGCAATTGGTGATTGTTTTTACAAAAATACGAAAATTTTGTTGTAAGATGAAATAAGTGAAAAAAATGGTGAATGTGAGAGGAAAATTCAAAATGCTTGTGTATCTTTGTAAGTTGAGAAAGTATTGAAATGTAAATAATAAGAAACTAAATAAAAAACGAAAAATGAAAAAGTTATTTATGGGCGCAATGGCGGCATTGATGATGATGTCGTGTGCCGACAACAAGTATTCAGTAACTGCTGTGTTCTCTAATTCGGATAACGACGGCAAGATGGTGTATCTAATGAACTATGACAATGGTGCTACTGTGGATAGTGCTGTGGTTGCTAACAAGTGCGTACACTTCGAAGGCGTGGTTGACACTCCTTATGTGGCTCGTCTTGCAATGCAAAAGGGCAGAATGCAATTTGTAGTTGAACCTGGTGAAATTACAATCGATACACTTGGTGTAGCATCGGGAACACCAAGCAATGTTGCTCTTGAGGCTATGAGTGCTGAATTGAAGACTGTGTTGACTGACACAACTCTAAAGGGTGCAGCTCAAATGGAAGCATATTTGAATGTACTTGATAAGGCTTACGAAGCAAACAAGGAAAATCCTGTGGGTTACTATGCATTCGTACAAGGAATGTTCTATAAGTATGAAAACAAGGCACAACTTGATTCAGCTCTTGCACTTGCACCAGCTAACTACAAGGAATACACTCGTATTGCAAAGCAAGTGAAGGCATTCAACCAATTGGAACTTACTGCAGAAGGAAAGATGTTTACTGATTTCACAGTAGAATCAACTGGTGAAAAGTTGTCGGACTATGTAGGTAAGGGCAACTATGTGTTGGTAGACTTCTGGGCAAGCTGGTGTGGTCCTTGCAAGCGTGAAATTCCTAACTTGGTTAAAATTCTTAAGAAGCACCAAGATAAAGGTTTAACAGTTCTTGGTGTTGCAGTGTGGGACAAGGTAGAAGATACAAAACAAGCTATCGAAACATTCAAAATTGAATGGCCAGTGATGCTTGATGCTCAAACAGGTCCAACTGATCTATATGGTATTTCAGGCATTCCTCACATTATTCTATTTGCTCCTGATGGAACTATCGTATCACGCGGTTTACAAGGTGAAGAACTTGCTGCAGCAGTAGATGCTGAATTGGAAAAGAAGTAAACTAGTTGAAATGACTTGATATAATAAAAGCTACCCAGATTTGGGTAGCTTTTATTGTGTTATGAGGTTTGTTGATTATTCTCCGCGAGAAAGGACATTGACAGTTAGAGCTTCGTAGGCGCGTTCAGCTTTAGCGCGAGCAGCTTCAACTGATTCGTCGGTAGCAAGGATAACGCCCATGCGACGGTGTCCGTTGATTTCTGGTTTGCCAAAGATGCGCATTTGTACGCCTGGTTCGGCAAGCACCTTTTCAAGGTTGTCGAATTCGATGCGGTTAGTTTCGCCTTCAACAACGATAGCGCGTGAAGCCGAAGGACCGAAGAAACGAATAGAAGGAATAGGCAATCCGAGAAGAGCGCGAGCATGTAGTGCAAATTCGCTTTGGTCTTGCGAAATCATAGTAACCATACCAGTGTCGTGAGGACGAGGTGAAACTTCGCTGAAGATTACTTCGTCGCCCTTGATGAACAATTCAACACCAAAGATACCATAGCCACCAAGAGCATCGGTAACTTTCTTAGCTATTTCTTGAGCCTTAAGCAAGGCAGCAGGAGTCATTGGTTGAGGTTGCCAAGAATAGCGATAGTCGCCATCGATTTGAATGTGTCCGATAGGTTCGCAGTATTGAGTGCCAAGCATGTTGCGCACAGTGAGAAGAGTGATTTCGTAGTCGAAATCAACAAATCCTTCTACGATAACACGGCCAGCACCAGCTCGACCACCTTCTTGTGCGTTTTGCCAAGCAGCAGCCACATCTTCTTGTTTCTTGATAGTGCTTTGTCCGTGACCCGATGAGCTCATGATAGGCTTAACGACGCAAGGAATACCGATTTCTTCAACTGCAGCATAAAATTCTTCTTCGGTAGAAGCAAATTTGTAACGAGAAGTAGTGATGCCAAGTTCTTCGGCAGCAAGACGGCGAATACCTTCGCGATTCATAGTGAGCCAAGCAGCATTAGCAGTAGGAGTAACATTGTAACCTTCCTTTTCGAGTTCTACAAGAACAGGAGTTGCGATAGCTTCTACTTCAGGAATGATGTGGTCGGGTTGCTCAAGTTTGATAACTTCACGAAGTTTGTCTCCGTCGAGCATATTGAACACATGGAAATGGTGAGCCACTTGCATAGCAGGAGCATTAGGATACTTGTCGCATGCTACCACTTCAACGCCAAGGCGCATTAGTTCGATAGCAACTTCTTTACCAAGTTCGCCACTACCAAGAAGTAGCGCTTTGCGACCCACACTAGTCATTAAAGAGCCTATTTTAGCCATAAGGTAAATTAGAAATGTTTTTTAGAAAATAATATTTAATGCAAAATTACGAAATTAAAGTATATAAAACAAGAGAGGGAAAACGATTCGTTTCCCCTCTCTCTTATAAAAAGTTTGTTTGAAATCTAAATTAGATAAGTGCGATCACAATTTCTTCTTCAGTTTCGTTGATGTTAAGCTTGCCTTCGCGAGCCAACCAACCGATAGCTGCATAAAGTTCTTTTTCTTTAAGCTTAGTAGCTTTCTTCAAACCCTTCATACTCAAGGCACCTTGTTCATTTAGAGCTGTCCATGCTTTACCAGCCCATTCTCCAATAATTTCTACGTTCATCTTAAAAATAAATAGTTAATAAAAACTTGATAAAAATAGTATTTTCTCAAATATGGCGCAAAATTACATATTTTTCGTACAAATGTGCAAATTTTAGGGCTAAAAAATGATGTTTTGCGTTGAAAATGTGCCTTTTGCGTGTTTTTGAGGCTCTAAAAAGTGGGAAAAAGCGCATAAATAGCTAATTGGAGGTATTTCGCTGATACAGTTGTGGATAGGGAAAAAAGTGTGATTGAGTAGAAAGTGTGCTAAAAAGAATTGCAAGCGAAAAGTAATCGTTTTCGCTTGCAATAGAAATATGAGATGGCAACTTATTTGTGGATAAATCCATTTTCAAGGTCTTGCGACACATTTATCATGAAGTCGCCCATACGCTCGAATGCGTTGATAATATCCATGAAATAAACACTTGCTTGATAGTTCTTACCATCATTGTCGATGTCTTCGATCACAGCATCACGAAGATTGTTGCGAAGTGTGTTGAGTCGTTCTTCAGCATTGTAAGCGTTGGTGATGTTGGTGAGTTCGCCCTTGTGAGCAGCATTTAAGTTGTCAATCATCACATCGTAGGCAGCAATTACAGCATCGGCCATTTCGTTGAGATTTTTGATGTCGTTAGCATCAAACTTCTTGTTGTGAACATTCTTTCTTGAAAGTATGCGGCTGATAGTTTCGCCCGAGTCGCCCAATGATTCCAATTCGCCAACAATCTTATACATTGACTTAATCTTGATGGAAGTGCTTTCGCTGATTTCTGCGACTGAAACACCATTCAAGAATGTAGCGATTTCGTATTCTACGCGGTCGGAAATCTCTTCATATTTTACAAGTTTAGCTCTCAATTCCTCAAACATATTGGTGTCGGCATTGTTGATAGCTTCCTTGGCATAATTAGCTCCGTTCTTTGAAATATTAGCAAAGTGAATGATTTCGTTGAAAGCTTGTTCAACTGATAATTCAGGAGTAGCCAAAGGTCCAGCAGAGATATACTTGAGGCGGAAAACTTCCTTTTCTTGATTCTTAGGAGCACGAACGATCTTACTTACAGCCAATGCAATCCACTTAGTAAACCAAACCATTATCAAAGTATTAATGGTGTTGAAAAGAGTGTGTAGCATTGATAGACCATACAAAGCTGCTGTACCTTCGGCCGAATTTGCTTCAGTTATCGCAAATCCATCGGCAGCTGGATTAGGCAATCCAAAAAGGTTTTCGGTGATAGTACCAACTAATTGTAAGAAAGGATTGAACAATATCAATGCCCAAATAACACCAAACACATTGAAGATGGTGTGGGACATTGCGGCACGCTTGGCTTGTGTGTTACCTACCGAGGCTGCGATGTTTGCAGTGATAGTAGTACCGATGTTTTCACCAAGCACCATAGCACACGCCATGTTGAAAGGAATCCAGCCCAGGCTCAACATGATAAGAGTAATGGCCATAGTGGCTGACGATGACTGTAGTACCAATGTCAAAACAGTACCAAATGCAAGGAATAGTAGTACAGAACCGAAACCATGAGCAGCCCATGATGTTACGAATTCCAATACTTGAGGTGTCTCGCGAAGGTCGGGCACTGATTCTTTCATGAATGATAGCCCCAAGAATAGAAGCGAGAAACCGACGATTAGTTCGCCTATGTTTTTGTGTTGATCCTTTTTAGAATTAGAGCAAAGGAAACCGAATAGCATTAATGGCACGGCAAGAATAGAAATGTCGGCTTTAAATCCCAACCATGATACCATCCAAGCCGTTACGGTTGTACCAATGTTGGCACCCATAATGACACCGATAGCTTGTGTGAGAGTAAGAAGTCCTGCATTAACAAAACTTACTACCATAACAGTAGTAGCCGAAGACGATTGGATAATAGATGTTATACCCAAACCAGTCATAACACCCTTAAAAGGATTTGATGTCATGGCAGATAAAAATCCTCTCAATTTGTCACCTGCCGCTTTTTGTAGTCCAGAACTCATTAGGTTCATTCCGTAAAGGAACATACCCAATGCTCCCAACAGCGTAAATATTTGCAATATACCCATAAAATGTAGATTAAATTAAAATTTCGATTGCAAAGGAACAAAATACTTGTTTCATAAAAGTTTCAAAATAATGAGTCTTTTGTTAAAAGCAGATTTTTTTTCGAAAAAATATTACATTTTCATTAAATCTTATTTCGGATAGTATTAAGTAAGGTTTTTATCTATAATTTTGTAGAATAATAATAGATGTATGTATGGCTGCTGAGCGTATATTGATAGTGGACGATGAAGAGACTTTATGTGAAGTCTTGAAACTAAACCTCGAGAACGAGGGATATGATGTTGATACAGCACTAAGTGCCGAAGATGCCCTTATGCTGGATATTAAGCAATACTCGTTGATACTCCTAGATATAATGATGGGAGAGATAAGTGGTATCAAGATGGCAAAGATGTTGAAGGCCGATGTTACAACAGCGAACATTCCGATAATCTTCTGCACTGCGCGTGATTCGGAAGACGATATGGTAATGGGGCTAAATATTGGTGCCGATGACTACATTATGAAGCCATACACAATTCGTAATGTTATAGCTCGCGTGAAGAGTGTCTTGAGACGAACATCGGGGCAGAAAACGGTGGCGTCGACATCCGTAGAGAAACCCAATGTGCTTAAGATTGAAGGTTTGTACCTTGATTTGGAATTTAAGCGTTGCATTGTAGATGGTGATGAGGTGAAACTCGCTCGCAAGGAGTTTGAACTGTTGGCTTATTTGATTTTGCATCGAGGAAAGATATGCTCTCGCGAGCAGATTCTCAGCCGTATATGGAGTAACGAGGTGGTAGTTCTTGATCGTACTATCGATGTGAATATCACCCGTCTGCGATCAAAGATTGGACCTTATGGTTCGTATATAGTAACTCGTTCAGGATTTGGTTATGGCTTCCGCGATTAAAATATCATATCACAAGCGACTGTTTTTAATGTTGCTTGCTTTCTCGTTGACTCTAATCCTGTGTTTTATAGGATTCCAATATCTGCGAGAAAAGCAATATAAGTCGGATTTCTTGAATGCGCAGCTTCAGATGTACAATAGTCATATTCTCGAATTGGTGGAAGAAGATCAATCGTATGAAGAGTATATTGCAACGCATGCGAAGCCATTCGAAGATCTTCGTATTTCGGTAATTACACTTTCGGGAGATGTGATTTATGATAATATGATATTGGTGGACTCGCTGGATAATCACAGCCATCGTCCAGAGGTTGCTGCTGCATTAAAGAAAGGTCATGGATATCACATCGGGCGACAATCAACGAGTGACGGACGCGAATATTTCTACTCGGCAACCAAGGGAAAAGAAACAATAATTCGAACTGCCATACCTTATTCATCAACCCTTCGTGAGTTGTTAAAGGCCGATTGGAATTTCTTGGGGATAATGATTATTATCAGTTCTGTGATGAGTGTGGTAGCATATTACGCTACACGAAGAATAGGGAAGACCATTGAACGACTAAATAGGTTTGCCGATAAAGCTAAAAAAGGAGAGGCCTTTGATGATAATGTGCCATTCCCAAATGATGAACTCGGTTCGATTTCAAATCATATTATTCAACTTTATGCTCAATGGCAGCAAACCATTAAGGACAGAGATATCGCTTATGAGGCAACTTTGCGAGAAGAACAAGAGAAGATGCGAATTAAGCGACAGCTAACGAATAATATAAATCACGAACTGAAAACTCCAGTTGCATCGATACAAGTGTGTCTTGAGACTTTGCTTTCGGGTATTAATCTTAGTGAAGACAAAAGGCAAGAGCTAATAGAAAGGTGTTATACTAACAATGAACGCCTGAGACGATTGTTGACCGATGTGTCTTTGATTACCAGAATGGAAGACGGAAGTGCGCTTATTGGTAAAGAGGAAGTGGTTGTTAATGATATATTGTGTGAGATAGCCATAGAGTTGGCGGTAATGCCAGATGAGGAGCGTATGACATTGCATACCGACTTTAATGAACGAGTGGTAATAAATGGTAATCTGTCGCTTATTGGTTCTATATTTCGCAATCTTGTAGAAAATGCAATAGCCTATTCGGAAGGTAAGAATATTTATATCTCACTTATTGCCAACGATGACAAGGAGTGTGCTATACGCTTCGAAGATGATGGGGTAGGTGTGGAAGAGAAACAATTAACACGCCTATTTGAACGATTCTACCGAGTGGATAAAGGTCGATCAAGACAAAAAGGAGGCACAGGGCTTGGACTTGCCATAGTAAAACACGCTGTCCAATTTCATGGAGGAACCATAATAGCAAGCAACCGTCCAAATGGAGGGTTGAGATTTGACTTTACATTGAGAAAGTAGTTTTGAGTCAGACAAAAGTGGTGATGTGAGGACTTGAAAATAGATAGAAGAGGAGCTGAAATGTTTATTGTGGCTCTTTTTGGAGATTTTTGTTTGTTTTTTTTATTGTTTTTTTGCTGAATTTGTTTATATTTGTAATGGAATAATTTAAATTTTTATATATGGAAGGAAATATGAATGAATTAAATTTGAAATCACATAAGGTATTCTTATATGATTATGAGATTGAGGATAATGTGGAGGTTGTATTTTTAGGCTCAGAAGTTCATTTTGAGGGCGGTTCTTTGTGTTATAATGGTCCTAATATTTTAAAGGTGTATGGAGGCGATTGTGTTGCTGAAACAGATGAAAGCGGAAATACAAGTAATATAGAATCAACAGGTATACATTATGGTGATGAAGGAACAAATATAGTTGCTGGTGATTATCAAATTTTCAAGTGTTCTAAAGGTGTTGAATTATGTGGGACATGGAATATAAAGGGAACTGTTTATGCTTCGTGGTTTGGGATGGAGGACACTAGCTCACTAATAAAACCTGAGAATATTGAAAAAGGTATAGATGGAAGAAAGGATAATAATAAAGAAAATGATATAGATTTGATTGATAATAGCATTGCAATTAATACAGCGATAAAGTTGAAAGGAATGGGAGAGGTTCGTCTTCCTCAAGGAATTTATTGTATTAAGAATCATATTCGAGTTACATCGGGAATCCAACTTATCGGAGTTGGTCCTGATATAGAAGGTGCTACAAGAGGTACTGTTCTTTATCCGTATTATATTGGATTATCTTCTTATCAAAAAGCTGTAGCTATTGTTAGAGAGAAAGCTAAGTCTAATGCTGAAGTTCAAATAAGATTGTCAGATATTCCATTTCCATTGGCAACAGAACCATATAATCATATAAGTGCAGAAATGGCTGGTATTGAAACTGGGTATATGATAGTTGTGAATATTTGTGATGAAATTAAGGTTGAAACAAGCAAAAACGATGATTCTGAAGTAACCGATATTATATATTTTCATAATGTTATTGAATGTCCTACGCGTCCAAGGGTTACAAGAATCTCTGGAATAGACTTAGTGTATTGGGAAAGTATCTATAAATTTATTAGAGAAGGACAAAATGAAGTGATACCATTACCTCATCACTACAAAGGAATATTGTTTGCAGGAAAAATTGAAATTGATAATGTTCGCAGTTTTGGGTTAACGCAATTATGTAGTGGTACATATATAGATTATTCGGATAATAGATATATTCATGATAATAGTTTTAGCTTAGGAGAGAATTATGATTATGCGTTAGATTTTCCTAAACCGATATATGCATTTGATTTAAGTGGTTTGGGTGATGCGCTTCGATTTTGTGGTAATCATGTTGCAACATATCATAATAAGATTGGGGCGTTAAGAATTGATCAATGTAAGGGCGGAGTAATACAAGGGAATATTCTTAATTCCGATGTTATGATAAATCGATGTCAAGGAATAACATATAATGGTAATCATAGTGAATATGGCATAAAACTGGATATACGAGGGTCTTCTGTGAGTGTGTGTGACAATGTTTTTTGGAAAGGCTCTCATCCAACAATAAGAATTAGGCGTATAGAGTTTCCCAAATCGGATTATTTACAATGTGTTACACTTCAAAATAATACATTTGTGAATTTTATGAAAGTAAATATATTACAATCTCATAATATATCGGAATTATGTGAATATGATGTGGTAACAGATGGGTGGGCAAATATTGTTATAACCAATTGTTATAGAACTCGTTTTTATGAAGATGTGAATGAATATGAACCCACAGGAATAAAAATGGGATTGTTAACGGTGATAGAAGAGACGCATACCTCGGAGCCTTATTACTATGACACGAATGTAACTTCAGACTTTCATGAGTTTAATGAATTTAGTCATATATATAGTATTCAAAGTGTTGTTAGTGGTAAAAAAGTTACAACTGGAATAAATAGATCTGCTTTCATTGAAAATGATATTTTAGAAGGCACTAATATTTATGAAATCGAAGTGGATGACACAAAGTATAAGAATTGTTATGAAAGAAACGGCTCTCAAATAAGATATACGATAATTGAAATTTACGATGAAAGTAGGCATTTAGGACGAACACTTGTAGGAGATCGTGAAATTTCTTTTGAAAAAAACAAAAGTATGGTAAATATTGCATTGAATACATTACCATCATCAAATGTTAAAAAGATAGCAATGTTGAGAATAGAACGGTGTGTAGATGGTTTGTATTCTTATGTTAATGTCCCAATTTGTGGAGCTACATTATTGATGGATGATGGTGAGGCTGTAAATGGGTATAAATGGTCTGAAGGTAATCAGCAAAAAATGATAGATGTTGAGACTGTTGTGAGTGATATTATTTATAAGGGAGATAATATAGAATGTACACTTGAAAAATTGCCGAACCTTGAAGAATTGCCTCGTCTTGGTGAATCATATTGTCATGGTGAATGGAAAAGTGGAGATGTGGTGTGGTGTGGAAATTTACTGTCGTTGCAATGCTATGTAATGCATGGTGGCGTGTGGCGTAAAATATATGAATCGTGAACAAGGATGAAGTCGTATTGTATATAAAATAAATGGTTATGAAAGTGGAAAAATGTTATAAAAAGATTTTGATATTGTTAATGCTTTTATTGGTTGGCAATAATATTAGATCTGAACAATTTGAAGTTGATGGAATAAGATATGAGGAGATAGTAAGTCCTACGAAGGATTGTACTATGGGAACGGTAAGGGTAGTTTCTAAAGGTGAAAATATGTATGCTGGGGATGTTGTAATACCAGATACGGTTGTGCATGGTAAAATATTTTATAATAAAATCGAACTAGTGGATTGCAAATATGTTGTAATAGAAATAGGGAGTAAGGCATTTGCAAATTGTGATAAATTAACTAGTGTTGACTTTGGGAAAAGTGTTATAGCAATTAAATCATATTCATTTGATGGCTGTAGTGAATTAAAAAAGATAACGATTCCCGAGCAAGTGGAATATGTGGATGGTTGTGCATTTTTTAATTGTGAAAAATTGACTGAAGTAGAATTTAATGCAATTAATTGTATAAAAGAACCAGAAAGTGGTAATCCAGCAATTGCAGAGTATTATGATGTATTTACTGGTAGTCCTATTTCAATTGTGAAGATTGGAGAAAGAGTGAAAAAAGTGCCGAATAAAATGTTCAAGAAATGTACTGAGTTGACAGATGTTACGATATCTAATAGTGTAACTGAAATAGGTGAATCTGCGTTTAATGGATGTACTAGTTTAGTGGATATTACTATACCCCAAAGTGTATCCATAATTGGAAAATATGCGTTTTATTGTTGTGTTGGTTTAGCTAATGTAACTATACCTGAAAGTGTAACTAAAATAGGTGAATCAGCTTTTTCTTATTGTAGAGGTTTGACTAATATTACTATACCCAATAGTGAAACCTTAATTGGAAATTATGCTTTTTCTTATTGTAGAGGTTTGACTAATATTACTATACCCAATAGAGTTACAATGGGTAAAGGGGCCTTTAAGGAGTGTACAGGTTTAACTGATGTAGTTTTTTCAAATGGAGTTATTGAAATACCAGGATATATGTTTGACGGTTGTACAAATATAGCTAATGTAACAATACCTAATAGTGTAACTTCAATAGGGGAGTGTGCGTTTAATGGTTGTGTAGGTTTAACTAATATTACAATACCCAATAAATTAACCTCAATGGGGGGGGGAGCGTTTTCGGGATGTACAGGTTTAACTGATGTCGTTTTTTCAAATGGAGCTATTGAAATACCGGGATATATATTTGACGGTTGTACAAATATAGCTAATGTAACAATACCTAATAGTGTAACTTCAATAGGGGAGTGTGCGTTTAATGGTTGTATAGGTTTAACTAATATTACAATACCCAATAAAGTAATCTCAATGGGGGATGGAGTGTTTTCGGGATGTACAGGTTTAACTGATGTAGTTTTTTTAAATGGAGCTTCTGAAATAGGAGAGTCTGCATTTGAAAATTGTACAAGTTTAACCAATGTTGTGATACCTAATAGTGTAACTTCAATAGGGGAGTGTGCATTCTATAATTGTAAAAGTTTAGTTAATATTGCTATTCCTGAAAATGTGAAAGAGGTGAGGATGGAAACTTTTAGTGGTTGTATAAACTTGGAGACTGTGTCACTTCCAGACAATGTAACATATATTGGGTCAAATGCATTTCGAGGTTGTGAAGTATTGTCAAATATAGTTATGCCCAGTAATTTGACAAAAATAGGTGATTATGCTTTTTATAGTTGTAGAAAATTAAAGAATGTAACATTATATAATAAAATCACAGAAATAGGGAAGCGTGCGTTTGCTTATTGTGAAGGATTGGCGGAGGTTGTATTTAATGCAGAGAGAGTTGTATCAATGGACTATGCATTTTATGGAGCATCGGTTCCGAAATTAACAATAGGTAATAATGTTGAATATATACCATCGTATGCTTTTAAGGGTTGTTCTGGTTTTGAGTGTGTTACTATACCACAAAAAGTGAAGTCTATAGGGTATGATGCATTTGCTGGCTGTCGTGATTTAAAAGAAGTAATTTATAATGCAGTAAGTTGTGAAGATTATGATGTGACTAACTATACCGGTTCAGAGGCATTTAGAGAGTGCTCGTCGTTGACGAAACTAACTATAGGGGAAGGTGTTAAAAATATTCCAAAGGGATTGTTTTATGAATGTGGAGGATTGATGAGTGTAGTAATACCTAAGAGTGTTGAGAAAATAGGTGATTATGCATTTTATGATTGTTACAATATTAGATCGATGACTTCGCAAAATCCGACACCACCGCAATGTGGTGAAAAAGCCTTTTATGGTATAAAAGTAGAAGCCTGTCCTTTATATGTTCCAACTGAAAGTGTGTCGTTGTATCAAACGGCTTATGGCTGGAGGGATTTTTGGAATATTTATGGTAAGGAATTTAGTGGAATAGAAAATTTAACTATTGATGAAAAAGAATTCTCTATTGAATACTATAATTTGCAGGGTGTGAAGGTTGAAAATCCTGATAATGGTGTATATATTAAGAAGCAAGGCTCGCGCATGACAAAAGTGGTGATGTGAGGACATGAAAATGGATAGAAGAGGAGCTGCAATGTTTATTGTGGCTCTTTTTTGTGTGTTGTGAGGTTTTATTTTGTATCTTTGCGGTCAATGAAAGGACTTGTAGTTAAAAATACGGGCAGTTGGTATGTGGTGAAGCTGGAAGATGGTTCGATGGCCAACTGTAAGATAAAAGGGAATTTCCGATTGAAGGGAATTCGCACCACTAATCCTGTGGCTGTAGGCGATGAGGTAGTGGTAGAGGTTAAAGATGGCGCATCTTATATAGTGAGCATTGAAACGCGAAGAAATTATATAATTCGTCGCGCGTCGAATCTGTCGAAAGAGTCGCAAATCTTGGCAGCTAATATTGATCAAGCATTGCTGATAGTAACGCTGAAAGAACCTGTAACTAATACTACATTCATTGACCGTTTTCTTGCTACTGCTGAGGCATATAATGTGCCTGCAGTGATAGTGATTAACAAGGTGGATTTGCTTGCCGACGAAGATGAAAAAGAATATCTTGAAGCGGTGAAGATGCTATATGAAACTATCGGTTACAAGGTGGTGAAGATGAATGCGCTGAGTGGCGAAGGTCTTGATGAATTGAGAGCGGTGTTGGTGGGTAAAACTACTTTGCTGTCGGGAAATTCGGGGGTGGGCAAGTCGTCGATAATCAATCTGGTGTTGCCAGGTTTGAACTTGAAGACAGGAAGTGTGTCGGAGTCGCATCACACTGGTATGCACACCACAACATTCTCCGAAATGTTTGAATTGCCCGAAGGAGGTCGTGTGATTGATACTCCAGGAGTGAAAGGATTCGGTACGATAGACTTCGATAAGGCAGAGGTGGCACACTATTTTAAGGAAATATTCGCTATTTCGGCCGATTGCAAGTATAACAATTGTACTCACACGCATGAGCCCGGTTGTGCTGTGCTTGCAGCTGTGGAAAACCATTATATAAGCGAATCGCGCTATAGCAGCTATTTGAGCATTCTCGAAGATAGTGCCGATGATAAGTATCGCAAGCCTTTTTGATTATTAAATGTGTCAAAAACAGCAAAAGCAACTAAATTGTGGTAGAAAAAGTTGCGAAATGAGAGAAATATTGCTACATTTGTAAAAAATTGGATTAAAAGATGGCAACTGATTTGCATTCTACTATTCAACGCATTCTTGGAAAGACTGATGTGCTTGTGGAAAAATACCAAGCGCTCGTGGAAGAGTTGGGTGAAGTGGAGGCAGAAGTGAGGAAGCTACGCAACGAAAATGCAAGTTTGGTGAAGGAAAATCAAATGTTGCGCCAAGAAAATGATTATTTGAAGTTGGCTCGTTCGATAGTCCCATCACAAGATCGTCTCGAAGAAAGCAAAGCTATCGTGAACCAATTGGTGCGGGACGTGGACAAATGCATCTCACAATTAACTTGTAAATGATGGCAGGAGAAGAAAAAGATACTATTACGCTTCACTTGGGTGGCGTGAAGGAATTTAAGATGACAATAAAGCCTTCGGAGAGAAAAATCTGCCAGATGGCTGAAGATTCTGTCAATAAGTTTTGGGGAGCGTGGAAAACGAGATATGACGGATTGACCTCGGAGGAGGTTATGTCGAGAATAGCATTTCAATTTGCGAGATTTTATATCGAAGCAAAGATGCGAAATGCCGAAGTAAATGATGCTCTGGAGTCGTTTGAAGAAAAACTTAACGAGCTACTTGTTAAGGTGAAACGCGAGGAGTGATTGTGAAAATATAACTCGATCAGCTAAGTGGCTGTGAGAGAATCGATATGGAGAGTTAAACCTGCACTTTTTAATGGGAATGCCCTGAGGGTAAGCCTATTGAATGGTGCTTTTTTTATATATTAATTTAAAACATTTAAATACAATGACATTAGGTATATTACCCGTAGTGTTGATAGCTGTAGCCACATTGGTTTTGGGTATCGGTGGAACACTAATTATAAGTCGTATGATATCGAAGGCTCGTGCCAATAGCATCATAGAAGAAGCTAAGCTCGAGGCTGAAGTTATCAAGAAAAACAAGATTATTGAAGCTAAAGAAGCTGAAATGGCAATCAAGAGCGAAGCTGAAAAGCAAGCTAACCAAAGATTGTCGAAAGTGCAGTCGGCCGAAGCAAAGTTGAAACAACGCGAATTGCAGTTGAACCAACAACAATCGGAAAATCAACGCCGTAAGAACGAAAATGATGCGTTGAAGGCTAATCTTGAAAATCAATTGAGCCAAATCGAAGGCAAGAAGACTGAACTTGATAAGATGCAAAAGAGTGTGATGGAAACACTTGAGCATGTATCGGGTATGTCGGCTGAAGAAGCAAAGGAAAAGCTTGTGGAATCGTTGAAAGATGAAGCAAAGACAGCTGCAGCATCTTATATCAATGATATCATGGACGAAGCTAAGATGACTGCTAACAAGGAAGCAAAGCGCATCGTAGTGCAATCAATTCAACGCGTGGCAACTGAAACTGCTATCGAAAATGCAGTAACAGTGTTCCACATCGATAGCGATGAAATTAAAGGTCGCATCATCGGTCGTGAAGGTCGTAACATTCGCGCTCTTGAAGCAGCTACAGGTATTGAAATCATCGTTGATGATACCCCAGAAGCTATCGTGCTTTCAGGCTTTGACCCAGTGCGCCGCGAAATCGCTCGTTTGGCATTGCACCAACTTGTAGCCGATGGTCGTATTCACCCAGCACGCATTGAAGAAGTGGTGGCAAAGGTGAAGAAGCAAGTAGAAGAAGAAATTATCGAAACAGGTAAGCGTACAGCAATTGACTTGGGTATCCACGGTTTGCACCCTGAATTGATTCGCTTGGTGGGTAAGATGAAATATCGTTCAAGTTATGGTCAAAACTTGCTACAACACTCACGCGAAACAGCCAATTTGTGTGCAATCATGGCATCGGAACTTGGCTTGAATCCTAAGAAGGCTCGCCGTGCAGGTTTGCTACACGATATAGGTAAAGTGCCTGATGAAGAACCTGAATTGCCACACGCATTGCTTGGTATGAAACTTGCTGAAAAGTATAAAGAAAAACCAGATATTTGTAACGCAATCGGAGCTCACCACGACGAAGAAGAAGCAACAAGCTTGCTTGCGCCAATCGTACAAGTGTGTGATGCTATCTCAGGTGCACGTCCAGGTGCACGCCGTGAAGTAGTGGAAGCATATATCAAGCGTCTAAACGACCTTGAACAACTTGCACTTTCTTATCCAGGCGTTATCAAGACTTATGCTATCCAAGCAGGTCGCGAATTGCGCGTAATCGTGGGTGCTGATAAGATTGACGATGCACAAACAGAACAATTGTCAACTGAAATTGCTAAGAAGATTCAAGACGAGATGACTTATCCAGGTCAAGTGCGTATCACCGTGATTCGCGAAACTCGTGCCGTAAGCTTCGCAAAATAATAAATATGGGTGATTATGGAAAGCAATAACTCAGAAGTGAAAAAAGAGTGTTGCGGACAATGCACCAGCCATGACTCGGAGCCTCGTAGCAAGTTGAATAGCTATAACTGGCTTGCAGATGTGCCTGGAGGTTACAACGACTTTGAAATCGTGGAAGTAACCTTCAAGAACACACGAAAGGGCTTCTTTAAGAATAGTTCGCACATTCCGCTACAAATAGGAGATATGGTGGCAGTGGAAGCCAACCCGGGACACGATGTAGGTCGTGTGTCGATGGTGGGTAAACTCGTAAAGCTACAAATGAAGCGCGCCAACCTTCGTCCTGATTTGGAAATATTACGCGTATTCCGTAAAGCGAAGCAAAGCGACTTGGAACGCTACGAAGAGGCTAAGGCAAAGGAAGTGGACACAATGATTCGTTCGCGAAAGATTGCCGAAGACTTGAAGCTGAATATGAAAATCGGTGATGTGGAATATCAAGGCGATGGAAACAAAGCGATATTCTATTATATAGCCGATGAACGAGTGGATTTCCGTCAGCTAATCAAGGTGCTTGCCGATGTGTTCAAGGTGCGTATCGAGATGAAGCAGATTGGTGCTCGTCAAGAAGCCGGTCGTATAGGAGGTATAGGTCCATGTGGTCGTCCGTTGTGCTGCTCAAGTTGGATGTCTAATTTCGTGTCGGTGGCAACAAGTGCAGCTCGCTATCAAGATATTTCACTTAATCCACAAAAACTTGCTGGTCAATGTGCCAAGCTTAAGTGCTGTATGAATTTTGAGATAGATTCGTATGTGGAAGCTGTGAAGCAGTTGCCTGAACGCAATGTTGTGCTTGAAACTAAGGATAATCTATACTATCATTTCAAGACAGATATTTTCAAGCGCGAAATTACTTATTCGACTGATAAGAATATAGCTGCAAATCTTGTGGTGCTAAGTGCAGAGCGTGTGTTTGAGGTGATGGCACTGAATAAGAATGGTGTTAAACCTGACAAACTCAACCTCGATAGCGATGAACGCCAAAGAGAATACAGCATGTATGGCGATATTATCGGTCAAGATAGTGTAACACGATTTGATAAGAATAAAAAGAAGAAAAATAACAAGAATCGTGGAGGTCGTGACCGTCGCAATGCAGAACGAAATGTTGAAGTGCGCGAAGAACATAATAACCAACCACAAATGGAAGGCGAAAATCATCGCGAAAGAAGACGCGAAGGCGATATGCAACAACGCCGTCCTCGCAATAACAACAATCGTCGTCCAAAGGGTGAAAATCGCAATGGAAATGACCAACGCAATGGTTCAAACAACGAAAAGACTGAATAGAATGCGCGAAAAGCTACATAGTGGAATGCGCAAAGACTACGGAATACTTTTCGTACTCTTGATGATATTATGCTTAGGGGGGTGTGCCCCTAAGCATTCTTCATATAGTGAGTTCAAGGAAATAGGTGAGAACGGCTGGGTGAAGAGTGAAGCATGTGAGTTTGTGCCACAATGTGCCGATTCGCTCTCAAAGTGTGATGTGGATGTGGCATTGTGCTTCTCTCAAGGCTATGAACACAGAAATATGAGCGTGGTGGTCGACTTTGTGAAGGGCGATTCGCTCGTGAACCGTAAAGTGGTGGATTGCGTTCTTACCGATGCTAATGGGAACTGGCTCGTTTCGGGATTTGGAGTGATGTATCAAGTGCGATTGGGAGTGCTAACAGGTGTGAAACCTATGGATTTTGACAAGTTGCAAGTGTGGCAAGGACTTGATTGCGATACATTGAAGAATGTGGAACGAGTGGGCGTGTTTGTAGAAAAGACTCAACAATGATATAGAAAATAACACTTAATCAAAGAAACGAATATGATAAGTAGCTATTTAAAAGAAGAAATTGACTTGAGAATAAGCCGTATTTCGGCACTTCTTGCTGAAATGGGATGTGATGCAATGTTGGTTACAAGTAATGTTAATCTGTTCTACACATCGGGCAGAGTGTTCAGCGGCTATACATATATAACAAAAGAAGGCGAAGTGAAGTATTTCGTTAAGCGTCCTGTGGGATTGCAAGGCGACAATGTGAAATATATCAGAAAGCCTGAACAAATAGCAGAACTCCTCGAAGCTAAACCACAAAAGATAGCATTGGAGTTGGATTCGCTCACAGTGAACGATTACACTCGCTTGTCGAAAGTGTTTGCCGATAGCGAAAAATGCGATGCGAGTGGAATATTGCGTCGTTGTAGAGCAGTGAAGACAGCCTACGAAATAGAAAAGATGAAAGAAAGTGGTGTGGGCCATGATGAAGCCTATAAACACATACGCGAGATATATCGTGAAGGAATGACCGATATGGAATTGCAAGTGGAGGTGGAACGCCAATTGCGCTTGCAAGGTTCGTTGGGTATCTTCCGTATTCATGGCGAGAGCATGGAGATATTCATGGGTAATGTGTTGTGTGGCGATAATGCCGATGCACCATCACCTTATGACTTTGCTATGGGTGGAGCCGGATTGCACGAATCACTTCCTGTGGGCTGTAACGGAACAGTGATAGAACCAGGAATGACAGTGATGGTGGATATGTGTGGTAATTTCAATGGTTATATGACCGATATGACACGCGTGTTCTATGTAGGAAAGCTCGATGAAACAGCTAAAAAGGCTCACGAGTTGTCGATGGCAATACATCACCGTTTGATGGAAGAAGGAAAACCTGGTGTGGCAGCAAGTCGCTTATATGAAATCGCAATGGAGATGACTAAGGAAGCAGGACTTGAGGCATATTTTATGGGACATAAGCAACAAGCAGGATATATAGGACATGGTGTGGGAATAGAGGTGAACGAATCGCCAGTGCTTGCCCCACGCAGTCGCGATGTGCTCGAAGCAGGAAATATAATTGCACTTGAGCCAAAATATGTAATCCCAGGAGTGGGTGCCGTGGGTGTGGAAAGCACTTATGTGGTAACCGAAACAGGACTTGAATGTGTAACTAACTATCCTGAAGAGATTGCTGAATTGTAATTAGTGATAACTGATGACAGATTTGTTAAAGTCTAAAATAGAAGAGCATTTAGAACGCAAAGTGTTCCGTACAGTGGGCGAAGTAGCCGACTCGATGGAGCGCGAATGCTATGTGGTGGGCGGATATGTGCGCGATATAATTCTTGAACGCACATCGAAAGATATTGATTTTGTAACTATAGGAAGCGGCATCGAAGTGGCCGAAATGGTGGCAAAGGCAATGGGTAAACGCACATCACTTGCAGTGTATCGCACCTATGGAACAGCTCAAGTGAAGAATGCTGAATATGAACTTGAATTTGTGGGCGCACGCCGCGAATCATATAACAGAGAAAGCCGTAATCCGATAGTGGAAGATGGTACGCTCGAAGAAGATCAATGCCGTAGAGATTTCACAATAAATGCAATGGCAATATGCGTGAATAAGGAAAATTATGGCAAATTGCTTGATCCATTTGATGGAATGGGCGATATAGAGCGTCGTATAATTCGTACACCACTTGATCCCGATGTAACTTTCTCGGATGACCCTTTGAGAATGATGCGCGCAGTGCGTTTTGCTACACAATTAGGTTTTGATATTTATCCCGAGACCTTTGAAGCACTTGTGCGCAATAAGGAACGCATAAAGATTATCACTCGTGAACGCATTGTTGATGAATTGATGAAGATTATGAAGTCGGCAAAGCCATCGCGAGGATTCAAATTGTTGAAAGATTGTGGCCTGCTTGAATTTATCATGCCAGAACTCGTGGCGTTGAGTGGAGTAGAGGTGATGAATGGTCGAGGTCATAAGGATAACTTTGAACATACTTTGCAAGTGCTCGATAATGTGGCAGAAAAAAGCAATAATGTGTGGTTGCGTTGGGGCGCATTGATGCACGATATTGCTAAACCAGCTACAAAGTTGTATGACGAAAAACTCGGTTGGACATTTCATAACCACAATTTTGTGGGAGCTAAGATGATTCCTCGCATTTTTAAGAAGATGAAGATGCCGATGGATTCAAAGATGAAGTATGTGCAGAAACTCGTGGAACTTCACATGCGTCCGATAGCTCTTGTTGAGGAAACGGTAACAGATTCGGCTGTGCGTCGTTTGATATTTGATGCGGGCGATGATGTGGAAGATCTAATGATGCTATGTGAGGCTGATATAACATCGAAGAACCAAGAAAAGGTGAAGCGCTATCTCGATAATTTTCAATTGGTGCGTGAAAAGATGAAAGAGATAGAAGAAAAGGATCGAATTCGTAATTTCCAACCACCAGTTGATGGATTGGAGATTATGCGAGTGTTTGGGCTTGCTCCTTGTGCCGAAGTGGGACAATTGAAAGAGAAAATCAAAAATGCCATACTTGATGGCGAGATAGGAAATAATCACGATGAAGCATTTGCATTTATGCTTGCCCGTGCAGTCGAAATGGGATTGACTCCCAAAGAGGATTGAAAAAGAAAAAGCTACGAGAAATCGTAGCTTTTTTTGTGTTATGTTGTTTCTATATCCCCAATGGTGGTGATACATTAAATTGGGGTAAAGATGATGAAATCACGAATATATCCAATATAGATGATTAGTGATAGGAGATATAAGGCTACTGTATTGTAAAGGAACCTGTGATTAGCAGTAATGTTGCGCTTGTTGCGAGTGAGTTGGTACAAGTGTATACCAATCCAGCAAAGGACAAAAATAGACCAGAATGTCCATCCTTGGCATATGCTTATAATGTAGCCAGCAAATTCGATAGTGTGACCTGATTTTAGATAAATGAAAAGGAATGCACTAATGGCACTTATGATGGCTATGGTGCGACCAGTTAAGAGAAGCGTCACCGGTTTTTCTTCAAAATATTTGAGTACCCATCGCACAATGTAAGGAATGAAGAAGAACATTCCTGCAACGATAATAACACCAAAAATCTGTTCGAAAAGGGGTAGCGCCCAGTAAATTGAGCTATAAATGTTGTCGAGTGTGAGTGCACTCGCCATGAATATCAATGATGATAGGAACGAGTTGTTGAGATTTCCCTTTCGGCTATCAAAAAGGAATACTCCAATAGACAAAGCTGTGAGTGTGAGAGCATTTGCGACGCCAATACCTAATCGGTCGATGATAGGCAGAATGATAAGTGCAATAATGCCAACAAGCACTAAAGTAAGCGCTCTCCTTGATTCAATCTTTCGAGCCATATAACTTTATTGATTAGTGTAGTCTTTGTTGTCGTTGCCAAGTGTGGGCAAACTCCAATTGTATATCACAGAAAGTACTCTAACGATGATGATGATAGCTGCGCAACTAATTTGTTGAACTACAATAGATCCTCCGAGGTGGCTAATAAGCCAGTAGCTTAGTCCACCAGCAAGGCATGCAGTAGCATATACTTCCTTGCGGAAGATAAGAGGTTCTTCATTGATAAGAATATCGCGTAGTACACCACCAAAAGCACCTGTAATAGTACCCATAATTATAGCTACCCACATAGGGAAACCAAAATCGAGCGACTTTTGCATGCCAATTACCACAAAAAGAGCAAGCCCAATGGTGTCGAAAATGAAGAAAGTGTGGTCGAGTCGCACGAGATAGCGTTTGAATAGGATAACAAGTCCGAGTGCCATAGCTGTAACAATTAGATACCAATAGCTAAGCATCCAGAACGGAGTTGTGCTAAGGAAAAGGTCGCGAATAGTACCACCTCCAATTGCTGTAACAAGACCCACGATGAAGGCACCAAACCAGTCGAATTTCTTGAGAGCAGCAAGGCGTATACCACTAATAGCAAATGCTAAAGTACCGATAATTTCAACTATAAGTAGGAATGTAATTTCCATTAATATGTGATTTCTAATTTATAGTGCAAAAATAATAAAAAAACAACGATTAATAGAGGTAAGTGATTTGTTATTTCTGGTTGAAATGTTTACAGAATGGTTTCAAACCACAGTTTAGGCAGTCGGGCTTGCGAGCTGTACACACATATCGTCCATGAAGTATGAGCCAATGGTGAGCAGTCGCAATCAACTCTTCGGGAATGTGTTTTACTAATGTGCGTTCAGTCTCGAGCGGAGTCTTTGAGTTGTTGGTAAGTCCGATGCGATTGGACACACGGAAAACATGAGTGTCGACAGCCATCGCTGCTTGATTGAAAACAACCGAAAGAATGACATTAGCCGTTTTGCGTCCCACACCAGGGATTTCTACAAGTTCATCGATAGACGAAGGCACTTCACCATTATAACAATCGACAAGCATATTTGCCATGCCGAGAAGCGATTTTGCTTTGTTGTTGGGAAAAGTTACGCTTTTGATGTAATTGAAAATGTCGTCGACCGAAGCTTTCGCCATATGGTAAGGAGAAGGGTAGGCTTCGAAAAGCGCAGGAGTTACCATATTTATTCGCTTGTCGGTACATTGAGCCGAAAGTATTACAGCCACAAGAAGTTCATAGGGGTTGCTGTAGTGCAACTCGGTGTGTGGCGATGGCATATTTTCTTTGAAATATTCAATTATACTGTTGTAGCGTTCTTTGATGGTCATGTGACGATATTCTTGTAAAAACTGAGGCTCTCGAATATCGGAGAGCCTCGGTATAATGATTATTAGTGAGCTGATTCAAATTCTTCGAGGAATCGTACATCGTTCTCGGAGAACATACGCAAGTCTTTCACACGATACTTGAGGTTGGTGATACGCTCGATACCCATACCAAGAGCGTAACCTGTGTATTGTGTGCTGTCGATACCACAAGATTCAAGAACATTAGGATCGACCATACCACAACCAAGGATTTCAACCCAACCTGTACCCTTACAGAATGCACAACCCTTACCACCACAAAGGTTACATGAAATATCCATTTCGGCTGATGGTTCGGTGAATGGGAAGTAAGAAGGTCGAAGACGAATTTGAGTTTCAGATCCGAACATTTCGCGAGCGAAGTAAAGAAGAACTTGCTTCAAGTCGGTGAACGATACATTCTTGTCGACATACAAAGCTTCAACTTGGTGGAAGAAGCAGTGAGCGCGATAAGAGATAGCTTCGTTACGATATACGCGTCCTGGACAGATGATGCGGATAGGAGGTTGAGAGTTTTCCATCACGCGACTTTGCACTGAAGAAGTGTGAGTGCGAAGAAGTACATCGGCAGGATTGCGTTGAATGAAGAAAGTGTCTTGCATATCACGAGCAGGGTGATCATCGGCAAAGTTCATTGCACCAAAAACATGCCAATCATCTTCCACTTCAGGACCTTCGGCAAGCGTGAAGCCAAGTCGAGCAAAAATGTTGATGATTTCTTCGCGCACGAGAGAAATAGGGTGGCGTGTTCCAAGAGGAGCAGGAGCCGAAGAACGAGTTAGGTCGATAGTGTCGTCATCGTTCTTCTTTTCGTCGAAAGCAGCGCGTAGAGCGTTGATTTTGTCGGTTGCGAAAGTTTTTAGAACATTAAGCTTTTGTCCGATTTCCTTTTTTTGCTCATTAGGCACATTTCGGAAGTCGTTGAACAAAGAAGGAATTTCGCCTTTTTTGCTCAAATATTTAATACGAAGCACTTCCAATTCATCAGCGTTGGAAGCGTGTAAAGATTCAATCTCAGCAGTGAGTTTTTCGATTTTTTCTAACATTGTATACTCAAGTTATATTTTTTATGCCACAAAGTTACAAAAAATCGTTTAAATATATCCATAAAACGGCTAAGATATTGCCAAATAGGCTCAACTTTTTTGAGTGAAGAATTTAGTGAGATATTAAGTGCAATGGCAATTGAATTTTATTGTAAATGCAATTATTTGTAAGATTAGTTGGTGAGAAGAATGTAATTTTGAGTATCTTTGTAATTAGAAATGAATGCTTGTGAAATTGAAATAAAGGTAGCGGAGTACGCAAAAGAGCATAATCTGTGTGCAAAAGATGATGCAGTGATAGTGGCATTGAGCGGTGGAGCCGATTCAGTGGCATTGTTGCGCATATTATTGTCGATAGGTGTGCAATGCTGTGCATTACATTGCAATTTTGGTCTTCGCGGTGCTGAATCTGATCGAGATGAGGCATTCGTGCGCAACCTTTGTACTCAATTAGGTGTGTCGCTGAAAGTGAAGCATTTTGATGTGGCTAAATATGAGCAAGAGCAAAAAGTGTCGACTGAAATGGCTTGTCGCGAGTTGCGCTATGCGTGGTTTGACGAAGAACGCGCGTTGCAAGGAGCAAAAGCGATAGCTGTAGCGCATCATTATGACGATAATGTGGAAACCTTTTTCTTGAATATGTTGCGAGGCACAGGTATTCAAGGATTGACGGGCATAAGAGCAAAAAATGGATATGTTGTGCGTCCGTTGCTGTGCGTGAAACGAGAAGAAATCGAAGCATATCTCAAGGAATTAGGTCAAGAATATGTGGTGGATAGCACAAATCTTGAAAATGATTTTAAACGAAACAAAATTCGTAATGTGTTGATTCCAACATTGAACGAATTGTTCCCCGATTATGAGGCGGGAATGATGCGTACATTGCAGAATTTACAAGGTTGTAATGACTTTTATCAGAGTGCTGTTGAGGAATTGCGTGTAAAAGCTGTGGATAAAACACAAAATGATGTGGTGAGAGTTGTGCTTGACCAGATAAGCTCAATAACAGCAGGACGAGAAACAGCCATTTTTGAACTAATCAAGGATTATGGCTTCAATTCTCAAGATGCTGAAAGGATTAATAAGTGTCTTGACGAAGATTGTACCGAAACGAGAACATTCCTATCACATAAATGTGAAGCGCATCTAAAGAATTCATTCTTGGATATATATCCCATTAGAAATGAGGTTGCTGATGTGAAATGTCTTAATGTGAATGACTTGCTTGAACAGGGCAATGATGATTCGGAATTGGTAGCATCAATCGAAACGAAAGCTAAAGGGCAAAAGATGATTCCTGGCATCGATGGCAGAAAAACGATAGCGCTTAATGTAGATATTCTTAAGGAAAATCCATTGTTGATAGTGCGTGGATGGAAGCAAGGAGATAGGATAAGTCCATACGGAATGAAAGGCTCGAAATTGGTTAGTGATTTGTTTGCTGACAACAAATTTACCTCTTACCAAAAGCATTCGGCTCGTGTGGTTGCGTTGGCAAGCGAAGAAGGATGTGAGGGTGAAGTGATATGGGTGCTAAATCTACGAGCATCGCGCCATTATGCAGTAGGCGTAAATGATGAATCATATCTAAAATTATCGATTAGAGAGTGATTGTGTTGCACTAAAAAGAGTGATAGAGGCGAACTTTTTTCGCAATTATTTGTTATTATTAAAAATTGTCGTAAATTTGTCACGATTTTCAATATTAGGTTTCTTATGGTAATGAGATAAGAAACTTTCCATTTTTTCAAAAAGCTGTTAATGTTGCGTGATTTTCTAAGTGTTAGAAATCGATGCAGTGTGTAGTGTAATTACAAGAGTAAAAAGTGTTTACTTAGATTGGTGATTAACGGCTTTACTATTTTCAACAATAAAATTTGAGCACGAATATCTATGATATAACTATGTCGATAGATGAGGTAGTGCAACTCAAAACAAAATAGAATCTCATAAAATTTTATATGTACAAATTAGAGGATTTAAATCAGAAAGAAGAATCAGAACTTCAATCTATCGCTAAGTCATTGGAACTTAAGAAGACTAACTCGATGGATAAGGAGTCGTTGATTTATGCTATTCTTGATAAACAAGCAGAGGTGGGTTCGAAGACTACGGTCGTAAAGGATTCCGAAAAGAAGAAACGCACCAAGAAAACTGCCGATAAACCTAAGAATGAAAAGCCAGTAGAAGCAAAAAATGCTGAGCCAAAGGAGAAAGTTGAACCAGAGTCGAAAGAAACTGTAGAAGCTGAACCAAAGGAAGTTGCCGAAGCAAAGCCAAAGAAAAATAAGAAAAAGAAATCTGAGGCAAAAGAAGTTGCTGAAGCATCACAACCTGTTGCTGATGTAGAACCAAAGGCGGAAGAAACTGCAACAGAACCACAAGAAGTAGCAAAAGAAGCGCCTAAAAAGGTTGAGGAAAATCCTGTTGCTGAAGCTAAGTCGGAAAACGAACCAGAACAGCATAAAGAAGCTGAAACTTCAGTAGAAAAAGAGGTTAAGAAGCCAGAAATTTCGTTGGGTTCGTTCTTCAATACATTTGAGCGTCAAACATTCAAGCCTCGTAGCAAAGAAGAGCGCGAAGAAGCAGAACGACTTGCTGCCGAAAAAGCTGCACAATCAACAATAATCATAAAAGAGCCTGCACCAGAAGCTGAGCCTCAACCTCAGCCACAGCAACCTCAACAAAGCAAGAACAAGAAGAAAAAGCAAAAACAACAGCAGCAACAACAAGCACAGGAACAAAAGAAACAAGAACAACCAGCTCTACAAGAAGAAGCATTCAACTTTGATGGAATCTTGAAAGGTGTTGGTGTGCTTGAAGTGATGCCTGATGGATATGGCTTCTTGCGCTCAAGCGACTATAATTACTTGAATTCACCTGATGATATATATGTATCGCAAGCTCAAATCAAGAATAATGGTTTGAAGACAGGTGATGTGGTGGAAGGATTTATTCGCCCACCAAAAGAAGGTGAAAAGTATTTCCCACTAAGTCGCATTGAAAGCGTGAATGGTAGAACAATTGACTTCATTCGCGACCGTATCCCATTTGAACACCTTGTGCCATTGTTCCCTGATGTAAAGTTCGATTTGACAAGCGGAAAGACTTGCAATATTTCAACTCGCGTGGTGGATATGTTCTCACCAATCGGTAAGGGACAACGCGGTCTGATAGTGGCACCTCCAAAGACTGGTAAGACAGTGCTTTTGAAGGATATAGCAAATGCGATAGCAGAAAATCATCCAGAGACATATATGATGATTTTGCTTATCGATGAACGCCCTGAAGAAGTTACCGATATGGCAAGAAGTGTGAATGCCGAAGTTATTGCATCAACATTTGATGAGCCAGCTGAACGCCATGTGAAGATTGCTGGTTTGGTGCTTGAAAAAGCAAAGAGAATGGTGGAATGTGGTCATGATGTAGTGATTCTACTTGACTCAATCACTCGTCTTGCTCGTGCTTATAATACTGTATCTCCAGCATCGGGTAAAATTTTGTCGGGTGGTGTAGATGCTAATGCATTGCAACGACCAAAACGATTCTTCGGAGCAGCTCGTAACATCGAAAATGGTGGTAGCTTGACAATTATTGCAACTGCCCTTATCGAAACTGGTTCGAAGATGGATGAAGTAATCTTTGAAGAATTTAAGGGAACAGGTAATATGGAATTACAACTTGATCGTAAGTTGTCTAACAAGCGTATATTTCCAGCTGTGGATATTATTTCTTCAAGTACTCGTCGTGACGACTTGCTTCTTAATCAAGAAACACTTAACCGTATGTGGATTATGCGCCGATTCTTGGGAGATCGTACATCGATTGAAGCAATGGAATTCATCAAAGATCGTATGGAACGAACTCGCTCAAACGAGGAACTATTGTTGTCGATGAACGACTAAGGAACGATAAAATAGCAATTAAATAAGAAACAGACTGTAGGGGAGAAATCCTGACAGTCTGTTTTTCGTTTATATAGTGCGTGGATTATCTATTTTTCCACACAGCATTGTTGATGGTTTTAGCTATTTTGGTGTCGATTTTTCCATGATATTTCTTTGCATCGACTTTCTTGTTGTAGATGTGGGTAAATATCACGCTTGTAGCAAGATAAGAGCCGTTGTATCCTGGGTGAGAACCATCTTTGCCGTAAAGATAGATTTCGGGATGCTTGTTGCGCATATATGACCACACTTTACCTACATCGATAACACCGTCGGCATTAAAAATGTGTGCCATTGCTCGTGTTCCCTTATCGAGCGCTTGTTGCATCGATTCGTAGCTTGTGAAAAGGTGAGGGTATTTAGGGAAATAGTCCTTTTTTTGTAGTCCATCGTTGCCATGTTCTCGTCCCCAAGTGATTTGGAGGAGGATTTTGGCAGTAGGGTTGTGTTTTCGCACATAGTTGATCATGTTCATCATTTCTTCCATAATGGGCATACCATCGGGAGTACCCACTAACGCAGGTTGAACACTTTGACTTTGTAGGATAATATAGTCGTAACCACCTTTTTCTACAAGAGCATTACATTCGGCATTGTTAATGTGATATTTCATCGTAGCGCCACCCTTTGAAAACTTAGAAATTTCGGGTTTGAAACCATGCGCTCTTGCCATAGAGTCCATCATAGCAGGAGTGTCGTTCAAGTAGGTGTAGCTATTGCCGATGTAAAGGATTTTTTGTGCATGCGAATATCCAATTGCAAATAATACGCATAAAGATGTAATAAAAGCTTTCATGTAGTAGTGATATATTAGTTTAATAATGCAAAGTTAATGTTTTTGGTGGCTGTTTTAGCGAAATTAAAGAAAAAGTTCACTAATTTTGTAGAGAAATAAAGCATAAGATATTAATGGCAGGTATTAGTAAAACAAATGTGGCACGATTGCTCGATAAGGCAAAAATAAAATATGAACTTGTGCCTTATGTGGTAGATGAAAACGATCTTGCAGCGACTCATATAGCAGAACAGCTCGATGAAGACATCAAGCAAGTGTTCAAAACGCTTGTGTTGCGAGGCGACAAGACAGGTCTCTTCGTGTGTGTAATACCTGGCGATGAAGAAGTGAATCTAAAAAAAGCAGCTAAGGTGAGTGGTAATAAGAAAGCCGATCTTATTCCGATGAAAGAGCTGTTGCCTACTACGGGATACATTCGTGGAGGTTGCTCACCAGTGGGAATGAAAAAGCCTTTTCCGACATTTTTCGATTCATCGTGCGAGAATTTTGAATACATATATGTGAGTGCGGGAGTGCGAGGATTACAGTTAAAGATTAAGCCACAAGAATTGGTGGAATATGTTAGAGCAAGCCTTGCATCATTAACCGACAATGTAACTGAAGACAAGGAGGAGTGAAGCGATGAAAAATAGAATTGGAAATATATTTAGTCTAACAAGTTTCGGTGAATCACATGGTGTTGCGCTTGGAGGAGTAATCGATGGCATGCCAGCAGGCGTGAAGATTGACCTTGACCGAGTGCAAGAAGAACTTGATCGTCGTCGTCCAGGGCAATCATCGATTGTTACTGCGCGCAACGAGAAGGATCAAGTGAAAGTGCTATCGGGAGTGTTTGAAGGGGTAACCACAGGTACTTCGATAGGCTTTGTGATCGAAAATACCAATCAGCATTCAGGCGATTATTCCAATATTAAAGACGCTTTTCGTCCTTCGCATGCCGACTATACATATACATCGAAATATGGCGTGCGTGATTATCGCGGTGGCGGACGCTCATCGGCTCGTGAAACTGCAGCTCGCGTGGTGGCAGGAGCATTTGCTCGTCAAGCATTGGAGCCGTTGGGCGTAGAAATATATGCTTATACATCGCAAGTGGGTGATATAGCACTCGAAAAAGATTATAGATTATATGATAAAGCTAACATAGAAACAAATATCGTGCGTTGTCCCGATAGTGAAAAGGCACAGCAGATGATTAACCTTATATCGGAAGTGAAAGCCGATGGCGACACTATAGGTGGCGTGATAACTTGTGTGGTTAAGGGTGTACCTGCTGGGCTTGGCGAACCTGTGTTTGGCAAGCTACATGCCGAACTTGGAGCCGCTATGTTGAGCATAAATGCAGTGAAGGGTTTTGAATATGGTCTTGGCTTTGATTTTGCTATAAAACGAGGTAGTGAAGTGAACGACGCATTTGTGTGTTGTGATGGAAATGTGTCGACAAAGACAAACTATTCTGGAGGAATACAAGGCGGTATTTCGAATGGCGAAGATATATATTTCCGAGTGGCATTCAAACCAGTTGCGACATTGCTTCGTGATGTTGAAACAATAAATGCACAAGGCGAAAATATCACTCTACATGCCAAAGGTCGTCATGACCCATGTGTGTTGCCTCGTGCAGTGCCTATTGTGGAAGCAATGGCAGCTATCGTGATTCTGGATAACTATTTACTAAATAAAACAACCAAACTGTGAGCATCGAAAAAGGATATTCCGACTTTGCTGAATTCCTATCGAAGCACTTTCAAGGTAAAGTGCAGAAAATTTCGATAAATGCAGGATTTACTTGTCCTAACCGTGATGGTAGCAAGGGCAAGGGAGGTTGTACCTATTGCAATAATCAAACTTTCAATCCCGATTATTGTCGCCCTGTGATGAGTGTGAGCGAACAACTCGAACAGGGTAAGCAATTTTTTGCGCGAAAGTATCCTCAAATGAAGTATCTTGCCTATTTTCAGGCTTATACCAATACTTATGGTGAGCTGCAAAAATTGAAGGCACTATATGAGGAGGCGCTTGCAGTTGACGATGTGGTGGGGCTTGTGATAGGCACTCGTCCCGATTGTATGCCCGATGAGTTGCTCGAGTATTTAGAGGAATTGAGCAAGAAAGTATTTGTCCTTGTGGAATATGGTGTAGAGACATCGAAGAATGCTACTCTTGAGATAATAAATCGAGGACACACTTGGGAAGATGCAGTAGATGCAGTGAATCGAACTAAAGCACATAATATTTTGTGCGGAATTCATTTGATTATTGGTTTGCCAGGCGAAACTATTGACGACATACTTGCTACAGCCGATGCTGTGTCAACACTACCTCTTGATACTGTGAAACTTCATCAGTTGCAACTGATAAGAGGCACACGAATGGCTCAACAAGTAGAAGTTGGTGAGTTGGCAATTATGCAATGGAGTGCCGAGGAGTATATTGATGTGTGTTTGGCGTTCTTGCGTCGTTTGTCGCCCGAAATTGCAGTGGAACGCTTCGTGTCGCAGTCGCCTGCCGAGCTGCTCATTTCGCCTAAATGGGGCTTGAAAAACTATGAATTCACCAATCTGCTGATGAATCGCATTCGAGTGACATCAACTCGTCAAGGAAGCGAATACGCAGGAAAGTAAATTACGCTAATGGTAGGGTTATTGTGAATTTTAGTCCACCTTCAGGACGGTTTTCGGCCGAAATTGTACCCCCACATAGTTTGATTGATTCTTTAACGATAGGTAGTCCTAATCCAGTGCCACTTTTCGTATTTTTGTCTTTTTCTAAGCGATAGAAGCGATTGAAAAGTTTCTCAATAGCATCTTGTGGAACACCAGAACCATTGTCGTGGAAAGAAAGTGTAACAAATTGATTGTCGAGAGATATAGTTTGCAGAACGATGTCGCTACCACGAGAGTAGAAACAGCTGTTTTTGATGAGGTTACAAAATACATTGTAAAGTAGCATATCGTTGGCTCTTACAAAAATATCGTCCTCAACCTCAATTCTAAAATTCATATTATATTCGCTCAAAGTGAATTTGAGATCCTCTTTGGCGTGCTTAACTATTTCGAATATGTTCACATCTTCGAGAGCTATATTGTTGCTACCGTCTTCAATGCGATTGATAACGGCAATATTAACGACCATGTTTTGCAATCGTTGAGTGTTTAGCAGACATTTTTTAAGGAAACTAAGTCGTGTAGGCAAATCAATGTCGGGGTGGTTGATAAGAGTGTCCAAGTAGCCGATGATTATGCCAATAGGAGTCTTTATTTCGTGATTTAGATTGTTGGCAAGAATGCGTTTAGAGTGAAGCCTTTCCTTTTCTTCCTGGATAGCCTTTTCGCGTTCCTTGTCGTGTTGTTTGATGATGTCAAGTTGCTTTTTGTAGAGGGTGTAAAGATCCTCGGTGAGCTCGTTAATATTGCTTGCGTTGTGATTTTTGTTGTCTTGACTGAATGAGGATTTGTTGCTTAGGTTAAGTATGAATAATCTAAGTCGGTTGATGTTGTTGGTGTGCTTGCGCATAAGATTGATACACTCTAACGCAACAAACGATATGAGCAAAATCAGAATAAGCTTGAGCGACATTTCACTCAAGAAGCCAATAATAGATGCATTGTTGTTGATGGTACATTCCGAAATAATATATCGGTCGTGTTTAGAGCAATAGGTTGCACTAAAGATGCATTTCTTGTCGAGAATAGGGTCGTGAATGGTTTCGCTATAGGTGTTGCTGAACGGTTTGCCCTTTCCGTTGAAGATAGATTGCACTTCCTTGAACGAGAGAATGGTGAAGTTGCGATCGGATGTCGTATTAGAGTAAAGTTGTTCACCATTACTGTCGTAGGTGGTGAGAAATACTTGTCCGATAGGAGAGTTGTCGCAACCAAGCAGAAGTTGTGGCGCTGTGTTAAGTGCCACGGTGTCGTCGGGGTTGATGGAAAGAAGATAGTTGTTGTAGATTTCTATCTGATTTTTCGCAATATTGACATTGGTATGCGAATATTTATTCCATAGAGCAATGAGGAGTGCCAAAATAGCAATCCAAAACATCACAATTATTCCGTAGAATGCTTTGTGTGAATTAGCCGATATTTTGCTCTTGAAATCCATAGCCATATCCTAATCGTGTTGTAATACAGCTTCCATATTTTCCGAGTTTCTTGCGAAGTCGTGTAATATTTGTATCAATAGTGCGATTTGAAACATCATTTGCATTGTCCCAAATCTTTTCAATGATTTCCTTGCGTGAGTATATGTTGTTGCGGTGAGTCATAAAGAACGATAGCATTTCATATTCGGTCTTAGTGAGATTCACCACTTCGTCGTTGATGTAGCACTGTTTGGTGTTTTCATCAATGCGAAGTTCGTTGTAGCTATATGAAGAAGTGCTTTGTTGCACAAGTTGTGGTGTTTCAACTTTTGTTTCGGTAGGGATAGCTGCAGGTTTAGGAGTGGAAGGGGTTTGTTGAAGGCGCTTAGAGAGTTCTTTGGTAACTCTTGATCGGCGCAACACACTTTTCACTCGAGCAATAACTTCGCGAGTGCGGAAAGGTTTAGTAATATAATCGTCGGCACCTAAATTGAGTCCCATGATATGTTCGTCCTCGCCACTGAGAGCAGAGCAGAATATTATAGGAGTGTAGACGGTGTCGGGATTGGTCTTGAGCTTGCGCGCCAATTCAAATCCATCGATGTTGTCCATCATAATGTCGAGAATGAATAGCGAGTAGCTTGACAAATCGAGCTTCAGAGCTTCTTCGGCACTATACACAATTTCGGTGTCATAACCTTCGAGCATTAGGTTATATTTCAAAATTTCGCATATTTCTTGCTCGTCGTCTACAATGAGAATTTTAGTACCAATGTTCATAGTAATTTTATGATTTTGTAATACGATTGTAAAATTAGTGATATTTTTGTTGTGATTGCGTTAAAAAAGTATAATAATAAGAACAAATGTGACAAAGATGTGTTCGAAAGAAAAATGCACATTGTTTTTTCAAAGTATTAAAGACAAAAAATAACGGCTCTCGTGATGAAAGCCGTTATTTATGTATGAATGGAATGTATAGTTAGGATTATTCCATAAGTTTCTTGTAACGAATGCGAGTAGGTTGAGTATCGCCAAGACGCGCTTTCTTGTTTTCTTCGTAGTCAGAGTAAGAACCTTCGAAATAGAATACCTTACTGTCGCCTTCGAATGCAAGAATGTGAGTACAGATGCGGTCAAGGAACCAACGGTCGTGCGAAATGATAACAGCACAACCAGCGAAGTTTTCAAGACCTTCTTCAAGAGCACGAAGAGTGTTGACATCGATGTCGTTGGTAGGTTCGTCGAGAAGAAGAACATTACCTTCTTCCTTAAGAGCCATAGCGAGGTGTAGGCGGTTACGCTCACCACCAGAAAGCATACCAATCTTCT
Source organism: uncultured Muribaculaceae bacterium (assembly GCA_904501735.1). Lineage (GTDB taxonomy): Bacteria > Bacteroidota > Bacteroidia > Bacteroidales > Muribaculaceae > RGIG4576. The sequence continues at coordinate 192,614 of CAJGBY010000001.1, forward strand.
TTTCTTGATCGGCACCAGTGAAGTTGAATTTAGATAGGTAGGCGCGCGCATTCATGTCCTTACCACCCATGCGGAATGTTTCGCAGCCTTGAGAAACTACTTCGTAAACGCTACTTTCAGGGTGTAAGTCCTTGTGGTTCTGGTCGACATAAGCCACCTTTACAGTTTCGCCAATGTCGAAAGTACCCTTGTCGGCCTTTTCAAGTTCCATGATAAGACGGAACATAGTAGTTTTACCAGCACCGTTAGGACCGATGATACCCACGATACCGTTAGGAGGAAGCATGAAGTTGAGGTCGTCGAATAGCACCTTTTCACCAAACGCCTTAGCTACATGTTGAGCTTCGATAACCTTGTTACCCAAACGAGGTCCGTTAGGGATGAAGATTTCAAGCTTTTCTTCGCGTTCCTTTTGGTCTTCGTTAAGAAGTCGGTCGTAAGAAGATAGACGAGCCTTACCCTTAGCTTGACGAGCTTTAGGAGCCATGCGCACCCATTCAAGCTCGCGTTCAAGAGTCTTGCGACGCTTGCTTGCTTGTTTTTCTTCTTGAGCCATGCGAGTAGTCTTTTGGTCAAGCCAAGAAGAGTAGTTACCCTTCCATGGAATACCTTCGCCACGGTCAAGTTCAAGAATCCAACCAGCAACATGGTCAAGGAAGTAACGGTCGTGAGTTACGGCGATTACTGTACCAGGATATTGTTGCAAGTGTTGTTCGAGCCAATCGATAGATTCAGCATCGAGGTGGTTGGTAGGTTCGTCGAGCAGAAGGATGTCAGGTTGTTGAAGCAACAAACGGCAAAGAGCCACGCGACGGCGTTCACCACCCGATAGAGTACCGATAAGTTGGTCTTCAGGAGGACAACGAAGAGCGTCCATAGCGCGTTCAAGTTTGTTATCGATGTTCCAAGCATCAACAGCATCGAGCTTATCTTGAAGTTCGGCTTGACGAGCGATGAGCTTGTCCATCTTATCAGGATCTTCAAGTACATCAGGGTCGCCGAAACTTTCGTTTACCTTGTCAAATTCAGCAAGTAGGTCGAGAGTAGGTTGCATACCTTCTTGCACGATTTCTTTTACAGTCTTTTCAGGATCAAGTTTAGGTTCTTGTTCGAAGTAACCTACTGAGTAGCCAGGAGAGAAAACCACTTCGCCTTGATATTGCTTGTCGATACCAGCAATGATCTTAAGAAGGGTAGACTTACCCGAACCGTTAAGACCGATGATACCAATCTTAGCTCCATAGAAGAAAGAAAGGTAAATGTTCTTAAGAACTTGTTTTTGTGGAGGGTAGATTTTGCTCACACCCACCATTGAGAATATTACTTTTTTGTCGTCAGCCATATTGCTTATAAAATTAGAGTATAGGGTTGATAACTATTATTTCTTGATGCTGAAAGCGCGAGTGCGATATCCGCAACGCACCTTACCGTCGACGATATTACGCAATTTGCTACGGATTAATTGCTTGCGAATAGCCGAAATGTGGTCGATGAAAACGCGTCCTTCCAAGTGGTCGTATTCGTGAAGGAATACACGCGCAAGATAGCCTTCGATGATTTCTTCATGAGGTTCGAAGTTCTCGTCGAGCCAAGTGGCTTTGATTTTTTCGGTGCGAGGCACAGATTCGTGAATACCAGGAAGGCTCAAGCAACCTTCTTCGCGATTGGTTTTCTTACCATCTTCGATAACTTCGATTTTAGGATTGATAAGAGTGAATTGTTTTCCTTCAAGTTCAGGGAAAGAGTCTTTAAGTACATCAACATCGATGCAAATGAGTCGGATGTTTAGACCTACTTGAGGTGCAGCAATACCGATACCATCGCTGTCGTACATTGTTTCCTTCATGTTTTCGATCACTTCCTTCAATTTAGGATATTCGGGAGTGATGTCTTCCGATACTTTTCTAAGTACTGGGTGTCCGTAAAGATAAATTGGTAATATCATGTTGATTTAAAATTGATTGCTTTGAAGATAATCATTGAGAATGATAGTGGCAGCAATAGTGTCCACAATTTCTTTGTTTTGGCGATCTTTTTTCTTCATTCCGCCATCGAGCATAGCTTTGTGTGCGAGTGTAGAAGTGAAACGCTCGTCGTACATCACTACAGGTATTTGTGGAAGAACTTTCTTGAGGCGATTGAGAAAAGGAGTGATGTACTGCATGCTTTCGCTTGGTTGCCCGTTGAGTTGTTTAGGCAGTCCAACGACGATTTTTTCGACATTTTCCTTTTCGATATATTTCACTAAGAAATCCACCACAGTGTGTGAAGGTTCTGTAGTGAGACCATTAGCTACGATTTTGAGAGGATCGGTTACTGCTATTCCAGTTCGTTTCCGTCCGAAGTCAATTCCTATAATTCTTCCCATATTTTGCAAAGATAGCAAAAATAATTAGGAGTTAGGAATTAGGAGTTAGGATTTTTTGTTGTGAAAGTCTTTTACGCTGTTATTTAGAGCGTAAAGAGTTGAGATTACTCCTTGCTTGTGGAAATGAGTCGTTGGTTAATGTAGCTATTGAACGAATCTTTGTAGGTGTCGGAAATAGGAATGTATTGCTTGCCGAACACGATGCGATTGCGTTCGATGACCTTGATTTTAGCAGTTTGAACGATGAACGAACGATGAACTCGAATGAATCTATCTTGAGGTAGTATAGCTTCCAAGTTTTTAAGACTCATAAGCGACATGATGCGAGTGTCGAACGAGTGTCGTTCGGGATATATGATGTCGAGTTGTCGCTTGAGGTTAACGATACCAATACCGCTACCACTCTTATCTTTGTTACTCTTAGGGAAATAGCTGTTTTCTACGCGACATAAAACCGAATTTTTGTCGACGCGTATTGAAATGTCGATGAATGATTTTTTGTCGCTACTTACGCCATGTTTGAACGCATTCTCAATGAGCGATATGAAAAGCATAGGTGCAATGAGTTTGCCAGCGCCTAATTGTTCGTTGATGTCGACATTGAGCGTAACAAGATTGTTGAGGCGAAGTCGCATCAATGAGATGTAATTATTGATGAAATGTAGCTCTTTTTCGAGCGGTACCTCACGCTCCTCGTTGTTGTAGAGAGTGTGACGAAGAAGTTGGCTCAATTCGTGAACCGATTTCTGCGCCTTATCTTGGCTAATGGGTATAAGAGCATAAATATTGTTGAGAGTATTGAACAAGAAATAAGGGTTGAACTGATTCTTTAAGTTCTTGAGTTCATTCTCTTGGATTTGAGATTTCATTTCCGATTCTTTACGCTGCCACTTAATCCAATTTTCGCTAAGTTTGATTGTGATGCTTAATGCGATGGCCATAATCACCTGGACACTAATGCGAGGAAGTATAGATAATGCTCTGATGAAGTGCATGCGCATAAGTTCCTCGGTGGGAATCTCGGGTAGAGGGAATGGACCTTTAGGAGGAGGCATCGTAATGGGATTGGTCTGAGTGTAGAATATATAGTAAAATAGAGATACTACTGCTATAATCAAAACGAGGTTGATGGCAGTGTAGGTCATAATGCGCTTGTTGTGAAAGAGAAAACGATCGGTGAGATAGTTGTAATTAAGGTAAAACACACCGATATAACACATTGGAGCAACAAATCTTATGGCTTTAGAGGGCATGCTCATAGTAAATGGAATCTCGGGTCCCACAAAGATGAGAAGCAACAGAGCTAAGTGGGATAGTCGCGTAACCCATTTAATATTTTTAGATTGAGTTTCACCTAAATATTTAAATCTCGTTTGATTGCGCATAAAATCTATGAATGTCGATAGTTTGGATACACAAATTAGAGAAATTATATAGATAAAAAGGGAGCTATTGGGTAAATAAGGGCAGATTTAATATTTTTATAAGAATGAAAGCATTGTTGAAAATAAAAGTGTTAAGATGCACTTAACACTCGTGTAGAAAGCCGTTTTTTTCGTATATTTGCACTGCTTTTGTAAAGAAGCATGTTAAGACTGAATGTAATGTTGAAAAAGATAGATATAATATATATTCTATTCTGTACTGTAGTAGCTATGGTGGTAACCGGCTGTAGCTCTACTAAGCATGTGGGTAGTGGTGAACTACTCGTTGACAATGTGCATATAAAAGTGCTTGATAATAAGGCGTATAATGAGTCGGATTTGTATAACTATCTTCGCCAAATTCCTAACCACTCGGTGCTTGGAGGCTTGAAGTTGCAATTGGGCTTATATAACATGTCGGGAAGCGATAGCACAAAGCGAGTGAATCGTTGGCTTCGTAAAATGGGTGAAGCACCCGTGATATTTGATGAAGCACTCACAGAGGCGTCAAAGAAAGAAATTACACGATATTTTGTGAATAAAGGGTATCTTGGGGCAAAAGTAACCGTAGATACTGCCGTGCGTGCCGATAAGAAAAAGGTAAATGTAACATATAATGTTACCACAGGTACGCCTCACTATATTGAGTCAATAATCTATGACATTCCAAACGACACATTGCGTGAGTTGATATTATCGGATACAGTTAAGTCGAAACTTAAGCAGAATATGTTGTTTGACCGTAATGTGATGAGTGAGCAACGCGATGCAATCACAAAGATGTTGCGCGAGAATGGATATTATGCATTCGATAAAGAATATATCACATTTGTAGCCGATACAACAGGAGGAAGTTATGGAGTGGAGTTGACCATGAAGGCAACAAAGCCTCGTGAGAATAAAAATCTACCATTTTACACAACTCACAAACCATTCTATGTGAGAAATGTGGTGTTTATTACTGATTATGACCCAGCGAAACAATATGAGATAAAAGACTTTAGTAATGTAGATTCGCTGATGTATAAGGGCATATTGGTGAAATATGGCGAAGATAAGTACATCAATCAGCGCACATTGAAAGAGTGTTGCTTCATAGATAGGGGAGAATTGTATAATTCGGCCGAAGTAACAAAGACTTATCAAGCGTTGAGCCGCTTAGGTATATTGAAATTTGTAAATATCGAACTTAAGCCAATAGGCGAGATAGCAGGCAAGGCGTGGCTCGATGCGTATGTGTTGCTTACTCCAGGAAAGTCGCAAACAGTGTCGCTGTCGCTTGAAGGAACTAACTCAGAAGGTGACTTAGGATTTGGAGTTGGCGCCGGATATCAGCATAGAAACATTATGGGAGGTTCGGAAGTGCTTGATACTAAGTTCAAAGCGTCGTATGAAAGCCTGTCGGGCGACTTTAGTGGCTTGATAAATAAGAACTATTCGGAATATTCGGGAGAGGTGGGTATCACTTATCCGAAATTTAAGGCTCCATTCTTAAATAGTAAGTTTAAGCGCAAGATTCTTGCTTCAACTGAAGTGTCAACTCAATTCAATTATCAAGAGCGTCCCGAATACACTCGTATTATTGCCGGTGCTGCATATAAATATTTATGGAAAGAGCGTAGTAAGAATACTCGTCACACAGTAACACTGCTCGATATTAATTATGTGTATCTACCCGAAAGTAAGATAAACTTCCTTGATAGCATACAAAATCCGTTGTTGAGATATTCTTACGAAGACCACTTTATAATGCGAATGGGTTATTCGTTCTATCATAGTAATAAGAAAGAACGAGACTTGCTCACATCACCATTCCAAGAAAATGTATACACAGTGCGTGCTGGGGTGGAAACTGCGGGTAACCTGTTGTATGGTATCTCGAATGCGATAGGAAGCCAAAAGAAAGATGGCGCATACGAAGTGTTTGGTATTCGCTATTCACAATATGCTAAAGTTGACTTTGACTATTCGTTGACACATAATTTCACACCTAAGAGCTCGGTGGCATTTAGAGTAGGTTTTGGTGCTGCAGTACCTTATGGTAACTCAAATGTGCTGCCATTCGAGAAACGATTCTATGCCGGTGGTGCAAATAGTGTGCGTGGATGGGGTGTTCGTACGCTTGGTCCTGGAAGCTATGACGGAAAGAACTCAGTAAATAGTTTTATATATCAATGTGGTGATGTGCGATTAGACTTGAACTTGGAATATCGAGCAAAACTATTTTGGGTGATAGAACTTGGCGCATTTATCGATGCTGGTAATATATGGACAATAAAAGAATATGAAGATCAGCCTGGAGGGGTGTTTAAATTTAATGAATTCTATAAACAGATAGCCGCATCCTATGGACTTGGATTGCGTTTGGACTTTGACTATTTCTTGCTACGCTTTGATGTGGGTATGAAGGCACATAACCCAGCGCAAGGTCAAGAAAAGTGGCCATTGATTCGTCCAAATTTGAAACGAGATGCTGCGTTCCATTTCTCGGTAGGTTATCCGTTCTAAAAACTGGATAAGAATATATGAAAAAGTTAGCAATATTTGACCTTGATGGTACATTGGTCAATACGATTGAAGATTTAGGACATTCGTCAAATTATGCATTGGCTGAATGTGGCTATCCTATACATAATATGGCATCATATCCATTTATGGTGGGTAATGGTGTAAAAAATTTGCTTTTGAGATCTGTTCCAGAAGAAGCTCGCAACGAAAGTTCAATCGCAAGAGTGTTGAAAATCTTCAAGGAATACTATAACGAGCACAACTGCGATCGCACAGTGCCATACGAAGGCTTGCCAGAATTGCTTGAATCGTTGGTGGCTATGGGCGTGAAGGTGGCTGTGGCATCGAACAAATATCAAGAAGCAACCGAAAAGATTGTGCGCCATTATTTCCCAAATATTGAGTTTTTGTCGATAAATGGTCAGCAGGAAGGTGTCCCAGTGAAGCCAGACCCATCAATCGTGTTCGATATATTGTTGAAGGCAGGAGTAACAAAAGATGAAACTGTGTTTATTGGCGATTCGGGAGTGGATATGGAAACAGCTCGTCGTGCTTGTGTGGATTCGATAGGAGTAACATGGGGATTCCGACCAGAAAAAGAATTGATTGAAACTTATGCAGTGAATGTGGTTCATAGCCCATCTGAAATACTCGAAATAATTAAAAATTATTCTCCAAGGTAAAAACTAATATATATATTAATGTAGAAGAAGCGCCGTAAAAGGTGCTTCTTCTTTTAGAGGTGGGTGAATAGTGGCTATAGTGATAATAGTGCCTATAGTGGGGCAGATAGGGCAAATGGGGCTACTGGGTGAATAGTTTTTGGGGATGGAATGCATAAAATGTGAAGTGAATTGCAAGATGAGTGGAAGAAAAATGAATAAAATGCAAAATAACTGAATTTTTTTTGTGAATTTTTTTGGTGTTTACGGAAATAAACTTAACTTTGCAGTATAATAATGAAAAAACAAAGATATTTATGAATACTCATATTATTAATATTCTGAATGTGGTGCTGGTGGCATTGGTGAATGTCGTCGTGGTCATTATTGGATAATAAAAATAATAGGAGGATTTATAAAGTTTACTAAACCTGAGAACAATTTTATAAAAATGTATATAAGCCTTTCCTCCTAATTTGATGGAAAGGTTTTTTTAATTGAAAATAAAACTATTATGAGCATACCATTGAGAAGTTCGTTGTCGATGAATGGTCGTCGCATGGCAGGAGCACGCGCACTATGGCGTGCAAACGGAATGAAAGTAGAACAAATGGGTAAACCAGTAATTGCTGTTGTGAATTCGTTTACACAATTCGTGCCAGGTCATACTCATCTACACGAAGTGGGCCAGTTCGTGAAAAGCGAAATTGAAAAATTAGGTTGTTTTGCTGCCGAATTCAATACAATTGCAATCGATGACGGTATTGCAATGGGTCACGAAGGTATGCTATATTCACTTCCTTCTCGCGATTTGATCGCTGACAGCGTAGAATATATGGTGAATGCGCATCGCGCCGATGCAATGGTGTGCATAAGCAACTGCGACAAGATTACCCCTGGCATGATGATGGCAGCAATGCGCTTGAATATCCCAACAATCTTTGTGAGCGGTGGTCCTATGGAAGCAGGTTGGCTTGGCAAACGAGCACTCGATTTGATTGATGTAATGATTGATTCGGCCGACCCAACAGTTGATGACGAAACAGTGTCAAAACTTGAAGAATTTGGTTGCCCAACATGTGGTAGCTGTTCGGGTATGTTTACTGCAAACAGTATGAACTGCTTGAACGAAGCAATCGGTCTTGCTTTGCCAGGAAATGGTACAATCTTGTCAACTCATGCTAATCGTCGTGAATTGTTTAGCAAAGCAGCAGCTCAAATCGTAGAAAATTGCCGTAAATACTATGATGAAGAAGATGAAAGTGTGCTTCCTCGCAGTATCGCAACTCGCGAAGCTATGCTAAATGCTATGTCGCTTGATATTGCAATGGGTGGTAGTACAAATACCGTTCTTCACCTTCTTGCAGTGGCAAATGAGGCAGGTGCTGATTTTACAATGAAAGATATCGATGCATTGAGCCGCAAAACTCCAGTGTTGTGCAAGGTGGCTCCAAACGGACATTACCATGTGCAAGATGTGAACCGTGCCGGTGGTATTATGTCAATCATGTATCAACTATCGGCTCAAGGACTGCTTGATACAAATGTGAAGCGCGTAGATGGCCTTACACTTGGCGAAGCAATCGAAAAATATGCAATCGAAGGCAAGAGCTTCGATGAAGAGGTTAAGAAATTGTGGTTAAGCGCACCATGCAATGTACGCAATATAAAATTTGCATCACAAGCATCTTATTATAAAGAACTTGATACCGATCGTGCAATGGGTTGTATTCGTGATTTTGAACACGCTTATGTGAAAGATGGTGGTATTGCAGTGCTTTATGGAAATATCGCAAAAGATGGTTGTGTGGTAAAGACAGCAGGTGTAGATGAAAGTATATTCCACTTTGAAGGAACTGCAAATGTGTTTGAATCGCAAGATGATGCAGTAGATGGTATCTTGGGTGATAAAGTGCAAGCGGGTGATGTGGTAGTAATCACACACGAAGGTCCAAAGGGTGGTCCTGGAATGCAAGAAATGCTTTATCCAACATCATACATCAAATCAAAGCACTTAGGAAAGGCTTGCGCATTGATTACTGATGGTCGTTTCTCAGGAGGAACATCAGGTTTGTCGATAGGTCACATTTCACCCGAAGCAGCTGCCGGTGGTAGTATCGGACTTGTTCAAAATGGCGACATAATCGTTATCGACATTCCTTCACGCAGTATAAGTGTGAAATTGAGCGATGAAGAACTTGCAGCTCGTCGTGCTGAAGAAGAAAAACGCGGTAAAGAAGCCTTTACGCCAAAATATCGCAATCGCGTGGTGTCGAAAGCATTGCAAGCATACGCATCGATGGTTACATCGGCCGACAAAGGTGGCGTGCGTGAGTAAAAAGAGAAGAAATTAAGAAAGAATAATATTAAGACTAATATATATGAGTGAAAAGATAACAGGTGCAGAAGCGATGCTTCGAGCAATAGAAGCTGAAGGCGTGGATACGATATTCGGTTATCCAGGTGGAGCTATTATTCCTGTATTTGACCGTCTATATGATCACGATAGTAAGTTAAAGCATATCTTGGTGCGCCACGAACAAGGTGCAACACACGCTGCGCAAGGTTATGCACGCGTGAGTGGTAAGACAGGTGTGGTGATAGTTACTTCGGGTCCAGGCGCAACCAATGCAATTACTGGTATCAGTGATGCAATGATGGATAGCACTCCAATGGTTGTGATAATGGGTCAAGTGGCGAGCGAATCGTTGGGAAGTGATGCTTTCCAAGAAACCGATGTTATAGGTATCACTCAACCAGTAACAAAGTGGAGTCACCAAATACGCACTGCCGACGAAATAGCATGGGCTGTATCGCGCGCATTTTATATCGCATCGACAGGTCGTCCAGGTCCAGTAGTGCTTGACTTTGCAAAGAATGCTCAGAATGGTCTTGTGGAATGGAATGATGATTATCAAAAATGCAAGTTTATTCGTAGCTATATACCATATCCAACAGTTGATGAAGAAGATGTAGATACAGTTGCTGAAATTATCAATGCAGCTGAGCGTCCATTGATAGTGTCGGGTCATGGTGTGATGATTGCCGAAGCAGAAAAAGAACTTGTTGCACTTGCTGAAAAGGCAGATATTCCGGTGTCGACTACATTGTTAGGCTTGTCAACAATTCCATCAGCACACCCATTGAATAAAGGTATGCTCGGAATGCATGGTAATGTGGCTCCTAATATGGCAACAAATCGCTGTGATGTGATGATTGCAATAGGTATGCGCTTTGACGACCGTGTGACAGGCGATGTGAATGAATTTGCAAAGCAAGCTAAGATAGTACACATTGATATAGATAACTCAGAGTTCGATAAGAATGTCAAAACTGATGCAACTATTCATGGTGATGCAAAGAAAGTGCTTGAAATGCTACTTCCAAAAGTGAAAGCAACTAAGCGCACCGAATGGTTAGAAAGTTTTGCCGACGATGAGGAACTTGAACGCACTAAGGTGATTGAAAAGGAAGTTTATCCTCAAGAAGGCGAATTGAAGATGGGTGAAGTGGTGAATAAGGTGTCGGAAGCGGCAGGCGAAAATGCAGTGCTTGTGACCGACGTAGGACAAAATCAAATGATGTCATCTCGCTACTTCAATTATACCTCTCCAAAGAGTATCGTTACATCGGGCGGACTTGGAACAATGGGATTCGGATTGCCAGCAGCTATAGGCGCAAAGATAGGTGCACCAGAACGCACAGTGTGCTTCTTTGTGGGTGATGGTGGTATACAGATGACAATCGAAGAACTTGGCGTGATACTTCAGTATGGCGTAGGCGTGAAGATTGTTATCCTTAATAATAACTTCTTGGGAATGGTTCGTCAATGGCAAGATATATTCTATCAAAAGCGTTATTCGCAAACACCAATGGTGAACCCAGATTTTGTAGCACTTGCAAAGGCTTACTCAATCCCAGCCGAAGAGGTGAATAGCCGTGAAGAACTCGATGCAGCAATCGAAAGAATGATGAGTCATGATGGCGCTTATGTGTTAAATGTGAAAGTGGAAACAGAAGGCTATGTGTTCCCAATGGTGCCAGCTGGAAGTACAATGCTTAACACAATATTGGCTCCAGGAGAAAAGTATCAACCTAAAAATTGACGAATGATATGGAAGAAAAACAATTATATACAGTGACGATATTCTCGGAAAACCGTGTAGGTCTTCTAAATCAGATATCAATCATCTATACACGAAGAAAACTGAATATAGAAAGTCTTTCGGTGTCGCCTTCGTCGATAAAAGGAATACATAAGTTTACTATTACATCTTATAGTGATAGAGAAACTATTGAAAAGTTGGTGAAGCAAGTAGAAAAGCGTATAGGTGTGTTGAAGTCATTCTTCTATACTGATGATGAAATTATCTATCAAGAGATTGCTTTATATAAGGTGCCAACCAGCAAGCTTATTGAAGAGCCAAATCTTGAAAAGATTATTAGAAAATACAATGCTCGTATTCTTGAAATGTCGAAAGACTATACGATCCTTGAAAAGACTGGTCACCCTGAAGAAACAGAGTCTTTATTTGAAGACTTGAAGCGACATGATATTCGCCAATTTGTGCGTAGTGGTCGTGTGGCAGTTACAAAGGATATCAATGAATATGTAACAATGTTTATTGAAGAAAGAAAACAACAAAAGGAGGCGCTTTTGTAATGGATATAATGAAGTATTATACACGAGAATTTTTCCTTACAGCAGGTGAGTGTACTCCACAAAAGGAAATGCCATTGCCACTGCTCGTGTCGCGCTTGATAGAAGTGGCTACAGAACACGCTAATATATGGGGCGTGGGATATGCAAAGCTGATAGAACTAAATCAAGCATGGGTGTTGTCGAGAGTGACAGTGGAAATGACAGATTATCCTCGAGTGAACGAAAATTATACAATTCGTACATGGGTTGAGGGCTATAATCGATATTTCTCGCAAAGAAACTTTGAAATTGTAGATGCTGAAGGCAAAACGCTTGGATATGCGCGCACAATATGGCTCGTGATAGATAGCGAAAAGCGTGAAATGGTGGATATTTCAAATTTGGGCTATGTGATAAGTAATATATATGAAAAAGATTGCCCAATAGAACCACAATCTCGTTTGCGCCCAGTATCGGAAGGACGAAAAGAACAACATAAGTTCCAATATACCGACACTGATATAAATTGTCATGTTAATAGCGTGCGTTATGTAGAGTCGTTGCTCAATCAGTGGGATTTGGAACATTATGAAGAATATAGAGTGAAGCGTTTTGAAATAGCATATATAAAAGAGTGCTTGGGAGGAAAACAATATGACATCATAGTGAATGAAGAAACTCCACAAGATGCGAAACTCGAAATAAACAATCTTGTAGATGGTAAGCCAGAGGCAAATTGCCGAGCAAGAATTGTATTTGAGAACAGATAAAAACAAATTTAACTAATCTATAAAACTAATTATTATGGCAGTAATGAATTTTGGCGGTGTTGAAGAAAATGTAATGACCCGCGAAGAATTTCCATTGGAAAAAGCAAGAGAAATCTTAAAAGACGAAACAATTGCAGTGATCGGTTATGGCGTGCAAGGTCCTGGTCAAAGTATGAACCTACGCGACAATGGTTTCAATGTAATTGTAGGCCAACGCAAGAATAGTAAGAGTTGGGACAAGGCTGTAGCTGACGGTTGGGTTCCAGGAGAAACTCTTTTTGAAATAGAAGAAGCAGCAGAACGCGCAACAATTATCGAATATCTATTGTCGGATGCAGCGCAAATCGCAGTATGGCCAGATTTGAAGAAGCACTTGACACCAGGTAAGGCTCTTTACTTCTCACATGGTTTCGGTATCACTTACAAGGAAAGAACAGGTATCGTTCCTCCAGCTGATATTGATGTGATTTTGGTGGCTCCTAAGGGTTCAGGTACATCATTGCGTACAATGTTCCTACAAGGTCGTGGTTTGAACTCAAGTTATGCTATCTTCCAAGATGCAACAGGTCGTGCAAAAGATCGTTGCTTGGCTCTTGGTATCGGTGTTGGTTCAGGTTACTTGTTTGAAACAACATTCAAGCGTGAAGTATATAGCGACTTGACAGGTGAACGCGGTACATTGATGGGTGCAATTCAAGGTCTTCTACTTGCTCAATACGAAGTGTTGCGTGAAAATGGTCACACTCCATCGGAAGCATTCAATGAAACTGTTGAAGAACTTACTCAATCACTTATGCCATTGTTTGCTGAAAAGGGTATGGACTGGATGTATGCAAACTGTTCAACAACTGCACAACGCGGTGCACTTGACTGGATGGGCCCATTCCACGATGCAACAAAGCCAGTGTTTGCAAAACTTTATAGCGAAGTAGCTTGCGGTAACGAAGCACAACGCTCAATTGATACAAATAGTCAACCAGACTATCGCGAAAAATTGAACGAAGAATTGAAGGCATTGCGTGAAAGCGAAATGTGGCGTACAGGTGAAGTTGTTCGCCGTCTTCGTCCAGAAAACAACTAAAATAATGATATAAAGTTGAAATATTTTGGTGAGTAAGCAGTTTTGCTTGCTCACCATTTTTTTATGCTTGTTTGTTGGGTATGTTGCAAAAGATTTTAGTTTTGGGAAACTTTTTTGCGTTTTTGAAAAAATAAAATGCAGATAATCAACGAAATAGGAAAAATTGTTGATAACTTTATGAAAAATAGTGTTGAAATTGTTGTGTGAAATTGTTGATTCTTTTATATATTTGCACCCATAAATAAACAACTAAAGGGAAACTATACTAATGGAACAAAAAACTTATACTTACGAACAAGCCTTCGAAGCGACATTAAAGTATTTTGATGGCGATGAACTTGCTGCACGCGTGTGGGCGAGCAAGTATGCGCTGAAGGATTCTTATGGCAATCATTATGAATTGACACCAGACGATATGCACCGTCGTATCGCAAGAGAGATTGCACGAATTGAAAATAAATACCAAAATCCAATGAGTGAAGATGCGGTATTTGATTTGATAAAGAACTTTAAATATATCGTGCCACAAGGTAGCCCAATGTCGGGTATTGGTAACGATTTTCAAGTGGGTTCGTTGTCAAATTGTTTCGTGATTGGACTTGATGGAGCACCAGACTCTTATGGTGGTATTATTAAGATTGACGAAGAACAAGTGCAATTGATGAAGCGTCGTGGTGGTGTGGGACACGATTTGTCGCACATTCGTCCAAAGGGTTCGCCAGTTAAGAATTCGGCGTTGACCTCAACAGGTCTTGTCCCATTTATGGAACGTTTCTCAAATTCAACACGCGAAGTGGCTCAAGATGGTCGTCGTGGTGCGTTGATGTTGAGTGTAAGTATAAAGCACCCAGATTCGGAAGCATTCATCGATGCAAAGATGAGCGAAGGCAAGATCACTGGCGCAAATGTGTCGGTGAGAATTGACGACGATTTCATGAATGCAGCCGTGAATGGTCAACAATATGTGCAACAATATCCTATTGATGCAGAAAATCCAAAGTATAAGAAAGAAGTGGACGCTGCCGCATTGTGGGGTAAGATTATTCACAATGCATGGAAGAGTGCTGAGCCAGGTGTGTTGTTCTGGGATACAATCACTCGCGAATCGGTGCCTGATTGTTATGCTGACTTAGGATTTAAGACTATTTCAACTAATCCATGTGGTGAAATTCCATTGTGTCCATATGATAGCTGTAGATTGCTTGCTATTAACTTGTATTCATATGTTGTGAATCCATTCACAAAAGATGCATACTTCAATTATGACATGTTCAAGAGCCATGTGGCAGTAGCACAACGAATCATGGACGATATTATCGACCTTGAAATGGAAAAGATCGATAAGATTATCGCTAAGATTGAAACTGACCCAGAAACTGAAGAAGTGAAGAAGACTGAGCGTTTCTTGTGGGAAAAGATTCGTACAAAGACATTGAAGGGTCGTCGTACAGGCGTGGGAACAACAGCCGAAGGTGATATGATTGCAGCAATGGGCTTGACTTATGGTACAGAAGAAGCTACTGCATTCTCAGAAAATATTCACAAGACACTTGCTGTGGCAGCTTATGGCTCATCGGTAAATCTTGCTAAGGAACGCGGCGCATTCGAAGTGTTTGATGCAGAACGCGAAAAGAATAATCCATTCATCGCTCGTATCAGAGAAGCAGCTCCTGAAGTGTATGAAGAAATGTTGAAGTATGGTCGTAGAAATATTGCTTGTTTGACAATCGCACCAACAGGAACAACAAGTCTTATGACACAAACTACATCGGGTATCGAACCTGTGTTCTTGCCAGTGTACAAGCGTCGTCGCAAGATTAATCCTAACGATCCTGATGTGCGTGTCGACTTTACTGACGAATCGGGCGATAGCTTCGAAGAATATATCGTATATCACCCTAAGTTTACAACTTGGATGAAGGTGAATGGTATCGAAGTGAAGAAAGATTACACACAAGAAGAACTTGACGAAATATTGGCAAAATCACCTTATTACAAGGCTACATCAAATGATGTTGACTGGCTTGCTAAGGTGAGAATGCAAGGTAGAGTGCAAAAGTGGGTTGACCACTCAATTAGTGTAACTATCAACTTGCCATCCGATGTGAGCGAAAGTCTTGTGAATGATTTGTATGTTGAGGCATGGAAGTCGGGCTGTAAGGGATGTACAGTATATCGTGACGGTTCTCGTGCAGGTGTCCTTGTGTCAACAAAGAAAGAAGAGCCAAAGTGTAATCACTATATGGCAAACGAAGAACATATCTTGAAGCGTCCTATCGAACTTGAAGCAGATGTTGTTCGTTTCCAAAATAACAAAGAAAAATGGATTGCTTTCGTAGGTTTGATTGATGGTCGTCCTTATGAAATCTTTACAGGTCTTGCTGATGATGAAGAAGGTATCTTCTGTCCAAAATCGGTGAATAAGGGAAAGATTATCAAGGCATTCGACGAACAAGGCAATAAGCGCTATGACTTCCAATTTATCAACAAGCGTGGCTATAAGACAACAATCGAAGGTCTTTCGGATAAGTTTAACCCAGAATTCTGGAACTATGCTAAGCTGATTTCGGGTGTGCTTCGTTACGGAATGCCAATCGACCAAGTTCTAAAGCTTGTGGGTAGTCTTGAATTGGATAGCAAGTCAATTAATACTTGGAAGATGGGTGTGGAACGCGCATTGAAGAAGTATTTACCAAACGGAATGAAGGCAAGTGGACAAACTTGTCCAAATTGTGGTCAAGAAACACTAATCTATCAAGAAGGTTGTTTGATTTGTACAGCATGTGGAACTTCTAAGTGTGGTTAATTGAAAATAATTAATTTTTTTGAGGCGGAATGATGATTTATTCCGCCTTTTATTTTATTAATCACCAATTAATTATTAATTTAGCCAAATAATAAGATAACCTATAGTATTCAATACTTAAAACATTTTATGAAAATTAAGTTTAATATAAATTACTGCACTCAATGGGGCGAATCGCTATATGTAGTGGGTAATTGTAAAGAATTGGGTGACAGTGATGTTGCGAAAGCTGTCAAGATGGATCCAAAACCATACGGAATGTGGACTTTGGATGTGGAAGTACCTAATGATTCATCAAATCTTTGTTACTCCTATTTAGTAAAAAATGATAATGGCGCTATACGCTATGAATGGGGAAAACCTCATGAGTTTGTAGGCGGTAAAGGCGTAAGTGTATATGAACTTTACGACCATTGGAATGATCAACCAGAAAATAAGGCATTTTTCTCGTCGGCATTTACTGAAGGTATCTTCTCTCGCAAGCGCGATAAAGAACCACAGCGTCCATCGGCAGGTGGAGTGGTGCTAAAGGTGTTTGCGCCTGTAGTGAAGAGCGACGAAGTGCTTGCAATCTCGGGTGATAGCAAGGCTCTTGGTGAATGGAATCCAAAGAAAGCTTTGGTGCTAAATAGTAGCAACTTCCCAGAATGGGAAATTGCACTTGATAAAGAAGATGTAAAGACACCATTTAATTATAAGTTCCTAATCTTGAAGAAGGGAGCTAAGAAAGAAGTTGTAGCATGGGAATATAGCGATAATCGCCAATTCTTGATGAATGTGCCAGCTGATACTGTGGTGGAAATATCAGGAATGATGTTTAACGACCCACAAGGAGCATGGAAGGGCGCGGGAACAGCAATACCAGTATTCTCACTTCGTAGTGAAGAAGACTTCGGTGTGGGCGATTTCTATGACTTGATGAAGATGGTGGATTGGGCAAAAGAAACTGGACAAAGAATTATCCAATTGTTGCCAATCAATGACACTACAATGACTCACACTTGGGTGGATTCATACCCATACAAGGCAAATTCAACATTTGCATTGCACCCAATGTATTTGCGTCCTGATAAGGTGGGTGTATTGAGCGATGAAAAGAAGGTGGCTCATTACAAGGCTGTAGCAGCCGAACTTAATGCACTTGATGCAGTGGATTATGAACGCGCAAATAACGAAAAGATAGCATATCTACGCGATATCTATGCTGAATTGGGCGCTAAGACATTGAAGTCGGTGCTTTTCCGCACATTCTTTAAGAAGAATGAATATTGGTTGAAGCCTTATGCAGCATTCTGCGTTCTTCGCGATAAGTATGAAACTCCAGAATTTGAAAACTGGGGCGAATATGCTAAGTATAGCGAAGCAGTGGTAGAAAAAGTGTGCGCTGAAAATGTAGATGAAATCAATTTTACATATTTCTTGCAATATCATCTTGATAAGCAACTAAGAGAAGTGCGCAATTACGCACACGAAAATGGTGTGGTGCTTAAGGGTGATATTCCAATTGGTATTGCACGCGCAAGTGTTGATGCTTGGATGTATCCACATTTGTTCTATATGGATTGTCAAGCGGGTGCTCCACCAGATGATTTCTCTGTTCTCGGTCAAAACTGGGGCTTCCCAACTTATAACTGGGAAGAAATGAGCAAAGATGGTTTTGCTTGGTGGAAGAATCGTTTCCGTAAGATGGCAGAATATTTCGATGCATATCGAATTGACCATATTCTTGGCTTCTTCCGTATATGGCAAATTCCAATGGATGCTGTTCATGGATTGCTTGGTGCATTTAATCCTGCTATGCCATTCAGTGCTGAAGAAATGCGTAATAGCTATGACTTCTGGATTAATCACGAAGTGCAAACTAAGCCATATATCAGAGAATATTTCCTTGGTGAATTCTTTGGCGAATATACCGAAGAGGTTAAGGCTGTGTTTATGGAACCATTGAATGATGGTCGTTATTGCTTGAAAGAATTTGCTAACACACAACGCAAGCTTGAAGCATATTTTGCAGCTCAACCAGCCAACGAAAAGAATGAAAAAATCAAAGAAGGCCTATATAGCTTGATTGATGATGTATTGTTCATTGAAGATGCAGAAAAGAAGGGACATTATCACCCACGCATTGCGGCACAATCAACTTATGTATATAAGTCGTTGAGCGACTATGAGCGTTGGTGCTTCGATCGTTTGTATAACGACTTCTTCTATCACAGACACAATGATTTCTGGTATGGCAAGGCTATGTGGAAGTTGCCACCATTGATTAATGCAACTGATATGCTTGTGTGTGGTGAAGATTTGGGTATGATCCCTGATTGTGTTGCATCGGTGATGAGTGGTGAAAAGATATTGTCGCTTGAAATTCAACGAATGCCAAAGGATCCAAAACAAGAATTTGGTAATCCTTATGCATATCCATATATGTGTGTATGTACTACATCTACTCACGATATGAGTGGTATTAGAGCATGGTGGGAAGAAGATCGCGAAAAGACTCAACATTTCTACAATAATGTATTGCAACAATGGGGTGAAGCACCACAATTTGCTGAACCTTGGATCTGTGATAAGATAGTGTGCGATCACTTGAATTCGCCTGCTATTTTGACAATCCTTCCATTGCAAGATTGGTTGTCGGTGAGTGGAGATTTGCGTCGCGAAAATCCACAAGAAGAACAAATTAATGTTCCTGCTAATCCATTCCATTATTGGAGATATCGTATGCACATGACACTTGAAGAGCTTCTTGCTCAAAAGATGTTCAATGAATCAATCAAGGATCGTATCGTGAATAGCGGTCGATAAATGATGACGATATAACAAGAAAATAAAGCTGCAAAACCTGATGGTGATGCAGATTTGTTTTTTATATAGGTTTGAAGCCTTGTGCTTAGAAAGCCAATCCTTCTTGGCTGCGGTAGATGAGCATGCCAGAGGCAACTTCGCGAGATTTTTCTAAGCTAATTGCATTGACAACGATTTCGAGAGCAAAAGGAATGGTGTTGCCAGGTCCGTTAGAAGTGATTACATTGCCATCGACAATTACAGGCTTGTTGACAATACGGCCACAGTTCATTTCATTTTCAAAACCAGGGTAGCAAGTAGCTTCTTTGCCCTCAAGGATGCCAAGAGGTGAAAGTACGACAGCAGGAGAAGCGCAAATGGCAGCAATGTTTCCACCTTGTGCGTGATGCTCCTTAAGTAGTGTAGTGAGTGACTCGCAAGCAGCAAGGTTAGATGCTCCAGGCATACCACCAGGAGTGATTAGCCAGTCATTCTTTGAATACTTGTTGTCGGAGAAAATGGTGTCCGCTTTAACTTCTACACCATGAGCTCCAGTAACTTGTAGTGAAGAAGTGATAGATACAGTAGTGGTTGTGATGCCAGCTCTGCGTAGTATGTCAACTGTAGCTAATGCTTCAATTTCTTCAAAACCATTAGCAAGGAATACAAATGCTTTTTTCATAAGTGTATTATTTTAATGTTATCTATTTGACAAATATACGGAAAAAATCTAACTTTGTTGTCGTTAGTTAATTATTTATTTATGGAAGTAATTAAAAACAAAAAATATGCGATAATTTCTCTTATAATATTCCTGCTGTGGGGAGTGTGGTATTATAATAAATATTATGGTGGAGAAAGTTCAATACCATATCAAAAAAGTAGTGGAATGGTGTGGACTACCCAATATCATATAACATATCAAAGTGAGAAATTGTTTGACGACTCGATAAAAGCAGTGTTTGATGCGGTGAATAATTGCGCTTCGATGTTCAATAAGAATTCGCTTGTTGCGAAGATTAATAATAATGAATGTACCGAAGTAGATAGCATGTTTGTGGCATTATATAGATGCTCGGAAAAGGTGAATAAAGACACTGAAGGTGCATTTGACCCAACCGTGTCGCCACTGATGAAATTGTGGGGATTTGTGGAGAAGACCGGAACGATGCCCAAGCGAAGTGAAGTGGATAGTATTCGTGCATTTGTGGGGTTGAATAAGACTACACTTACAGTAGATAATGAAATACAAAAAGAAGATTCACGAACATCATTTGATTTTAGTGCTATTGCTAAAGGCTATGCTTGCGACGAGGTGGGTAGAATGCTTGAGCGAAATGGCGTGAATAACTATCTTGTGGAAGTGGGCGGAGAAATAGTGCTTAACGGACAAAATCCGAATGGAAGTGAATGGAATGTGTCGGTGGATTCGCCTACTGAACGATATAATGAGATGCTCACTGATAATAGAAAGGCTAATGAGGGACTTGTGATTTTAAGAATGTCGAGTGGGGCAGTGGCAACATCGGGAAACTATCGAAATTTTAAGATGATAGATGGTAAGAAGGTGGTGCATACAATGAATCCACGAACTGGTTATCCCGAAGATAGCGATTTGCTTAGTGTAACGATAGTGGCAAAGAATTGTATGGTTGCAGATGCTTATGCTACAGCTTGCATGGTGATGGGATTGAATCGAAGTAAGGCCTTCCTTGAAGGAAATGATGAGTTGGGAGGATTTTTGGTGTATGCTGCAGAAGGTGATTCGTTGATGGTGTGGGATAATGAACGATTTAGGTTAATGACAGATGAATAATAAAAAAAGGCTGTAAACCGATTGAGGTTTGCAGCCTTTTTGATAATGTAAAGAAGAAAAACTGTGTTATCGTTCTAATCTTCGTCGTTTTGCGCCTTAGAACGTGATTCTTTTTTTGAGTTTGAGCTGTTAGAGTCTTTTTCTTCCTTGAGGTCAATCTCTTTTCCATCGCTATCGATTACGCGATATTGGAGATGCGCCAATGACTGGTCGGGCAGAATCTTGAATTTGAAGCCGTATTCAAATCTCCATTTAAGGTATTCTGAGATGATACCTTTTTTGAGAAACGCATCTACGAACGGATGTACATACATCGCGAATTTCTTTGCCTTAAGCGAATGTACGAGATAGTCGATTTTGTCTTTTAGCACATCGGTGAAAAGTAACGATGGTTGGACTTCTCCTTTACCCCCGCATGATGGACAAGACTCGAAAGTTTCGATGTCGAGCGCAGGTCGCACTCTTTGTCGGGTGATTTGCATGAGTCCAAACTTGCTCAGTGGCAAGATGTTGTGTCGAGCGCGATCGCTTTGCATGACCTCTTTCATGTGGTCGTAGAGTGCTTGTCGGTGCTCGGCTTGTGCCATGTCAATAAAATCGATAACAATGATGCCGCCCATATCTCTTAGGCGAAGCTGTCGTGCTATCTCATCGGCAGCGCGCAAATTTACATCAAGCGCGTTGCTTTCTTGGTTTGACGAGCTTTTGGAACGGTTTCCTGAGTTTACATCGATAACATGTAATGCTTCGGTGCTTTCGATAATGATGTAGGCACCCGATTTGAATGAAACTGTTCGTCCAAAAGAAGTCTTAATCTGCTTAGTGATGCAGAAGTGATCGAAGATAGGTGTTTCTTTAGTGTAAAGTTTCACGACATCTTTCTTGTCGGGAGCAATGAGGTTCACATAGTTGTGAATTTGTTGATACACCTCTTCGTCGTTCACATAGATGTTCTCAAATGAGGGGCTGAAAATGTCGCGAATGACATTAACTGCGCGGCTTTCTTCTTCGTAGAGTAGTGAAGGTGCTGTAGCTTTCTGAGCTTTAGCGATACTGTCTTCCCAGCATTTAACGAGTGTCTTGAGTTCAGTGTTTAACTCAGCGACACGCTTACCTTCGGCCGAAGTGCGGATGATTACTCCAAAGTTTTTAGGGCGAATGCTCTCAATAAGTTGTCTCAATCGAGATCGCTCTTCGGAAGAGCGAATTTTTTGCGAAACTGAAATCTTGTCGCTGAACGGAATGAGTACGAGTAGTCGTCCAGTGAATGAAATTTCAGTAGTGAGACGCGGACCTTTTGAAGAAATAGGTTCCTTAGCAATTTGTACAATCAACTCTTGACCACAGGTGAGCAAGTCGGTGATTGAACCGTGCTTGTCGATGTCGTTTTGCAGTTTGAGTTTGCTGATGTTAGGAACATTTCGTTTGTCTTCAAGAGAGTTTTTTACGCATTGTGAATAGGATAGGAAGTGTGCACCTAAGTCGAGGTAATGCAAGAAAGCATCCTTTTCGTATCCAACATTCACAAATGCTGCGTTGAGTCCCGGCATTAACTTTTTCACTTTAGCGAGGTAAAGGTTGCCCACTGCATAGGTTGCATCACGAGTTTCTTTTTGTAACGACACAAGTCGAGTGTCCTCGAGCAGAGCCGTTAGAATCTCGTTGGGCTGTACGTTAACTACGAGTTCGCTTCTCATTTTAGAAGTAAATAAATTAAAAATGTAATGCCCTTGAGGGGTCTTTAAATAGCCATACTCTTATGGCTATCATAAAAGCACAAAGAACAAACATAATGATGTGAAGACGATATGTTAAGCACACATTAGGTTTGTTCTTGATATGACTTTAATTTAGAAAGTAATGAGAAGAAAATTATTTCTTCTTATGTCTGTTCTTTCTAAGTCTCTTTTTGCGCTTGTGCGTAGCCATCTTGTGTCTCTTATGTTTCTTTCCGTTTGGCATAATTAACTAAGTTTAAAAAGATTAATAAATATATTTAGTTTGTTTCTTATTTTTCGTTTTGCTTTACTTGTTCCATGAACACCTTAGCTGGCTTGAACGCAGGGATGTTGTGTTCAGGGATGATGATAGTAGTGCCCTTAGAAATGTTGCGAGCTGTCTTTTGTGAACGAGTCTTCACAATGAAGCTACCGAAACCTCTCAAGAAAACATCTTCGTTGTTAGCAAGAGAGTCCTTAACAATTTCCATAAACTTTTCTACTGTAGTAAGGACAGAAGACTTGTCGATGCCAGTAGACTTTGAAATTTCGTTTACGATATCTGCTTTAGTCATTTTAGTTTAAAACTTTAATGTTATTTTTTAATATATATGTATTTTAGAATTGTTTTTGTGTTAAAAACACATTTAAAATTTGCTTAAAAACAAGTAATTGTTGATTTTTTGCAAATAGTTGTGCAAATATCGGAATAATTTTTGAAATATGAACGCATTAGCTCAATTTTTTTGATGTGAAAGTGCGTTTTTTGTCGAAAAGTGGTGAAAAAACAAAAATACCGCGTAGAAAAAATAACTAAGCGGTAGATTTTGCCCTATTTTAGGTAAAAATGCGATATATTTATAAGTGAGATAGCATGTAGTGGTTTTGCTTGTATTGAGAGAGAATAATATGGTCGAAAGAAAATCGTCCAGGTCCTACTATATAAAGAATGGCAAACATGATGAGGTAGATGAAAGCTAATTCGCCACCTTGATCGATGCTCCCATCGTGAAAGACGAAAAATGCGATAGCCATAGTGAAAATCATGGGTAGTAAAACGAGTCGGTAGAGAAATCCAAAAATGAAAAATATTGAGCAGAACAGTTCGGCAAAAATTGCTAAAAGGAGTGAGAATTGAGGACCGATATTGAAAGGGTCGGGGAATGTTGAAGCAAGAGTGCTGAAGTTGGCCCATTTGATAACGCCATGCCACATGAACATAATACCGAAAAGCAGTCTTAAGGAAAGAAGAAATGCAGAGCGGCCATTGCTTGATAAATTAGTGGGGAATAAAAAGTGATAGATGTATTTCATAGCTTAAAAAGTTGAATCCGAAAATATAACAATTGATGATTGTAAAAGTTGGGTAAAAAATGGTGTGAGTGGAGGCTTTTTGATTTGAGGTTGTTGAAAGTTTTGCTTACATTTGCGTAATAAATGAGAATTATATGAATTGGGATAATATAAAGACAGTATTTGTAGACCTTGACGATACAATATGGTGGTTTAGCGAAAATAGTAAGGTAGCACTTCGATATGTGTATGATAAATTTGAGTTGTCGAAGTATGAACCTGAATATGAGCGATTTCGCGATATCTACGCAGCGAAAAATCTTGAATTGTGGGATTTGTATCATTATGGTAAAATAGAGAAAGATTATCTGGTTACAGAGCGTTATCGTTATACATTGGAAAAGATAGGCGCGCAAGGTAATCTTGAGGAACTGGCAAAGGCTGTCGATGATGAATATCTGTATTATCTGTCATCGCTTGATAAATTGATGCCCGGAGCGCTCGAATTGCTTGAGTATCTTGTGAAAAAATATGATGTGAATATCTTGAGTAATGGTTTTCAAGAAGTGCAACTTCGAAAATTGAGAAGCTCAAAAATTGAAGGTTATATACACCATTTGGTGCTGAGTGATGACTGCGGGATAACAAAGCCATTGCGAGGAATATTTGACTATGCACTTGAGCGAACAGGCGCTGAGCCAGAATCTACCGTAATGATAGGCGATAATTATGATGCCGATGTGGAAGGTGCGAAAAATGCCGGTTGGCGCACTATTCTCTTTAATTTAAAGAGCTTTGACAGAACAAAAGTGCCAGCGGCCGATGCCGTGGTGGATAAATTAGAAGAAATTATAGAAATTTTGTAGGGAAGAAAAGTGTGTGTTATTGTTCGATATTAACGCCATCGATGTCGACAAGTCGGTTGCGGAATGGAGGCACATCGTCGGCATTGGTTTCGATAGTCATATAGCAGTCGTTGTCGAAGATTTGGCTTATGATGTTGACGCCAGTGTCTTTGACCAATTTCATTACGCTATTCATTGAAAGATAGGGGAATGTGAAAGATAGTTGCGCTTGCTCGTGGCATTCGATGATTTCGCCATTTTCGATGGCGTCGGCAGCTGCAGCCTTGTAGGCAACGATAAGTCCAGAAGTACCTAATTTGATACCTCCAAAATAGCGAATAACAACGATTAGAATGTTGGTGAGTTCGTAGGAATTGATTTGTCCTAAGATAGGCTTTCCTGCAGTGCCTGATGGTTCGCCATTGTCGTTGCTGTAAAATTCGGAACGATCGGTTCCAATCATATAAGCCCAACATACATGGCGTGCGTCGTAATATTTCTTTTGGTACGACTTTACGATTTCTTTAGCTTCGTCCGATGAGTTTACAGGAATAGCAAAAGAGATAAATTTGCTCATTTTCTCTTTGTATAATCCTTCGGAAGTGTCTTTTATTGTTTTAAAGAAATCGGCCATTTTAATTCACTTTAATATAAGACGAAAGATGTGTGTGTTACATGTCTTTCGGTCTAAATTTATGCAAAGATAATCAAAAATAAATAATAAGAAAAATAGATTGTAGTAGCGCTCGGTGGAGAAATAATGAAGAGTGAGAGTCGAAATATTGTATTTTTAAAACTTTTTATAGGCCGATTGTGTGTATTGCACGAAAAAAAGGTGTAAATTTGCATGATAAGATAATTTATAAAATTAACACATACTTAAATTAAATAAAAAGGATATGGCAAGTTGGTTTGAATGTAAAGTAAGCCATCATAAGATTTTGGAAAATGGATTGCAAAAGAAGGTAACCGATCCATTTATTGTAGATGCATTGACATTTACTGAAGCAGAAGCTCGAATCATTGAAGAAGTGGCACCATATGTGACTGGAACATTTGATGTGACAGCAGTGAAGAAAGTGAAAATTGCTGAAGTGTTCTATGATGAAACAGGCGACAAGTGGTTCTATGTAAAATATAACATGATTACGGTAGATGAGAAGACTGCAGTAGAAAAGAAGCAATCAATTCTTACACTTGTGCAAGCATCAGAATTCCAAAAAGCTATCGATAACTTTATGGAAAATATGAAGTCTACGATGGCTGATTTCGAAATAGCTTCGGTGGTTGAAACCAATATCCTTGATGTGTATCCAATGGATTACTCAAAGGGTGCTAATAAAGAAGAAAACGCCGAATAAGCAATCGAAGACGATATGCCAAATATAGGTGATAAAATAAAAGCTATAGTTGAAACATTGCCGCAAGAAGTAAAGCTTGTGGCAGTGTCGAAATTTCATCCAGTAGAGTCATTGCTCGAAGCATATAGCGTAGGTCAACGAATATTTGGTGAAAGTAGGGTGCAAGAGCTTGCACAAAAATATCCTGTAATGCCCAGCGATGTTGAATGGCACTTTATAGGACACTTGCAGACAAATAAGGTGCGCCAACTTGTTCCATTTGTGAATCTGATACATAGCGTGGATTCGGTGAAGCTACTTGCTTGTATAAATAATGAAGCAAAGCGAGTGGATAAGGTGGTGAATGTGTTGCTGCAACTGCATGTGGCACAGGAAGAGACTAAGTTTGGCTTTACTTGCGACGATTGCTTGGCAATGGTGGCCGACGGAGTGCTTGACGAACTGCAGAATGTGCGCGTGTGTGGCGTGATGGGTATGGCAACTAATACTGATGATGACGATGCTGTGCGTGCCGAATTTAAGGCAATAAAGGCAGTATTTGATGCATTGAAGTCGGGCTATTTCGCTGATAAACCATATTTCAAAGAAGTGAGTATGGGAATGAGCGACGATTATCAAGTGGCAATCGAAGAAGGCAGCACACTTGTGCGAATAGGTTCGTCAATATTTGGTGCAAGAGCTTATTGATGAGATAAAATCACTCATTAAGATAGACTAAAAGAAACATAAACTATAAAATTAATAGAAATGGATACAAAAACTAAATCTAATGGTAATGTCGTTGCGATAGTAGCGATGTTCTTCTTGTTTGCAATGATTTCGTTTGTTACAAATTTGGCATCGCCAATGGGTGACATTCTGAAGAGTCAATTTAGCATTCCAAACTGGCAAGGAACACTTGGTGTATTTGCTAACTTTATTGCTTATGCAATAATGGGTTTGCCAGCAGGTAACTTGTTGCAAAAAATGGGTTATAAGAAAACAGCCCTAATCGCAATTGCAGTAGGTTTTATTGGCGTTGCAATTCAAACATGCTCGGGTGTTGTGGGTAGCTTCGGCGTTTATTTGCTTGGTGCATTTATCGCAGGTTGCTCAATGTGTTTACTTAATACAGTAGTAAACCCAATGCTTAACAGCCTTGGTGGAGGTGGTAACAAGGGTAATCAATTGATCCAATTGGGTGGTTCATTCAACTCACTTGCAGGTACAATTGTGATTATTCTTACAGGTATTTTGATTCCATCAATTGCAAAGGCACAAATTAGCGATGTATTCCCATTGATGTATGCTGCATTGGCAATTTTTGCATTCGCATTTGTAGTGATATTGCTTTCAAATATTCCTGAAAAGGAAAAAGAAGAAGTTAAGAAAGAAGATTCACAATATGGTCCAATGTCGTTCCGTCACTTCATGTTGGGTGCGTTCGGTATCTTTATCTATGTAGGTGTAGAAGTAGGTATTCCAAATGTGCTACAAAAGTGGTTGCAAAATCCTGATTTGAATGTACTTGGTCTTGAAGCTGGAGCTGAAGCAGTGGCTGCATCGGTAGCAGCAACATATTGGTTGCTAATGCTTGTAGGTCGTTTGCTTGGTGCTGCAGTGGGTAGTAAGGTATCGGCAAAAGCTATGTTGACAACTGCATCACTTGTAGGTATTGTGCTAACTCTTGGTGCAATCTTCGCTGATACAACAAACATGGTGAATATGCCAGTATTCAAGAACAGCCCTGACGGATTGTTTGGCTTGGTAAATGTGCCAGTAAATGCTATGTTGCTTGTCCTTGTTGGTCTATGCACATCGGTGATGTGGGGTGGTATCTTCAACTTGGCCGTAGAAGGTCTTGGTAAGTATACTGAAAAGGCATCAGGTATCTTTATGGCACTTGTGTGTGGTGGTGGTGTTCTTCCATTGCTTCAAAATGCCGTTGTAGATATGCAAAGTGGAATTGGATACCAAGTTAGTTACTGGGTAGTAGTAGCTGGTTTGGCTTATTTGTTGTACTATGCATTGCTTGGTAGCAAGAATGTAAACAAAGATATTCCTGTGAAGTAAGAATCAAAGAATGTAAACACCGAAAAATGTGTTAAAAAGCGCATATGAGGGGTTAAAAATAGGCACCTACCAAAATTTTTGAATAAAATCAAAGATTTGGTGGGTGTTTTTTATATAAAAATTGATAATAAGAAACATTTTTTGTATCTTCGCTCAATAATTGTAAAATTGAATATTATTAACAATAATATGGACGTAAAATTGATGCGAAAAGCTGCTGATAATATCCGTATATTGTCGGCAACTATGGTTGAAAAAGCAAAGTCAGGTCACCCAGGTGGAGCAATGGGCGGTGCAGATTTTGTGAATGTTTTGTTCTCAAAATACATGGTATATGATCCAGCTAATCCTATGTGGATTGCACGCGACCGTTTCTTCATGGATCCAGGTCACATGTCACCAATGCTTTATAGCGTGTTGGCTTTAACAGGAAAGTATACTGTAGAAGAATTACAACAATTCCGTCAATGGGGTAGTGTAACTCCAGGTCACCCAGAAGTGAATCCAATGCGTGGTGTGGAAAATACATCAGGCCCATTGGGACAAGGTCATGTTATGGCAGTAGGTGCTGCAATAGCAGAAAGATTCTTGGTGGCACGCTTTGGCGAAACAGTAGCACATAAGACATACGCATTTATCTCGGATGGTGGTATTCAAGAAGAAATCTCAGCAGGTGCAGGTCGTATCGCTGGTTATTTGGGCTTGAATAACTTGATTATGTTCTATGATAGCAATGATGTACAGCTTTCAACTGATGTTAATGAAGTTACAGATGAAGATGTAGCTGCAAAATATCGTGCATGGAACTGGAATGTGCTTGAAATCAATGGTAATGATGCTGAAGAAATTGCAAAATCAATCGAAAGTGCTTTAGCAGAACAAGATCGTCCAACATTGATCATCGGTAAGACTATCATGGGTCTTGGTTGTGTGACTCCAGAAGGTGCAAACTTTGAAGGAATGTGCAGCACACATGGTCAACCATTGAGTAAGTCGGGTGCAAGCTACGAAAAGACAGTTGAAAATCTTGGTGGTGATATGAATGATCCATGGAAGATTTGGGACGATGTTGCTAAATTGTATGCATCTCGTAAGGCTGAACTTGAAACAATCGTAGCAGCTCGTTATACAGCTGAAAAAGAATGGGCAGCAGCTAATCCTGAACTAGCAAAACAACTTGAAGACTTTGTAGAAGGTAATCTGCCAGAAATTGACTATGAAGCAATAACATATAAGCCAAATGTTGCAACTCGTACTGCATCGGCATCAGTGTTGTCGGTACTTGGCGAAAAGGTTAAGAACATGATTGTTTCATCGGCTGACCTTGCTAATAGTGATAAGTCGGAAGCATTCTTGAACAAAGTTGGCGCATTGAAGCACCATGACTTTAGCGGTGGTTTCTTGCACGCAGGTGTTGCCGAGCTTACAATGACAGCTATCATGAATGGTATCGCATTGCATGGTGGTATGTGGGCAGCATGTGCTACATTCTTCGTGTTCTCGGATTACATGAAGCCAGCAATCAGAATGGCAGCTTTGCAAGAATTGCCAGTTAAGTATATTTGGACACACGACGCATTCCGCGTGGGTGAAGATGGTCCAACTCATGAACCAATCGAACAAGAAGCACAAATCAGATTGCTTGAAGATATTAAGAACTCTAAGGGCTTGAATAGTGTGCTTGTGCTTCGTCCAGCAGATAGCGCTGAAACTGTGGTTGCATGGAAGATGGCAATGGAAAACAAATCTACTCCAACTGCATTGATTTTGACTCGTCAAGATGTGAAGGATTTGCCAAGCGCAAGCGGTAGCCGTTACCAAGATGCTTTGGCGATGGAAAAGGGTGGATATGTTGTTGTTAAATCGGAAAATCCTGTGATTACTCTTGTGGGTAATGGATCTGAAGTGAGCGCATTGACCGATGCAGCTGAAATACTTAAGGCTGACGGTATAGAATGTAATGTAGTATCGGTTCCATCGGTAGGTTTGTTCATGGAGCAATCAATCGAATATCGTCAATCAGTAATCCCAGCAGAAATTCCAGCATTCGGTCTTACTGCAGGTTTGCCATGCGTTCTACAACGCGTAGTGGGTTGGAATGGCTATGTTAAGGGTCTTGAAAGATTTGGTGCATCGGCTCCATATAAGGTGCTTGACGAAAAGTTTGGCTATACTCCAGCACAAGTAGCAGAAGATATTAAGGCATTTTTGGAGTAAAAAGAAGCTAATTAACTAAAAAATAGTGCAAATGCTTAAAAAAATAATCACTATATGTGAAAAGAATGAAAAAAAATATCTAAATTTGCACTATTATTGAAATATAGTTTTTGAAAATTAATTAATTAAAGTGATTTAAAAATAAAGGATTATGAAAAAGATTACAATTTGCGCACTTCTATGTGCATCTATGTTCGTAGCTCCTGCAGTAAATGCACAAGAAGTTACAACAAAGGAAGATCCTACACAAGGTTATCTTGTGAATGACTTCAAAGACAATTGGTTCCTTTCAGTAGAAGCTGGTGGCAATCTATTGCTTACACCAAACGATACTAAGGAAGCTTTCTTGAAGCGTGTTCAACCACAAGTAGAAATCCAAGTAGGTAAGTGGTTCTCTCCAGTTATTGGTTTGAGAGCTGGTATTTTCGGAGCAAGAACTAAGGGTGCTACATCTAACTCAATGTTGGCTGCAAATTCAGCATGTGATACAAAGTATCCTCACCAACTAGGTTTCTATGTAGGTGCATCTTCTGATGTATTGATCAACCTTACAAACTGGTGGTGTGGTTACAAGGCTGACCGCGTATACAACGCATCTTTCTACGCTGGTGCACACGTTTATACTCCAGCATCAAAGACTGGTGATGTTGAACTAGACCTTCAAGATGGTTCATTCCTTGGCGTACGCGCAGGTTTGTTGAACTCATTCGCTGTATCAAAGACTGTTGACCTTCTTGTTGACCTTCGTTTCAGCGCTAACCAAATGGGTATCGAAAAGCAAAACTTCTCTTACAAGACAGATCTTTTGATCGGTGCTTCTTACAAGTTCGGTAAGTCTACTTGGAGTGCTCCAATCGTTCCTGTATGTCCAACATACAAGTATACAGATGCTGAAGGTGATGCTCTTGTAGCTCGTTTGCAACAAGCTGACGCTAAGATTGCTTCTCTTGAACAACAACTTCGTGACTGCTTGAACCGTCCAATGCCAGAACCTGAAAAGGCTCCTGCAGCTCCACTTGCTACAGTTTACTTCCCAATCGGTTCATCAAAGGTTAATGCTGTAAACGCTAAGGTTGTTAAGGCAGTTGCTAACGTAATGAAGAACACTGACGAAAAGTATGTTCTTACAGGTTGGGCTGACAACTACACTGGTACAGACGCAATCAACAAGAAGCTTCGTAAGAACCGTGCTGCTAACGTGAAGAAGATGATCGTTAAGGCTGGTGTTGCTGAAGACCGTCTTGAAACAACTACAAATGACAACAACTTGACTGAATATGGTGAAAAGAGTGCTTCTCTTGACCGTGCAGTAACTATCAAGGTTGTTGAATAATTTGAAGAATTCATAAAAAATAGAATGTCGCCAAAATATTGGCGACATTTTTTGTTTATAGGTTGTAAATCGTAACTACAATTCTTGTTCAAAAATTATAAAATCGTTACTTTTGTATTATCGCAATTGTAGCGATTTTTTAGTGTTAAAAAACTAGGTATATTAAAAATGGCTGGGATTAACAGATTACATCATTTTGATATTCTTAAGGGGATTGCTATTCTTCTTGTTGTGATGGGTCGTGTCCTTACAATGTGTATTAGGGAGATAGATATTGCGCCCCTTTTTAAGTTTATTGAAAGAATACATATGCCAATATTTTTCTTTATAAGTGGGTATTTTACATATAAAGAAGATGGACAAGGGAAGTTAGTGTTACCAAAGTTGACTATACGCGTAAAACAATTATTGGTTCCGTTTTTTGTGATGAGCACTTTGTGGATATGTTATTTCCCACATAGTGGTTTACAAAGTCCATTTGAGTCAACATGGGATGGCTTATATCTGAGTGCAGGTAAGAACGGTTATTGGTTTACATTGTGCTTGTTTGAGTTAATAATATTGTATTGCTTGATATTGCCTGTTTTATCAAAGTGTCGTTTTTTTTTGAGTAAGGTGACATTAGTAGTATTAGTTAGTGCTATATTGTTTTTGATTAAAAACAGCATACCTGAAACAGTAGTAAATGCGTTAAGTATGCCACAAGTATGTGAATTCTTTCCAATATTTATGGTTGGCGTATTAGCGCGATCAATTAAGGCGGAATTTGATAAAATAACGACAAGTAATGTGTGGATTACAATGTCTATTTTGATTGGCTCAGTCTTAATGTATATTGTATGTTGGTCATGGGAGTTCCCGTCTTTGGCAATGTGGATTGATGTGTTAAAATGCTTACTATATATATGTGTAGTGATAGTTGCATTAGCTATTGTCAAGCCATGGTCGGAAAAATCTTATCGTGAGAGCGATGGAAGAGGAGGAGTATTTGCGAGATTGTTGGCTTATATGGGTAGTCAAAGTTTGGCAATATATGTGCTACATTATTTCTTTTTATTTCCAATTCCATTGTTCCGAGAACCGCTAAATGCAATGAATTTAGGTATAGTTCCAACATTTGTAGTTGCGTCGATTGTTGCATCAATAGTGATTGCGATAGTGTTGGGAGCTAATTATATTATAAGTAAAAGTGATACATTAGCATTATTAATGACAGGAAAAGTAAAATAACATTAAATAAACTATTAAGATTATGAAATCAATCAAGGCAATGTTGCTACTTGTAGCAATGGTGTGTGTGGCTTTCGTAGTGAATGCCGAAGAGAAAAAGCCGCTTAAGTATGTTAATGCGACTGAGTTTAGAATGATTAATAAGGGTTTTGATAACACAGAAACACCTTATCATCGTCTTCCTGCATATTTGAAGGATAGTATTATGAAGGATAAGAGCCGTGCAGGTTTGTGGGATAGAGCTCGCAATTGTGCCGGTATGGCATTCCGTTTCTCATCAAACTCTGAGCGTATTGGTATCCGTTACAATCTATTGTGGAATTTCCACATGGCTCACATGGCCGATACAGGTATCAAGGGAACAGACCTTTATATCCTTAATGATGATGGTAAGTGGGAATATGTGAACACTAACCGTCCATATAAGAAGGATTCAATCCAAACAAAGATTTATGCTGATGGTCTACCAAAAGAAATGCGTGAATATATGATATATTTGCCATTGTATGATGGTGTGAATTGGATGGAAATTGGTGTTGATAGCTCAGCTGTAATCCAACAACCTATTTTGAACAACCCTCGCAAGGAAAAGAAAGTGGTGTTCTATGGAACAAGTATTTTGCAAGGAGGTTGCGCTACTCGTACAGGTATGGTGGCTACAAATATGATTCAACGCGACTTGAATGTTGAGTGTGTGAACTTAGGTTTCAGTGGCGAAGGTAAGATGGATAATTATATGGCTCTTGCAATGGCTGAAATTCCAGGTGTTACAGCTTATGTACTTGATCCAATACCTAACTGTACAAAGGATATGTGTAAGAATTTGACTTACGGATTTGTGAATACATTGCGCAAGTTGCGTCCAGGAGTGCCTATCATCATGGTAGAAGGACCTATGTATAGCTATACAAAGTATGATAAGTTTACAAAGAATTATCTTGCACAAAAGAATGACGAATGGCGTAAGAATTATGAAAAGCTTAAAGCAGAAGATCCAAACAATCTATATTATGTAACATGTGAAGGATTGAGTGGATATGATAATGAAGGTACTGTGGATGGTATTCACTTTACAGATTTAGGCTTCAGAGCTTATGCTGACAAACTTATCGAAATCTTGAAATATGTGGTTGAATAATCAACATCACTTAAAGATTGATATAATAAAAGGAATGGCGAGTATTTTGAATGCTCGCCATTGTTGTTGTGTGGAAAAACATTATTAACTTTGTTGACCGAAAAGAAAAGACTTGATTTATGGGCGAATTTAACGAGATAAAAAGTAAACATTATATACAAAATCTTATTGAAGATGGAGAACATGAGCAGCAGGATTTTAAGTACAAAATCTCGGATGCTCGAAAAATAGCGCGTAGTATATCGGCATTTGCCAATAATCGAGGAGGTAGCTTGCTTATCGGAGTGAAAGATAATGGTAAAGTCGTAGGCATAGAAAGTGATGAGGAGATGTACATGATAGAACAAGCTGCCGAAATGTATTGCAAGCCACCACAAAAGGTTAAATTCCAGTCGTATAGGGTAGAAGGAAAGTGTGTTCTGAAGGTTGATGTAGCTCCTTCGGAAGAATTACCTGTGAAGGCACAAGACGATGCTCATAAATGGTGTGCTTACTATCGCGTAGATGATGAAAATATACTAGCGAGTGCTTTACATGTGAAATTGTGGCAAGCTATGAAAAAAACTACTCCTTCTCTGATTGAATTTACAGAAAAGGAGCAGGTTTTGATTGATTATCTTAATGAATATAACGAAATCACTCTTGAAGAGTATATGAAACTGGCTCATCTGTCGAAGCATACGGCCGAAGATACTCTTGTGAAGTTGTGCTTGATGCACACACTTGCAATCCGTTATCGCGGTGATCGCTGTGTAGTTGAATTGCAAGATTGATTTGTTTGCGATTTTTTATTCGGCATTGATTACGCCAGTGTGGTAGGCGTAAAGCAATTTCTTTAGGTCGGCAATTTGAGTCTTGATCTCGGTACCTTTGTCGGTGTCCTTAACAAGCATGCGACGCGAACTCATTTCCACGATTTGAGTGGTTGATTTGATGTCGTGTCCTTCGCGAACGGCTTGCTCGATAGAAGTATAAGGTTCGTGCTGAACAAGTTGGAAACCGCGAGAGTGGTACACAAGAGTGTAACCAGCAATACCTGTTTTAGGTTGATAAGCCTTAGAAAAACCACCATCGATGACCATCATCTTACCATTGGCACGGATTGGTTGTTCACCCTTGAGAATTCTTACAGGGACATGGCCGTTGATTATGTGGCGATGTGGACCAGTAACGCCAAATTCGTCGAGAATCATATCGCAAATGTCTTCTCGGTCGCGAAGTGTATAGTAGTGGCCTTTGACCTCCTTTTGAGCTTCTTTATCATCAATGAAATAAGCTTCGAAAGTTGCCATCTTGTTCTTGTCAAACACAGGAGAATCCTTTCCACACCATAAGTACCACGCATAATCGAGTGCAAAGCTGTGGTGAGGGTTGTCGCTGTTGTTGAAATAAGCTTCACGCAATAGTGAACCCACCTTTTTGAATAATGCTTCACCCTTGTAAGTGTTGCCCTCGATGCTAACTTCCTTTAGTGTACCATCTTCGTTAAGAGGAATTGAAGCGTGGTAAAGTAGGTTAGAGTTCATGACAGTGTAGACACAGCCATTACGGAATAGGCAAAGAGTGTGGCGATTTAATTTTTCGCTGCTAACGAACGAGTTGTGTAGCTTTTGAACAATTTCTTGCTCGTCGGCTGTAAGTTTGTATGGATTTTTAGGGTCGATAGTAGGGAATGATGTATCATTGAGAACATATTCTTTATTGTCGATAACGATAGTACCCTTGTCGAAGTTGATGCGATGCAACAATAGGCGATCTTGCATTTCAAAGTCGGGGCGTCGGTTGATGATTTGAGCCTCGAGCTTGAATTGAATGATGCTTATAGCCTTGTGCATCTGTGCGAGCATTCTCAATGTCTTTTCGGTGAAAGGGTCGCCTTCGTTGTTGATAGGCATGAATTTAGTACATTCGTCGTTGGCGTAAGCCTCCATAGCGAATGTAGCAAGAGGCAACAAGCTGATGCCATAGCCATCTTCAAGAACTGATTGGTTGGCATATCGAAGGGCAAGGCGTACAACATTGGCGATACAACAATCGTTGCCGCAAGTAGCACCCATCCATAGAATATCGTGGTTACCCCATTGGATGTCGAAGTTGTGATAGTTGCACAAGATGTCCATAATCTTGTCGGGACTTGGTCCACGGTCGAACACATCGCCAAGAATGTGAAGGTGGTCGATGACAAGACGCTGAATAACCATGCTGATGGCTGTGATGAAATCTTCGGCGCGACCAGTAGAGATGATTGTGCGAACAATTACATCTACATAGGCTTGCTTATTGGGCTCAACAGCATTCTCGTGTAGAAGTTCTTGAATAATGTAAGAGAAATCGGCAGGAAGAGCCTTACTTACTTTAGAACGAGAGTATTTAGATGAAACAGTGCGGCACACCATGACAAGACGATTGATTGTCGTAAAGAACCAATCTTCTAACGTGTCGGGGTTGATTTCCTCTTTTACAAGTTTGAGCTTTTGTTCAGGATAGTAGATGAGAGTACAAAGTTCCTTTTGTTGTTCTTTGTTTAACTCATTGCCATAAATTTCGTCCACTTTGCGCTTGATGTTACCCGATGCATTGCGAAGCACATGTTGAACAGCTTCGTATTCACCATGTAGGTCGGCAAGAAAGTGTTCTGTACCTTTTGGAAGGTTCAGAATAGCTTCGAGATTGATGATTTCGGTACTTGCCGCAGCAATAGTAGGGAAACTGCGAGATAATAATTGAAGGTAGCGCAAATCTTTCATTACGACTTCTTCGGTTATCTCCTTATGATTGTTTTGATTGTATTTCATCATCAAATATAGTTTATTATCACAAAAATAGTGAAAAACATTGATATATTAGCATAAAAGGATAAATAAACGAGCTGTGCCAATATGATTTTTTGACACAGCTCTATAAGTAAGGTTGATATATCAATGATATTTACTCTTGAGGATAGTTGAGATTGTCGTGTTGAGGATTAAGAAGAACTTCTGTTAAGAACTTCTTAGCTTCCCATCGTGCCATAGGTAGGTTGTTGAGAGTGTGGTTGCCACAATCACGAGCATTGGCACCCGGAATTTCGCCTTCGAAATTGCTTATGAATTCAAAAGTTTCCTTCATTAACTCAACAATATCGGTAGATTCGAGGTTGCCTTCAAGAATCAAGTAATTGCCAGTGCAACAACCCATTGGCCCCCAATAAATAACCTTGTTTTTCCACACAGGGTGGTTGCGAAGGAAAGTGGCAGCAAGGTGCTCAATAGTGTGAAGCGCATCTTGATGTACCACTGGTTCGCGATTAGGCTCTTTCATTCGAATGTCGAATGTAGTTACGATGTCGCCATTAGGCAAACTATCCTTGCGCGAAACAAAGATGCCTCGCTTCATGATGAGGTGATTTATTGTAAAACTTGCGATTTTTTCCATGTCGTGATGATTAGTTGATCTTAGTAAGAAGGTCTTGCACAAGATTGAAAGTGTGAGCTGGAGCATCTTGCCAAAAGTCGTTGTATTCCACGATGTTATCTTTAGATGCACCAGGAGAATCGCTGATGACGCGCATTACAAGCACAGGCACTTTGCGAAGGTAGCACACTTGCGCTATTGTTGCCGATTCCATGTCGACAGCAAGCACTTCGGGGAATGCTTTTTGTATAGCTTGAACTTCTTCGATAGAAGCAATGAACTTGTCGCCTGAGCAGATAAGACCTCTCTTAACATCAGGGCGATTAGGGATAAGGTCGGCAAAGCGCTTGTCGCTTTCAAAATAAAGAGGATAGCCCGATGCTTCGCCATATTGAGTACCTGGACCACACCACACATCGTGATAAGCGATAGAACTACCCACAATCACATCCATAACATGAGCATTTTGAGAAGCTCCACCAGCCACACCTGTGTTGATTACAAGCTCTGGTTTGAAATGGTTGAGAAGGGTGAGGGTACCAATGGCAGCATTCACCTTGCCTATGCCACATTGCATAGCAACGATGTCGTTATTGCCAATTTTACCCGAATGGAAAGTAAATCCATCAACCGAGATTGTTTTAGTGTCGTTAAGCAAAGGTAGAAGCAGATTTAGCTCTTTACCCATTGCTACAAGTATTGCTATTGTCATTGTTCTTTCTTTTAGTGAATAAAATTTGCTACAAATTTAAGAATTTATTACTTTTACAGCAAACTAATGAATTGAAACATCGTGTTACCAAAAATAATTATTGACGAACGCATCAAAAAAGTGTGCCCCGACATCAAAATTGGGGTAATCAGAGCAAAAGTTACTAATTGCGAAACATCGCCAGAATTGTGGGCTGAAATAGAACGCGAAGCTGCCGAGATTGTGTCGAAATATGAATTATTGGAAATAAATAAGCGTCCTGCAGTGGCTCAAACACGAGCATTGTATAGAGCGCTTGGTAAAGATCCAAATCGCTATCGAGTGGCAAGTGAAGCATTGTGTCGCAGAGTGATTAGAGGTCTTGGATTGTATCGCATCGATACGCTTGTTGATCTAATCAATCTTGTGTCGATGAAGACAGGCTATGCTATAAGTGGTCTTGATGGAGATAAACTTGAAGGCGATACTCTTACAATGGGTGTTGGCGAAGAAGGCGAAATGTATTGTGGAATAGGTCGCGGTCAATTGAATATTGCTGGTATGCCAGTGTATCGTGATGCTGTGGGCGGTGTAGCCACTCCAACCAGCGATGAAGAGCGAACTAAAATCACTATAGACACTTGTACGCTCCAAATGAATATCAATGGATTCGGTCCAGAAATGCCAATGGAAGAAGCTGTGGCATGGAGTGTGGAATTGTTGCGTAAATATGCTAATGCTACTGAGGTGGAAACAGCTATAGTGAGTTGAAAACTTGAGAAACTAAATACTTTGCCATGAAGATTTTAAAGATATATAACGAAAATCCTAACGATCGACACATCGATGAGGCTGTAGAGGTGCTTCGCGATGGGGGAATCATAATTTATCCCACCGATACACTTTATGCGTTGGGCTGTGATGCCTTGAATAATGGGGCAATAGAGCGTATATGCAAATTGAAGGGGATTAAAAGTGATAAGACTAACTTGTCGATAATATGTAAGGATATATCTCAAGTGGCAGAATATGCTCGTTTTAATAATGACGACTTTAAGTTGATGCGAAACAATTTGCCAGGTGCATTTACTTTTATTTTCCCTGCATTGTCAAAGTTGCCTAAAGCTTTCAAGGGTAGAAAGACCGTGGGAGTGCGAGTGCCCGATAATAATATAGCTCGACTATTGGTGGAACGCCTTGGAAATCCAATCCTATCATCGTCGGTGAAATGTGAAGATGAAGATTATGGTTGTGAACCAGAATTGATAGCACAATGTTATGGCAATGATGTAGAGTTGATACTTGATGCAGGTCGCTCGGGGAGTGAGCCATCTACGGTTGTGGATTGCACAGGTGATGAGCGTGAGATTGTGCGTCAAGGTAAAGGTGAACTATCTTAAAATTGATAAAAAAACAATTTTTTAAGAAATAATATCTTGAAAAATTTCATTAATAATGAATTAATCTCTAATTTTGTAAGAGTATTAAAAAGCAAAATCTTATAATAAC
Organism: uncultured Muribaculaceae bacterium; assembly: GCA_904501735.1. GTDB lineage: Bacteria > Bacteroidota > Bacteroidia > Bacteroidales > Muribaculaceae > RGIG4576. The sequence goes on from CAJGBY010000001.1 coordinate 232,258, forward strand.
CGTTTAAATAAAAAACAGATTATGTCAAAAGTTACAGTTATCGGCGCAGGTAATGTGGGCGCAACAGCTGCTAATGTATTGGTTCTTAGCCAAATTGCAGACGAAGTAGTTCTTCTTGATATCAAGGAAGGTGTATCAGAAGGTAAGGCAATGGATATCATGCAAACTGCAAATATCCTAAAGGTAAACACAGTTCTTAAGGGTGTTACAAATGACTATGCTGCAACAGCTGGTTCTGATGTAGTAGTTATCACTTCAGGTATTCCTCGTAAGCCAGGTATGACTCGCGAAGAACTTATCGGTGTAAATGCAGGTATCGTTAAGAGCGTAGTAAGCAATGTAATTGCTCACTCTCCAAACGCTATTATCGTTTGCGTAAGTAACCCAATGGATACAATGACTTACTTGATCCACAAGACAAGTGGTCTTCCAAAGAACCGTATCATCGGTATGGGTGGTGCTTTGGATAGCGCACGCTTCCGTTACTACTTGACTCAAGCTCTAGGTGCTAATGTAAATGACGTTGACGGTATGGTAATCGGTGGTCACGGTGATACTACAATGATCCCAATGAAGCGTCTTGCTACTTACCGTGGTGTTCCAGTAAGCACTCTAATGGAAAAGGAAACTCTTGATAAGATCGCTGCTGATACAATGGTAGGTGGTGCAACTCTTACAGGTCTTCTTGGAACAAGTGCATGGTATGCTCCAGGTGCTGCTGCTGCACAAGTTGTTAAGGCTGTTCTTCACAACGAAAAGCTTCTTCTTCCATGTAGCGCAATGCTAGAAGGCGAATATGGTCACGAAGATGTATGTGTAGGTGTACCAGTAATCCTTGGTAAGGAAGGTATCGAAAAGGTAGTAGAAATCGAACTTACAGCTGACGAAAAAGAATTGTTCGATAAGAGTGTTGCTGCTTGTAAGAACACTAACGCTGCTCTTGAAGGTGCATTGAACTAATTTTAGTTAGAAATAAAACAATAAAAAAGGAACTCCTTATCGGAGTTCCTTTTTTCGTTTGTGATATAATTAAGAAAGCATTGAGCTTTAGATTATTGCGAGTGAGATGCGTACTCGTTTGTTCTTGATTTTTAGCTTGACGATGCGAGCCAGAATGTCTTCGGCTTTGTCGGCTGGAACTGCCACGAGTGCATAATGGTCGCGCAAGTCGATTGCGCCTATTTCTTTGCCTTCGATACCACCGTTGTTGCTAATGAATCCTAAAATGTCGCCACGCGATATTTTCTCTTTTTTACCCGCTTGGAAGAATAAAGTGGCGAAAGGTGCAGTGAGTTGCATTGTGGCGTCGGCTTTTATTTCGAATTTTCCGTCAAATTTCATGTAATCGGGCAACTTATCGCTCGAATTTACAAGCACATACACATTACCAGTGGCCTTGACGCGAGCAGTACGACCATTGCGGTGAGTGTAGGTCTCTTCGGTGATAGGAATGTGGTAGTGGATGATGTTCATCACTTCGGCAATGTCGAGACCACGAGCACCAAGGTCGGTTGTAATCATGACAGTGTAAGAACCGTTGTTGAACATTGAAATAGCCTTTTCGCGATCGATTTGTTCGAGTCCGCCATGATATACACCCACAGGCACATCGTTGTCCTTAAGGAAATAATAAATTCGTTCCACAGCATCACGATAGTTGGCAAAAACGATAGTTCGACCATTAGGCACATTCGTTAAAAGTTTAAGAAGTGCTTGAAGTTTGTCTTTATCGTCAGAGTTTACTCGTAGTACAGTGGTGCGTTGGTCGAGATCTTCTTTGTTTTCGCGGAAATCGACTGTTTGAGGCTTAAAAATGCGCACGAAATCAGGTATTTCGGCAATGTCGGTAGCCGAAGTGAGGTAACGACGGCTAATGTTAGGCATTCGTCGCAAGATGCGTCTCATTTCGTCTTGGAAACCAAGTTCGAGCGCTTTGTCGAATTCGTCGAGGACGAGTAGGCGAGTAGAATGAACATTGATGTGTTCACGCTTGATGTGGTCGAGTAATCGTCCAGGAGTGCTGACGATGATTGATGGCGTAACCGAAAGCGATTGCTTTTCGTCAAGCACATTGTGTCCGCCATAGCAACAAGTAACTTTGTGACCAGAAGCAATGTCGCGTGCCACCTTGCCAATTTGCATTACAAGTTCGCGTGAAGGAGCAATGATTACTGCTTGAAGATTTCCGTTAGGCTCTTTGAGCGCTTTGAGTAGAGGAACGAGAAAAGCAATAGTCTTACCACTACCAGTAGGAGATAGCAATATGATGTCGCCGTCTTGATTGGATGCAGAGAGTACATCCTTTTGCATCTCATTCAATTCGGTGATGCCAAATCGTTCTTTTAGGTTTGCTAATATATCTTTTTGCTTCATATACTTCAATTGATGATGCAAAGATACGATTATGAAATGATTGTTGCGCAATAAAGTGGGTAAAAAGGCTGATGAGATAAATATTTTTAGTTGAAAGTGTAAATTGTGCGTTAAATAAGTATAATAAGGGTTGTTTGTGCAAGAAAGCCAAGAAAAAGGCTTTTAAAAATGCGTGGTTAATTTGTGAGCGCCAACGAAAAATCGTAACTTTGCAAAATTAATAATTATAGAAAACAAATTTTATTTTAAAGATAACAATTTATGAGTAGAGAAAAGAAATTCTTGACTTGTGATGGTAATCAAGCAGCTGCACACATCAGTTATATGTTTACTGAAGTGGCTGCTATTTATCCTATCACACCATCGTCAACAATGGCAGAATATGTTGATGAATGGGCGGCAGCAGGTCGTAAAAACATCTTTGGCGAAACTGTAATGGTGCAAGAAATGCAATCGGAAGGTGGTGCTGCAGGTGCAGTACACGGTTCACTTCAAGCAGGTGCATTGACAACAACATATACAGCATCGCAAGGTTTGTTGCTAATGATCCCAAATATGTATAAGATTGCAGGTGAATTCTTGCCAAGCGTATTCCATGTATCGGCTCGTACATTGGCTTCACATGCACTATGTATTTTTGGCGATCACCAAGATGTTATGTCAACACGCCAAACAGGTTTTGCTATGTTGTGCGAAGGTTCTGTACAAGAAGTAATGGACCTTGCAGGTGTGGCACACTTGTCAACAATTAAATCGCGCGTGCCATTTTTGAATTTCTTTGACGGATTCCGTACATCACACGAAATACAAAAGATTGAAGCTCTTGAAAAGGAAGACTTGGCACCACTTGTAGATCAAGAAGCATTGGCAGAATTCCGTCAACGCGCATTGAATCCAGATGCTCCTGTAACTCGTGGTACAGCTGAAAATGGTGATGTATTCTTCCAACACCGCGAATCATGCAACAACTACTATGAAGCAGTTCCTGCTATTGTAGAAGAATATATGAATAAGATTTCAGAAATCACTGGTCGCAAGTATGGCTTGTTTGATTACTATGGTGCTGCAGATGCAGAACGCGTAATCATCGCTATGGGTTCAGTGACTGAAGCTATTCGTGAAACAATCGATTACTTGACAGAAAAGGGTGAAAAGGTGGGTCTTGTAGCTGTACACTTGTATCGTCCATTCTCAGCTAAGCACTTCCTTGCTGCAGTTCCTGCAACAGCTAAGCGCATTGCTGTTCTTGACCGTACAAAAGAACCAGGTGCAACAGGCGAACCTCTATATCTTGATGTTAAGGATTGTTTCTATGGTCAAGAAAATGCTCCTGTAATTGTGGGTGGTCGTTATGGTCTTGGTTCAAAGGATACTACTCCTGCTCAAATTCTATCGGTATATGAAAACTTGGCACTTCCAATGCCAAAGAACAACTTTACAATCGGTATTCAAGACGATGTGACATTCTTGTCGCTTCCAATGAAGGAAGAAATCGCTTTGGGTGGTTCAGGAATGTATCAAGCTAAGTTCTTCGGTCTTGGTGCTGATGGTACAGTGGGTGCTAACAAGAACTCAGTGAAGATTATCGGTGATAATACTAATAAGTATTGCCAAGCATACTTCGCATACGACTCAAAGAAGTCGGGTGGTTTCACTTGTTCACACCTTCGTTTCGGTGACGATCCTATCCGTTCTACTTATCTTGTAACCACTCCAAACTTTGTGGCTTGCCACGTACAAGCATACTTGAATATGTATGATGTGACTCGTGGTCTACAAAAGAATGGTACATTCTTGTTGAACACAATTTGGGAAGGTGAAGAACTTGCTAAGAATCTTCCAAACAAGGTTAAGAAGTATTTCGCTGACAACAATATTACAGTTTACTATATCAACGCTACTAAGATTGCACAAGAAATCGGTCTTGGTAACCGTACTAATACAATTCTTCAATCGGCATTCTTCCGCATTACTGAAGTAATTCCAGTGGATCTTGCTGTAGAACAAATGAAGAAGTTTATCGTGAAATCATACGGTAAGAAAGGTGAAGATGTAGTGAACAAGAACTATCAAGCAGTTGACCGCGGTAGCGAATATGCTAAGTTGGCAGTAGATCCAGCATGGTCGGCTCTTGAAGAAGAAGCTAAGGCACTTGACAATGCACCTGCATTCATCAACGATGTAGTGCGTCCTATCAACTCACAAGATGGTGATCTTCTTCCAGTATCAGTATTCAAGGATAATGCTGATGGTACATGGATGAATGGTACATCTAAGTTTGAAAAGCGTGGTGTATCGGCATTTGTACCAAAGTGGAACCCAGAAACATGTATCCAATGTAACAAGTGTGCTCTTGTGTGTCCTCACGCTGCAATTCGTCCATATCTATTGAATGCTGATGAACTTGCTACTTCTCCTTACACAGAAGAAACTTCATTGAAGGCTATCGGTAAGGGCTTCGAAGGCTTGCAATTCGTTCAAGCAGTAGATGTACTTGACTGTCTTGGTTGCGGTAACTGTGTCGATGTATGTCCAGGCAAGAAGGGCGAAAAGGCACTTGAAATGAAGCCTCTTGATGGCGAACTTGGTGAACAAGTTAAGTGGGATTACTGCTACAACGAAGTTAAGAGCAAGCAAGCACTTGTTGATATCAAGGCTAATGTGAAGAATTCACAATTTGCTACTCCAATGTTTGAGTTCTCTGGAGCATGCTCTGGTTGTGGTGAAACTCCATATGTTAAGCTTATCAGCCAATTGTTTGGTGATCGTCAAATCGTTGCTAACGCAACTGGTTGTAGCTCAATCTACTCAGCATCAGTTCCTTCAACTCCATATACAACAAACGAAAAGGGACACGGTCCAGCATGGGCTAACTCACTATTCGAAGACTTCTGCGAATTTGGTCTTGGTATGAATCTTGCATACGAAAAGATGCGCGCACGCTTGACTGTACTTGTAGAAGAAGCTGCTAAGTGCGACTGCTGTGGCGAAGAAGCTAAGGCATTGTACACTGCATGGCTTGAAAACAAGGAAGATGGCGTGAAGAGCCGCGAACTTGCTGACCAAATCAAGGCAATGGTTGAGAACTGCGAAAATCCACTTTGCAAGCAAATCAAGGAATTGAGTCAATATCTTGTGAAGCGTTCACAATGGATTATCGGTGGTGACGGTGCTTCTTATGATATCGGTTTCGGTGGTCTTGACCATGTTCTTGCATCAGGTAAGAATGTAAACATCCTTGTAATCGATACTGAAGTTTACTCAAACACTGGTGGCCAAGCTTCAAAGGCTACTCCAATCGGTGCAATCGCTAAGTTTGCTGCTGCTGGTAAGCGCGTACGCAAGAAAGACCTTGGTCTTATCGCTTCTACTTATGGTTATGTATATGCTGCTCAAGTGGCAATGGGTGCTGACAATGCACAAACATTGAAGGCTATCCGTGAAGCTGAAGCATACGACGGACCATCAATCATCATCGCTTACGCTCCATGTATCAACCACGGTTTGAAGAGCGGTATGGGTAAGGCTCAAGCAGAAGAAGCTAAGGCTGTAGAATGTGGTTACTGGCACTTGTGGCGTTACAACCCAGAACTTGAAAAAGAAGGTAAGAACCCATTCACACTTGATAGCAAGGAACCAAACTGGGATAACTTCCTACCATTCTTGAAGGGTGAAGTGCGTTATGCATCAGTAATGAAGCAATATCCTGAAGAAGCAGAAGAACTATTCAATGCTGCTAAGGAAAATGCACAATGGCGTTACAATAACTACCGCCGTCTTGCTCAACAACAATGGGGTGTAGCTCCTGAAGAAAAGTAAGAAACCTATTGACAAATAGAATATAAAAAGGCATAGGCGAGTCTAAAAGGGCTCGCCTATGTTGTGTTTTATAGGTACTTTAGACAGAAGGACACAAGAATAAATTCTAATTTTTTGGACAGGAGAACAGAAGATGATTTTTTGACAAAAGAACAGAAGGACAGAAGACTACTGAAGTAGCGCCAGTGGCTGAGCGAGGTGGCAAGCGTGTGGATATTGAGGATGTGATTGCAGTGTATGAGTTTGGCAAGAGCGATGCTGTGGCAGCAAGGAAACAACCTGATGTCTATGAGCGATTTATTGACGACCTTGAATTTGATCGCCAAATGGCTATCGCATGGAGCAAAGGTGATCCTGCATCAAGAAAGCCTGATTATTGGGAATATTGGAAAGAACGCGAGGGCTTGAGTGAGCCTGCCACTTCTTTAGACACAAGAACAGAAGAACAAAAGGTTCTTGAGACACAAGAACAGAAGAACACAATAGCTCCTGAAGAACCAAAGGCTAACGACAATGAGACAGCACCAGTGGATGTGCAAGAGTATGTTGCGAAGTGGAATGACAATACTGGCGAGAAGGTGCAAGTAGCTAATAGTGTGGAGGAAGTTGCTAATACAGAAGCGAGAGCCGCCATTGAGCAAGGCGTGAAGGTGAAAGGTTGGTACGACACAAGAACAGGCGAGGTGGTTGTTTACGCTCCGAATGTTAAGAGTGCCGAAGACCTTGTATTGACTATTGTTCATGAGAATGTGAGCCACAAAGGATTGCGCGACACACTTGGCGAAGACATCTACAACAAGATGTGCGACAAGACTTGGGAGATGATGGATGAGGCTACAAGAGCCAAATATGAGTCGTATGCAGGCGTAAACAACATTAAAGATGAAACTGAACGCCATAGAGCAGCAGCCGACGAATATATCGCAAGCATTGCTGAAAAGGTAGAAAAAGAGCAGAAGTTGACCGAGTCGGAACGCAGTATTTGGAGCGAAGTATTAAAGGCTATCAAGGAATTCATCGTGAAGTTGTATGGCGATGTGAAGTTGACCGAACAAGATATTGCTTCTATTATTAGAGTGAGCTACGACAGAATGCGTGCGAGAGGCGATATTGAGGCTAATAGTGGGGTTATTGAGACTGCGCCAGTGGTGGAAGCTCCAAAGGCTGATAATAAGGTGATAAAGCCGAGCGCGAAGAAGGTTGAGGTTAAGGCAGAAGAACATAAGATTCTTGAAGAGCAAAATACACCTAAAGTAGCTAAAGCACCAAAGGCTAAGGGTGCGAAAAAGAAGGCTGGTGAAGATATTGCTAAGGTTGAGGAAGCTATGAAGGCTGAAAAGGCTAAGCGAGAGTTGAAGACTAAGGAAGATATCGAGGCACGCCTTGCAGAGATTCGCGAAGAGTATGAAGCCGACAAGGAAGGTAGAGATATTCAAGCGCAAGCCGATGCGATGGTAGAGCTATACGGAGGCTATGCCAATGCGCCTAAAGATGTGAAGGCTAAGATCGATGCTCAAGTGGCTAAGTTGAGCGAGCGCAGACAAGAGTTGGCAGCAGAGGAGCGCGAGCTTGAGAAGAAGTTGGCTACTTTGGCAAAAGTACAGACTCCTACTACTTTAGACACAAGAACAGAAGGGCAGAAGGAAGATGGTGGCTATAGTGAGAATAGTGCCAATGGTGGGGCTGTTGAACCATATCTCAAGACTGATGCTGAGTTGACAGAAGGAGAACAAAAAGGCATTGAGTATGAGATTGAGCGATTGGCTAATGGTTTCGGGCTTAAACCATCTCAATTGAGGGGTATTGAAGTGAAGCATAATGCCGACAATACAGCTATCATGGTAGCTACTGAATGGAGTGAAGGTGCTTCGACAGCGCGAGTGGTGGAATTGATTGCCGACAACGGAACAAATGCGCCTGATAGAATATGGCAAGCGTATGTGGATGGCAAGCCTGCAAGCCAGTTGATGGTTGATGAGGATGTGAACGCCAAAGACATGGAAGAGCTGTTTGATGAAAGAGGTTTCTTGAGGGAGCCAACAATAGAAGATTTCTTGAAGCGCAGAGGAATTGAATTCTCTATTGTGGATAGAGATAAGGCTATTGGTGAAGCGAGAATGCGATTGGAAGAAGAAGGCGTTGAGAGTGATGCGAGTGGTAGTGTGCGCTTCTCTGTTCGCTATATGCCTAATGACAAGCAACGCAAAGAAATCATCGATGGAGTGGTGGCGGTTGCTGGTGTGAGCGAAAGAAAGGCAAAACAATGGCTTGAAAGTGAATTGAGTCTTGCCAATGTGATGACAGGCGTAGAAGGAATCGCACTTGACTACTATGCCGATGACCGCTACACAGCTATCAAGAAGAATTCAGACTACCCACAAGGAACGGTAGATTTCAGCAATATATGTCGAAAGCGTAAAGATTTCACAGCAATTTATAAACAATTGCAAGCCGAAAATCCAAGCAGAGTATTCTCGGCAGAAGATCTTGAGACAATTCGTCAAACGATGATAGAAGATGGTCTTGAGGTAGCATGTGGCTTGTGTTATGTAGAAGACCGTAGACAATTGATGGGCGAAATTGCTGATAGCTTTATCAAGAATCTAAAGGAAGGCACATTGAAGCCAAAGATTCAAGAAGCGTTGAAAGGCGATACTTATGTGCCAACAGTAGCAGAATTGCTTGAGCCTGCTGGCGCGAGAACATTGTACGACGCACATCCATCGGTGTTTGAAGCCTTCACGATGTTCAACAATGCGCGTGGTATGCAATCAGCGCGATTGTTTGAAGGTTATGCTGAGTATAAGCGAGAAATCTTAGGTTGGAACAGGGCAAAGGTGAAGAGTGTGAACGACAATGGAGGTTTGCGAATCTTTAGTTTTTCCGACTTTGAAGCGACACACTTGATTGACCTTGTACAAGTAATCCTTGATGCATCATCGAAGGGTGTAATGATTCAAGGCTATACAAAAGTACCTGAATTTGCTCGTGCCATTAGAAACACTGGCATAAAGTTGAACAGAAGTTTGATACCATTGGGAGATGGGCTAAAGGAAGTGAATGGCAAGTTGGTGCTTGTGTATGATCCAGTGGAAGGTATCGATGTTAACGACAAGAACTTCTTAAACGAAGAAGATAATCCAAATGTGGGTAATATCGTGATTGGCGTGAACGATGAGCAGATAAAGATTGCGATGGCAGATCCATTTATCGACTATATTATCCCATTCCACTCAAATATTAAGAAAGATATCCTTGCTAAGAAGAAGATTGGCAATTGGACAAACTATAAAGACTCGCAACGCGAGAAGAATGCCGCTACAGGCAGAGCTGCTGATAATGGAGTGAATGTGTATACCGATGTGTTGAATGTAGCTGAAGCAGAAGGTAAGCCAATCAAGAATGCAAAGCAATTTGTAGAAAAGTTCCTTGCTGTGTGCGAAGAACGAGGCTTGACACCAAGATTTGCGCAATTCCTTGATAAGGGCAAGAATGGCAAGTATGTTTACACTAAGGGCTACGAAAAGTTGTTGGTAGACTTTAAGATGTTTGATAAAAATGGCAAGATACTTCCCCAACAAGCAGTGAAGCCAATCTTTGACGATGCGTTTAACGAAGAAATTATTAAGAACTATGTTGAAGGTAGCAAGACTGATAAGAATCTTGAGCCTACAATGAAGAAACTTCGTGAGCGATTGAACCTTAACGGAACAGATCCTGATAAGGGAAGCGCAAGATTCTCTGTAGAGGAAGATGAGAGTATAAAGCCAATTGGGAAGGGAGCATTTGGTGATATATATAACCAATTTAAAGGTAGACCAAAGGAAGCATTAGCATTCTTCAAGAAGAATAAAAAGGGTGATCTATTGGGAGTATTCCATCGCAATGGAGTTGGAGATATTGATTTTGTATGGGGAGATGACAAGTCAGGATTGTCTCATATTAATAACAAGCATGTTGGAAAGTATAAGAGCTTCCGCTCTTTAGATGAGGCGGTTGATCATATTGAAAATATAATAAACTCCGGGAAAATCTCTTTTAGAGATGGAGACAAAATAGTTATAAAGAAGGGAGATGAGCTTGTTACCTTACGCAGAAATGTGCGAAAAAACGGCAAAAAAATAGCCGATAAGAATTGGATTCTTACGGCTTATAATGAAGAATCAGCTGACTTCACAAGTGCTATAAGCGTTGTCAATGAAGGTCAAGCTGCACCGACCACTGATTTTTCAGTGAGCGAAGTTAGTGAGAATAATTCTAACATACAAGAAAATGCCGCAAAAAGTTCTATTGAGGATGAAAATAGTGTAGGAAAAGATGACTATAGTGGTGAAGGAGGTGTGAGATTTGCTGTTGTTGAGGATGAGGAGTTGATTAATCGACTTGATGCAGATGAGAAGGTTATTGGATATCGAAATGTGGTATTGAATGAGGATGGCACATTTGAAAGTCCGATGGCTAATAGTTTGCGTTCTACCGACCGAAAGGCAAAAGAAAAGACAGGTGGCTTTGAGTTGAACAAATGGGAGCGTAGTGAGGAGCGACCACACCTTGTAGATGAGAATGGCAAGATTACTCTTGTGAAACCTGATGGCAAGGCTGTGGAAAAGGTGGACTATAATCCTTATATTCACAACCGATTGAACAGGGTAAACAAGCAATTCAAGCAAGCATGGGAGCGACCAAACTTGGTTTATATCAAGACTGAGATACCATTGAGTGACCTTGAAAGTGGCTATCATGCAGAAAAGGCTAAGTTGCCAGTAGGTGAACATAAGTGGAATGGAGGTAACTTGATTCTATCGAGATACGACAAGCCAGTGGAAATATGCGATTGGAATGATGTAGCTGATGATTGGCAAGCATCATTCAAGAAGAAAGGTATCAACTTTGATATCATTCCACCAGCATTGTTGCCTATTCTCGAAGAAAGAGGTATGAAGATTATTCGACCACACAAGAACATGGGCGATGCTTGTAATAAGGCTTATGCAGATTGGGCAGAAGCGCGAGGCATTGACACTAAAGGCTTTTGGGCAGAAGTAGCCAAAGAAAAGGAAGAAGCAGAACGCGCTAAGGCTGAAAAGAAGGCAAAGAAAGAAGTTAAAAAGAAGGCAAAGAAGGGTGAAGGAGGTGTGAGATTCCGATTCATCGGTGAGCAAGGTGCGAAGTCGATGGACAAGAAGGAAGGTACTACTGCTCGCATGGACAACCTTGCTGTGGCGAAGAAGATGCTTAGCGAGTACAGCTACAAGGAAGTGAAGATGGCTACAGGCTGGGAACAAGGTATGGATGGCAAGTGGAGATATGAGACACCTGACTTTGAGCAGTTTGATATAAATGGTAACTTGAAATTCGTGCAACGCCATCCTGATTACGCAAGATATAGAGAGCTTGTGAAGAAAAGTAAGAAATCTATTGACAAATAGAATATAAAAAGGCATAGGCGAGTCCAAAAGGGCTCGCCTATGTTGTGTTTTAGAGGTGAGAGGGGTGGATAGTAGCTATAGTGTCTATAGTGGGGATGATTGGTGTTCACTATTGACAAAAGAGCAGAAGTATAAATTATGGGAGTTGAAATTACGGGAATTATTGTTAATTTTGTGGGTAATATTATAGAATTTAAAGATAGGATATAAAAATATGTTACCGATACATTTTGCTCCGTTGCAGGGGTATACTGACAATGCTTATCGCAATGTGCATGATGCGATATTTGGTGGTGTTGAGGCTTATTACACTCCGTTTATAAGAATTGAGCGCGGTGAGCTGCGTAAGAAGGATATTCGTGAGGCCTTGCCCGAAAATGATGAAACGGGTAAACTTGTTCCTCAAATCATAGTGCGTGATGCTGAAGAATTCTATTTTTTAGTGGAAAAGTTGAAGGAAATGGGTCACAAACGCATAGATGTGAATATGGGATGTCCTTTCCCATTGCAGGCTCGCAAAGGTCGTGGGGCCGGCATATTGTCTAATCTTGATAAGGCGAAGGAAGTGCTTGAGGCTATTAATGCCGTTACTGATGTAGATTTCTCTATAAAGATGCGTCTTGGAAACGAGAATGTTGATGATTGTTTTGCGTTGTTACCAGCACTTAATGCAACTCGTTTGACTCATATCACTATGCACCCACGCATAGCCACTCAACAATACAAAGGTGAGGTGGATATGGAACGATTTAAGGCGTTTCTTGAGGCTTGTAACCACGATGTGATATATAATGGTGATATTACATCGATCGAGGATATAGAGCTAATAGAGCGTGAATATCCAAAGGTGAAGGGTGTGATGATAGGACGAGGCTTGTTGATGCGTCCGTCGTTGGCAAAAGAGTATGCTAAGGGTGAAAACTTAGGTGATGATAAGTTGCTGAAGATGGTGATGCGTATGCACGACGAATTGCTTGATGAATATTCACAAACTTTGCAAGGTGACGGACATTTGCTGATGAAAATGAAAACCTATTGGGAGCATCTTGAGGGTGTGATAGGGCATAAGCAATATAAGTTGATTAAGAAGGCTGTGAATATGATGAAATACAATGCAGCTATTGCAATGATTTAAGTTGGGATAGTGAGATAAAAAAAGAATCCTCGCACATGTGTGCGGGGATTCTTTCGTAATATAGAGTCTTATAATGTTATCGAGTCATTATAGAATCACTTTTGTAGTTTTGTTGCCTTGCTTCTTGATGAAGATGCCCTTTTCAGGGTTTTCAACCTTCACACCTTGCAAGTTGTAGTATACTACTTCAGTATTTTCAGCTTCAACGCCTTCAACACCTGAAACTTCTGGATTTTCGTTATCAACTGACAACTTCATAGAAGAATACCAAGAGCTACCTTCAAGATAAGCTGTGTTAGCAGCTACAGTAGTGTTCTTAGAAACCTTAACGAAAGTCATGCTACCGCTCTTTTCTTGAAGAACGAAACACTTGTTAGAAGATGTCTTAACTGAGTTGTCGCCAGTAGCAATCAACTTGTTAGTTGAGATCTTAGCCTCAGTAGCGTCGGCAGCAGCTTCGGTAATAGTGATGTTGCCACCATTTTCTGAGAATAGGATAACGCCTGTGTTAGCAGGAATAGTCTTGCCAGATACTTCAGATGTGTAGATGTAGCTCAAAAGAGTTCTTGTTACAACATAAGCAGTAACATCTTCAGGTAGTGTAACAGCTACGCCTGCGCTGAATGTAGCGATATAACCATTGTTGTCGTCAACTTTGCCTGATTTCAAGTTTACTGTCCAAGTCTTACCAACAAATTCTGGTTCTTCTGGCTCTTCTATTTCTGGCTCTTCAGGTTCAATTACTTCTTGCTTGATAGTGAAAGAAGCTTGTGCTGTTGCACTGTTGTTCCAACCTTCCTTCTTAGCTACAGCCTTCACAGTAGCTACTTCGTTCAACGCGAAAGGAGCAGAGTAAACTGTAGTAGGTTCAGCACCATTAGTTGAGTAGTAGATAGTAGCGCCTGAAGTAGCACAAGAGATAGAAATAGTAGTACCAGCTTCGATTTCGCCACCATTAGGGGCGATAACAGGAGTAGCAACAGTTTCAACAACTACTTCTTGCTTGATAGTGAAAGAAGCTTGTGCTGTTGCACTATTGTTCCAACCAGTCTTCTTAGCTACAGCCTTCACAGTAGCTGCTTCGTTCAACGCGAAAGGAGCAGAGTAAACTGTAGTAGGTTCAGCACCATTAGTTGAGTAGTAGATAGTAGCGCCTGAAGTAGCACAAGAGATAGAAATAGTAGTACCAGCTTCGATTTCGCCACCATTAGGAGCGATAACAGGAGTAGCAACTGTTTCAACAGTGTAAGTGAAAGAAGCAGAAGCTACAGAGCTATTGTTCCAACCAGTTTTCACTGCGATAGCTTTCACTGTAGCATTAGAAGTAAGAGTGAATGCACCAGTGTACTTAGTTGAGCTTGTAGTAGGAGTTGCTCCGTTAGTTGTGTAGTAGATAGTAGCATCGGCAGTAGCACAAGCGATAGTTACTGTGTTGTTGCCATATTTAAGTTCGCCACCATTAGGAGTGATAGTAGGAGTAGCTACAGTTTCAACTGTGTAAGTGAAAGAAGCAGAAGCTACATCACTATTGTTCCAACCAGATTTCACTGCGATAGCCTTCACAGTTGCGTTAGAAGAAAGAGTGAACGCGCCAGTGTACTTAGTTGAGCTTGTAGTAGGTTCAGTACCGTCGATGGTGTAGTAGATAGTAGCACCGTCAGTATCGCAAGCGATAGATACAGTGTTATTGCCATACTTAAGTTCGCCACCGTTAGGAGTGATAGCAGGAGTAGCTACGGTTTCCTTAACAACTTCAGAAGAAGTGTAAGCACCACCTGTGATTTCGCTCACTGTAAGAGGAACATAAACGATGTCAGAGTAGTCACCGTCGGCCTTGCTTGTGTCATAGTTGTCTTCGTAAAGGAAGCCAATTTCGCCATTAGGAAGGATAGTCATTGTAGAGTAGCCAGATGCGCCATTGTCAACTTCGATACCCTTAGTCCAACCACTTGTGAAACTTGATGAGCTGTAAGAAGTGTTGTTGTCGATGACCTTGTAGAATACAGCAACATTGCTACGGCTTGAGCCAGTAGGAAGTGATTGAAGAATGATGTTAGTTTTTTCACCAGTCGATACATTAGTAACATTGTGGTACATCAACAATTCACCATTAGTAGCGTTGCTACCACCGAATGAGCAAGTAGATGTGCTGCCCCATGAACCTGTAGCGCTTTCAAGATTACTGAACGAGAATACATTGAAGTAACGGCCACCGCTCTTGCGAGAGCTAACTACGATGTTACCGTTAGGAAGTTCTTCCACCTTAGCTTCGTCGGCTGAAGAGATGCAAGATTTACCACCAAGGATAGCCCAAGTCTTACCGAAGTCGTCAGAGTAAACTACATAGTTTACATTTTCCTTAGAAAGCCAGTTCTTCTTTTGGCGAACAAGAAGTGCACCATATAGACGATAGTAGTTGCCTTTCTTTACCTTAGTTGATTGAAGAATCTTACCCGAAGCCATGAACATTGTGTAAGCATTTGGAAGCAAGTTGTCGAAGAATGCAGTTGTAACATCTTCGGTCTTCCAAGTCTTACCATAGTCACTTGAGTAAAGTCGAGCCATCTTGTTGTGCTTAGATGATGAACCGTTGCTGAACACAACCTTACCAGCCACGCAGATAGCCATAACTTCGCCCGATTCACGATTAGCAACCACAGCAGCGTCGCCATAACCATTAGAGCTTGTACCATCGGCAATCTTCAAACCAGTACCATCGGCTGATGGGTCAGTGCTTGACGGAGTCCAAGTGCTACCATTGTTGCTACTTATCTTTGCATAGATGTCAACTTCGCCATTACCCACATCGGCACCACAAGGGCGTTGGTCAGCAATAGCAATCACATCGCCATTGCTCAATGTAGCGATAGCAGGAATGCGATAAGGAGTGCTTGAGTGGTTAGCTGAATTAAAAAGAGTTTGTTTCTTACTCTCAATAGCCGAAGCAGCAGTCTGAGCTACCGCGGTTGTTGTGGTAATAGCAGCAAGAGCTAATGCCACGAGTGCGAAAATCTTTTTCATAATTTATTAGAAGTTAAGTAAAAAATAATTGTTTCTATGATTCTATTCTTAGTGTGCATTTTAAGGTCGAAAAATCATTACAAAGTTCTTAAAATAAGAACCTTTTGTATGCTTTTCTGGTTAATGTGCGAAGCAAATTTAACTAAAAATTTGAAAATGCAAAAGAATATTAGCATAATTCGTGAATTTCTGTGAAAAATAGGCTGTTTTTTAGTCTAAAAGTCGAAATTTGTTTACAAAACTAAACAAAAACAACAAGGAAATAGTTTTCTTGCCTATTGGAGCGTGAGTGTTGATGTGGAGAGAGGTATAGCAAAAATAATGTAACAAAAACGGAGTTAAGATTTGCTCTTAACTCCGTCTTTATAGTAGAGTGGGGGTGATTACAATACCACTTTCGATGTTTTACCACCTTGCTTCATGATGTAGATACCCTTTTCTGGATTTTCCACCTTCACACCTTGCAAGTTATAGTATTCCACTTCGCCATCATTCACATTCACATCTTCAATCGCTGATGATTCGCCTGTTTCGTCGTCGAACGACAAACCAATTGCAGCAACCTTTGCGAACGAGCTTCCAAGCACATAATATGCACTATATTGTGGAACCACTTCACCTGCTTCAGTGAGATAGAATGCATATTTGTTAGAGCTATTCTTTGAGAATACATATGCGTCAGTGTCAAGCACCACCTCAGCGTCTGCTGTATTAATCAAGATATTACCTGATACATTTGCCATGTTAGCTCCTTCTTCTGCTTCAGAAATCACAATTTCACCAGCCTTAGAAGCTTGAAGCAATACAGCTGTGTAAGCAGGAATATTATTGTTGTACAAGCGAGTGAAATAAGTGTAAGATGAAGTGATTTTCTTCACGATATATACTTTTACGCTACTTGGTATTGTAGTTGCAAATGGTGCGCTAAATGTTGTCATATAACGAGTGAAACCATTCATATAACCCTTCTCAAAGTTAACAGTTAACTCATTGGTTTCATTTTCATTGACTGTAAATTCAGCTGTAGCAACTTCACTATTAGCCCAACCTCTTCTAACAGCAATTGCTTTCACTGTTGCATCTTTTTCAAGAGTAAATCTACCTAAGTAAAGAATAGATGCTTCTGTTGGCTCAGTTCCATCTATCGTATAATAAATATTTGCATTGATATCAGAACATGTAATTGAAATCTTATCATCCGATGTTATTGCACCTCCATTAGGCGTAATAACAGGAGTCACTACTTTTTCTATTACTTTTGGCGTAATTATATACTCGTATGTTACCACTTCACTGCATTCGCCATCAAGGATAGCAATTGCCGAAACTGCCGCACTTTGATACAATTGAACAGTATATCCATTTGGAATTTCTTCCGATTCAATTGTTGGAGTAACACCAGGCTCATCAATAAAGATTCTTGCACCTTCAGTTGGGCATGAGATAGTAATTTCCACACCTTCGTCGTATGTTCCACTTGGAAGTGAGAATACAGGGGCTGCAACTGCTGGTTCTGGTTCTTCTACCACTTCTTCTATCAAGAATGCTGAAGAATATGTATCGTTAAAGTAAGGATCAGTAGCACCATCAAATTTACCATCTGAAGTAATTACGAAATAAGCTTGCTCTTGCACAACAGTAGATTGAAACCATGATTTTGTTGTGAAATCGCGTTGCCCTGTTATTGTAACATAAGATCCAGTAAATGATTCCACATTACCACCGGCTTCCATAGGAGCAATAGTCAAGTCACATTTTGCTGCATCGTATGTACTAAGGAAACCTTTACCTTCATTATAACCTCTATTATTTTCATCGCTTAGGTCACGACCAGAGAAAATCAAGTAGTTACCATCTTCCGATTGGAATTTATAAGTGCCCGATGTAGTACCATTGCCACAAGTGTAAACTGTTGCATCAGCTTCATTTGAGCTCATCAACAAGCCATCTGTAGCTGTATAGCTGAAATAATACTTTGCTCCACCCTTTTGCACATTCACAAAGCGATACTTCTTACCAGCTTCTGGCATTACAATAACATAGAATGAACGAGTAGCCACTACACTATTATCCAAACCTTCTTTAATTGCAATAGCTTTAACCGTTGCGTCTGAAGTCAAATTAAATGGGTTAGTGTATTTTGTTGAGTTTACTGTAGGTTCAGTGCCATCAGTTGTATAATAGATAGTCGCACCTTCAGTTGCACAAGTGATTGACACTGCATCTGTTGACTTAATGGTGTTATTTGCTGGTGAAATAACTGGAGTAGCAACAATTGTTTCAGCTACATCAGCAACATAAGTATAAGCATCACCTGTGATTTCTTCTACCGTTAGAGGAACAAATGTTATATCCGAATAGTCACCAGAAGCCTTACTTGTGTCATAGTTATCTTCATATAGGAATCCAATTTCACCATTAGGCATAATTGTCATAGTTGAATAAGCTGATGCTCCATTATCTACTTCTATGCCTTTTGTCCATCCACTTGTAAAGTCGCTAACTTCCCACGATGTTTTACTTTCAACAAATGCTTTATAATATACTGAAACATTGCTGCGACTTGAACCCGTAGGAATTGATTGTAATAGGATATTGTACTTCGTACCAGATTGATCGTTCTTTAGAGATACTCCTTGATATAATAGAATTTCTCCATTAGTAGAATTACTTCCTGCAAAACTACATGATTTAGCTGTTCCCCAGCTACCTGTTGCACTTTCTACATTTGTAAATTTAAATACATTGAAATAGCGAGCTCCACTTGCACGGCTACTTAACAAAATATCTCCGTTAGGTAGTTCTTCTACCTTTGGTTCATCGCCATCACTACAACAAGCTCCACTTCCTAAAAGTTTCCAAGTTGCGCCCCAGTCATCTGAATATACTACGTAGTTTTTATTCTCATACGATGTAACAATGAAACTACTCTTCACTTGACGAACCAATAATGCCCCATAGATACGGCCAGGAACCTTTTTTGAAACGGCTAACTTACCCGATCCAAAGAACATTGATGCAACATCTGCACCAAACACATTATTATCCCCTTTGAAATATGATGTTACATTAGTTTGTGTCCATGTACGACCATAGTCCTCGCTATAGTTTCTAATACACAAATAATCTGATGTTGATGTTTTTGCATTTCCAAATGTAGTGTTTCCTGCACCTACACACATAAAAACAACTTTCCCCGATGATGGGTCAGCAGCTACAGCAGCATCACCATAACCTTTACTTGTACCAGTACCACCATTAGCAATTCTACCTGGGGTGTCAGATTGAGATGATGGGTCTATGTTTTCTGGAGTCCAAGACCCTTTTGCGCCATTATTGTTACTGATTTTGGCATAAATATCTACATCACCATTACCTACATCGGCACCACAAGGGCGTTGATCGGCAATTGCAATAATTTCGCCATTACTCATTGTTGCAATTGCAGGAATACGATAAGGTGTACTTGCGTGGTTAGCAGATGAGAATAATGTTTGCTTCTTACCTTCTATAGCAGAAGCAGAAGTTTGTGCCGATGCCGAGATACCGACAAGGGCAAGGAGTGTGATTACAAGGTAGTTTTTAAGTCTTTTTAGATTCATAATATATCTCATTTAAGTTTAACTTTTCTATTAATTGTTTTAATTTAATTAATTCGTTTTTGTTGTAATTTGTTTTTTAAATGGTTAATATTTTAGTTGTTAATCTCCTGTTTTTTAAGAGTAAAAGGGTAACGACAAAGGCTTTTTACGCCCTTGTCATCACCCTAATACCGCTATTTTATATTACTAACATTCGGCTTTCTCTAAAACCAATTGTATTAAAAACTTTATTAATTAAAAGTGTTGTTACTCCAAATAATTTGTGGAATATAGTATCCTGCAGGGTCTGTCTCTGCGCTATTGCTAACACGATCCATTAGGACAATACCAATACCCGAATTCAATTCACCATTTGATTGTTTATCAGATATCAATTTGTAGAAATAGTTATTGATATACTTAGAGTAAGTATCAATATCACCCTCCATACCAGCATATTTCGAGTTACCAGTTAGTGTTGAACCAACCCAATATTTCCCCAGTAGACCAGTTCCTTTTAGACCTCCACTCTTATCTGTTAACGAGTGAGGTTTACAACTTTCTATATATTTTGTTGACACATAATATCCACAAAGTGAGTTAATATAAAAGTCAATTTCTTCATCTCTATAATTTTCACCTTTTAGAGCATATTCTAATGTTTGACGAACTCTCAACACCTTCTCATCAATTGTTGATTTCCAATAAAAGTATTTTGTTGCACCATTGTCATCGAAAGATCCTTCTATATCTTCAGGAACAACTCTTGCCCACTCTTGAGCCCACACTTTTCCAACAGTAGTAGTTGTACCCAGTTGAGTTTCATATATAAAGTTCACATGTTCTTCTTCCATATAAGTTGAATATCTTGAAGCAACAAAGTCGTTTGCTTTCGTTGAAACATCAAATGGTCGTCCAATTCGTCCTGCCAGATAACCTGATGCCGACGACAAATCTCCACTATATGCTTCACTATCATTTCTTCTATGGAATACACATGGAGTATATCCACGTTGAATCCACTTATCTTTCAATGCACCCCAACCTCTTACCACTAAAATATGATCATGGCAATTAGTTGCTGAAATCGCTAAGTTATCTGGATTATAAGAGACAGATGCGTTTTTTTTTGTACCAAAAGAGCTATAAGTTCCCGCATCATAAATGAAATCATCTTGTCCTGTTGATGAAGGACGAGCTATACAGAATAGCTTACCACGCGCCTGTTCCATGGTTGTCGAACCACTAAACAATTCTGATACATTACTATATCTGCTCCAGAATGAACTTAACCCACTCATAAAATCATTAGGAGAACGGGTTACACTATTTGCTTCAGCCCAACCATCAAGATTTTCATATGTAACAATTACCATTGCAAACTCTTGTGGTGAATTAGTTAAACAAGCTACTACTTCATCTACAGCATCTACAAATCTCACTCCTGTAGAACGTCCATTACAAACAACAGGTTGCTCACCAAATGACACCCCACTAGGACGATCAATAGCAAACTCAAAGCAACGGATACCTTGTGCCCATTGTTGAGAGATTGTAAGTGATTGTTGTGCATACTCTCGATTTGATTCGTATTTTGTATATGAAGCAGCACCACCAGCACCAGGAATAGAAAGACTTTTAACTAATACATCCTTACCATCAATTTGATTAGGGATATATTTAATCCAGTTATTCGCATTTAGAGTGCTTGTTCTTGAACCCAAGTTCAATGGAATATTGTTAAGGAAATTTTTCTTCTTAGCCTCAACGATTAAACCATTTGTGTTTTTGCTATTAACTTTTGCCGACTTTTGAGCAGATTCTGTGATTATACTAACGGTCAAATCATTAAGTCCTGTTACAGATTTATCAAGCATCAAAAATGCTGTAAATGTAACAGATTCACCGTTGTAAAGAGTTTTAATATCGGTAGGAATGAAAATTTGCTTGTAAGTGTCATCAGTACTTAAGGCTGTATTCTCTCTGCTTTCGATATTTGTAGAGAACTCACCACAAATCACTTTGTCGCTTGAAATACGGAATGACTTAATATTATAGATAGATACAGTATCTTGTGGATTATTGTCAACTTGATTGTATGAAATATTCTTTAGTGTAATTTCAACAGCAGTTACAATAGGTTCAAATGTTAAATTAGCATATCCTGTTGATGGATTAACCGAATTGTTTGCCACCATATAAGCATAACGCATTGATGGATGGATGGTATATGCTCGATTTTGAGAATCATAGGTATAATTCGCTTTCCCTGATACAGGAGTTTGGCGGTTTGGCAAATAACCTTTCAATGTATTACCATTAAGTTCTAATTTACCAGCTGCTTGTTGTGACAATTCATCAGCACCAGATGCAGATAGCTGACTTGGAGCTGGATATACTCCGTAGAATGTGTGAGTTTCGGTTTCAGAACCCCATCTTAAGCCAGATTCACCAATTGCAGAAAGAGATGATGAATGTGATGATTCGTATGTTCCATTGGTAGGAGAAGAAGATATACCATCAACTACATTATAGTCACAGTATTTATTGCTTGTTAAGGATTGTGCTTGTTCACAATAAATGCGCACTTTATCTCCAGCGTACCATTTAATTTCAGTACCTGATGAAGATTTATCTCCATATATAGTACGACCTTCTTCTTCGTAGCCTGATGTGCCACCAAAAGAAATTAGATCACCAACCTTTCCTGGTGTGTATTTCTTTCCAAAATCATCGTCTTGACAAGCTGTAAGCACAAGTGCTAAGCATGCAAAAAGTGTAAATATTTTAGTTGCTTTCATATTCAATCAAGTTTTTTGTTAATTCCATTCACCTACTTCAAAACTACTGCTATTAGGATCTTCAATATTATAAGTTCCATCAAAACCTGTCTTATGCTCAGTAGCTTCCACGCCACTCTTAGCATCGGACATAATAGAGCCTGTAGCACACACCCCTTCCTCTAATTCCACTATGTGCTTAGTGACTAGAGGCACCACATACTTTTTTTTCATTTTTTTCATCGCTTTTCTTAATGTATTTTTTATTATTTATTTCAATTTTCATGGCGAAGACAACAACACGGAACGATAGTGGTGTAATAATACACCACAAGTACTTGCACAAGTGCTTCTTGTGCTAAGTAGTTGAATTAGAACCCAAAATGTCGTTATTTTTCGCTTTTCTTAATGTAATGTCGGGATATAGTATTTCCGTAAATATACTTTATCACGCAAAAGTAGTAAAAAAAATCGTATGTTGTATGCAATTTTTGTGATTTTTTTGCAGAAAAATCCAGTTAATATATTAATAAGGTGTGCTGACGGGGTGTGGATTGGTGCATAGTGCGGTAGACGTGAATAATTTTGGGTGGCTATGTGTTGTGTATTGTTGATTTTTATTAATTTTGTGAGATATATGGAAAAGCGATATAATAAGAATCTTGTATTTGTGGTGGCATGCTTGGGAATGTGTTTCTTTGGCATAGCTACAATAGTGTTGGGGTCAGTGTTGCCACAATTGACAGCGAAGTTGGGTTTTGACAACTTGCAAGCAGCTGCGTTGGTAGCATTTATGCCTGTGGGAAGTCTTGTTGGATCGACTTTCTTTGGCCCTGTGGTGGATAGGTTTGGGCATAAGATGATGTTAATAGTGTGTAGCATCATTTTGCTTGTTGGATTGCAGGGCGTTGCGCTGTTTGCCGAGGTGTGGAAGTTGCAATTGTCGATTTTCTTGATAGGCCTTGGTGGAGGTGTGCTGAATGGAGAAACTAACTCGCTTGCGTCGGATATATCGGCTGAGAATGAGAAGGGTAGTCGATTGAGCGTGCTTGGGGTGTTCTATGGCGTAGGTGCTATGAGTATTCCAGTGTTGATGCGCTCGCTGTCGGCGAGATATGAGTATAATGAGATTTTGCATGGCTTGGGAGTGATCATGGCTGTGTTGATAGTGGGATTTATGTTTGTGGCGTTTCCTGCGCCAAAACAACCGAAAGGTTTCCCAATAAAGAAGGGCTTGGGCTTGCTTAAAGAACGAGGATTGTTGTTGTTGAGCTTTGTGTTGTTCTTTCAGAGTGGTATAGAGGTGTGTTGTAGCACATGGACAACGACATATTTTGCTCAAGTGACCGAGGTGAATTCGGCAGAGGCGCTTACGGCATTGACTTGTATGATAGTGGGATTGACGCTGTCGCGAGTGGTGTTGGCAGTGGTGTATCGCAAAGTGAAACAAGAAACAGTGTTGCCTTATAGTTTGATGGTGGGCGCGATGGGATTCTTGCTTCTTGTGGCGATTCCTAATGCATGGGGCGCATGGTGTGGTATGTTCCTTGTGGGTGCAGGATTGGCTGCAACATTCCCTACGGTGTTGAGCTGGCTTGGTAGAATGTATGCCGAATTGTCGGGAACGGCATTTAGCATTGCGATAGCTGTGGGTTTGATTGGGCAGTTGGTGCTTAATTACAGCACAGGAGCATTGTCGCATGTGTTTGGTATCGAATTTTTCCCATTCTTGATGATAGGCGCGATAGCCGTGATGCTTGTGCTTGTGAAGAGGATAGGTAAATGATGAGAGAGACGAGAAAAATAAAGTAATATATATAATAAGGTATAGAATTATGAAAAAAGGAATTTTTGCGATTGGGTTGGCGCTTGTGATGTCGCTAATGTGTGGTGGCGTGGCTACAGCAAATCCAACGATTGAGAAAACTGCGCCTACGAATGTGGGTATTGAGCCTAAACAAGTGATGTTGATGTATGATTCGTTGATGAACAGCGATTTGACCGAAATTCACCATGTGGTGGTGATGGTTGATGGTAAGATTGTGAGCGAATTGCACCCAAAACCATTCCGTGCTGAACATCGTCATACACTTTATTCGGTGTCGAAAACTTTTACAGCTGTGGCTGTGGGTTTGCTTGTTGATGATGGTTTGTTGAGCGTTGAAGATACTTTCGGAAAGTTCTTCCCAGAGTATATGAACGACGAAATTGATCCTCGTTTGCGTGAAATTAAGGTGAAGGATATCTTGACAATGCGTTCGGGCTTCAAGACTCAAGGTGGAATGCGTAATAGCCAAGAACATTGGATTAAATATTATCTATCACGCCCATTGTTTGCTAATCCAGGAACAAGATATTCGTATGATTCGATTGAAACTTACTTGTTGTCGGCAATCGTGCAAAAGATTACAGGTAAGACAGTGCTTGATTTGTTGAATGAACGCGTGTTTGGTCCTATGGGTATCACTGATGCTGAATGGGAATTGTGTCCAGATGGTATTGTAGTAGGTGGATGGGGTATTTATATCTCTTCTCATTCGCAAGCATTGTTCGGTCAATTGTTGCTACAACAAGGTGAATGGAATGGCAAACAACTTATCTCAAAGGAGTGGGTTAAGGAAATGATGACCGTGCGAGTGGTGCGTGATGCAAATGACTATGGTTATCAAGTGTGGTTGTGTGAATATCCTGGCGCATGGCGTGCTGATGGCGCGTTCGGTCAATATATCATCATGGTCCCACAAAAGAATATGGTTGTGGTGTTGAATCAATGTTCTCGCAGTAAGGGTTGGCCTGAACGTGGCAACATTTGGAATACAGTGGTGAAGAATGCGTTGAATTGCACAATCGAAGCTAAGCCAGCTGAATTGAAGGCGCTTGCTGATTATGAAGAATCGGCACAATTGCCAGTGCTTGCAGGTGATAGTACTAATGTGATTGCTAAACGCTATAACGGCAAGACATTTGCTCTTGATAAGAACAAACTTGGTTGGAAGAGTGTGAAATTTGGCTTTGCTGACGGGAAGACAGTGTTGACTGTTGTTGATGCTGAAGGTAAGGAGTCAAATATTGAGCTTGGTTACAAGAAGTGGATTACTTCGGCTCTTGCAGGCTTCCCACATTATTCAATCTCGGCTAAGGGTAGATTTAGTGGTTTGACAGGCCCATTCTACACAGGTTCATGTTACGCATGGAATGCAGGAAACTTCGAAGCAAAGATCCATTATGTGAATTGGATAACTTCGTTGAAACTGACATTTAATTTCGATGGTAAGAATATGACCGTATATGGTGAAGAAAACTTCACAGCAAAACCATTCGTAATGACAGGTAAGATGAAATGATAGGAAACTGAAAGGTTTTTGAAAAAAACGAAAATGTGGACTGGCTGAAATAGCTGGTCCATATTTTTTTTGATGGGTATAAAAACAAAAAAAGGAAACTTGTTGAAGTTTCCTTTTTGTAGCGGGAACGAGAGTTGAACTCGTGACCTCCGGGTTATGAATCCGACGCTCTAACCAACTGAGCTATCCCGCCATTTCCGTTTTGCGAGTGCAAAGTTAGTAAATAAATTTGATTCTTGCAACCCTCTTGAAGAAAAAAAGTGAGATAATTTTTGTTTGAGATGAAATTTTGTGGTTTTGGGTTGTTGAATAAATAGGATAAAATATTGTGTGTTAACTAATAAATGAAAAAAAAGATGAAAAAGTATGTATGTGTGCCTTGTGGATGGGTGTATGACCCAGCGATAGGTGATCCTGATGGAGATATAGCTCCAGGAACTGAATTTGATGATATTCCTGATGATTGGGTGTGCCCTTTGTGTGGGGCAGGGAAAGAGGATTTTATTCTCGAAGAATGATGAGTAGGCTATCGCGATGCGGTAGCCTATTTGTTGCAATGGTGTTACAAAAGGTGGTGGGAGCTGATATAAATCGAGTTTTTGAAATTAAAATAATTATAAATAATATGTGTTAAATGATTGAGAGAAAGCATTTAAAGCAATTATTTGTGTGAAATATGAAATAAAAATGTAACATAAGTGAAATATGTTGTTTATATTTGTGACGGAAATTACAAAAATGACTCGATGCTAATAACCAAATAAAGCTTAATTTATGGAAACTGTAACAATTGAAAAAGAAATGATGTCGGTGAGAAACAGTTTGTACAACTATGCTTGTCAACTAACTCAATGTGTGGAGGATGCTGAGGATTTGGTGCAAGAAACGATGTATAAAATTCTCAAGAATTCGAGTAAGTTTGTCAATGATCAAAACTTTAAAGGGTGGACATTTACGATACTAAAGAATATTTTCATAAATGATTACAGAAAGAATGCAAAGAGAAAACAAATCAATGACACAACATCAAATGATTATTTTTTGAATTTGAGTGAATTGTATTCACAAGAGTCGCCCGATGATGTGATGTCGGAAAAAGAGATTAGAAAAGCAATAACATCATTCCCTGATGATTTGAGAATACCATTTAACTTATACTTGAGTGGATATGCTTATCAAGAAATTGCTGATAAAGTGGGAATACCTCTTGGAACGGTTAAAAGTAGAATATTTTTTGCGAGAAAGAAGTTGCAAAAGGTATTGAAGGATTTTAGATGAAAGGAGAAACTGTGGAAGAGATTATAGAAGAGTCGTAAAAAAGGCTAACCTTGTAAAAAGTGTTAGCCTTTATTGTTTTCTTGATCATTTTTTCTTTTTTCTTGCAATTTCTCTTTCTTTTTAAGAACGAAATGAAGAATGATGATGACGAGCAGTGTGGCGCCAATCACTCCGAAGTAGAATAGGTATTCACCTGCGAAAAAGTAAGAGCGTCCCACATAGGCCATTGCCGCAAGATATAGAAGTAGAGCAATGGGTAAAATAGTTGATTTTTTAATTGGTTTCATTGTTGTTGTTTATTATAGGGTCTTGAATTTCTCTTAGATATTTAGATGTTTCAGGGTTGAATTTGCCTGATGTGAGGTAAAGATAGATTTCGAGGCAAGCCCAAGCATCGAGTGCAGCATAGTCGCATTGAGCCTTGGTGAGCTGTGGTGCTTCCCAGTTGGAAAGTCGTTGGCTCTTTGAGATGCGCTTATCGAACAAGATGGCATATATCTTTTGAAGGCTGATGTCGTTGATGTTGAATTGCTTGACAAAAGCTTGTAGGTCAATAAAGCCCTCAGGACATGCCGAATTAGATGAACGACGAAGCACGCCAAAATCATCTTTGAGCGAAAGTCCAATTTTAGTGATATTTTTATCCTCAAGGAAATTGATAAGAATGTCGGGCATACCTGTTTTATTGACTCTAAAAAGGAAACATTCATCGTAGGTGGAAAGTTGCATAAGAGCCATTTGTCTTACAGCACCTTTTTTAAACGATGGGCGAGTTTCGGTATCGAAGCCGATGAGCTTTTGCTTGCTTAGGTAAGCAAGCGCTTTTTTGGCATCGGCAAGTGTGTCGATAATATAAATATGCCCATTGAATGATTCATTGTTAAGAGTGGCAATTTCCTCTTTTGATATAGTAATTTTCTTCATCGGTCAAGTTGTGATGTAACGATATGCAAAGTTAATAATGTTTCGGTGGTTGAAAAAACATTAATTATTGAAAAAGTGCTAAATGAGATTGAAATATGTGCTATATTTGTAATGAAATACGAAAAGAGATATAAATGAAGAAAAAAATAATAGGTGCTTGCGTAATAGTAGTGATGATGTCGTCGTGTTTTACGGGTATTGAAAGTACCAAAAAGATCACCGATAAGGATGTTGAAAAAATCACGCAAACTAAACCAGAACAAGTAGCATCTAAATCGAAATATAACAGTGTGGAAATAGATAGTTTTCCAAACTGGACCGAAGGAAAGAGTTTTGAGGTGGCCGATGATAACTTGAAACGAGTGTTGCAGCCAGTTGCTGGAGGTAGAATGGACACACTGTCGTTGAAAGGTAAAGAGCTTAAATATGTAGGCTATTTCGAGGAAAGTGTGTTGGATAACGAGCCAAATGTTAACTTGCGCTTCAATGATGGCACAAATGAGTATGTATATCGAACTCAAAAAACAGTACAACAAATAAAGGAGGGAAATATTTTCTTGCAAGTACCATTCTTGATCGACTTGGATATGGTAGAAGCATATCGAGCACTGTTGGTAGGAAAGTCTTTGTATCTGCGCACTTCGATATGGTATAATGACCAAGGCGAAATGATAAAAGGCAAGAAATATGTGAAGGTGAAAATTAATGAGGTGACTACTGGTGATAAGGTTTTCCCTTTGAGAGTGTCGTTTGAGGCCGATGGAGGAGAAAAGGCGAGCGTGTATATGTCGACAAAGCAATCATCGGTGCAAAACAGAATGTTTGATAACTTGTTTTCAGAAAGTGATATAAGACTTAACTTCCCATTAATAAGTGATGAAAACTGGACTAATATTGTGAATGGAACAGTGGCAATGGATATGACCAAAGAAGAATGTAGATTGTCGTTGGGAAATCCAAATACTATTCAGGAGCGTCCAACTTATGATGGATTACAAGAATATTGGTTCTATACTGATGGGATGTATTTGATGTTTTTCGATGGATTGTTGAAACAATATAGAAAATGAACGAAATAGGCGAAATAGAATTTATAGGAACTGGAACATCGACAGGAATTCCTGTGATAGGGTGTGAATGTGAGGTGTGCAAGTCGACCGATGTTCGAGATCGTCGTTTGCGCGCGTCGGCAATAGTGCGTATAGCAGGAAAAAATATACTTATTGATTGTGGTCCTGACTTTAGAGAGCAAATGCTACGAGCGAAATCGAGTAAACTTGATATGGCGCTACTTACGCATAGCCATTATGACCATGTAGGAGGAATTGATGATTTGCGTCCTTATTGTTATCCAAATCATTTCCCTATATATGCTCAACAAAATGTTCTTGATGACCTATTGGCGCGTGTGCCATATTGTTTTGCGAAAAATCCATATCCTGGAGTGCCTCAATTTACGCTAAATGTGGCTGATGCAGAACACCCTATTGAACTTGATGACTTGAAGATAGAAGTACTTCCAATATGGCATTATAAATTGCTTATTAATGGCTACAAGATAGGCGACCGTCTTGCCTATATTACCGATGCAAAAACAATCGATCAAGAAGTGATAGATGGTTTGAAGGGAATAGATGTGCTTGTGATAAACGCGTTGCGTAGTGAAGAGCATATTTCGCACATGACATTGCAGGCATGTTTGTCGATAATTGAGCAAGTGAAGCCTGTAAAGGCATATATCATACACATGAGCCATGATATGGGATTGCATGAAGAAACCTCGAAAGAATTGCCAGATGGAGTGCAATTTGCCTACGATGGACTGGTGGTGAAATTTTGATAAAGAGTAGATAAATTGGCAAAATGTCAAGTGTAGAGTGAAATATGGCTTGATTTAAGGATTTTTTAACGAAAAAAGTGCTTAATGCCGAAAATTTGCTTTATATTTGTATAAAATTAGAATACACAATAAAACTAATATAAACTATAACCTAAATAAAATAAAATTGCTATGAAGGTAGAAGAAATTTTGAGTAACCTTGAGGCAAAGCACCCTGGTGAAAAAGAGTATTTGCAAGCTGTAAAAGAAGTGTTGCATTCAGTAAAAGATGTTTACAATCAACATCCAGAATTCGAAAAGGCAAAGATCATCGAAAGAATGGTTGAACCTGATCGTATCTTCACATTCCGTGTAACATGGGTAGACGATAAGGGCGAAGTGCAAACAAACCTTGGTTATCGTGTACAATTCAATAATGCGATTGGTCCTTACAAGGGCGGTATTCGTTTCCACGCATCGGTTAACCTATCAATCTTGAAGTTCTTAGGATTCGAACAAACATTTAAGAATGCGCTTACAACATTGCCTATGGGTGGTGGTAAGGGTGGTTCTGACTTCAGCCCACGCGGTAAGAGCGATAAGGAAATCATGCGTTTCTGCCAAGCATTCATTCTTGAATTGTGGCGCAATCTTGGACCAGACCGCGATGTGCCAGCAGGTGATATCGGCGTAGGTGGTCGTGAAGTAGGTTACATGTATGGTATGTACAAGAAACTTGCTCAAGAAAATACAGGTACATTCACTGGTAAGGGTCTTGACTTTGGCGGTTCAAAGATTCGTCCAGAAGCAACAGGTTTCGGTGCTTGCTATTTCGTGAGCGATATGCTTGCTACTAAGGGTGAAACATACGAAGGCAAGACAGTGGCTATCTCAGGTTTCGGTAATGTGGCTTGGGGTGCTGCAACTAAGGCTACAGAACTTGGTGCAAAGGTTGTTACAATATCTGGTCCTGACGGATATGTATATGACCCAGACGGTATTTCAGGCGAAAAGATCGATTATATGCTTGAATTGCGTTCATCAGGTGAAGATATCGTAGCTCCTTATGCTGAAAAATATCCTAATGCACAATTCTTTGCTGGTAAGAAGCCTTGGGAAGTAAAGGTAGATATCGCAATGCCTTGTGCAACTCAAAATGAGCTCGGTAAGGAAGATGCAGAAATGCTTGTTAAGAATGGCGTTCAAATCGTAGGTGAAGTTTCTAATATGGGTTGTACTCCTGAAGCTATCGATACATTCATTGAAAATAAGGTTCTTTATGGTCCTGGTAAGGCTGTGAATGCAGGTGGTGTTGCAACATCAGGTCTTGAAATGAGTCAAAATGCAATGCACTTGTCATGGAGCGAAGCTGAAGTTGACGAAAAACTACATGGCATTATGCGCGATATTCACACTCAATGCGTTAAGTATGGTACTGAAGCTGATGGTTACATCAACTATATGAAGGGTGCAAACATTGCAGGTTTCATGAAGGTAGCTAACGCTATGATGGGTCAAGGTATTCTATAATACGCATTGAAATATCAAAATAAAAGAGTCCAAGTGAAAACTTGGACTCTTTTTGTGTTATGTAGTAAATGGAATTATGCGTTTTTGATGTAGTCAACAATCCATGCACCAATGTCGCTTGTGCCGTATTTAGGAGCACCTTCAACTTGGATTTCAGGAGTGCGCACATTTGCGTCGAGTGATGCATCAACAGCCTTGCGAATTAGAGTACCTTCTTCCTTAAGATCGAAGTATTCGAATAGCATTGCTACCGAAAGAATCTGAGCAAGAGGGTTGGCGATGTTCAAGCCTTTAGCTTGAGGCCATGAGCCGTGAATAGGTTCGAACACTGGAGTGCTTTCGCCAGTTGAAGCAGAAGGAAGAAGTCCCATAGAACCGCTAATTACAGAACCTTCGTCGGTGAGGATGTCGCCGAAAGTGTTTTCAGTAACCATCACATCGAAGAACTTAGGATCTTGAATCATGCGCATTGCTGCGTTGTCAACATACATGTAGTCGGTGTTGACTTCAGGGTATTGAGGAGCCATTTCTTGCGCTATTTGACGCCATAGACGGCTTGAAGCAAGCACATTAGCCTTGTCGACTACAGTGAGGTGCTTGTTGCGCTTCATTGCGTACTCGAAACCAACTTTTAGGATGCGTTCAATTTCGGGACGAGTGTAATAGTTGGTATCGTAAGCTTTGTCGTTGTCTTGATATTTCTCGCCAAAGTACATACCACCTGTTAATTCGCGAATGCAGATGAAATCGGCACCCTCAACAAGTTCAGGGCGAAGAGGTGATTTGTGGATAAGGCAAGCAAAAGTTTGAACTGGGCGAATATTGGCAAAAAGACCAAGCTTTTTGCGCATAGCAAGTAGCCCTTGTTCTGGTCTTACCTTAGCTGTAGGGTCGTTGTCGAACTTAGGGTCGCCAACAGCCGAGAAAAGCACTGCATCGGCATTTTTACATGCGAGATATGTTTCTTCAGGGAATGGGTCGCCCACTTTGTCGATAGCATCGGCACCACAGATAGCATATTCGTAGGAAACTTCGTGTCCGAATTTTTCGCACACAGCAGTCATCACATTTACACCTTGTTTAGATATTTCTGGTCCAATTCCGTCGCCAGGAAGAACCGCAATTTTTAGTTTCATATTAATAAAGTTTAAAGATTTTCGATAATGTTGAGCATTTTTACTGTTGCCTGGATAGCCGCTTCAGTTTGGTCGGCATCAAGGCCACGAGTTTTGATAGCATGTCCGTTGAATTCCCAACTGATAGTGGTTTGAACGAATGCGTCGGTGCGACCACCAGGAGGAATTGTTACAGTATAGTTTGTAAGTAGAGGGAAAGGACGGTTAAGGTTGTCCTTGTAGATGTGCTTCACCGCCTTTACAAACGCATCATATTGACCATCCCCAACGGCAGTTTGTTGGTACTCGCTGCCATTGATTTCGAGCTTTACTGTAGCAGTAGGTTTGAGCCCTTGAGAAAGGTTGAGTGCGTAGTTGATTACCTTGACATGATCGTGCTGAATATTGTGCTTAAGCACATCGGCAACAATGTAAGGAAGGTCGGATTGAGTGACCATTTCTTTCTTGTCGCCAAGTTCGATGATGCGTTGAGTAACCTTGAGAATGTCTTCCTCGTTGAGTTCGATACCAAGAGCCTCGAGGTTCTTGCGAATGTTGGCTTTGCCCGATGTTTTACCAAGAGCATATTCGCGTTCGCGGCCAAATCGTTCGGGTAGTAGGTCGTTAAAATAAAGATTGTTCTTAGAGTCGCCGTCGGCGTGAACGCCAGCACATTGAGTGAACACATTGTCACCAATGATAGGCTTGTTGGAAGGTACCATGACACCCGAAAGGGCTTCGACGATGTGGCTAATCTTGTTGATTTTAGTTTCGTCGATACCAGTCTTCAATTTAAGCATATCGTGCACCACTGTGATGACGCTCGACATAGGCGCATTGCCAGCGCGTTCGCCAAGTCCGTTGATGGTGCAGTGTAAGCCTTTGATACCCACAAGTCCTGCCGCAAATGAATTAGCTGTTGCCAAGTCGTAGTCGTTGTGAGCATGGAAATCGAAGTGTAATTCTGGGAATCGGGTTACCATTCTCTTGCAATACTCAAACACTTGGTTAGGGTTCATGATACCCAAAGTGTCGGGAAGCATAAAGCGCTTGATAGGTAGGTCTTTGAGGTTCTCTACCATATCATAAACATATTGAGGTGATTGAATGATACCATTCGACCAGTCCTCAAGATATATGTTGATAGAAAGGCCAGCTTCGTGCGCTGCAAGTACCTCGCTACGGATATCAGCCCAATGTTCTTCGGGAGTACGCTTAAGTTGAAGTCGGCAGTGTCGTTCAGAGCCTTTAGTGAGCAGGTTGATAACCTTGCCACCTACTTCTTTAATCCATTGTATAGAAATACCTTTGTCGACAAATCCAAGAATTTCGATGCGATCAAGGTTGTCGGTTTGTTTAGCCCAATTGCAAATTTTAGTAACCGATTCGAATTCTCCCGAAGAAACGCGCGCAGAGGCAATCTCGATGCGTGGCACGAGTAATTCGGTTAGAATAAGTTTCGTAATAGTGAGCTTTTCAGATGGGGAAAAACTTACACCTGAAGTTTGTTCCCCATCGCGTAGCGTTGTATCTAATAGTTCAATTTGCATTGTTAGATTGTAGATGAGTGATAAATGTTATTTATTGTTGTTCTCCCAATTTTCGATGTCATCTTTCTTGCTTAGAAGGAAGTCGATGTCGTCGTAACCTTGAAGAAGACAATTTTTCTTATATGGGTTGATGTCGAAAGATTCTTTTTCGCCAGTAGCTTCGTTAGTGATAGTTTGATCTTCAAGATTTACAGTAACTTGCATGTTAGGATTAGCATTGATAGATGCGAAAAGAGATGCAAGGAATGCTTCGCTAACAACGACAGGAAGAACGCAGTTGTTGAGTGCATTGTTCTTGAAGATGTCGGCAAAGAAACTTGAAACTACAACTTTGAAACCATAGCCAGCAACAGCCCATGCAGCATGCTCACGGCTTGAGCCAGAACCGAAGTTTTTACCTGCAACAAGGATAGTTCCGCTATAAGTAGGGTCGTTAAGAACGAATGACTTGATAGGGTTGCCTTCCTTGTCGTAGCGCCAGTCGCGGAATAGATTGTCGCCGAAACCTTGACGAGAAGTCGCTTTAAGAAAGCGTGCCGGAATTATTTGGTCGGTATCTACATTTTCCATTGGCAATGGAACACAAGTAGACGAGAATGTTACAAATTTATCTTTCATAATGGTGATAGTTGTTGAGATTAGACATTAGCAGGGTTTGTTATTTTACCTGTGATAGCTGCCGCTGCTGCTACAAGAGGACCAGCAAGGATAGTGCGTGAGCCTGGACCTTGGCGGCCTTCGAAATTGCGGTTTGAAGTAGAAACTGCATATTTGCCAGCAGGCACTTTGTCTTCGTTCATAGCAAGACAAGCAGAGCAGCCAGGTTGACGCAATTCAAAACCAGCTTCTTCGAGAATCTTGTCGATACCTTCTTCACGAATTTGCTTGTCTACGCCCCAAGAACCAGGAAC
Source organism: uncultured Muribaculaceae bacterium (assembly GCA_904501735.1). Lineage (GTDB taxonomy): Bacteria > Bacteroidota > Bacteroidia > Bacteroidales > Muribaculaceae > RGIG4576. The sequence continues at coordinate 266,867 of CAJGBY010000001.1, forward strand.
GAGCCATGCTGTAACGCTGTCGGCCTTCTTTTTGCCCTTAACGAAATTGGCAAAAGCACGGAAGTCCTCGATGCGTCCGTTGGTACAAGAACCAAGGAATACATAGTCGATAGGGTGGCCTTCAAGTTTTTGACCTGCTTCAAATCCCATGTAATCAAGCGATTTTTGGAAAGAAATCTTACCAGCTTCGTCTATTTGGTCGATAGTAGGGATTGTGTCTTCAATGCCCATACCCATACCAGGATTTGTACCATATGTGATGCGAGGATTGATGTCGGCAGCATCGAAATTGATTTCTTTGTCGAAAACTGCATCGTCATCGCTCTTCAATGTCTTCCAATAAGCAACTGCTTTGTCCCAATCTTCACCCTTAGGTGCAAATTCGCGCCCCTTAACATAAGCAAATGTTGTTTCGTCGGGAGCAATCATACCACCACGAGCACCCATTTCGATACTTAGGTTACAAACGGTCATGCGTTCTTCCATAGAAAGGTTGCGAATAGCTTCGCCTGCATATTCAACGAAGTAGCCAGTTGCTCCACCAGTAGTCATCTTGCTGATGATGTAAAGGGCGATATCTTTTGCAGTAACAAAAGGTTTTAGCTTGCCGTTTACATTGATGCGCATTGTTTTAGGCTTAGGTTGTAGGATACATTGTGATGCAAGTACCATTTCTACTTCACTTGTACCGATACCGAAAGCAACTGCACCAAAAGCACCGTGAGTAGATGTGTGGCTGTCACCGCACACGATAGTGTAGCCAGGAAGAGTAAGACCGTTTTCAGGGCCAATAACATGGATAATACCATTCTTTGGGTGACCAAGACCATAAAGAGTTACGCCAAATTCGTTGGCATTTTTAGTAAGAGTTTCAACCTGATTGCGAGATACAGGGTCTTGAATAGGTTGGTCTTGGTTTAGAGTTGGTATATTGTGGTCGGGTGAACAGAAAGTCTTTTCAGGGCGAAAAACCTTAATGCCTCTTTCTCTTAGTCCTGCAAAAGCTTGAGGGCTTGTAACCTCGTGGCAATAGTGACGATCGATGTAAAGTTGTGATGGTCCACCAGGGATAAGATTCACAACATGTGCGTCCCATATTTTATCAAAAAGAGTATTCATAATTAAATGATGTCGTTATAATTATAGATTTAAGTTTATTATTTCACGAATTTGTTGATTGCATCGATGAATGCTTCGGTTGAAGCTGCAATGATGTCGGTATTGGCTGAGAATCCGTAGTAGTGGTTTCCGTCATACTCGACAGTCATGTGTACCTTACCTACATCGTTGCTACCACGAGTGATGGCTTGAATAAGGAATTCTTGAACAATCATTTGACGATGTATGATTTGCTTGATAGCAGTGATAGCAGCATCAACAGGACCATTTCCAGTAGCGCAAGCTTCAAATTTTTCACCAGCAATGCATAATCCCACGCTTGCAACTGAGCGCACGCCAACTCCCGATGTAACCTGAAGATAGTCGAGCTTGATGCGAGCATCTTTGTCGCGGTGTTTGCCAGCAAGAACAAGGATGTCGTCGTCTGTGATGTTCTTTTTGCGGTCGGCAAGTTTGAGGAATTCTTGGTAAGCAACATCAAGCGCTTCTTTGTCCATCTCGATGCCAAGCACTTGTAGGCGATGCTTAAGGGCTGCATGTCCACTGCGTGCAGTAAGAACGATAGAGTTTGGATCTTCGATACCCACATCTTTAGGGTCGATGATTTCGTAGCTTTCGCGATTCTTTAGAACACCGTCTTGGTGGATACCCGATGAATGAGCAAATGCGTTGCGTCCCACAATAGCTTTGTTAGGTTGCACAGGCATATTCATTAGGCTCGATACCATCTTACTTGTTTTGTAAATCTTAGGCGTGTTGATGTTGGTAATAATATCAAGATCCTTGTGGCTCTTGAATATCATAGCCACTTCTTCAAGAGAAGTGTTACCAGCGCGTTCGCCAATACCATTGATGGTAACTTCGGCTTGGCGAGCACCATTTAGTACACCTGCGATAGTGTTGGCAGTAGCCATACCGAGGTCGTTGTGGCAGTGAGTGGCGATAGTAACTTTGTCGATGCCGTCGACATGGTCGATAAGATATTTAATCTTAGCACCAAATTCTTCAGGAAGGCAATATCCAGTAGTGTCAGGAATATTGATAACAGTAGCACCAGCTTTGATTACGGCCTCAACCACGCGTGCAAGATATTCATTGTCGGTGCGACCAGCGTCTTCTGCATAAAATTGCACATCTTCGACATGCTTTTTTGCATATTTAACGCATTTAATTGCGCGCTCAAGAATTTCTTCGCGTGTGCTATTGAATTTGTATTTAATGTGGTAGTCGGAAGTACCGATACCAGTGTGGATGCGTTTGTGTTTAGCATATTGTAAAGCTTCGGCAGCAACATCGATGTCTTTTTCAACGGCGCGAGTAAGAGCGCAAATTGTAGGCCAAGTAACGGCTTTAGATATTTCGATGACCGAATTGTAGTCGCCAGGACTTGAAACGGGGAAACCAGCTTCAATTACATCTACACCAAGTTCTTCGAGAGCCTTAGCTACTTGGATTTTTTCAACTGTGTTAAGCTGACAACCAGGTACTTGCTCTCCGTCGCGAAGTGTAGTGTCGAAAATAAATAGTCTGTTGTTCATATAGTTTATGTTTTGTTTTATTCTAAAATAAAAAGACCTTTCTTAGCTGTTGAAGAAAGGTCATATATCAAGGTTTTTGCATGTTTCTTATTTACAAAAAATCAAACTAATATTACACCTTTCACTCTGTTACTGTAATGCCCAGCAGCAGAATAATGGAAATATTAATATTTGATGAGTTGTATAACATATATCTGTAATATTTACTGCAAAAATAGTAATATTATTGCATTTTGCAAAATATTTAGTGATTTTTATTGCAAAAAAAGGTGAAAATGTGAAAATATATGCTCTTTTATGTGGAATAATGAATAAATGGTATAAAATAGGAGTGAATATGTAATTAAAAAATGAATATTGTTGTGTATCTAAATAAAAAAAACGCCCAACCGGTGAGGTTGAGCGTTTAGCAAATAATGTATAGGAGATTAGTCTCCTAAATAACTCTTAAGTAGGATGCTTTTTTGTCCTTTGAGCTTACGGATCGCCTTTTCTTTGATTTGTCGTACGCGTTCGCGAGTAAGGTCAAACTTAGCACCGATTTCTTCGAGTGTCATTTCTTGACAGCCAATACCGAAGAACATCTTCAAAATGTCGCGTTCGCGTTCGTGCAATTGGTTAAGAGCACGATCGACTTCCTTAGAAAGAGATTCCTGATTCAAAGAAGAGTCGGCCATAGGAGAATCGTCGTTTGTGAGCACGTCGAGTAGGCTGTTGTCTTCGCCTTCAACGAAAGGTGCGTCTACAGAAATGTGTCGGCCTGAAACTTTCAAAGTGTCAGAAATCTTGTCCACTGGAATTTCCAATTGTTCAGCCAATTCTTCGGCTGAAGGACGGCGTTCATTCTCTTGCTCAAATTTAGAAAGCGCTTTACCAATCTTGTTAAGCGAACCAACTTGGTTTAGAGGAAGACGCACAATACGAGACTGCTCAGCAAGAGCTTGCAGAATAGATTGGCGAATCCACCACACTGCATACGAGATAAACTTAAAACCGCGTGTTTCGTCGAATTTTTGAGCTGCTTTAATCAAGCCAAGATTTCCTTCATTAATCAAGTCGGGAAGACTTAATCCCTGGTTTTGGTACTGTTTTGCTACCGAAACAACGAAACGAAGGTTTGCGCGTGTGAGTTTCTCAAGAGCTGCTTGGTCACCTTTTTTGATCGCTTGCGCCAACTCTACTTCTTCTTCAACAGAAATAAGCTCTTCGCGTCCGATTTCTTGAAGATACTTGTCGAGAGAAGCGCTCTCGCGATTGGTAATTGATTTTGTAATCTTTAATTGTCTCATTTTTCTTTAAGAGAATTTAACACGCAAAGATAGTGCTTTTTCGGCGAAAAAACAAGTCGTGCGCATGAAATAATTATTAATCTTTTCGAAAACTCGCTTGTTGTAGTGTAATAACACTTCGAAATAGTTTTTGATTGAGGGATTGATATGTGTTGACAATATGATATTATTTATAACAAAAAAACATCTTGGGCGAGCCAAGATGTTTTTGTTAGGTTGATATTACTGAGGTAGTTGAGTGTTTTATTCAGTAAGTTTTACTGCGTAAACATCTTCGTTGCCATCAGGTGTGTAACCGAAAACAATCATGACTTTGCGATTGCTTGAGCTGCTCATAATGTTGTTGTAGATTTTTTCTACATCTTCGCGGCTGTTGACTGGAGTGTTATTGATTTCGGTGATAATGAATCCTTCCTTGATGCCAGCGCTGCGGAATTTACCATTCTTTAGTCCCACCACTTCAACACCATTTCTGATTTGCAATTCTTTCTTCTTGTCATCGTCGATAGTGAGGAATCCACAGCCAAGAGATGAGATTGTAGATTGCTTAGAAAGCTTGGTGTTACCTTGATCGTTGCGAAGAGTTGCAGTAGTAGTGAGAGTTTTGTTGTCACGAATGTAAGTGATTTTCACTTTGTCGCCAGGACGAAGTTTGTTCATTTGTTCCATGATTTGTCCGCTGCTTTTAACAGTTGCATCGTTGATCTTAGTGATAACATCACCTTCTTGAATACCTGCTTGCATAGCTGCGCTTCGTTCGCTCACGCTTGCTACATAAAGACCTTCGGTAGTAGCAGTGATGTTCTTTTCCTTAGCCAATTCGGCAGTTAGAGGTTGATAGCTGATACCAAGAACTGCGCGTTGCACGCTACCATATTCTTTTAGGTCCTTAACAACCTTGCTAACAGTAGATGAAGGGATTGCGAAAGAATAACCTGCATAGTTGCCAGTGTGAGAGTAGATAGCAGTGTTGATACCTACAAGTTCGCCGTTGATGTTGACAAGAGCACCACCACTGTTGCCTTGATTTACTGCAGCATCAGTTTGGATGAACGAGTCGATAGAGTTGGCGCGTTGAGACGTAGCTTCACCAATGTTGCGAGCCTTAGCACTCACGATACCAGCAGTAACTGTAGAAGTGAAACCGAAAGGATTGCCTACAGCAAGTACCCATTCGCCTACTTTTAGGTTGTCGGAACTTCCAAAAGTGATTGCACTAAGATTTTTAGCATCGATTTTAAGAAGTGCTAAGTCGGTGCTTTCGTCGCTACCAATCACTTTAGCAACATATTTTTCGTTGTTGTTGAGAGTAACTTCAAGTTTTTCGCCACCCTTAATAACATGGTTGTTGGTAACGATGTATCCGTCGGGAGAAATGATCACACCCGAACCAAGTCCAAGGGGTTGAAGTTTTTCCTCTTGAGGTTGTTGTGGTTGTTGACGGCGAGGAGCGTTGTTGCCATAGCCATGACCAAAGAAGAATTCGAATGGATCGAAAAATTGGTTGCCTTGATATTGTTGACGGGCCACTGCGAAAGTTTTTATACTAACAACACAGTTGATAGTGTTTTCGGCAGCAACAGTGAAGTCGGTATTGCTTGACGGAATGCGAGAACTTGTGCGTATAAAGTTTCTGTCGGCGTTGTCTTGTTGAGAGTAATAGTTGTTGGCAACGACGGTTAATGTAGAGCCAAGAATAGCAGCTGCACATAGAGCTAAAAATAATTTGCCAGTTGTCTTCATAATCTTATAATGTTAAATTAATGCTTAGTTTTAAAATTTGAATAGTTAAAAATTAACTTTTGAAATTTGATGTAAAAGTATATGTTTTGTTTAATATAAAGAAAAAAATAGTGAGTAATTTAAACTATTTTAATAGAGAAATAGGTGATTTAAGCAATATTTATAATCGGTAGAGCTAAAAGGATGTAATAATAGAACAAAATGAAAAAATTAAAGTTGTGTATTGTGGCTATGTCGAGAAAACATTGTAACTTTGCGTCGTAATAGTATGGCGGTTTGTCGCTCACCGACTCGTGCGGTGTGAGGAAAGTCCGGGCAACACAGAGCATCATATTTCTTAACGGGAAGCTATCGGTGACGGTAGAGTAATGTGACAGAAAATAACCGCCGTTTCTTCGGAAGCGGTAAGGGTGAAAATGTGAGGTAAGAGCTCACGGACGGGTATGGCAACATATTCGTGGCACATCTTATGAGTTGCAAGGTCAAGTATATCGGCATTTAAGGGTTGCTCGTCCATTGCCGAGGGGTAGACTGCTACAACTGTGGCAACACAGTGTAAGCGCAATGGTGACATTGCGTTCAGATAAATGACAAACGGGTTTCTTGTCATGAGAAACTTACATAACCCGGCTTATAGCTGTACTATTTGTTATAAAAAAGCATCACTCAAAATGGGTGATGCTTTTATTTTTTATCGAAGTATTATCGTTTGTGAGGTCGTGGAAATCGGAAAATAATCGACAATACAACCATGAGTGCTAATGCCCACGCGTAGTAAAGATGTGGTAGGAATGAAGTTGGCGATACTTGAGCAAGACCAGCAGCCAATAGGATTTGCGCACCATAAGGGATAACGCATTGCACTATACACGAGCAAGTATCGAGAATACTTGCAACTTTGCGAGGATCGAGATTGTATTTTACTGCAATTTGACGACTAAGTTCGCCCACTGTGATGATGGCGATAGTGTTGTTGGCAGTACAAACATTAACAATACTTACAAGCATAGCGATGGTGGCTTGCGCACCACGAATGCCACTGATGCGACGAGTGAGACACTTGATTAGGTATTCGATACCACCATTGTGCTTAATCATGGCAAGCATGCCGGCTGCAAGCAGAGTTACTACAATGAGATCGCCCATGCTAGAGATGCCTGTACCCATTGAGCTACACATATCAAGAAGGTGAATATCGGTAAAGCAGAATCCAGCGATTACTGATATCAAAATGCCGAATGTGAGTACTACAAGAACATTGACTCCTGCAACTGCTAATCCAATAACAGCGAGGTAGGGCAGAATGAGCCAAGGAGAGGCTTGAGAGTCGAATGCAATAGAGTAGTTTTCGGTTTGCCCTAATATAATATATGTAGCAAGAGTGATTATTGATGCAGGAAGAGCTATCCAAAGGTTGGCTTTGAATTTGTCGTTCATTTTGCATCCTTGACTGCGAGTGGCAGCGATAGTGGTGTCGGAAATAAACGAAAGGTTGTCGCCAAAGAACGAACCTCCAATTACAACTGCCACGAAGAATGGAATGTCTTGCCCCGTGCTTTCGGCAAGTTGAAGTGCAAACGGCGTGAGCGAAACGATAGTTCCCACAGATGTACCAATAGAAAGAGAAATGAAACAGGCAGCAATGAAGATGCCTGGAATGAGAAATTGAGGAGGCAAAATCTGAAGGGTGAGGTTTACTGTGGCATCAATCGCTCCTATGTGCTTGGCGATGGCAGCAAAAGCTCCTGCAAGGATGAAAATCCAGATCATATATAATATGTCGGGATTGGCTGCGCCCTTAGAGAAAATATTCAAGCGTTCCTTGAGTGATTCCTTGCTTGATGAAGTTACGATGGACCACATAGATGCAACGATGAAAGCTACCGAAATAGGCATCTTGTAGAAGTCGTTGACAGCAATGGATACTGCAAGGTAGAAAATTAAAAAAATGGCTATCGGAGATAAAGCCAAAAGTCCTTTACGAGTAGAAATCATATTAAATTAATTAAAACTGATGCAAAATTACAGATTTTTTTGTGAAGATAGAACTTTTAGAGAAATAGTGTGTTGATAAAAGTGTAATAATAAGAATTCGTACTTTTCTCATAATGTAGGCGCGTGAGCGTAGAAATAAATAGCACTAAAGCATAATATAATGAATGATAGAAGGATAGAACTGCGTGAGTAGCTCTATCTTTTGTTTTAAAACGAAATAAATAAAAGATTTATTTGAAAAAATAGAATAAAAAGTTGCAGAAAGTTTGCGTAGTAAAAATAAATATGCTACATTTGTGCATATAGTTTACGAATTATGCATAAATAACATACAATATACATATTTACCCATGAAATCTAAGAAATTTTTGCTAGAAGAAAGTCAAATACCAACAGCATGGTATAATATAATGGCTGAAATGAAAAATAAGCCACGTTCAATTTTGAATCCAAAGACAAAACAGCCAATGACAACAGAAGATATGCAGAAGTTGTTCACAAAAGCTGCTTCGGAACAAGAATTGAATATGAAAGATGCTTGGATCGAAATACCCGAAGAAGTGCGTGATATGTATAAGATATGGCGTCCTACACCACTTGTGAGAGCATATGGACTCGAAAAGATGCTTGACACACCAGCACATATATATTTCAAGAACGAGAGTGTGAGTCCTGTGGGATCGCATAAATTGAATTCGGCAATTCCACAAGCATATTATTGCATGAAAGAAGGTGTTACAAATGTAACAACCGAAACGGGTGCAGGTCAGTGGGGCGCAGCCTTGTCGTTGGCTACAAAATATTTCGGATTGGAACTGGCAGTGTATATGGTAAAGTTGTCGTATCATCAAAAGCCATATCGCCGTTCGATAATGCAAACCTACGGTGCTCAAGTTATCGCGTCACCAAGTATGTCGACAAAGGCCGGTCGTCGAATATTGACCGATACTCCAAATCATCAAGGCTCGTTGGGTACAGCGATTTCGGAAGCAGTAGAATTGGCTATGTCAACACCAAATTGCAAGTATACCCTTGGCTCGGTGATGAATCATGTGTCGTTGCACCAAACAGTGATAGGTCTTGAAGCAGAGAAGCAAATGGAAATGGCAGGAGAATATCCAGATGTTGTGATAGGATGTTTCGGAGGCGGAAGTAATTTTGCCGGTATTTCATTCCCATTTATGCGTCACAATTTTACAGGTGAACGCAATACACGCTTTGTTGCTGCCGAACCAGCATCATGTCCAAAGCTTACACGAGGCGAGTTGCGTTATGACTTTGGTGATGAAGCAGGATATACACCATTGATGCCAATGTATACGCTTGGACATGGATTCTCGCCTGCCAACATTCATGCAGGAGGGTTGCGCTATCATGGAGCGGGAACAGTAGTGAGTCAATTGAAATTAGATGGTTTTATGGAAGCTGTAGATATTCAACAATTGGAAACTTTCAATGCAGCAACAATGTTTGCTCAAGCGGAAGGAATCATCCCAGCACCAGAATCATCGCACGCAATTGCCGCAGCAATACGTGAAGCCGAACAAGCAAAACTTGAAGGAAAATCGAAAGTTATCTTGTTCAACTTGTCGGGACACGGATTGATAGACATGGCAGCTTACGACCAATATATAATGGGAGACTTGGCTAATTATGATGTGCCTGAAGAAGAAATCAAGGCAAATGTTGAAGGATTGGATGAAGTGAAATAATAATAAAGAAATGATGTTTATTTAGGCGTGTCGAAATGTCTCGGCACGCTTTTTTAGTGCTAAAAGGGGGAATTCAATACTATAATTTTGTGATGAAAGGATTATTTTTGATTGAGTATTATAAAAATAGTGTTTGATTTTGTGTTTTTAATGGATTGAAAATAAGCATATTATAAAATGCGTACTTTTTGCGTACTCAAATAATAGGAGAAAAATTTGTTTTTTGCTATTTTTGAGAAAGAAATTTAAACAGATATTACTATGAATAGATTTTTGTTAACAATGTTTACTCTGCTATGCGTTGCGGCATTGGGTAACGCAGAACAATTGAGAGAACAAGATGCGAGAAGTATTGCTAAGAGTTTCTTTGCCGACAAAACAGAACAAGGAATATTGAAATTGGTAAATACGGATTTACATTTGGCATATAAATCAAAGAATAAAATTACCGGTGTTGAGGGAGCTTATTATGTGTTTAATCGAGGTGCCAGAGATGGCTATGTGGTAGTGGCAGGTGATGATGCTGTGGCAACTCCTGTGCTTGGTTATTCAGAAAACGGGACATTCGATTATGAAAAAATACCGGAAAATATGCGCTATTGGCTTGATGAATATCAACGTCAAATAGAGTATTTGCAAGAAAAAGGTGTAGAATCTTCATCGGTAGCACCAAAAGAGTGGACTACAAGTGTTGCACCACTTCTTGGTGAAATAAAGTGGGGACAAGACGCACCTTATAATTTAATGTGTCCTACATTGAGTAATGGAAATAAGGCTGCTGCCGGTTGTGTGGCTACTGCAATGGCTCAGATTATGTATTATTGGCGTTGGCCTGAAGTGGGTGTAGGTAGTAATTCATACGAATGGGAATATAATAAAACCAAAACTATTCTAAGTGCAGACTTTAGTAAATCTACATATCAATGGGACTTGATACTACCAACCTACAATAATGAAAGTAGTGTAGAATCTCAACAAGCAGTAGCAAAATTGATGAGTGATGTAGGTATATCGGTGAATATGAGCTATAATACATCAAGTGGAGCGAATTCTATTGTAGCAGGAAAGGCATTGGTTAATTATTTTAAATATCAAGCTCGAATGGATTATCGAACTAATTATTTAAGTAATGAATGGGAACAATTGCTTAAGAACGAATTAGATGCAGGTCGTCCTATCTATTATAGTGGTCATAATTCATATCATTCAGGTCACGCATTTGTGTGTGATGGCTATAATAAAAATGGCTATTTCCATTTTAACTGGGGTTGGACTGGAACATGTGATGGATATTTCTTGTTGACATCATTGTCTCCTACGCAAGTGGAAGAAGAAGGATATACTATTAATCAAACTATAATTACCAATATTTACCCTAATGAAGGTGTTGAATATGAAGAAGATTGGTATGTTAGATTAGATAGTTGGACGATTGAAACACCAGAGGTAAATGTTGGGAGAGTGGCAAAAATATATATGAAAGGAATGTGGAATGAATCATCAGATACATTGCCATTGGAATTCTCATTAAATATGTATAAAGGAGAAGAATTGGTTAGAAAGACTACTATAGTAAAAAGAGAAGTCACACCACCTAATATGGGGCTTGGTGCAACTATAGTACAACCTTATTTTATGCCTGGAATAGAAGAAGGAGAATATAAATTATATCCACAATATAAGTTGATACATGAGCCTGATAGTGCATTTAAGAATATGTATACAGATAAAGTAACACCAGATTATGTAAATGCTGTTGTTAAAGATGGAAAAGTGACGTTATCATTCGAATCTACAATCTATTCTCTAAAACTGAAAGCATTGAATGCAGGGACAGTGATAGGAACTAATAGAAAATTATATCCAGTTGCAACTGTTCGGAATGATGGCGGAATGGAATATTATAATATAATGCGTATGAGAGTATTAGATATGAGTGATAGTGTGTTATCAGTATCATTACCAATGATGGTTTTTGTGAAAAGTGGCGAAACGGCTGAGTTTAAGTGTGAATTAGATGCCATTGCAACTGAAGGAACATATAAAATAGGTGTATATGATATAGATGATAATCTTATAGGAGTAAAAGGTATTTATGTGCAAAATATGAGTGCTGCTAATTTGTCAATCGCAAAGCAAATTGTACCTAAATCAACAGAAATGACACCTTCTGATATAGAGGTAACAGCTAATATTACAAATACAGGAGATTATTATGAGGGAGAACTTGAATTGATGATTTATGGAGATAATAGAATATATCGTCGTATATATTCAAAAGTTAGAATAGATAAAAATGAAACGGAAACAGTAACCTTCAAAGGCTCATTTCCAGAAGCTATAATTGGTAAGGAGTATACTATGGCATTGCGCCGCTACGATGTAACAAATAAATCTCAAGTGTGGGGAAAGCAAGTTAAGTTTACACTTGTAGCAGAAAAATCGGCTATAGATGATGTTGCAGAAGATGTTGTTAATATAAGTCTTGCAGATGGTGTGCTGACAGTTTTAAGTAAAAAGGGAATTGCTGAGGTAACTATTTATTCGTTAAGTGGAGCTATTGTTGCACAAGCAAAATCGGTTAACGAACACAAAGTTAGTAAAGATATTTCGTTACTTGAAAATGGACTTTATATAGTGCGTGTAGTGAATTCAGATGGTGAATTGAAAGTGCAGAAGATAAAGAAATAAATAAGGTTTAAAGTGATGTTTATTTAGGTGTGTCGAATTGTTTCGGCACGCTTTTTTGTTGCTTAGTGGGAGAATTTCGATAAAAATAGTCTATCTTTGTAAGATAATGGACGAAAAGAAATTAATAGAAATTCATAAACTATATTAATATGAAAAAGATATTGTTATCGGTGGCGATGATGCTGGTAGGCTTAACTCAGATTCAAGCAGCAGATATGACAGGCAAGAAAGTGTATATTAATCCTGGTCATGGAGGGTATTGGAATGGTGGAACAATTGACCAAGAAGTGGACGAGGCTGGAAATATCGTGGTGGCTAGAAAAGGAAATGACCGATTTGTGGCAACTATTCCTTATCCAGAAGAGTCGGAAGCAGGATTTTGGGAATCAAGATGTAACTTGATAAAAAGTTTTGAGCTAAAGCGACTACTTGAATTGGCTGGTTGCGAGGTGAAAATGTCGCGTACCGAGAATAGAGAAGAAGATGATAAGGATTTGAGTGCAATCGGCGAAGAAGCAAATGCTTATTTAGGAGAAGCCGCAAAGAAGAATCCTAATAATGTGGCATTTATTGCAGTACACTCAAATGCATTGGGTAAAAATACGGGTATAAACTATTTCCTTAACCTGTACAATAAAGATAATGACGGATTGGGAAAGAATGTTACATATATGGCATTGAGCCAAAGCATGGCTATGAACTCGGCAGCAGTGTTGATGGATAATGACCTAAATGTGTGGAAGCCTGTTGCGCCAAAGGTATGGGAAGATCAAAAATTCTTAGGCTTTACATTGGGAGTTCTACGCCGTATGAATGTGCCAGGGTTCTTGGTTGAGGGAAGTTTTCATGATTATCAACCAGAAACGCATCGTCTGCTAAACGAAGATTATTGTAAGCTATCGGCATATAATATGTATCGTTTTTTCTGTGAATATTTCCAAGCAGAATTTCCATCTACTGGCGTTGTGGCAGGTAGCGTGAAGGATAGTGAGCAGATTCTTGAAAGACCACAATTTAAGAATTGGGTGAAGGATAGTCATGATATGTTGTGTCCAATAAATGGCGCACAAGTAACATTGCTTGATACCAATGATAAAGTTGTGGGAACATATACAACTGATAACAATTATAATGGTGTGTATGTGTTCTGGGAAGTTAAACCAGGCGATTATAAGGTGAAAATAGACGCCGAAGGATATGACACAAAAACATTGGCGGTGAAAGTTGAGGCATCAAAGATTGCTGACCAAGTAACTTTGATGAGCGCTAAAAAGTGAGAATATTTGAGAGAAAAAATTAAACAAGTTTTTGTTAAAAATGAACCCTTGATAAAAGCTGTTTGTTTATCAAGGGTTTTCATTTAAATATGTTTTTTGAGTGTTAAATCTGCCAATACTACAGCGTGTTCTTTTTCATCTTTAGTTGCATCTTTAGGACGCCATGCAACAATAAAACGAATAGAACAATCGGATATGCTGTAGCCCTTTTGAAACCATAGAGAAAGTTCTTCTTGAGCTTTTTGTGCTAACAAGCAAATAGGTTTATTTGTGTCATTTGTGTATAAATAATTATTGTTGAATATTAGTGGTTGTCCTGCTCTCAAGTTAAGAATTTCTTCCTTTTTTGATTTAAAGTAACCGAGATTTACATCTTTGTGCGATAGTTGTAGAATAATTTCATTTGGCATTTCGTATTGATTATAATCAACCTTTTTATGATCAGCTTTGAAACTATCGAAAAGAGATGAGTTAGTATGAATAAATAATCGTTGCTTAGCTCGAGTTATACCAACATAATAGCAACGCAACGCATCTGGTGTTATATGTCGAGGTTCTGTGATAAGCATGTATACATCATCAAATTCCATACCTTTTGACTTATGAATGGTAGAAACGACTACATCGGCATTTTGTATATCACAAAAATCCTCAGTGCTTGATTCAAATACAAATTCTTTGAAATCAGTCAGATATTTAGCTTTATTTGTTTCTTCGAATAGTTGTAAACATCGTTTTAAATAGCAAAGACTTGTTGAACTTTCATAAATGGAGAATGTTTTTTGTTTTGCTTTTTCCCAAACTTCATTTGTAATAATAGGTGATTTAGTTGCTTTTTCGATATATTTCAAGAAGAAACGAACTTCTGCCATATTCCAAAAACGGAATCCATCCATACTTTGAATAAGTTTGCTATTTAAACCATGTTTTCGAAAAAGTACTACTAAAATAGTTGCCTCTTCATTGGTTTGTGTAAGTACGCAAATAGTTCCATTATTTTTGTTTTGAATTAATTCAGAAACAAGAGGTTGATACATGAAAGGGGATGATACATATTGAGATATGGAAACGCGGCCATAATTTTGGCTCATAGATATAATAGGTGCAGTTTTCATTCTGTTGTTTATGCTATTTACGAATACATTAGCATATTTAACAACACTTTGAGAACTCCTATAATTCTCGGTCATTTCAATAAAATTGCCATTCGAATCGGATAGAAGTTGGGCCATGTATTTAGAGTTAGCCCCACGGAATGTGAATATGTTTTGGTCGTCATCTCCAACGGCAATAACACGCATTTCTTCATTAGCAGTCATCAATGCTTTAACCAACGCATATTCTTCATTACTCATATCTTGTGCTTCATCGATAACAAGAACTGTTTTGGCAATACGATTTGGTTCAACTTCACCATTGTTAATCATTTGTGTAGCGCGAGATACTACATCTTTTGCGTTATCTAAATTGCCTATTCTGCCAAGAAGATCAAAACAATAAGAATGAAATGTTTTTATTTCGACAAAATGTGCTGCATTACCGATTAGGCTCATTAATCGTTGTTTGAATTCGGTAGCTGCTGCTCGTGAAAATGTAAGCATAAGCAACTGCTCGTGTTTGACATCTTCAAGTAAAAGCAAAGAAGCTAACTTATGTACTAGCACTCGAGTCTTTCCACTGCCAGGACCCGCAGCAACTACAATACATCGTGATTCCTTATCGGATATGATTTCCATCTGTTTTTGTGATAAAGAACCAAAAAGTTGTTTGTATTTATCGGGTGTTACATTTCGTTCAATTTCTTGTATGCGTTCTCCCTTAAAATATTTAGCTACAAATCGCTTGTAGTCTAAGTGGAAATAGTCTTGAACATATTGTAAGGCAGCATTATAGTCTCTAACCATAAGATTGGCATACTCACCCACGATATGTACTTGTTGTATTTTCTGCTTATAGAATTCGTTTAACATACGATAATCATCTTGCTTGTAGCGCAATCGGCTATCTTTTGTGCGACGGATATCCATAGCATTATATAAAACAAGAAAACCCCCTTCGAGTTTTAATGCTCCAATTTTTGACATGTATAGGAGTGCTTCCTCTATATCTTCGAGTTGAACATCTTCTATGTTAAAGAATAAACTAGAATTATTAGTTTTGATGTCGTTTAGTAATTCAATAATAGAAAATTGTACTCCATTATCATTGTTTTCTTTGTTAGAAATAGGTGATATTTGTTTATAAAGCCATTCAATCGTGTATCGGCAAATTTCTAGTCGTTTTTCAAAGCGTTTTATACATGTGTTGGTATCAATTATGCGAAATAGTTCTAAATTATTTGACGCATCTTCAGATTTTCGGGTGTACCCTTTAATTGATAGAAAATATAGTAAAGTTCTAATATCTTTTTCGGTAGCAGTTGTTATGCCTTCAGTTTGTGCATTGTCATTCAATTGCTTGTATGAAATTCGTAGAACATCATGTGGTATTTTATTAAGTATATATCGTTCTAACTTAGTAAATCTTTCTAAAAGTCGTTTAGATTTGTTTTCTGATTCGCCAGCATCATTAAGGAATGCAGAAATGTCTTTAGAGTCTGCTAAAATACCTTCTTGACGCATTCGTTCAACAGATGAAATAACTTCATTCTTGCTCAGTCCAAGAATGTCGGCTAAATAATCAACACGAGATTCGGCAATATCATTTTGCGCCTTAGATATGTATTTCTGAGAAATAAGGGACTTAATAATGCGTATAGAGTTTTCAATTTCGTCACTGCCAAACAATGCAGATTGAGTAATGCGAATACGCGCTTCTTCTAGATTTTTTACAGTAATCCCTGTTGCATATACATGTGGTACATTGTTGCCTCGTTCAATGTAACCAGCTTGTTCGAGTGCTGAAAGTGCAGTGCGAACACGAGTTTCTATATCTGTAACTGAATCGTCCCATCCAGCTTTTCTTGCAATTTCTAAAGCTGAACAACAAATTCTATCTCGTTGTTTGGTAGTATCTTTAATGGCTTTCCAAACTTGTTGGATTTCGCTTATGCTAAGTTTTGTTTGATTGAGTAAGATGAAATGTTTATCAAGGTCAGAATCGCTGTAAAGAACATAGCATTTAGCATCAAGTTGTGGGTCGCGACCAGCTCGTCCTGCCTCTTGAACATAATTTTCCAAAGAGTCGGAGATGTCATAGTGTATAACAAGACCCACATCCTTTTTGTCGACTCCCATACCAAAAGCCGAAGTTGCAACAATTATGCGCACTTTGTCGCTCATAAATGCATCTTGGTTGGCTATTTTTTTATCAGAGTCCATTTGACCATTGAAAGGAAGAGCTTTGAATCCGTCACGAGTAAGCTTATCGGCTAATAACTTAGTTCGTTTGGTTCGCGAAACATATACTATTGTAGGACATGAAGATTGCGAAATTAATGCGCGTAATTTGGCATATTTATCTTCATCGGTATCTGCGTGAATGACTGAATAATGTAGATTGGTTCGTGATGCAGATGAGGCAAATAATTGAAGGTCGATGTCAAGTATTTGTTTAAAATAATCGCAGATATCTTGGATTACTTTTTGTTTAGCTGTTGCAGTAAAACACGAAACGGGAATAGGGCGTTTTGAGTCTTTCTTTTTTTGGTATTCTCGTATAAATTTGCCTATGTATAAATAGTCTACACGAAAATCCTGTCCCCATGAGGAGAAACAATGTGCTTCATCGATAACAAAACGCACAACATTGCGAGCAAGTAATATTCTTTCAATAGTTTTTGAACGCAACATTTCAGGAGCAATATAAAGTAGCGATGCGTCCCCATTCATAACTTGTTGAATAGCATGCGAGCGAGTTATGGGATCGAGTAGACCATTAATTGTAACAGCATCATTGATGCCTCTTTCAGCTAAATTATCCACTTGGTCTTTCATGAGTGATTGAAGTGGAGATATTACTATTGTAAGTCCACGAACTGAGTGACCTTCCATTAAAGCAGGGAGCTGAAAAGTAAGGGATTTGCCTCCGCCAGTTGGGAATATTGCAAGCAGAGATTTGTTGTCAACAGCAGCGCGTGCAGCATTTTCTTGCAAGGGCTCGCCATTGTAAGTGCGAAACTGGTTATACCCAAAAAACTTTTTTAAGTTGTATTTAACATCAAGGCTCTTGTTGCAATAAGAACAACCACTTTCACACCTATTATGTCTAAGAAGTTTTATAATATATTCGACATTAGGATAATTGTGAAGTACCCATGCAGGAGTTATTGAATGATGATCTGTTGTGTCAATTAATGCTAGTGCATATGCTAATTCGCATGGATATTCATTTATGATATGTTTAATGTTGGCATTAATACATATTTTATCAAGATATACTGACTTGATAATGTTGGCAAGATTGTCGGTGTTTGTAATATCTTTTGCCTCTACGAAATCAAGAAAACCTTTGAATTCGTGAAATTTGTGTAATAGAGATGTATAAATAAGTTTTTTTTCTTCGGAAAGAATATTCCATTGAGCAACTTCATCCATCAATAAATCTTGAGCTTTCATGCAATCATTGACGGGATTGTTCATTTGATCGCTCACTAATTTATCATCTTTAATAAGATGATGGTAAGGTTTCTTAGGGAATAGTAGAGGTGATACATACAATGTATCTACAAAGGTCCAATTAAGAACTTTATCTTCAAAAAGAAACTTTGCATCGTGGTGTATAATATTATGCCCACAAATAAAATCAACATCTTTTAAGAAATCCTCTAATTCACTTTTGTTGGCTGAATGAAAAATTGATTTGTCCCATTTTACAGCACCAATATCGTGAACTTTCTTATCTTTTAATGCAACTTCAATATCTAAAAATGCGTATCTAGATACATCTCGAGATACTTTGTCTGTAATTGTTGGTTGGTTTTCGAGGTTACTTATTGACTTTATGATTTTGTCCCATATAGACATAATATCAGATTTAATGTGGATATAAATTGTTCGTTAACTTATCATTATACAAAAGTAATAAGAATTATTTAAAATAAATAATTCTTGCCATAGAAATAGATTGTTTTCAGTTGAAATACCATTAACGAGGTTTCTTGCTCCTCATGTTTATGTGGTAATTATTGCAGTGAAATTGTTGTATTTTGTTAGAAAAAAACTGCAATGTTGCAGATAAGTGGGAAGTGGCATAGTTTTTGCGTAATTTTGTAATGAAAAACTTAATGAATAATAGACTATGGGTATTTATGTAATTTTTATTGTAATAGCTCTTGTGAGCTATCTTGTACAATCTTCGTTGAAGAGCAAATTTGAGCGTTATTCAAAAATGCCAATCGGCATGACCGGTAAAGAAGTGGCAGAGAAGATGCTCCACGATAATGGAATATATGATGTAAAGGTTGTGAGTACTAATGGTATGCTAACCGACCATTATAATCCAAGTGATAAGACTGTGAATTTGAGCGAAAGTGTATATGCAAGCAGGAGCGTTGCTGCAGCTGCTGTTGCTGCACACGAATGTGGACACGCAGTGCAACACGCCACAAAGTATAGTGCTTTGCAAGTTCGTTCGGCACTTGTTCCAGTGGTGAGTTTTGCTTCGCCATGGATATCATGGTTGCTGCTTGGAGGTATATTGACAGTCAATGTGTTCCCTGCGTTGCTCGGTATAGGTATTCTTCTATTTGCGATGACAACGATATTCAGTTTCGTTACATTGCCAGTAGAAATTAATGCAAGTCAACGCGCTCTTGCATGGCTTGAACGCACTGGTGTTGCAGTGGGTAGAGATCAAGACGCTGCGAAAGATGCATTGAAGTCGGCTGCATATACATATGTCGTGGCTGCGCTTAGCTCACTTGCGACATTGATGTACTATGTGATGATATTTTTAGGCCGAAGCAGAGATTGATAGAAAAAGAAATAATGTATTGGTAGTTAGTAGTGAAAGGGAAACCTTCATTACTAACTGCTTTTTACTATTTATTTTAAAAAAATAACTAACTTTGCATTTGATTAGAAAAAATGATATAAATATGGCACAAAAACCATCAATTCCAAAGGGAACAAGAGACTTTTCGCCTGAAGAAATGGCGAAACGCAATTACATATTTAACACAATCAAAGATGTGTTCTTGTTGTATGGCTTTCAACAGATAGAAACACCAGCAATGGAGAATCTTTCAACGCTGATGGGTAAATATGGCGAAGAAGGTGATAAATTGTTGTTCAAGATATTGAATAGTGGCGATTTCTTGCGTGATGCAAGCGATGAAATGCTTGCTGCGAGAGATTGTGTGCATCTAACATCAAAGTTGTGCGAAAAAGGTCTTCGTTATGACTTGACAGTGCCATTTGCGCGCTATGTGGTGCAACATCGTAATGAATTGCAGTTCCCATTTAAGCGTTATCAAATTCAACCAGTGTGGCGTGCCGATCGTCCACAAAAGGGTCGTTATCGTGAATTCTATCAATGTGATGCCGATGTGGTGGGAAGTGATTCGCTTGTGAATGAAGTGGAATTGATATCGCTTATCGATGAGGTGTTTGCTCGTTTCGGTATTAATATCACAATTAAGCTAAACAATCGCAAAGTGCTTAGTGGAATCGCCGAAGTGATAGGTGCTCCTGAAAAGATTATTGATATTACAGTAGCTATCGATAAGATCGACAAGATAGGTATTGAAAATGTGAATGCCGAACTACGCGAAAAAGGCTTGAGCGAAGAAGCTATAGCAACATTGCGTCCATTGCTTGAACTTAGTGGTTCAAATGGTGAAAAACTTGCTACACTTGAAGGCCTATTGGTACAAAGTGAAGTGGGCATGAAGGGTATTGAAGAATTGCGTTATGTGATTTCAAATGCTACTGAAATGGGATTGCGCTCGGTGCTTGAACTTGATGTATCGCTTGCTCGTGGATTGAACTATTATACAGGTTCAATTCTTGAAGTGAAGGCAAACGATGTGGAAATGGGTAGTATCACAGGTGGTGGCCGATATGACAACCTTACAGGCGTGTTTGGAATGGATGGCGTGAGCGGTGTAGGTATTAGTTTTGGTGCCGACCGTATTTTCGATGTATTGAATATGCTCAATCTATATCCAGCAGATACTTGCGCTACCACAAAGGTTATCTTTATGAACTTTGGAGAAGCAGAGGCAAAGCAATCATTGAAATATGTGATGGAATTGCGCAAAGCAGGTGTGTCGGCTGAATTATATCCTGAGTCATCAAAAATGAAGAAGCAAATGAGCTATGCCAATGGGAAGAATATTCCTTATGTAGCAATGGTGGGTGAAACTGAATTGAATGAAGGCAAACTCACTTTGAAGAATATGGCTACAGGCGAACAAGAAATGCATGAAATAGGCACAGTGATTGAAAAATTGAAATAAATATCAATCGTTATATGAAGTTCCCATAGAATTGTGGGAACTTTTTTTGTTGTTATGAAGAAGTTTTTAAAAACCTGGATGTTGCCAATATCAATGGTGGGTGGTGTGCTGTTCCATAATTATATGGAGAGCATATCGTGGGTGTCGCCATTTTT
This sequence comes from uncultured Muribaculaceae bacterium, assembly GCA_904501735.1. Classification (GTDB taxonomy): domain Bacteria; phylum Bacteroidota; class Bacteroidia; order Bacteroidales; family Muribaculaceae; genus RGIG4576. The sequence goes on from CAJGBY010000001.1 coordinate 287,785, forward strand.
GATCTTCTGTATGCTCACTGTAACATTTACAAAATTAAAAGTTAGAGAGCTGAAGATTACAAAATTCCATTGGACTTTGCTGTGTGTACAGTTGTTAGGATGTTGGGCAGTGTATTATATGCTTTATCCTATAAACCCAGTAGTAGCTGAAGGCGCATTTATGTGCGTGTTCATGTCGACAGCTACAGCTGCGCCTGTAGTAACAGGAATGCTTGGTGGTAGTGTGTCGATGATGGCTACCTATTCCATGCTAAGTAATATTGCGCTTGCCCTCACGGCACCGATGTATCTATCGTGGATATCGGTGGGTAGAGATATTGCATTTGCCGATTCGTTTATGCGAATAGGAACACAAGTTGTGCCAATGATACTTGTTCCATTCGTGTTGGCATTGTTGATGCGAAAATTCTTGCCACGATTGCATAGTGTAGTGGCATCACATCAGTCGGCATCGTTCTGGATGTGGGCAGTGGCTTTGTTTGTCGTGATAGGCAATGCAGTGAGTTTTGTGATGAAACAACCAATGGAGCAATTGGGTGTGATGATAGCTTTGGCATTGATATCGCTTGTGGTGTGTGTGCTACAATTCTATTGTGGTAGAAAAATAGGGGCGCGCTTTGGTGATAAAGTGGCAGGAGCGCAAGGACTCGGACAAAAAAATACTATTCTTGCATTGTGGGTTGCACTCACATATTTGAACCCAATAATATCGATAGCGCCAGCAGCATATATAGCATGGCAAAATATTATCAATAGCGCACAGTTGTATCGCAAAGCAAAATATGGCGAACTGTGAAAAATATTGGGCATATTTACTAAAAAAATATTAATTCTGTGGTAGCATTAAGTTGAAAGTGCTATCTTTGTCAATGTGCTTAAATAAAGTTCGTTGAATAAGAAGAATAAATAATATACGATATGGAAAGTATGTATGAGAAATTGATGGAGTTGCCTTTGTTTCAAGGTGTGAGCAGAGATAAGTTGTCGGAACTTATCGAAAAGACTCCATTTCATTTCGTAAAATATACCGCAGGCGAACAAATAGTAGAAACTAATGAGGAGTGTACGCATATCCGTTTTATCTTGACCGGAGATGTGCGTATCGACTTGTCGAGTGCTAACCGTCGTGTAACAGTGTCGGAAACTCTTGTTGGCCCGAATGTGATAGGTCCCGATTATCTGTTCGGTAGAAATACATTCTATCCATTCAATGCTACTGCAATCACTGATTGTGGAGTGTTGCAAATAGTGAAAAGCGACTTTATAAATATCTTGATGAGCGACAAGGTGTTCATGTTCAATATGCTTAATGTGTTGTCGCGCAATTCGCAAAAGGGAACATTTGGTATAATGGCATTGTCGTCGGGTTCAATCGAAGAACGCTTAGCTTTTATCATCACTTCGCTTACTCAAAGAGGCAGTAAAGACATAAAGCTAACTTACAAGCAAAAAGATTTGTGTTGCATATTAGGAGTGCAGCGTGCATCGCTTGTGAGTGCGCTCGAACGATTGAGAAAAGAAGACATTATTGAATATACATTGTCGGAAATAAGTGTGAATAGTCGCGAAGATTTGCTTAAGATATTGCATTCCGACGAGAATTAAACTTGATAATCCTAAAAATAGAAAGAAATAATGGCCAAATATAGTTATAAGACACAAGGAACATGTTCTTCACAAATTAATATTGATGTGGAGAATGGCGTGATAAATGAAGTGGAGTTTTTCGGAGGTTGTAATGGCAATCTTCAAGGTATATCACGCTTGGTGAAAGGCATGAAGTGTGAAGATGCTATTGCACGCCTTGAGGGTATACAATGTGGATTTAAACCTACATCATGTCCTGACCAATTGGCACAAGCATTGAAGCAAATTCTTGCGCTTGGCTAATAAATCGAGATTATCGATAATCTTTTAATATAGATTGAAGTTTTTGTCGAGCAAAATAGATTCGACTCTTGATAGTGCCGAGAGGAAGATTCATTTTGTCGGCAATTTCATTATATTTATATCCTGCTATATGCATTGAAAAAGGAATGCGATATTCGTCGGCAAAGCTATTGATGGCTTTGGTGATTTCCTTTACATTGAATGCCCCTTCGGGAGTTGAGAATCCCGATTCCTGAGGAAGATTGAGGTGGTATAGGTCTTCGGTTTGGTCAACGATCGTTTGATTGCGCACAATGCGACGATAGTTGTTGATGAAAATGTTGCGCATGATAGTGAAAACCCACCCTTTGAAATTGGTGTCTTCGGCAAATTTGTCTTGATTATCGAGAACTTTGAGCGTAGTGTCTTGCAACAAGTCGCGAGCTTCCTCACGATTGGATGTAAGAATGAATGCAAAGTTAAGCATGTTGTCTTGTAGGTCGATAAGCTGTTTCTGTAGAGTAGCAGTTGCAAGTGTAGCCATAGTGAATTCAATAAGTTGTTTGCAGATAGAACACTATGATAAAGAGAAAGTTTGTCCTATAACCATCATTATAAAAACCACATTATTTTTAACCTTAGTGAAAAATGAGGGATAGATAAATAATGTATAACTTTGGAGAGAAATTAAAAATAAAACTATAAATATATGCTTGATAGAAGTATAGCACCTGAATTGAGGTCGTTTGAAGATTTGAGTTTTGACTATCCACAATACATAACATTAAGTAATGGCTTGAAATTGTATGTGGTGAATAGTGGCGACCAAGAGGTGAGTAAGTTTGAGATGATATGCAGAGGTGGTTTGCTTGAAGAGAGTAAACCTTTGCAGTCGTTTGCATTGTCATCGATGCTTGTGCATGGCACCACAGAAATGTCTTCAAGTGATGTGTCAGAAATGCTTGACTATAATGGAGCATATATGAATGCTACAAGTGCCGACAATTATACACACATTAGTTTGAATTCGTTGAATAAAAACATTAATGAAGTGTTGCCATTGTTGAGATCGTTGATTGAGAATCCCGCCATTCCAGAACGAGAATTTGAGGTGTTGAAGGCGCAAGTGAAAAGTGCTTATCAAACAGCTCGCGAAAAGGTGAAATATATAGCACAAGTGGCTGGACGACAAATGTATTTTGGTGAGAACCACCCAATCGCATACGCAATCACTGATAATGATGTGGATGGCTTGACAAGAGCCGATGTGCTTGACTTTCATAAGAAATTTTTCCGTCCAGAGAATATGATACTTGTGATGTCGGGAAAGGTGGGCGACAAAGAAATAGAATGCATCGAAAAATGTTTCGGAGTAGAAAGTATAACTAATCAACCAAACGAACTACGAAGTGTGGAACGCACACCTTCGGCAAATCGTCAAAGTGTGGTGCATAAAGAAGGAGCATTGCAGTCGGCTGTGTATATGATGCACGAAGCTGTGCCAAGAAATCACCCCGATTACATAAATATGAGATTCCTTGTGACTGCGTTGGGTGGATATTTCGGAAGTCGACTCATGCAAAATATACGCGAGGACAAAGGATATACCTATGGTATAAATTCGATGTTGATAGGTCGTAAGAGCGGCTCTAAGGTGGTGATAGCCAGCGAGTGCGACAATGTATATGCTGAGCCGTTGATCGAAGAAACACGCAAAGAGATTCTTCGTTTGCAAAATGAATTGATGTGCGATGAGGAACTTGAAATAGTGCGTAATTGTATGTTGAGCGACTTGGCAAAAACACTCGATTCGCCATTCTCGATGGCATCGTGTGTGAGCAGTAATATATTATATGGCACAGGAGAAGATTATTACAATAGACAAGTGCACGATATTAAGAATATCACTGCGAAAAAATTGCTCGAAGTGGCAAATGAGCAACTAAATGTAGACGAATTCTATGTGTCGGTTGCAGGCGATAAAAAACAATTGACATTATAATGTAAAAGAATAATGTGATTTTATTGCGTTAATGATTTTTTTTTGCGAAATTTGCAAGATAATTGGAAAATAGGAAATTAAACTAAAAAATAAAACAAATGGCTAAAAAAAGTGCTTTACAAACAGCTCGTGCTGCTTACCAACCAAAATTGCCTTCAGCATTGTGGGGTGGTGTATCAGCAGTAGAGGGCGAACCAACACAATCAGTTGCTGACCAAGAAGAAATTAAGGCTTTGTTCCCTAACACTTATGGTCTACCTGTTCTTACTTTTGAAAAGACATCAAAGAGCGCAAAGTCTCACGATGCAATCAATGTAGGTGTTATTCTATCGGGTGGTCAAGCTCCTGGTGGACACAATGTAATCAGTGGTTTGTTTGACGGTCTAAAGGCAGTTAACAAAGATAGCCGTCTATATGGCTTCTTGATGGGTCCTGGCGGTCTTGTTGATCACAACTATATGGAACTTACATCAGAAATCATCGACGAATATCGCAACACAGGTGGTTTCGATATCATCGGTTCTGGTCGTACAAAGCTTGAATCAAAGGACCAATTTGATAAGGGTCTTATTATTCTTAAGGAACTAAATATCTCTGCATTGGTTATCATCGGTGGTGATGACTCAAACACTAATGCATGTATACTTGCTGAATACTATAAGTCAATCAACGCAGGTGTACAAGTAATCGGTTGTCCTAAGACAATTGACGGTGACTTGAAGAACGAAATGATTGAAACTTCATTCGGTTTCGACACTGCAACAAAGGTATATTCAGAAGTTATCGGTAACATCGAACGCGACTGTAACTCAGCAAAGAAATACTGGCACTTCATTAAGTTGATGGGTCGTTCAGCATCTCACATCGCACTTGAATGTGCATTGCAAACTCAACCTAACTACTGTGTAATCTCAGAAGAAGTTGAAGCAAAGAAGATGACATTGAACGAAATCGTTGACGATATCGCTAAGGTAGTAGCTAAGCGTGCTGAAGCAGGTAACAACTATGGTATCGTTCTTATCCCAGAAGGTTTGATCGAGTTCATCCCTGCAATGAAGGCTCTTATTGCTGAACTTAACGACCTATTGGCAAAGACTCCAGATTTCGCAGAACAAACTCCAGCTGCTCAACGCGAATTCGTGTTGAACAACTTGAGCGCAGAAAATGCAGCTACATTTGCAAGTCTTCCAGAAGGTGTTGCTCGTCAGCTTACTCTTGACCGTGATCCTCATGGTAACGTACAAGTATCGCTTATCGAAACTGAAAAGCTTCTTAGCGAAATGGTTGGCAAGCGCTTGAAGGAAATGAAGGAAGCAGGCGAATTCGTTGGTAAGTTCTCTGCATTGCACCACTTCTTCGGTTACGAAGGACGTTGTGCTGACCCTTCTAACTTCGATGCTGACTATTGCTACGCACTTGGTTACAATGCAGCTCAATTGATTAAGTGTGGTGTAACTGGTTATATGTCATCAGTTCGCAACTTGACTTGTCCATCAGTACAATGGATCGCAGGTGGTATTCCAATCACAATGATGATGAACATGGAACGTCGTCATGGTGCAATGAAGCCAGTTATCCAAAAGGCTCTTGTAGACCTTGAAGGTAAGCCATTCAAGTACTTTGCTAAGCACCGTGCTGAGTGGGCTGAAAAGACAAGCTACACTTATCCAGGTCCTATCCAATACTTCGGCCCAACTGAAGTGTGTGACCAACCATCAAGAACTCTTTACTACGAAAAAGGTGGTAAATAGTATATATTTTTAAAATCCTAACTCACAGTTTGCTGTCCCTGGAAGAATGTTCTTTCAGGGACAATTTTTTTAAGACAAAAGAACAAAAGGGTATTTTTTTAGACAGAAGAACAGAAGAACAAATTCTTGAGGGTAATAGTGGATATAGTGGTGAGGCTGGAGCAAAAGGACAAAAGAGAGATAATGACTATAATGATGATTATTATAGTGTGGAAGGCTCTACGGATTTATGTGTATATGCTTTTATGAATAGATGGAATGTGGTATCTTTGTGATGTAATATAATGAAAAGCTATGGCTAATTGTAAAGACGAGATTAAACGAATAACCAAGGATTTGGTGGACAAATATGTGAAAGGCCTTTGTGATAAAATCAAAAAAATGAATACTGAACCCGATTTTGTGAGAAATGATTATGTAAGGGGGAAAAAGGCTGATCATCATATTATGTATAAACTGAATTGTGATGGTAATCTTTGGCTTGAAGGAGATGATGGACGGAAGTATGAATTCTTGGTGGAATTTGATAAAAAAGATTTTGCGTATGGTATATATTTCGGTTGTAAATGTATATTGAATGAGAATGCAGATGTAATAACTCAAGTGGAAGATTGTAGAAAGGAATGGGATGGTGTGCGACCATACATGATTGATGCACTTAATCACACATTCGAGGATTTTGATTTCTCAAAGAGGGACATTCCTACCAATAACGTAAATGATAGTACCTATTGGCCATTTTGGTTTAGATTGGGTGAAAATGAGGATGTGAATGAAGTGGCTGCAGTGGCTGTGAGGATAATAATGAATACATATAAATGGTTTTTTGAGTCGAAAAAACCACCCTATATTAAAGCGAAAAAACGAGGTCGCAAGAAAAATATTTCAATTAATACCCGCTATACTCATAAAGCCTACGAAAATGTGCTAAAAGAAATGGATGATAAAATGTATTGGGGGCATGCTAAAGTGTATTTTGAAAATTTCTTAGAGTTGTTGACTGAGAAAGGTATAATAGAACCATTTCGCATATATGAGAAATGTTGGGTTGTAAATGGATGGGAAAATAGAGAGTTTGTGAAACTGATTCAAAAATTTTGTAGCTTGATTCGGAAAGAACGGGGAGGTGTGAAAGTTTCTTGGAATCTATTTTCACCTATTATATTGACGGCCGATCAAGAGATATTTGGTGGGATGAATAGACAGTTGGTAGATGATGCACAAATGAAGGTTTCAACTTTAAAGGAAATAGAATCTATTATAGATGAGTTTAAAGAAAGGGTAAAGGGAATTCCTACATAAAAAAGACAAATAAATTGACGTCAAATATAATTGATGAAAGTCGTTATAATTTTGTGACAGATTTCAAAACGGAATCTGTCACTTCTTTTTTTAAGTGGCTAATAAATAATTTTAAATATAAAAAAACAATGAATAAAGAAGAATCAAAAATCGTGAGTGTGGTAGGAACTTGTGCAACAATTGGTGCAACTACAGTGGCAGGTATAGCAACAGTAGTAGGTGCTCCAGTTACAATTACAATGGCATTGGTAGGTGGTGCAATAGGTTGCTTGGGAGGTGCTGTATTTACATCATTAAAGAATAAATGATGAAGACTTTCAGAGAAAGAGAAAATGCATTGTTTGAACGATGGTTGCAAGCATGCATAGAGTGTGATGGGATAAGTGCCGATGAGTTTGCATATGATGGCTTGCTTTATCGAGGTGAGTGTAGGAATATTGCAGGGTGTTGGGAGATGCAGCCAGGCAATGAAACTGAATTATGGATGAAAGCTCCTTGCAGATTGGTGATTCTAACTAAGGACACAACGAAGGATGGTGGGCTTGATGATATGCGAATAGAAACGGCTCGGAAGAACCACTGTGGACTACAAGTGTTGACCTATGGGCGTAATTTTTACCGAAATCTTATGTTGTGGTCGTATGCCTTGCTAAATGGTGTACAAGGAGGTGAGATACTCAGTTATGATGATACGCCCGACTGGGATACCTTGCGAGGGATATATACTTCGGCAGCTATAGCTCGAGTGAATTGCAAGAAACAGATAGGTGAGTCAATAATATCGAATGCTAATTTAAAGGCGCATATTAAACGATATAGTGAGTTCTTGAAAGAGCAAGTGGATATGTATGATGCTGATGTTATTCTTTGCTGTGGAGGTGGAGGCGTGATAAAGGATTTTGTGAAAGAGTGCTGTGTGCCCGATATGGTAGAATATTCGGATGCAGGGTGGGTGTATTATTCGCTTTCAACTCATAAAATTGTGATAGACAGCTATCATCCATCAGTGCTGAAGAATATGAGAAATATGTATGAAGGAATGATGGAAGACTTGAAAAACTTTTTGTCTGAATTTCCTGAGTTCGCTCGCCCTCGAAGATGATTAAATGTTGCTGCAGCCTGCTCATAAAGCTGGTTGTAGTGACTTAATGATGATTATTATCGTATGATTAAGTTTGCGATGAAGAATGCGAGGCGATAGTGCAGCGGAATGTCGGTGTAGGACATGATGTGCTTATTCGCTTCGGGATAGGTTTGTTTCCAGCGTCGATATTGGCGTGGAGTGGTGCGTAGCATCTTAATCTTGGCTGTGAATTTAAGATGATTTAGAAATTGAGCATATTTGGTGTGTAGATTGTATGTAGTAAACCAATCTACGATAAAATCGGTGTAGATGAGTCGGTCATTGAGTTGACGCTCGTGCGAATTGGAAGTGAGCGAATGGTGCTCGTATTTACGATAGTGGTAGAATGGCTTGTTGAGCAAAACAACCTTAGGATCGAGTGCGTAAATGCGAGAAATTACCGATAAATCCTCCCAACAATCCACATTTGGCAATGATTGATTGTCTTTTATTAAGTGTGCTTTGATGAGCTTGTTGCACAATGAGAAATGAAGGAAATTGAGAGGTATCTTGTTGAGGTTGGCAATGTCGGCATCTTCGAAATTGAGAATCTTTTCTTGATTGAAAGTGTTGGTGAAGAATGGTGTAACCACAATATCGGCATTGTGTGATGTCATGGTGTTGATCATTTCTTCGATTGCAGTAGGTTCTACCCAATCGTCACTATCGCAGAAGGTTATATATTCGCCAGTAGCGATGTTGATAGCATTGTTGCGCGTAGCTGATGAACCCGAGTTGTGCTTGTTGTCGACGATTGTAATGTGTCGATGAGGATAGCTCTTGGCAACAATTTTAAGTGCGTCAAGACTATTGTCGGTAGAGGCATCGTTTACAAAGATGTATTCGATGTTGGGATATGTTTGTTCAAAAAGTGATGAGGCACACTTTGTGATATACTTTTCAACATTGTACACAGGTACTATTATGCTTACTTTTGCATTAGTATGATTTTGTTGTTCGTTGTTCATAAGAGTTAAGCTGTAATTTCTTTAATAATACCTATGTATTTATAAATTTCTCGTGTGGTATCGTCGTAGATAGGCGCAATAGTGAGTTCGATAGTTATCCAACATTCGTTGTTAGGCGATTGGATACGCAGTGAAATGTTGTCGATGTCAGAAGATTTACTATCGAATTGAGCTAAAAGACTATCGAATTTTTCTTTAGAGTCAGCATCAAAGAGAGATACAAAATTGTCATCGTTGATTCCATAATTTTCATCAAAATAGCATGGAATGAAATAATGTTCGTTTTCGAGAGGAGTGTATTCAAAGAATCCTATCGAATTAGCTTCGCAAAGTTGGATTGCTGTTTCTTTGAATTCTTCAAGTTCTCGAAGTTGATAAATATTGTTGCTAATATTGCTATATATACCTATAATTATGTTGGCAGAGATATTGTTGTCGTAATAAGAGTACATGTTTACACCATAGTAGTGGTACTTATTGGAAAGACCAGTCTTGATGCGTAATACCAGGTAGGCCGTTTCACGATGATTTGTAGTAAAGTCGTGAAGAATTTCGCTATACTTGCCACGATCGTAAGGGTGTATAGCTTCAATCATCTGTGTGGTGTTAAATATACGATGCGAATTGTCAGTGGTGGTGATGTTGAAAATTTGAGTAACAGGATTGTACTCAAAGAATTGACATTCGGTTGATTTTAGCAATAGGTCGAATCGGTCGTGCAGCGCTGTGTACTTACTGATTGATATATCATTAGTTTCGGTAGGTGACGAAGCTATAGAAATACCTATCGTAGTGTTGCTGTCGACACGAATAGCGTTGAGAGTGATGTCGCGCGATTCGTATTTGTTTTCTTTCCCAAAGATACGCTTGATAGTAATTTGCGCAGTTCGTTTTTCACCATTGAGAATAGATAAAAATTCTTCGATAAACAAAGAGCGCGAAAGTGGGTGTATGTAGGTAAGAGCCTGTTCGTAAGATACGCCAGTGTCATGCGCTGTATTGTTTGCAAAAGAATAGAAACGATTGTCATCGTTGTCGTAATAGCAGATATCGAGCAATTGTTTGTCGGAAATTTGTGACAAAGAAGTGAGATATTGCAAGTTCTTGTGCTTTAGGTAATGTAATTCGGTAATATCGTAGATATAAGTAATATAACCACTTAAAGCAGTACCGTAGTTGCTCAATGGAATGATGAAAATGTTATAGAGTTTGTCCTTTGGAAGAACGAAATCGCCAAGGTGGTTGAAAATGCTATCTTTGCTTATGAGATTGTAGGTGAAATTGATCGCTTGATTGTTCTGAAGGTTGTCGATCATTTCGTCGTTTAGAATGGTGTGCTCAAAGATAGAATGAGCATCGAGGTGTAGGCGTGAGCGTCGTGATGCGTTCACGAGTTCGTAACCAGCTTTATTGATGAACTTGATTCTTCCCGAGTCGTCGAAATACACAGTAACAGTAGGGATAGAATCATAAATCTTCTGCATATTGGTGATGAGAGGAGTGTCGTCGATAATAGCCGATGATTTCTTCTTTTTCTCGGCTTGGTATAGCCAATGAACATATAAAATGTAGAAAATAAGAATCATTGCGATAGCGACGCCAATGATCAGAAATGTAAGTTCAAGCGGTTGCAGACTGTCCTCGTTTATAGGGTAGAAGCGCTTGAAATATATTTGGTCGTAAGTGCCATTAGCACGAATAGTGCGAAGTGAATTATTGATTTTATTGATGGTGATTTGGTTTTGTGGTGTGTTGAGCATCACGAACTTAATAGAAAGCGGTTGGCAAAATAAGCGTCGAACAGAAAGGTTCTGGAGATTGTGCTTGTTGATGTAAAAATAAGCTGCATCGTTGCTCGTAATCATAGCATCATATTTGCCCGACGAAAGTAATCGTAGCCCATCAGGTACATTTTTGATGAAAACGAAGTCGACCTTAATGTTTCGCTGTTTGATGTAAAGAATCATTGGCGAATTCTTGACAATAAGAACTGTTTTGCCATCTAAATCATTAAGTGAGTGAATCTCGGAGAATACTCTGACCACGATGTCGTTGTCGATGTATCCAAAAGGATGAGAAGTGATGAAATTGCTGTTATGTGGAACAGAGTCCATTGAAGTAGCAATGTCGGTGCTATCAAGAGTAGTGGAGTGAAAATTGAAAATACCTTTGTTAGCTTGAGTGGTATATTCAAATTTGTTGATGTTGTTGAGTGCGTTAAAAATCTCAATAGAGAATCCAATAGGTTTGCCGTCTTTGTTGAGGTACTCAAAAGGAGCATAAGAATCATTAACCCTTAGTGTAATAATTCGTTCGGCATAAGACTTTGCGCTAACGACTGCAAATAACAGAATTGATAATATGAGTTTGTATTTAAGCACGCGTTATAAGGTCATATTTAGGAATTATAATACAAATATAGCGAGTGTAAGCTAAAAATACAAGATAAAAATGGTAATATTTAATGATGCTGATGAGTGTGCCAATAAAATTGAAGAAAATGCAAATAAAAAGTTGTGAGGTTTGTGATTAGTTACTAACTTTGGTGTAATAAAAACTCGGAATAATATGGAATTAAGTTTTTTAAGAGTAGCAGCTATAGTTCCTCAAGTGAATGTTGCTGATTGTGAGTTGAATGTAAAGAATATAGTGGCTTGTGCGCATAAGGCATGTGAAGCAGGAGCAAAGGTGCTTTTATATCCAGAATTGTGTGTAACAGCATATACATGTGGTAATTTGTTTTCGCAATCGGTGGTTCAACGCAAAGCTGTAGAGAGTTTGTGTGAAATTAAAAATGCAACATCGGCACTTGACTGCGTGCTTGTGGTGGGTGCACCATTGAAAGTAGGTGTAGCATTGTATGATTGTGCAGTGGTAATGTCAAAGGGCGAATTTATAGGTGTTGTTCCGAGAACTTATATTACAGCAAACGATAAGAAATGGTTTGTGAGTGGCACAAATAATGTGAATGGGTTGGTGAAAATAGGTGAAGATGAAGTGGCCTTTGGAACCGACTTGTTGTTTGTGCAAGATGATGTAAAAATAGGTATTGAAATAGGCTCAGATATGATGGCTCCTGTAGCACCAAGTGTGAATGCAGCATTAAATGGAGCTAATGTGATACTTAATTTGTCGGCAACGAACGAAGAATTAGGTATGCAAAAGAGCATTCGAGATAAGGTGAAAGCTTTGTCATCACAATATGCTGCGGGGTATGTTTATGCTTCGTGTGGATATGGTGAGTCAACTACCGATTTGGTGTACGGAGGTAAAGCTATAATTGCCGAAAATGGAAAGGTGATTGCAGAGAATACACCATTTAGTGGTGGTGATGATATTGTTATTGCCGATATTGATGTAGAATTGATAGATGTAGAACGCAGTAATAATAGTGTGTTTGTTGATTTTGCATCAGAATATGGTCAAAGATATGCCGAAGTAGCAATTGAAGGACTTAATTTGAAGAATGAAAATAGTGATGGCATCAAGCGATATGTAGAAAAATCGCCTTATCTTCCTAAAGACGAAGATAAGAATGCATTGTGTGCCGAAGCTGTAGAAATACAAGTAATGGGCTTGATGCGTCGTTTGCAATTCACAGGAATTAAGAGTGTTGTGATAGGCGTGTCGGGTGGATTGGATTCAACATTGGCGTTGCTTGTATGTCACAAGGCATTTACACGATTAGGCTATGATTATAAGGATATTGTGGGTATCACAATGCCAGGTTTTGGAACATCGGGTAGAACTTATAACAATGCGTTGAATCTGATGAGCGAATTGGGTATATCGCAGAAAGAAATATCGATTAAAGACTCTGTTCTTCAACACTTTGAAGATATTGGCCATGATGTGAATGTGAAAGATGTTACCTACGAAAATAGCCAAGCTCGTGAGCGCACACAAATCTTGATGGATTATTCAAATCGTTGCAATGGATTGGTGCTTGGAACAGGCGATTTGTCGGAATTGGCTCTTGGCTGGGCAACATATAATGGTGACCACATGTCGATGTATGGTGTAAATGCCGGAATTCCTAAAACATTAGTTCAAGAATTGGTGCGTTGGTTTGCTTATAACTCGGGAAATGAAAAGGTGGAATCAATATTGCTTGATATTGTAGACACACCTATTAGCCCTGAGCTTACTCCTGCCGATGAGCAAGGTAATATTAAGCAAAAAACCGAAGACTTGGTTGGCCCATACGAATTGCATGATTTCTTCATTTTCAATGTAATGAAATATGGCTTCTCGCCAAGAAAAGTGTATGGTTTGGCAAATGAAGCATTTGCGGGAGAGTATGATGACGAAACTATTAAAAAGTGGTTGCGCACATTCTATCGTCGCTTCTTTACACAACAGTTCAAGCGCTCATGTTTGCCTGATGGTCCAAAGGTGGTGAGTGTGAGTTTGTCGCCTCGTGGATCATGGGTGATGCCAAGTGATGCATCGGTGAAAATGTGGCTTGCAGAGTGCGATAGCCTATAAGAAATAGTTTGTTGCGTCTTATAAGACGAAAAACAATATCTTTTAAAGAATCAATTCGCCTAATATGTTGGGGAATTGGTTCTTTATGTTTACCTTTGTAGAAATATTTATGAAATCGATTCTATACAATATATACAAAGTTATTCGTGCACTGATAATAATGGGGATAGTGGGTGCTGTCGCTATATTTGTTTCGGTGTATTTATTGTTGCTTTTCCCTGAATTTCAAAACGAAGTGCGAGAAACTGCTGAGCAAGAACTGTCGGCAATTCTTGACACTGATGTGAAGTTGGAAAAAGTAAAAATCTCTCCATTTAATCAGGTAGTTTTAGAGAATGTGGTGGTGAATGACACTACAGGTGCGCCATTGCTGAAAGTTGAGAAACTTGGGGCAGGGTTGAGCCTTTATAATATTGCTGTGCGTAAACGATTGGTGTTTACCTATGCCGAAATAATGGGGCTTGACGCAAAAATCACTAAAGAAACACCTAAGTCACAATCAAACATACAATTCTTGATTGATATTATAGCTCCTAAAGACAAGACAAATCCACCAAAGAAATTTGACTTGACGATTTATAACATCGTATTGAGAAATAGTAAGCTTTCGTATGATGTGCTGAGCGAGCCAAATACAGAGGGGAAATTTGATAAGAATCACATTAAAATATCTAATTTAAAGGCCGATATTGCACTACCTCGAATTAAAAACAATGATTTCTATGTGAAATTAAAGAGATTGTCGTTTGAGGAAAAAAGTGGTTTCCAATTGTCGAAATTTGCTGTAAATACGCACATCAGTGATAGTTCTATCGCTGTGGCAGGATTTAAGGCAGAGTTGCCACAATCAAAAATCCAACTTGCTGATTTTGAGTTGAAATTCAATAGCTTGAAGACTTTAGGACAAGAATTGAAGGATTTGTATTTCGATATAAATACAACTGGAACATATATCACGCCTAAAGATTTGAGAAGTGTGGTGCCAGTGTTGGGTAAACTCAGCGAACCAATCAATCTAAATGTAATAGCTAAAGGTACATTGAAAAATCTTAATGTATCAAAGTTGAATGTTGTTACTGAAAGCGAACAAATCGCATTGGGTGTGAATGGTAGTGTGAAAAACCTTACTAACATAGACTCGTTGAAGGTGGATTTGCCTAATATTTCGGTAAAAGCCAATTCAAATGAAATTGCCAATTTGGTTAAGATGTTGGGTAAGCCATCAAAAAAGGCAGAAACTATAATACGAAATTGTGGAATAGTAGATGTGAATGGCGTGTTGCGAGGAACAGTTAAGAAAGCGTTTTTCAAAGGTGATGTGGCTACTGTGAAAGGCAAGTTGAAACTTGATGGAGATTTTGCAAGCTACAATTCTTCGGTAGGATTCAAAGGTCATGCTAAAACCGATAAGTTCAATGTAGGAGCATTGCTTGATATGCCTAATGTGATAGGCGAAACTGCATTTGACTTGGTGGTCGATGGAGTGAAACAAGGCTCAAATATGTCGGCTGATGTAGTAGGTGATATTTCATTTGTGGAATTGAAGGGCTATCGCTATCATAATATTGCGGCAAATCTTGAAGTAGCACGCAACAAGTTTAATGGTACATTGTCGGTTGATGATGAAAACCTTGCATTGAAATTAGATGGTTTTGCTCTGCTTGATGGCGAAAACTCGCACATTGATGCCGCTTTGTCAGTGAATCAGTGTAACTTGGCAAATATGAATCTCACAAATAAATATCCTGATCATAATTTGTCGTTCAAGTTGAATGCTTATGCCGACGGGAATCAGATGAATAATCTGAATGGTGAGGTTGAAATCTCAGATATTAGATTTGTTGATGCAAATGGCGAAGGTGTTGTAATTAATAATTTTGAGCTTTTGGCCGATAATACAAAGAAGCCTTATGAGATAAATCTTAAGTCGGATGTGATAGATGGTAGTGTAAAAGGTTATTATAGATTTAACACCATCGTGCCAACATTTAAGCACATATTGGCGCAACAATTCCCAGCATTATTGCAAGATGATGGAAGTTATGTGAAAGAGGCGATATTGGAAAATACAAACCATTTTAAGTATGGTTTTACAATAAAGGATAATGATGCAACAAATTCGTTGCTTACATTCTTTAAGTCGCCTGTAGTATTGTTCTCATCGGTAGAATTGGCAGGAAATGTTGATGAATTAAAAGACCAATTCTCATTGCAAGTTGATGCGCCATACCTTGCGCAGAAAAACAAATTGATTGAGAATAGTAGTATCTATGTAGGCAATGATTCGATCGATAACAACCTTACATTGAATGTTAAGACAACTATGCCACTAAAGAAGGGCAAGATGACATTGGCAGTAGATGGTAAGGGCGGAAATAATATGTTTAATACCGATGTGTCGTGGGTAGTTGACAGAGAAGAAGACTTCCATGGTAATATCGACTTGACAATGAACTTGACTCGTGTGCAAGAGAACGATAAGTTGATGGCTACGATTGATGTGAACCCAACGACATTGGTGTTTAACGATACTGCGTGGTATGTTCACGACTCAAGAATAGGTGTTTATGATAACAATATTAGAGTAAAAGACTTTAAGGTAACTTGTGATAAGCAGTTCATTAGAATAGACGGTCGCACATCGAGTGACCCTGATGATGAATTGATAGTTGAGCTTCAAGATATTAACTTGGATTATATCTTTGAGACGCTACAAATCAATAATGTTACCTTTGGCGGATATGCAACAGGAAAGATTGTAGCATCGGAGTTGCTGAGTAAGAATCCTCAATTAGAAACCAAGCATTTCTTTGTGGATGGATTAGAGTATAATAAGACTCTGCTTGGTGATGCCGATATAAAGAGCTATTGGGATAATGAAGCGCAATTTGTGGCCATAAAAGCTGATATTTCACAACCAAATGGTTGCGAAAGTAAGGTAGATGGTGAGATTTATGTGCTAAGAGACTCAATGCGTTTCGACTTTGAAGCCGATAAGCTAAAAGTGGGCTTTATGAAACCATTTATGTCTGCTATCACAAGCGATCTTGATGGTTATGCGTCTGGTTATGCACAACTATTCGGTAAATTCAGCACATTGAATCTAAAAGGCAATATTTTTGTGGAAGATTTGAAAGTAAAAGTCGATTTTACCAATGTGTATTATTGGGCAACCGACTCAATAAATATTGTGCCAGGTCTTATCTCATTTGATAAAGTTCAGTTAAAAGACCGCTATGGTAAAACGGCTTATTTGTCGGGTTTTGTTGCACACGAAGACTTCCGTAATGCGTCATTCCGATTTGATATAACCGATGCGCAAGATTTGTTGTGCTACGACTTCCCTACGAAGAAAATAGACCCTTGGTATGGAACAATTTTTGGTAATGGAGGAGCAAAGGTGGTGGGTGAACCAGGCTTGGTAGAGATAGAGGTGAATATGGCAACAGCTGCCGATAGTAAATTCTTTTTTGAGCTATCGGACGAGCAAACCGCTTATGAATATGACTTTGTTACATTTACCGATAAGAGAAAGGAAGCGCGCGAAAGAGAAGAACGCGAAAATAGCCAAATCCACAACTTAGAACAACGATTGGCACTTCAAAACAAGAACAATGTAAGTGAAACAAGCAGTAGAGTCGTTGTAGATATTAAGGCCGATATTAATCCATTGGGACAATTGATATTGGTTATGGACCCAGTGGGTGGTGATAAGGTGAAGGCGAGAGGTTATGGCTCATTGAAGATGAAGTATGACTCATCGGACGAATTGTTCCTACAAGGTAAATATACCCTTGAAAAAGGTACATATAACTTTACACTTCAAGATATTATCGTTAAGGATTTCTTGATTAATGAAGGCAGTAGTATCTCATTTGATGGTAATCCGTATGATGCTGATTTAAATCTTGAAGCTGTGTATCCATTGAATGCTAACTTGCTCGACCTTGATGAGTCGTTCGCAACCGATAAAGAATTTAATAGAACCAATGTGCCTGTTCAAGCATTGTTGAAGGTTACAGGAAAGATTGCAGAGCCAAATGTGGCTTTTGACTTGAACTTCCCAACGCTTACAAGTGATGCTTATCGTAAGGTGAAGAGTATTATTAGTACCGATGATATGATGAACAGACAGATTATCTATTTGCTTGCTCTAAATAGATTCTACACACCAGAATATATGGGTGGTACGAATAATAACAATGAGCTTGCATCGGTGGCATCGTCGACTATTTCATCGCAATTATCTAATATGCTAGGACAGATAAGCGATAAGTGGCGCATTTCGCCAAACTTTAGAAGCGATAAAGGAGACTTCTCTGATGTGGAAGTGAACTTGGCGTTGTCGAGCCAGTTGTTGAATAATCGATTGCTGCTAAATGGTAACTTTGGATATCGAGATAAGATGATGTCGGCAAATAATAGTAATTTCATTGGTGATTTTGATATAGAATATTTGCTTAATAAGTCGGGCAATGTGCGATTGAAAGCATATAATCACTTCAATGATCAAAACTATTATGTGAAGAATGCGTTAACCACACAAGGTGTAGGCGTTGTGTTCAAATATGACTTCGATAAGCCATTAGATTTCTTTAAAAAGAAGAAAAAGAAAATGGAATTGAGCTTGTCGCCTGATAGCGTATTGTTGAATAGTAACGAAACTAAATAAGAATAGGCTGATAGATAGTGGTTGAGATGAAGGTAGCATTTCGATATATTTTAATAGTTGTGATGTCGTTGGTGTCGATGAATGTATACGGAACAAAAAACGACACAGTCGAAGATACTATTGGCGACCGTAAATTAAAGAGCCTATATGAAAAAGTGCGCTATTTCAAAGGCATATCAAAAGATAGTGCTGCAGTGGATTCATTTAGAAGAGAATATGAGAACGATTACTGGAAAGTTGCTGCACTAAATGGTAAACTCGATTTGAATGATGAAACGGTTAAATATCCAAAATTTGTGAAGTGGTGTATAGGTGTGTATAATTGGGCTGATAAAACATTTAATACCTATGATATAGCCTATGTCGTATCTACGGGCAAAAATTGGAAATTGCAAGTTAAAAATGATAATTGGTTCGATACATACTATTTGAGACAACCAGGAGGCTTGCGCATTGGAATGTCAACAGATGTTGCTCCCAATGTGGGTGCTTCAATATCGTTTTTGGGTGTTAGCTTAGGCTATTCGCTCAATGTAGATAAATATTTCAGTGATGAGCCAGTGAAGCAAAAAAGATTTGATTTTAATTTCACATGCGCGTTGCTTGCGGTAGATGCCTTTTATAGCAAAAATAATGGTACTACCAATATTAATAAACTGAACGACTATAAAAATTATAATATTTTCAAACCTGATTATAATTTTACGGGATTGACAATAGAAACATACGGTTTAGATGCGTATTATTTCTTGAATAATAAGAAATACTCCCAAAGTGCCGCTTATGGATTTTCGAAATATCAAAAGAAAAGCGCTGGGTCGTTGATTGCAGGGGTGACATTCTCGCGTCAAAATGTGTCGATTGACTTTAATAGTTTGCCACATGATATATTGGTGAAATTGCCGGGAGAGAAGAGAGAATATAATATTCACTATAATGATTATTGTGTGATGTTAGGATATGGTTATAATTGGGCGTTTAATAGAAATTGGCTATTCAATGCAACTGTACTCCCATGTTTTGGCTTTAACCACAGCCTTAGTGAGTCGGAACAAGGAAGATTTCTCAAAGATAAATTGGCTATGAATGTTAAGGCTAAAATCTCATTAGTATACAACCACAATAATTTCTATTATAGTTTGAATGGAAAATATTCGGGTCATTTCTATAATGCTAATGACTTTAGATTCATAAATTCATATATGAACTTAGCAGTTGTAGCTGGATTTAGATTTTAAATTAGACAAAAAGAAAAAACAAATAATATGAGCGTAATAATATTAGGAATTGAATCATCGTGCGACGATACATCGGCAGCTGTAATAAAAGACGGTGTGATGCTATCGAATGTAATAGCAAGTCAAAAGGTGCATGAGGCTTATGGAGGCGTTGTGCCAGAGCTTGCATCGCGAGCACATCAACAAAATATAGTGCCTGTGGTGTCGGAAGCTATTCGCCAAGCGGGAATCACAAAAGAAGATATTGATGGTATCGCTTTTACACGAGGTCCTGGCTTGCTCGGCTCATTGCTTGTGGGTACATCGTTTGCGAAAGGTTTGTCGTTGGCTCTAAATATCCCTCTACTTGATGTGAACCACCTTCATGGACATGTGCTTTCGCATTTTATCAAGGAAGATGAAACAACCGAAGTGCCAGAGTTCCCATATTTGTGCTTGCTTGTGTCGGGAGGTAATTCACAAATAATTAAAGTGAATTCGCCAAGTGATATGGAAGTGCTTGGACAAACTATTGATGATGCAGCAGGTGAGGCATTCGATAAGTGTGCAAAGGTGATGGGATTGCCTTATCCTGGTGGCCCATATATTGATAGACTTGCAGCCGAAGGTGATGCAACACGCTTTAAGTTCAGTAAGCCTCACATTGCTGGGCTTGATTATAGCTTTAGCGGGTTGAAAACATCATTCTTATATACATTGCGTGATGAGAAGAAGGTAAATCCTAATTTTGTGGAAGAAAATATGGCAGACTTGGCCGCTTCGTTGCAAAAGACTATCATCGATATATTGATGGATAAATTTGCGAAAGCGATCAAGCAAACAGGCATTAAGACCGTGGCAATTGGAGGAGGCGTGTCGGCAAACTCTGGCGTTCGAAATGCCGTGGCTGAATATTGTGAGCGAAGAGGAATTAAAGCTTTTATTCCTAAGCGTTCGTTTACTACCGATAATGCTGCTATGATTGCGATTGCGGGCTATTTTAAGTATCTTGAAAAGGATTTCTGTGATATAAATTTGCCTCCTTTTGCAAGGGTAACTGTTTGATAGATATTAAAAATAGGAATTGATTGTATGGAAGTATCGGTTATAGTGATAGGAGATGAATTGCTCATTGGGCAAGTGATTGATACTAACTCGGGGTGGATTGCGAGACATTTAAATCCACTCGGTTGGAGTGTTAAGAGCGTGCGAGTGATAGGCGATTCGGCCGACGAGATATTATCGGCTGTAGAAGATGCCTTTAACGAAACCGATATTGTGTTGACTACAGGAGGACTCGGACCGACTAAAGATGACATCACAAAAACCACACTCTGCAAATATTTTGGAGGTGAATTGGTGCTTGATGAGGCAACATTGAGAAATGTAGAGGAGATTGTTGCGAAACGACACTTGTCGATGAATCCACTCAACGAAGCGCAAGCTCTTGTGCCTACATCATGTCGTGTGATTCAAAATCAGGTGGGAACAGCTCCAATAATGTGGTTCGAAAAGAATGAAAAAGTGCTTGTGGCAATGCCTGGTGTACCATTTGAAATGGAGGCAATGATGGAGCGAGAAGTGATACCACAATTGTTGAATCATTTCTGCGTGAACGATTGTATTGAACATCGCACATTCATTGTGGTTGGCATTGCTGAGTCGGCATTAGCAATCAAACTTGATCAATTCGAACAAGAACTTCCATCGTATATACATCTTGCTTATTTGCCTAAGCCGGGTATAGTGAGATTGCGCTTGACCGGTACTTCGACCGATAGAGAACAAATCAATCGTGATATGGCGATGTTATCGGAGAAGTTGGACAACATACTTGGCAATGCAATAGTGTGCCACGAGGATAAGTCTATTTCTGAGATTATAGGAGATAAACTAAAGGAGCGAGGACTTACGCTTGCAACAGCTGAGAGCTGTACGGGTGGAAATATAGCTCATCAAATAACATCTGTTGCTGGTAGTTCTGCCTATTTCTTGGGCTCAGTGGTGTCGTATGCCAATGAGGTTAAAACTAATCTGTTAAAAGTACCAACTGAAGTGCTTGATTCACATGGCGCCGTGAGTGAACCAACTGTGAAGCAAATGGTACAAGGTGTGTGTGAGCTACTTGGTGTTGATTGCGCTATGGCAACATCGGGTATAGCAGGTCCTGGTGGAGGAACGCCAACAAAACCAGTAGGTACGGTGTGGATGGCTGTGAAATGTGGTGATAGGATAGAAACGCAATGCAAGCATTTCCCTGGCTCGCGTGATAGAGTGATTGACCGTGCAACAACTGAAGTGCAAATTATGCTCTTAAAAATGCTTTTAGAGTAAGGTTGACCTATGATAGAAGAGAAGGGGCGCATAGGATATTTTGACTTGATGAAAGGCGTGTGTATCATCTTGGTGGTGATAGGGCATTGCTATGATAAATTGGGTGTTAGAATCGATAATCACCATGTGTGGAGTGCGCTTGAGCATCTACGAATGCCTCTTTATTTCTTCCTTTCGGGAATGTTTTTTAAAGAATATAGTTGCGCTATTGAGTTTGTCATTAAGAAATTTAATAGGCTGATTGCACCTTTTTTGTTTTTTGCGGTGATCTCGGTAGTGCCAGCACTCTTTTCGGGCGAGGTGGAGTGTAGTGTGCTGGGAATAAAACATCACATTACATGGATGGTCAAATATGCAGGCTATTTGTGGTTCTTGCGTACGCTCTTTGTAGCCAATCTAGTGTATTATATATATTATAAGGTGGTGAAACGCTGTAAATGGGGCGTTCAATGTGCAGTGATGTGTGTGATAGTGTGCATTGGATGGATGTTAAATGAGTTATTGCCACAAGATAATGCTATCAGAAGCGATTATGGCATACTATATAGTGTGATTACATCGATGATTGTGATGCCATTCCTATATGTGGCATCGAATTTTAGAAATGTGTTGTCAAAAATAGAAAACATCAAGAAAATACATGTTCTGATGATATTTGCAATGTCGGTTGTAGTGTGTTATTTGACTGCCAACGGAGGAGTGTATTTGATGTATGCAAAGGTTGAAAACAGCCCGATAGGATTTTATCTAGCTTCATTCTCTGCTATATTGATGGTGTGGAGTGTGTGCTATACATTGCGAAACTATCTGTCGCGAGGATATTTAAATTATATGGGTAGATACTCGATAATAGTGTATCTCACCCATGTGCCATTGCTGGGTGCATTGGTTTTTAGTGGAATGATAACAAAATTATGGTTGTTGATATTGGTGTTGTTTGTGGTAATGCCAATAATGATTACGCTGTTTAAGAGTTGTTTCCCTGCATTTGTAGCACAAAGAGATATCTTTATATGCGAAAAAGGTAAAATAAAGGTGGATTTTGGGGCTTTTTCGCTGAAAAATAGATAGAAAGGTGTTGTGTATTAAGGAAAAAAGTCGTACCTTTGCACACGAAAATTTCAAAACAGCAGTACAACGACTATTCCTTTAGTCCAGTTCTGTGACTTTAATCGTTGAAACTTCGATGCAAGATGATGATGCTAAAAAGCTTGCATAAAGCGTAGGACGATATTGTACATAAAAAATTGTTACAGTTAACAACCTGAACTCGTTGCCGACTGTGTTTTATGAATATTGCGCTACTGCGAAGAAAGAGGTGGCAGTAAATTGGCTGAAAAGCTGACATACTCTACAAATGGACTCTGTTTTGGAATAAAATAATTTAAAACATAATATTGAGATAAAGCCATGTCAAAAATTTGTCAAATTACAGGCAAGAAGGCGATTACAGGTAACAATGTATCGCACTCTAAAAGAAGAACAAAGCGTAAATTTAACGTGAATTTGTTCAAGAGAAAATTCTTCTGGGTAGAAGAAGGTCAATGGATTAGCTTAGTTGTATCAGCAAATGGTTTGCGTATTATCAACAAGCTTGGTCTTGATGCAGCATTGAAGAAGGCTGCGAAAGATGGTAATTTAACTGAAATCAAAATCGTAGAAAAGTAAAATCAAGATGGCAAAGAAAGCAAAAGGTAATAGAGTTCAAGTCATCCTCGAATGTACTGAGCAAAGAGCTAGTGGTGTGCCAGGAATATCTCGTTATATTACCACAAAGAATAGAAAGAACACCACAGAACGTATGGAATTGAAGAAGTACAATCCATATCTTAAGAAAGTAACAGTTCATAAAGAAATTAAATAATAAGTTAAGTCATGGCAAAGAAAGTAGTTGCAACGTTGCAAAAAGGTGAAGGCCGTACATATAGTAAGGTCATCAAGATGGTGAAATCGCCAAAGA
>CAJGBY010000002.1 GCA_904501735.1 uncultured Muribaculaceae bacterium
AGAAAGTAACAGTTCATAAAGAAATTAAATAATAAGTTAAGTCATGGCAAAGAAAGTAGTTGCAACGTTGCAAAAAGGTGAAGGCCGTACATATAGTAAGGTCATCAAGATGGTGAAATCGCCAAAGACTGGCGCTTATATTTTCCAAGAAAAGATGGTTCCAAATGATCAAGTAAAGGATCTTTTGGCTGCAAAGTAAAATTTGTAGAACATTATATATAGAAACCCAAGGACTAAAAAGTTCTTGGGTTTTGTTTTTTTTAAAGTAGGTTTGGTGATTGTTGCTCCAAATCGTCTGTAAGCTTAAATGCATACTGTAATTTCGTCTTATGACGATACAAATATGTATGCTACGATAATGAAAAAAATAATGTCTACTACCAGAGTTGAGGTAGTAGACATTTATTGATATAGAATAAGATGTGTTATTGGTTTTCGGAGATTAGGAGGAGCTTATCGCCAATGTGGAGCGAAACAGAGCCGTTAGGCACGATGTATTCGGTTCCACGCTTGATAATCATCACAAGAGTACCCTTTGGGAGTCGCATATCGGCAAGTCGATCGCCATTAGCTATCATTTCGTCGGTAACAGTGATGTCTTTTAGTGAGGAATTGATTTCATCAGGCAATTCAACACCAAAGTCGTTGCCAATTTTCTCTAATGGTAGGTCTAGGTTGAGCTTTCTTGCAAATGAAGCGATAGTAGAGCCTTGAAGCACAAGAGAAAGTAATGTGATGAAGAACACGATGTTGAAAATTTGGTCAGCTCCATCTACATTGGCAACTACTGGATAAGTGGCGAAAATGATAGGAACTGCGCCACGCAATCCAACCCATGATGTAAAGGTCCATGCTCGTTTCGGTAAGTTACGGAAAGGTAACAAGCATAGGATAACGCTAAGAGGGCGTGCTACAATCATCATAAATAGTCCTATGAGGAGTGCTGTAGGTGCAACGATGAGCAGTTCGTGAGGGTTGACAAGCAATCCAAGCGCAAGGAACATCACAATTTGCACAAGCCATGTGAAACCATCGAAGAATGTTTGTGTTTCTTTACGGTTTACAATTTTTGCATTACCGAGAACTATACCAGCAATGTAAACTGCAAGATAACCGTTGCCTTTGAGAAGGTCGGTAACGGTGAATGTGAAGAATACAAGGCTAAGGATAAGAATAGGGTAAAGAGATGTGTTGGATAGGTTGATGCGATTGTTGATCCACACCATAAGTTTACCTATTCCATACCCAGCAAGTCCACCAAAAATGAATTGGAATGCAAAGTTGGTAGCAATGTCAGCTACGCTCGCATTGTTGGCTGTAGCAAGCTGTATGAGCACAATTGTGAGCATATATGCCATAGGGTCATTACTGCCACTTTCAAGCTCAAGCATAGGTCGTAGATTGTGCTTTAGATTGAGCTTTTGAGAGCGTAGAATGCTGAAAACCGAAGCAGAGTCGGTAGATGACATTGTGGCTGCAAGCAATAGCGACACTACAAGCGACATTTCGATGTCGAGACCAGTCCAATGCGAAATGTAGAAAATAAAGAATCCCGTAAGAAGGGTGGTGAGTAATACGCCAATAGTGGAAAGCATAATACCGGGTGCAAGAACAGGGCGAATTTCCTTGATTTTAGTGTCGACACCACCCGAAAAAAGGATAATACTCAACGCCATCATACCGATGAATTGAGCTTGCCCGGCATTGCCAAATTGCAAACCAAGTCCATCGCTTCCGAAGAACATACCTACGATGAGGAATAGTAGCAACGAAGGGATTCCGAAGCGATAGCCTGTTTTACTGATTAGAATGCTACAAAATACGAGTATAGCACCCAGTAATAATATGTTTTCTGCGTTAAACTCCATAATTGATTATGCGTTTTTAGCTTTGTTTACGCGAGCATAGATGATAAGAGCAATAGCCGATATCATACCGATTGCAGCAAACCAATACCAAATATAGTGAGCATTTACAGTAGCCGCTTGCCAAGCTTCGGCCGATTCGAATAGTGTTGGTTCAGGGCAGTATTTAGCAAGCAAGAAACCTGATAGACCAAATCCGAGAATTGATGAGAGGAATGAATGCAAGTGACTGAAACCAAGATATAGACCTTCTTCGCCTTTAGGAGCTTGAAGAGAGAAATATTCAAGGTAACGAGGAGAAATGAAGCATTCGGCAAGAGCTTGGAATGCGATACCTACAATCATCATGAATGTGATAGGGTGTAGGCCTATGATTTCGCCTTCGAAAAGGTTACCTGTAGCCATTATCAATGCTGAAAGTGGAATAAGGAACATACCCACGATGATAGATGTGAGAGCCTTGCGTTTTGCCATTAATTGAGTAACGAAGTTGACGCACACAACTACAACGAAAGGATTTACATTGGCAATCCAACCTGGACGAGCAGTTTCGCCAGCAAGACGAATCACATATTTAGGCATTGTAGCATATAGTTGTTGTTGTACGATCCAGAATCCAGTTACAATAAGGATAAGGATAAGAAGACGGCCATTTGAGAATACTTTTGTGAGACCATTGACAACTTCCTTGATGCTCTTTCCTTCGCCAGAGTGATGTGCTGAGTGATAGAAAAGCAATACTGCAATGAATGCGATAGCACAAAGAGTAGCAGAGAAGAAATTGATGTAGATATACGCAGAATCACCTACAGCCGAGCGTAATGGGTCGATAACACTCTTGCCTGTAAATGAGCCAATATTGACCATCATGTAGAAAATAGAGTAACCCTTGGCGCGAGTTTCTGAAGTAGTTTCGCGAGCAACTGAAGCCGAAATGATTGATTTGATGAATGCTCCACCAATCATTAGGATAATGAGCACTGGTACGATGAGATAGCGTTCCCAACTTTCGATAAGTCCAGTGTAGACAGTTTTTTCGCCATATTGTACTAATCCAAGGCTTTCGAGCATAACAGGAAGCAGACCTTGAAGTAGATATCCCGCACTTAAAAGTGAGAATGCTATGATGATGGATTTGCGATAACCCATTTTGTCGGCAAAAGCACCTGTGAATAGAGGAAGAAGGTACAAACCACCAGAGAACAAGCCCGAAATGATACCAGCTTCGATGTCGGAAAAACCTAGTGTGTTAGAAAGGTAGAATGTGATTACGATAAATACTGCATAATAAGCCATTCGTTCAAGCATTTCTGCAGTGTTGGCAGTCCAAAATGCGCGAGTGTATTTTGACATAATGTGTAAAATTAATTTTGAAAATGTATTTTAGTTAATTATTAAGTTGCTTATTTGATAAACTATAAATGCTAAAATCCAAGCCACTGCGGTGTTGTAGATTACTGAAAAAGCACCGTATTTCCAGCTGCCTGATTCTCTAACTATAGCTGTTATTGTGGCAATACAAGGGAAATAAAGCAATGTAAATACCATAAAACTAAGTGCGACAGCTATGTCGAAATCGGGTTTGCCTGATTGAGTGTTAGGAGTTGATAGTTGATGGCGAAGTGATTCATCGTTTTCGCTATCGGCGGAATAAAGGACGCCTAAAGTTGATACAACAATCTCTTTCGCTCCAGTACCAGATATGATAGCAACCGATGCTTTCCAGTTAAATCCGAGAGGCTCCATTACTGGTTGAATGAATTGTCCGATGTTGGCAAGAAGAGAGTTTTGTTGTTGCACGACAAGCTCCTCCTTAGTCATTTGTTCGTTGCTCTTTTGGATATCGCGAGGGAAATAGCTTAAAGCCCATATAACGATGCTTGCTACGAGAATCACGCCTCCCATTTTGCGTAGGTACTGCTCACCCTTGTCCCACATGTGGTGTAGAGTGGCTTTGAGTGTAGGTACACGATATGGTGGTAGCTCCATTACGAAAGGCGTTTCGTCTTTCTTGAAATGGAAGCGACGCAAAAGTCGAGCTGTGATGATGGCTACAATGATACCTAACAAGTAAAGCCCTAAAAGTATGACAGAGGCATTTTTAGGGAAGAATATGCCTACAAATAGGATGTAGATAGGTAGTCGAGCGCTACACGACATGAATGGGTTGATGAGCATTGTAATGAGTCGGCTACTTTTACTCTCGATAATACGAGTAGACATAATAGCCGGAACATTACACCCGAATCCCATTACAAGAGGGATAAACGATTTGCCATGTATTCCCAATTTGTGCATAATCTTATCCATAATGAATGCCGCTCGTGCCATATAGCCCGAATCTTCCATAAATGATATGAAAAGATATAAGATGAGGATATTAGGCAAGAAAACAATCACGCCACCTACGCCACCAATAATACCATCGATAATTAGGTCTTTTAGAGGACCAGCAGGCAAGAATTGTTGAGCCAATCCCGATATCCATTCCACACCCATTTCGATCCATTCCATTGGATATGCGCCAATCTCAAATGTAGCCCAGAACATAAGCCACATTATGAGCAAGAATATAGGAAATCCAAAGAGTTTGTGGGTAACAATGTTGTCAATCATCTCAGTGTCTTTGATGTAACGAGGAGTTTCGCCCGGAACGAAAGTCTCGCGCAATGCACCCGAAATGAAACCATACTTTTCGCTTGCAATAGCAGAAACGATGTCCTCCTGTCCCACATCTTCGATGTGTGCCACCCATTTATCGCGAAGTTCTTTCCATTTCTTGTATTCTGGTTGCTCACGGAGCAGGTTTTCTACTTCCTTGTCGCCTTCAAGCAGTTTGATCGCAAGATAGCGAGGAGAGAATTGCTGAACAGGTTGAGAACTTGCTTTGATAGAATCCTTGATTTCCTTGATTGCATTTTCAATTTCCGAACCCAATCTTACATGGACATGGCGTACAGTTTTGTGTCGGTCTTCGTACACTTCGATGATGTTGTCGAGAAGCTCGTTGATACCCTCGCCTGTTTTTGTTACAATAGGAACGAATGGAACACCGATCATTTCGCCGAGCTCTTCGTAGTCGAGTTTGGCGTTGCTTTTCTGCAATTCGTCGTACATATTCAACCCGACTACCATACTACGGTCCATATCGATAAGCTCGGTAGTGAGGTATAAGTTACGCTCAATATTAGAAGCGACAATCATGTTGAGAATTACATCGGGTATCTCGTCCTTTAAATATCGACGCACATAAAGTTCCTCGGGAGAATAAGCTGATAGGGAATAAGTGCCAGGCAAATCGACAATGGTAATGTGATAGCCTTTGTAGTCGAAATATCCCTCTTTGGCATCAACGGTTACGCCGCTGTAGTTGCCTACACGCTCGTGAGCTCCACTGACGAAATTGAAAAGAGAAGTCTTACCACAATTAGGATTGCCAATTAATGCAACATTGATGTTTTTGCCTTCGCGCTTTGCGATGGTAACTGGGTCGTTGTCGTTGATAGTGTTGAAGTTACCATTGTCGTTGATAGTGCTTAAGTTAGCATTGTCGGTGGCAATGGTGTCGTTATCGTTGCTGCATGGAACCACCTCAATGAGTTCGGCTTCGCTACGACGCAAAGACACCTCATAACCGAGAATGTTGTATTTGATTGGGTCTTGCAATGGAGCGTTGAGCAACACTTTAATGTTTTTACCACGCACAAATCCCATTTCCATAACTCGTTTACGGAATGCTCCATGGCCTAAAATCTTCACAATGGTGGCAGATTCACCAGTCTTTAAATCGGTTAATTTTATCAAAGTTGCAGTTATTTTGTATTATTTTACAAAGATAACGATTTGAAAACGATTTGTGTGCATTTTAAAATCTATAATTAATTGAATAAATCTTAAATTATGCGTTTTATCTGCTTTGTTATGAAGTGAGATAATGGCTTGGTGACTAATTCTCTAAATTTGTCGATTGTAATACAAGAAGAAAATATTAAGGCTATAAAAAGAACCCAAAATAAGGTAAATGTGAATGGGTCGGCATTTTTAGTGTTGTCGATAAGTAGGTTTTTAAGGTCGTTCCACACAGGAGGCATTTTGTGAATTAGGTATACTGCAAATGCACTCGATGCAATGAAATTGATGTTTGGACTGTAGAAACGGAATGAGGTAAATATAAGAAAAAAGAATGCCGAAGCTGAAATCACAAACGGAGAGTTGTAGGCAAAAGCCATTGTGCTCTTGCAGAATAGGGTGCTGAGAGCAATCAATAAAAATGACGCAATATAACCAACGATATACCAGTGCTTTATATTGCGATAGCGAGATATGTGAACTTTTAGGAATCGACCAATGATGTAGATGTAAATGAGTTGCATCACATTATAGCCTGTAGGGTTGATTTTATGACTCCAACCCCATCCGAGATATACATTGATGAATGTTAACCCACACAAAAGTAGTATGAAAGGTTTGGCTTTAAGGTCAGCTATACCTTTGTTGATGATAGGAGCGATGATGTAAAGAGCGAAATAGGCTGGTATGAACCATAAATCGGTGTGAGAGAATATGCCGAATGACTCAATTAAGTCGAGAATGTTGTATTGAGTCGGTTTTGCAATGGTGTAAATGGCATAAATGACAACAGAATAGAACGCACACCATAGAATGAAGTTTACAACGCCCTTAACTGAAGGTTTGATGCCGAAATAGCCAGAAATGAGTACGAAACAATTCACTCCAATTATGGAGAACGATTCCATAAGTATTTTTGCAATCGAATTGATGTCGCAAAAATGAGTGAGAGTGGCTTTGGGTGGAAGAGGAAATGTGGCGCCAGTGAAATGCACCATAAGTATCATTAACATACTTATGATGCGTAGTAGTTCTATGTTGCTTTGGCGCAATTTTGTCCCCATCAGTTATAGCTCTCTAATGATTTTGCCAGTTGTTGTTTCCTTAAAATGCTTTACTGCTATGTATTTGCGAGGTATAGCATGAGAAGGTAGTTTTAAACGGAGTTTTTCGATGAAATCTGGGCGTATTTCGCCTGTTTTTTGTTCGTTGTCTTGCATTGTTGTGTATTCAAGAGCCAAAACAAGTTCTTCGCCCCATTTTTCTGAAGGTTGTGATGTAACGAAGAAACGCACATTAGTGATAACCTCACCAATGATAGGTTCAATTTCTTCTGGAAAGACCTTGAGTCCACCAGTGTTGATAACATTGTCGATGCGTCCACACCATAAAAACTCAGTAGGAGATAGAAGATTTACAATGTCGTTGGTCACTATCTCTTTTTGGCTGAAATGAGGAGCATGAATTACGAGACAATCTCTATCATCGAGAGAGAAAGAAATGTTTCCAAGTGCAGTGAACGGTTGAGGTGTAGTGCCTACAGGAGCAAGTGCTACATGGCTGCAAGTTTCGGTCATTCCGTAAGTATTGAATGCGCGAATGCCTTGCTCGGCAAGCCATCGCTCAAGACGATTAGGAATTTTTCCTCCACCAATAATAATGTTGTCGAATATGACTAATTTCTCGGGATTATTGATTAAGTATTTAATTTGCGAAGGAACAAAAGCTCCTAAACTGATTCGCTCATTGCTGTTGTAGTTGGCAAGAGGGGTGTTTGAAGGTTTTTCTTCAAATAATTTTGCGTTAAGTTCAAGAGCACGCACAATCATCATTTTGCCTGCTATATAAGAAGGCGATAGGTTTAAATAGAAAACCGAATCGCTATTGAGTCCGAATTGTTCGTTGGTGAGTCTGGCCGAAGCCTTCATATCACTTTTGAGCAGATGTATTTCCTTTGGCTTACCAGTTGAGCCCGACGTGTGAGCTACGACATAAGGTAATTCATTGAAATATTCTTCGATAAAATTGGCAGTTTCAGTTGAAGCAAATTGCTTAATTTCATCAAGAGAATTACAAATATTGTTGTTGATTGTGATTTGCATAAATACTTTAAGTCTTATACTTTAATCCAGTTTAACTCAGGAATATCCCAATTAAATTGTGGGTTGTAAGCAAGGTAGTCTTGCGTTTGGTATAGGGGTGATTGGAAATTATTGGAGAACACCATGCCAGTGCCAAGTCCTTGAGGGATTTTAGGCTGAAGAGTTGCGACCCATTGAGCTAAGGCATTAAGCCCAATATTTGATTCAAGGGCCGATGTTATCCAACCACCAATTTGGAATTGGGCAGCCATTCGCAACCATTCAAGAGAGCCAGAAAATCCTCCCATAAGAGATGGTTTAAGAATGATATAATGAGGACGAATGTTACGCAAAAGTTCCATCATCATCATTGGATTGGTGATTCCAATCAATTCCTCATCGAGCGCAATAGGGATAGGCGTTTTGTTACATAGTGTAGCCATTTCTTCCCATAGTCCCGGCTTGATGGGCTGCTCAATAGAGTGGATGCGATACTTTGAAAGAGTTTCGAGTCTTTGTAGTGCAACTTCAGGGGTAAAACCTCCGTTTGCATCGACGCGAATTTCTAGGTCGTTGGCAGAATATTTGCGACGCACATATTCTATCATCTCGCATTCTTGATCAAAGTCGATTGCACCAATCTTAAGTTTGATGGTGTGAAACCCTGCTTCAACCTTTTCGTCAATACGAGTCAACATATCCTCTTTTGTCCCCATCCACACAAGTCCGTTGATTGGAATTCTGTAATTGCCTTCGGTGAATGGTGAATGGTGGTAGATTCTTTTTCCACCATTAGAGAAGTCAAGAATTGCGCTCTCAAATCCAAACATTATAGATGAATGTGTGGAAAGGTCGGTAGGCTCATCGTTTTCAATGTTGCGGCAAAGTTCTTGTAGTTTTGCCTCGTAATTCTCGTCGTCTTCGGCCGATAAACCTTTAAAAAGAGCACATTCACCAATTCCGTAGATATCAGGATTAGATTCGTCCCAAATTTTGATGAAATAAGTGTCTTTAGTAGTCATCACACCTCGTGAAGTGCCACCAGGTGTGATGAAATTAAGTGTATAAGGAGCGTAAGCCGCTTTCATTATCCAGGGAATTGTGGGAATTGCTCGAAATTAGGATCTCTCTTTTCAAGGAATGCATTCTTGCCTTCTTGAGCTTCGTCCATTGTGTAGTACATCATAGTTGCATCGCCAGCAAGTTCCATAAGACCTCTTTGTCCGTCGAGCTCGGCATTCAAGCAGCGTTTAACCATACGGATAGCGAGAGGACTGCGCATTGCGATAGTTTCGCACCATTCCACAACTTCGTCTTCAAGACGGTCGAAAGGAACAACCTTGTTAACCATACCCATCTTTTCGGCTTCTTCGGCAGTGTATTGACGGCATAGATACCAGATTTCGCGCACCTTCTTTTGGCCTACGCAACGAGCAAGGTAAGAAGATCCGAAGCCACCATCGAAACTACCAACCTTAGGTCCTGTTTGTCCGAAACGAGCGTTTTCGGAAGCGATAGTAAGGTCGCATACTGTTTGAAGTACATTTCCTCCACCAATAGCATATCCATTAACCATTGCAATCACTGGTTTAGGAATTGAGCGAATGGCTTTATGAAGGTCAAGCACATTTAGGCGAGGAACGCCATTAGGGTCGTTGTAGCCACCACGAGTTTTGTAATTTTGGTCGCCACCAGCACAGAATGCTTTGTCGCCAGCACCAGTCAAAATTATTGTGCGAATATCGGCACGATCGCGACAATAATCAATTGCATCAAGCATTTCAAAGTTAGTAGTTGGGCGAAATGCGTTATATACTTCTGGTCGGTTGATAGTAATCTTTGCGATACTTTTGTATTGTTCAAACAAAATGTCTTGGTATTGTTTGATTGGAGTCCAAATTCTATTGCTCATAGTGTATATTGTTTATTTGTTTGTTATTATTTATTTCGGTTGTAATAATCTTTCAAGGTTTGTGCGCTTACCTCGTTATTTGTAAACACGGCAAGAATACTTTCCTTGTTGTTATTTAAGAAAATAGGTAGCACTTCTTCAAGTTCTTGTTTACTATTAGCTTTGAAATAATCAAAGCCAAAAGCATGGGCGAACTTGTTGATTGGTAGGTCGCGATTTACTTCAAAATATTGCTCAAAATCGGGTAGATTAGAAGGACCGTTAATGAAACGGAAAATGCCTCCACCACCATTGCAAAGTACAATTATTTTGAATTGTTTGCTATTGTATTGAGATGCTAATCCGTTTATGTCGTAGCTAAAACTCATATCTCCTGTAATAAGGATTGTAGAAGAGTTGTTGACTAATGATGCTCCGAGTGCAGTGGATGTTGAACCATCTATACCGGAAACACCACGATTGCAATGTACTGTACCATTGAAATCGGGTGATACACCAATAAGATCGGCATATCTAATAGAACTACCATTAGAGATTTGAAGGTTTATACCTTGGCGGGAAATGCTTCTCATTATGGTATTCATTGCAGTAAAATCGCTCCATTTGCAACTGTCGGCAAATGAGTTTAAATTTGATTTTGCACGATTATACAGAGCTTCCCATTGAGAGTAATATTCCTCATTTTCATTGTGCGCTATATTTTTGTTGGAGAAAAAGATAGATGGCAAAACTTCAATCCTTTGTGTAATGTTTTGCATCGTATCAATTATGTTGTTATCAACGCCAATTCTCCAATGTTCAATGTCGTTGGCAGCTCTTAAATATAATTTAGCCAATCGTGATACAGGAGCACCACCGAATGTGATTAAAAGGTCTGGTTTAAGTGCTTCCCATTTGTCGCTATTCATTTCGGAGAATAGGCAATCAATGTTGTGGAATATTTTGCTTGATGTATTGTTGTTGGCAATAATTTCACTAAGAACAACAATATTACCACCCGATATTTTGTGAAGAGATTCAGTGAGAGCATCACACTTGTTGTGCATTGATGCAAATATTAAAACTTTGCGATAAGAGTTGATTCTCTTCGTAAATTCATCAACGCATTCAGAAGGGATTTCGGGTGTGAAATGATTTATTTTCTTTGCGTAGCTTTGACCTATAGGCTGACGGTCGTAAAGAGGCTCGCTAAGTTGAAGGTTAATGTGAACAGGACCATTAGGAAGGGCTGTTGCACATTGCAAAGCTTCGTTAATGGTACGATTACAGAACCATAAATCGTTAGATGATTGACAATTAGAAGGAATGTCGTAGCTTTGTTTAACGATATTGCTCAATGAACCGAATTGCTTCAATGTTTGACTATCATTTTGGTCAATCCATTCTTGAGGTCGATCGGCAGAAATGACAATAATTGGTAACTGTTGATAATATGCCTCAGCTATAGCAGGAGCATAATTAAGCAAAGCTGTGCCCGAAGTGCAAAGGATAGCCACCGGTTTATGTGTCTGTTGTGCTATACCGATAGCAATAAACGCAGCACTACGCTCGTCAACAATGACATGCTTTCGAATGTTATTGCATCGAGTTAATGCAATGATAATAGGAGCATTGCGAGAACCAGGAGAAACAATCACATCGTTTACCCCATATTCTTGGAGTAAATCAACCATAATATTGCATGATTCATGCGTTGTGGTGAGAGTTTCGTTCGATTTAGTGTTTGTATTCATTCGGTCAATCAATTTCACCCCAAAATTAGCAAAAATCTGCAATATATGTGTTATTTTAAATATCTATTCTGATATTACAAGTGAAATTAAATTCGTGATAAAAACGAAAAAGAGTTATAAGTGATAGGGCGTAGATTATAGTAAGAACTAAGAAAAGATGAGTTGCAGTGTAAAAACGTCTGAATTTGGATAGGTGATTGCAATAAATTGGTGGAAATTTACTAAATTTGTAGTCTAATACAAAATTATAAACAGAATGGGATTTTTCAGTAAACTATTCTCAAAAGAGAAAAAGGAAACCCTTGACAAGGGCTTGTCAAAAACCAAAGAAGGATTTTTTGATAAAATCAAACGTGCCGTTGCTGGTAAGTCAAAAATCGATGACGATGTGCTTGATAACCTTGAAGAGGTGTTTATCACATCGGATGTGGGTGTGGAAACTACATTGAAGATTCTTGATAGAATTCAATCACGCGTATCTCGCGATAAATATGTTGATTCGACTGAATTGAATGACTTGTTGTGTGAAGAAATTACAGAACTTCTTGCTGAAAATAATGTTGAAAATGGCGAAGATTTTGTGGTTCCAGCCGATAAGAAACCATATGTAATAATGGTAGTGGGTGTGAATGGTGTAGGTAAGACTACTACAATCGGAAAACTCGCTTATCAATTTAAGAAAGCAGGCAATAAGGTTGTGCTTGGTGCAGCCGATACATTCCGTGCAGCCGCAGTAGAACAACTTGATATTTGGGGTGAACGCGTAGGTGTGCCTGTAATTAAGCAAAAAATGGGTAGTGATCCAGCATCGGTTGCTTATGATACAGTGGCGTCGGCTAAGGCAAACAATGCCGATGTGGTAATTATCGACACAGCTGGTCGTCTTCACAATAAGAAAGGCTTGATGGACGAACTTACTAAAATCAAGAATGTGATGCAAAAGGTAGTACCTGGTGCTCCAAATGAAGTACTTCTTGTACTTGATGGCTCAACAGGACAAAATGCTTTTGAACAAGCAAAACAATTTGTTGCTGCTACAGAAGTGAATGAACTTGCTATCACTAAACTTGATGGAACAGCTAAGGGTGGTGTGGTGATTGGTATTAGCGACCAATTCCAAATCCCAGTTAAGTACATCGGTCTTGGTGAAGGCATGGAAGATTTACAAGTGTTCCGAAAAGAAGAATTCGTAAAATCACTTTTCGGTAAATAATGTTTTAATAAGGAATTATAAGTTATTCTTATATTTCCTTTTTTTAATGAGTGATGTATGAAGAGAATTAGGATAGATGTAATTACGCTTGGTTGTTCGAAGAATCTTGTTGATTCGGAACGATTAATGAAGCGTTTTCAAGATTTAGGCTATGAAGTGGCGCACGATTCGGATGATGTGTGTGGCGAAGTAGTTGTTATCAATACTTGTGGCTTTATAGGAGATGCTAAAGAAGAATCGATAAATACTATTCTTGAATATGTAGAAGCCAAGCAAGAAGGACAAATCAAGCATTTGTATGTGATGGGATGTCTTTCGGAACGCTATCTTGCTGAGCTTGAGGAAGAAATTCCTGAGGTGGATAAATATTACGGAAAATTTGATTGGGATAGACTTATCACAGATTTACAAGATACTATTCCACCAACAAAGCCTTATGAACGCTATATTACGACTCCTTCTCATTATACATATCTAAAAATTTCGGAAGGATGTAATCGCTTTTGTGCATTTTGTGCAATTCCTCTTATCACAGGTCGTCACACATCAATTCCAATGGAACAACTTCTTGATGAAGTGAAAGACCTTGTGGCAAAAGGCGTAAAAGAATTTAATGTAATAGCACAAGACTTGTCGTCGTATGGACTTGACCTATATGGCAAGATGATGCTACCTGAATTGATCGACAAGATGGCACAAGTAGAGGGTGTGGAATGGATACGCTTGCATTATGCTTATCCTGCACAATTCCCTTATGAAGTATTGCCTGTGATGGCGAAGCATAAGAATGTGTGTAAGTATCTTGACATCGCACTACAACATGTGAGCGACAAGGTGCTAAATAATATGCGTCGTCATATAAATAAAGAAGAAACACTTGCTCTTATAGAGCGCATTCGCAAGGAAGTGCCTGGTATTCATATTCGTACAACACTTATGGTGGGATTCCCTGGTGAAGGTGAAACTGAATTTGAAGAGCTTAAGGAGTTCGTAAAGAGTGCTCGATTTGAGAGAATGGGCGCATTTGCCTATTGCGAGGAAGAAGGTACATTTGCCGAAAAGAATTTCGAAGATGTTATACCTCAGGAAGTTAAGGATGCTCGATTGAGTGAATTGATGGAACTTCAAGAAAATATTTCCCTTGAGTGCAACGAGCAAAAAGTGGAATCAGTGCTTCGTGTGGTAGTTGATAGAGAAGATGAAGACTACTATGTGGGTCGTACCGAATTTGATTCTCCAGAAGTGGATCCAGAAGTGCTTATAGAGAAAACTCAATCGCTTGAAATCGGCGAGTTCTATAATGTTAAGATAAAAGAAGCCTTGCCATTTGAACTAATCGGGGAGGTGTGTAATGATTGAGAGCAACAAAGATAGAGTGTTGCTGGCAGTGGAAAAAGCATTGCGTTGTGGTGTGAGATTCTACTGTTATCGTTTGCCAGGTGGTGAAAATCTTCATTTTGGTGTGCAAACTGAAGAAATAGCTACGCGCAAAGGATTTTATGTTCATCCATTTTCGGAAGGTGATGCTAAATCACATTTTATCTCGCAGAATCTTGGTGTAGAGGAATTTCTGGGATCAGATTATAACGACCAATCGTGTCAAACTGAAACAGAAATTCAAGAATCAATAAGCAAAACTGATTATTTGTGTCGAGCTGAGCAATGTGTAAGCGATTTGCGTGCTGGAACATTGTCGAAAGTTGTATTATCGCGTACAATTAATGGGCAATTTGCGAGTGATTCATGGAGTGAAGTGTATAAATCGCTTTTGAATGCTTATCGCGATGCATTTGTGTTCGTGTATAGTTCTGAAGTAACCGGAACATGGCTTGGTGCAACACCAGAACGCTTTTTGAGTAATAGAAAAGGAGTGGTGTCGACAATGGCACTTGCAGGAACACGACTTGCAGGAACACAAGGAGATTGGGGAGCAAAAGAAGTTGAAGAACAACGATTTGTAGCCGATTACATTGGAGGCTGTTTTGATAAAGTTGGGTTGAAGTATTCAAAGTCGGAAACTTACACTCGAAATGCAGGGAATGTAGAGCATTTGTGTAACGATTTTGTGGGAAATGTAGAATCGCAAACACAAGTAGACTCTTTACGAGCAATGATGCACCCAACACCAGCAATAGCCGGAACACCAACTGATATTGCAGTGTCATACATTAATAATATAGAGTCTCATAGTCGTCGTTACTATGGTGGATATGTGGGGCCAGTAGACGAGAATGGCGAATTTGATTTCTTTGTAAATCTTCGTTCTCTTGAGTTCTCGGGTAATGATTATTGTATATATGTGGGTGGTGGACTTACTGCAGATTCGGATGCCGAAAAAGAATGGCAAGAAACTGCAGAAAAAGCCAAAACATTACAAAGATTCTTATAAAATCAAATGATAATAAACAAAAAAAACAATCGGACATTTCATCCGATTGTTTTTTTATATATCCCCATGAAAGGTGTATATTACTTCTTTTGTTCTTTAGCCCAACTATCTTTAAGTGAGATAGTGCGGTTGAAGATAAGCTTTTCTGGGGTAGATTCTTTATCAACATTGAAGTAACCAAGACGACGGAATTGTAGGTAGTCGAATGGTTTAGCTTCAGCAAGATAGCGCTCTACATAACATTCAGAAAGAACTTTCAAAGAGTCAGGGTTGATGACTTCTCGCATAGCTTCAAGAGCTTCACAACCTCTTTCGTCACGAATGTTTTGAATTTCTTGACGAGGATTTTCTGCTTTCCAAAGGCGGTCGTATAGGCGAACTTCAGCCTTAAGACAGTGTGCGCAACTTACCCAGTGTAGAGTACCCTTAACTTTGCGATTAGCACCTGGCATACCGCTCTTAGTTTCAGGATCGTATTCAGCATAAACTTCAACGATCTTACCATCTTCGTCCTTCTTGCAACCAGTACACTTCACGATATAGGCATTCATCAAACGAACTTCTTGACCTGGAGTCATGCGGAAATACTTCTTAGGAGCATCTTCCATAAAGTCTTCGCGTTCCATCCATAGTTCACGACTGAATTCGATAGTGTGTTTGCCTGATTCAGGATCTTCAGGGTTGTTTACACTTTCCAAAACTTCAACCTTATCTTCTGGATAGTTTGTGATGATAAGTTTAATTGGATCGATAACAGCCGAAACACGAGTAGCGCGAGCGTTTAAGTCTTCGCGAACGACGCTTTCAAGAAGTGCGAAATCGTTTTGTGCTTCGTAAGTAGTGTAACCAATCTTATCGACAAACTTGCGAATAGATTCTGGAGAATAACCACGACGACGAAGACCACAAATAGTAGGCATACGAGGGTCGTCCCAACCATTTACCAAACCTTCCTTAACAAGGATAAGCAGATTGCGCTTACTCATAAGAGTATAGCTTAGGTTAAGCTTGTTGAATTCGTATTGTCTTGGACGATTATCATCAAGATCCTTGCCACCCTTAGCCCAATCAACAAATAGATCGTATAGAGGACGGTGAGGAACAAATTCGAGAGTACATAGAGAGTGTGTAACGCCTTCGAAATAATCGCTTTGACCATGAGCAAAGTCATACATTGGATATACATTCCACTTGTTGCCAGTGCGGTGGTGAGCATGTTTTAGAATGCGATACATGATAGGGTCGCGGAAGTGCATATTAGGTGAAGCCATATCAATCTTGGCGCGAAGAGTAAGAGTTCCTTCTTCGAATTCACCCGCATTCATGCGCATAAATAGGTCAAGACTTTCTTCAACTGGACGATTGCGGAAAGGACTTTCTTGACCAGGAGTGGTAGGTGTACCCTTTTGAGCTGCAATTTCTTCGGAAGTTTGTTCTTCTACATAAGCTTTGCCTTCCTTGATAAGTTGAATAGCCAAGTCGAATAGTTGAGGGAAATAGTCGGATGCATAATATTCACGATCTTCCCAATCGAAGCCAAGCCATTTGATGTCTTCCTTGATTGCATCTACATATTCAGTGTCTTCCTTGATAGGATTGGTATCGTCGAAACGAAGATTACAAGTACCTCCAAACATTTCAGCAGCACCAAAATCCATACAAATAGCTTTGGCGTGACCAATATGAAGATAACCATTAGGTTCGGGTGGGAAACGAGTGCTTAGTCGTCCACCATTCTTACCTGCTGCAAGGTCGTCGGCAATAATTTGTTGCACAAAATTTAGACCTTTCTTTTCTTCTGCTGTGTTTTCTACAATTTCAGCCATATAGTTAATAATTTTTTTGCTGTTTCTTATTGTTTCAGAAAAATTCTTATATAATTAATTCACAAAGATACGAAAATCTTTTTAAAGAATAGTATTTTGTTAATTCTTATTTATAGCGAGGTAAGATAAGAAATAATGAGTAAATTTGCAGTTATGGAAGATAAAATAGAAATAATGGAGCTGAATGGAGGTGAAACGATGAACATCTCGTTCATTGAAAATAATGTGCCTGCGGGATTTCCTTCGCCAGCTCAAGACCAAAATAGTGACTCGCTTGATTTGAATAGAGAGTTGATAAATAGTCCGTCATCGACATTTTGCGCACGCGTGAGTGGGGATTCGATGATAGATTGTGGTATTAATGATGGAGATTTGTTGATTATAGATAAAGCACTTGTGCCTCATGATGGAAGTATTGCAGTGTGTTTTATCGATGGTGATTTTACGGTGAAACGCATATCAATCAAAGAAGATGGGCTGTATCTGATGCCAGAAAATAGAAGTTATAAGCCAATTAAAGTGTCGGAAGAAAGTAATTTCCAAGTGTGGGGAATAGTTACACACATTATAAAATCGGTTAAATGTTGATTTGTAAGCCGATGGTCGAAAAGATGTGATTATGATAGGCTTGGTGGATTGTAATAACTTTTTTGTGTCGTGTGAGCGATTGTTTAGTCCATCGCTTGAGGGCAAAGCTGTCGTTGTACTTTCGAACAATGACGGGTGCGTTATATCACGAAGCAATGAAGCCAAGGCGCTTGGCATACCTATGGGTGTGCCTGCGTTCAAAATAAAAGAATATACTAATCCGCTGAATGTTGTAACACTATCATGTAGACATGTGATTTATCGTGATATTTCGGATCGAGTAATGGCCTTGATAGGTAATTATGTGGAAAGTATTCAGATATATTCGGTAGATGA
The DNA here is from genome assembly GCA_904501735.1 of uncultured Muribaculaceae bacterium. Taxonomy (GTDB): domain Bacteria; phylum Bacteroidota; class Bacteroidia; order Bacteroidales; family Muribaculaceae; genus RGIG4576. The sequence continues at coordinate 17,793 of CAJGBY010000002.1, forward strand.
ATGCTTTTTTAAGTTGCCTTATGAAGACGATGAGAGGAACTACAAATTTGTGCGTGAACTTGCTTCAACAATCAAGCAATATATTGGCATTCCAGTGAGTATTGGGGTAGCTCCGTCGCGAACATTGGCAAAAATTGCATCGCACATAGCCAAAAAGACAAGAAATGGCATTGATAATGTGTATTTGCTCACAAGAGAAGAGCAATTTGAACCGGTATTGAAAACTATACCAGTGGGTGATGTGTGGGGTATAGGACGGCGATTGAATGAGAAATTATTGAGAAATCGTGTGCTGACAGCCTATGATTTAAGCATTTCGCCAATGTCGTGGATAAAATGTATGTTCACAATTAATGAAGAACGCATTGTGAGAGAACTGAAAGGCGAAGATTGTGCAAAAATAAATGCAATTGATGAACCTAATAAGTCGATAATGGCGTCGCGTTCGTTTGGCACTTTGATTGAAGATAAGAAAACTTTGTGGGAAGCTGTGGCATACTTTGCATCGTGTTGCGCTGAGCGTCTAAGAGCTCAAAACTCGGCTGCAATGGTTGTGAGTGTGTATGTGAGAGGCGATGAGCATAAAGAAAGAGAACCATTCTATTCAAACACTTGTGATATACGACTTGAAACACCTTCGTGCGACACAGCATATATAACTCAGCATGCTTTGAGAGCTTTCAATAATATATATAGAAAAGGATATAAATATAAAAAAGCAGGGGTGCAGCTAAGTCATTTTGTGCAAAATGGCGAAATTCAGTTGAATGTGTTTGATAATGTTGATGTTGACAAACAAAAGCGATTGATGAGTGCGCTTGATAAAATTAATGGCGTGTGTGGAAAAGGAACTCTAATCCTTGGTGCACAAGGAGTGGATAAAAAATGGTCGCCACGAAAAGATCATACTGCTAAACAAAGTAGTGTGCTAAGAATATATTCGGGAATGTCGTTTCTCGATTTAGGAAATAAAAAATAGTTGAGATAGAATAATCAATAAACATTGCGGGATAAGTATTGTTATAATAGGGAAAATAAACAATTCTCTAATTAAATTTTTAATTATGATTATGAAAAAGTTAATTCCCTTACTTTTCACCGCTCTACTATTTGCGTCGTGTGAAAAAGAACCTAACTTAGATGAAGTTCAGGAAGACTATGTGGTTTACACTCAGTATGATAAAGATGCTAATTTTAGTAAAGGAAAGCATTTTTATGTGCCTGATAGTGTGCTTGTTGTATCGGGCAAAGGAAGAGGTGCAACCTATCTTGATGCGTCGGATGCCAATGATATTATAAATGCTTATAGTATTCAGATGGAAAAACGCGGTTATGTGAAAACAGCCGATAAAACTGAAGCTAATTATGGGCTACAAATCTCTTATGTTGAAAGCACTTATTATTTTATAAATAGTGTGTCTTGGTGGTCGGATTATCCATGGTATTGGAGCCCTACATATTGGTGGCCATGGTATGATGGAAATTGGTACTATCCATATCAGTTTATATATAAGTATACCTATGGTTCGTTAATATGCGAAATGATTGATTTATCGAGTGTGAGCGAAGTTTCGTCATCGTCGAAGCCGACTGTTATTTGGAATAACTATATAACTGGAATATACTATATAGATAGTAATATGCTGCCAAGATTGGTGAAAGCAGTCAATCAATCATTTGAACAATCACCATATATTAAATTTTAGTTGTTGAATCAATAAACTCTATAAGATATGAAAACAGTAGATTATTTTAAGATGCTTTTGGTGGTCGTGGCAGTGTTTGTAGTGAGCCTTGTTGCAACTACCGATATTAAAGCACAAACGACATATAAACCTTATTTCGGTAATGTAGATTGGCAATTTAATGCTCCGTTTGGTAATGATTTCACTAATCGTGCAAGTGGTTGGGGCGCTAATCTTGAAGGCGGATTATTTGTAACAACAAAGGTGGGTTTGGGCTTGTTTGTGTCATATAGCACAAATCACAAGAGCCTCCCAATGGAAACTTTGCACCCAACAGCAACATCAACGCTTACAGCTAAGCAATCGAGATCGCTATTTCAAATCCCATTTGGTGTTGATGTGCGATACCGTTTTTATGAAAGGAGCCGTGTATGCGATCCTTATGTGGGATTAAAGATAGGTACAAGCTATGTGCAATTATCTTCGTATATGTCAACCTTTAGAGTGTATGATGATTGTTGGGGCTTTTATATGTCGCCTGAAATAGGTACAAATCTATGGCTGAATAGTGAAAAGAGTTTTGGCTTTAATATGTCGGCATATTATAGTTTCTCAACCAATAAGGCCAGAGTTCTTGATGGTCATGTCAATCAAGTGAACAATATGGGGGTGAGGGTAGGAGTTGCATTCTAACTTAAATAGTACAACAAAAAATAGTCGGTAAATTACCGACTATTTTTGTGTTATAGAAATATTGCTGATGATTTATGAAATAGGAACTACCAAAAGTGGAACATCAGAATGGAATACCATTCGATGAGCGACACTTGGCGAGAATAGTCGAGAAAAAATGTTTCGTTTTTTGTTAGGTATAAGCATAAGGTCAATGTTTTGAGCCTTTACATATTCATCAAAATCTTTCGCATAGTTGTCGGGCGATAGAATCTCGGCCTTGAAATTAAAGTCGGAGTAATGACTTTGGCAATATTGAACGAGTTGGTCGAGATATTTCTTTGTTTTATCATCATTCTTTTGAGTCTCGATAGGAATAATGGTAATATTGAGCTTTCTGTTCTTGAAGAGGCGTGCGAAAATGTCGAATGACAATAAGTCTTGTTGAATGAAGTTGCTAAAGAATGCAACATTCTTCAATTCGGACATTTTACGAGCTTCCATACCTTCGGGCACAGAGAAAACAGTGAATTTACCTTCATCGAGCACTTCGGCAGTTACGCTACCAATAAGTTCTTCTTCTTTTTTGCTCTTGCCACGGGTGCCCATTACGATGAGCGTTGCATTTTCGCGTTTTGCGCACTCTATGATTGTTACTTCGGGTACACCTTCTTCGATTCGGCAAGTAAATTTTACTCCTGGAAGAATGCCATTTGAAATATCGTTCTTGATTTGAATTTCAAAGTCATTCATTCTTTTTAGAGCCTTTTGTTCGGCATGTTTGTCTCCAGTATCCTCGTTGGAGAAAGGCATCATTGCCATAGCATAAGTCATTTCAACATATGAATGTAGTAGAATGACGCGACCACCCATTTGTTTGGCAAAGTCGAACCCTATTAAGCATGCTTTTTTAGAGTAGTCGGAAAAATCGATAGGAATGAGAACAACAGGCTTGTTGGAATCTTCGTTGTGTTTGAATTCATCATCGGCCATTTGCTCGATAAGTTTGAGCGCTAATGGCAAATCTTTTTCTTTGATGCGCACTCTAACTCCCGAAGACACTACAGGTTGAATAAGGTTGACATTGTTGATTACAACAGGAATACCTTCGTTTTCCAACATTGTTTTAAGTATAAGAGCCTTTGCGTATGTGTGTATGGCTACTGTTATAAGTTTGTCGCTCTTTTCCATATGAATAATATTTAATCTTTACTATTTGGTTATACTTGTTAGGGTTGTTTATAAACAACAATTTTGGAACAAAAATGGTCTAAAACAAATATTAATGTATATTGTTTTAGACCATCATTCTTTTCTTTTCTTGTCTTTTTTATTTACTCCTTATTTTTTTGCTCAAGCATTTCAAGAGCCATTTCTAGAATTTGTGTATCGTCCAAGATAACATATCCACCTTCTGGACCTGGTTCGATGTGCAAACCACAATTGTTGCCATATTCATAGTTTGTACCACCGAAGTAGTTTCTAACTGTTTGAACTGTCAAGTTCAATGTATCTGCAATTTTATGCATTGAGCCGTCAGGTAAACTGTCTTTGATACGGCGAAGTTCGTTAAATGTGATAGTCTTAGGCATAATCAATATAGTTTTAGATTGTTAGTATTATTATTTTGTTGGATAAATTTACGACATTTATTATATATCTTCCAAAAAAAAATGAAACTTTTTTTTATGCTACAAAACATAAAATCGCTGAAACTCCCACAGTAATAAGGAGATTGCACCAAATTGCGCATGTCATTATTTTTGTGTTTTTTTCGGAGAAAGCAATAAATCCGTATTTTTTATTTATTTCCTTAAGTTGAATTGCATATAAATAAAGGTGATAAATAATAGCTCCTGATAGTAGCCCAACGCATATTCCTCCTAAAATATCGCCTAAATAATGCACCCCAAGATAAATGCGACTATATGACACGAGAGTTGCCCAGAAGAATAATGTAATCGTTAGATATCGGCGTTTGAATAGTAATGATATGAATAGAGCAACACCGATAGTATTGGCAGCATGACTTGATACGAAGCCATATAATCCACCTTTATAACCATTAACGAGATGCACAAGACTTCCAATTTCGGGGCTGTGTGTAGGGCGGAAACGCTCCACAAGATTCTTAATAATACCCGATGATATTTGGTCGGCAAGTGTAATGGTGAGTGCAATAGCAAGTATTACAAACAAAGCTTGTCGCCAATTCTTGCGAAATAGCATTATAATTAATGCAAGAAGCATTAACGACCATGTGGTAGTCTTAGAAACATACCACATAAAAGTGTCGAAAAAGGGTGAGTGCATACCATTAATGTATAAAAGCACTTGCTTATCGATATGATCAAGATATTCAATCATTATTAGATGATTTCGATGTTGTCAGACTTGAGCCAAGCGCGATGTGTGTCGTCGGCTTTCACATCGTACCACTTAATTTTCTCTTCACCATTTTTTGTTTCTACAGAGTCAACGATAGTCACCTTGTTACCAGCAGTAAGGATAAATGCTTCTTCGTTTTTATCCTTAGGAGTGCGAGGCACAGTGCTTAGGGTTACAGAAGGAGTTATAACGATTGCTTTGTTGTGCGCTTCTACTTTAGACTTCATAGATATGGCACACAATAAGGTGATAATGGTAGACAAAAGCATAACGCCACCTCCAAAGAATCCTATTTTTCTTAATGCGATAACCGATGAGAATACATAGAGAAGAATGCCCGACAACAGTAGAATAAAACTGATAGCGGCAAGAGTAGCCCATGTATTTGAGGATAGACTACCAACAAAATCATCAATTACCTGAATTACGAAAGACTTTTCTTGAGCAATTTTGGTTTGAATCTTGCTGTTTACGAATTCAAGATTGGTCTTAGCATCATCATTTTGTGGATCAAGCATTACGGCTCGCTCAAAATATAGAACAGCATGTCCAAGTTCTCCCATTCTATAATATGTGTTACCAATATTATAGTATAAATCGCTCGAAACACCTTCTTCGCTTGCAGCTTGAAGGTATAATTGCAAGGCGTTGGCATATTTGTCGGCAACATATTCAGCATTTGCTTTCTCTACTAAGCTTTGAGCCATAGAGGAGAAGCTAATCGATATTGCTACGAGTAATAAATATATTCTTGTTCTCATTGTGATTATTTTCGTTTTGTGTTTTCGAGTTTGTTCATAATATCGCTTGCCTCATCGTAGATCTCGTTCATATTGCTACCACTTAATTCAGGCGCATATTGAGCGAATTCACATTTATCCAAAATAGTTAATAATTGTGAAATTGAGGTGTCGTCGGCGCCAAATGATTGCAATTCTACGGCAATATTCTCCTTATTTAGCTCAGACACAGGGATATTCAGCTTGTCGCTTAGGTAGCCCCATAGTGCCTTAAGAATTTCGGCATAGAAGCTATTGGCGTTATTTGCTTTCATGAATTCTTGAGCTTGCTTTAGACGCTTTTTAGCCACCTTGTTGGCGCGCTTGTTCTTGAGTAGTTGAACATTTGAGCGTTCTTTGATAGTCTTGCGATAGTACCACATTACGCCTAATACAGCTATCAATGGTAGGATATACCATAACCAATAAGTAAACGAGCTTAAGTATAGGTTGTGTTCCTTCTTAAGTTGTAGATTATTGGTTTTGATGTGAAGAATATCTTTGTTCTTGAGTTCAATATCCTTTGAAACAACTGCATCGGATGCAGCTGCAACACCCTTAGCAACCGAAATCTTAGTTGCAGGAACATCAACATTGACATACTTAGCCGAAGTTGGATCAAAGTAAGTGAATGTTGTAGTAGGAATTTCATATTCGCCCACATATTGAGGTATGAAAGTATACTCAAATTTGTTAGAACCACTTACCGATTGTCCAGCTATTTTTGCGTTTACTTCATTTTGAGGATCATAAACATCAAATTGTGAAGGGAAATTAATTTCAGGAGCTTTTAAATATTTGATATTACCTGTACCAGAAATATTGTAGGTATATGTAGCTGCTTCGTAAGTCTTAAAGTTGTTTGGCTTGACTTCGGTAGATACTTTGAACTGTCCAACCGCACCACTAAATGTTGCTGGTTTAGGAGAAGGCAAAGGTAGAATGTTTACGGTAGCAGAATTAGACTTAACTTGAAGTTTGCGCTCAACTGGTTGGCGAATGATACCAAACATACTACGAACTTGCTCATATTGAACAGCTGTTACATCGTAGTTACCCGAACTGATGGTTAGCTTGCCTGACTTTTGTGGGAAAAGTATACATTTCTTAAGCTCTGCAACCATGTAGTTTTGTCCGTTGTAATGTTCGATATTGTTCATGCTTGGTTCAATAGACAATTCTTCAATCAAGAATCCATCGAACGAAGGTTGAAGAGTAGTCATGAATTGACTGATTTGATACTTTGTGTAAAGCTTAATTGTGCACACCACAGCTTCTTGTTCGTACACTTTTTGCTTAGACATGCTTATGCGCACAAACAAATCATTAGCATTGACAGGCTTCGAAGTTGATTGAGAGTCTATGTCATCGATTCTTGCACCAGATTGAGAGCCTTGTTGGGCATTTTTATCGGGTGGTAGAATTTCGATTGTCATTGAGGCAGTAGAATATCGTTTGCCATCGGCTTCGATAGTAGCAGAAGGGATGGTATAGGTACCTGCTTTATCGGCACGATACATTAAAGTATATTCTTGAGAAGAACTACTTGAACTCTTGCCGTTAACCCATTGGCTACTATAAGAAGTAGATAGGGCAGGTCCATAAATTTTAGTTGCTCCATCAAATTTTGGCTCTTGGAAGTTTTCGCCTTCGGCATTACGAAGCACAAAGCGCACATCAAATTTGTTGCCTTGTACGACTTGTTTTGGAGCATGTGCAGTAAATGATATTTGAGCTACAGCCGATAAACTGAATAGCACAAACATCAAAGTTGCATATAATTTTATGTATTTTTTCATAAAACTCGATTAATCAATTTTATATATTACCACTGATTGCCAGTCTTTCTAACAGTTTGAGGTTGTTGAAGTTTAACCTTTTCTTGAGTAGCTTTTTCTTGATTCTGCATAGCTTGTAGAATCTGTTCCATATTGTCTTTACTCATTTGCTGTTGTTGTTGAGGCTGCTGTTGTTGTTGTTGTTGCTTGTCCTCTTTCTTTTCGTTGTTTTTGTCCTCTTGCTTGTCTTTGTCCTTGTCTTTCTTGTCGTTTTTGTCTTTACCCTTGTTTTGTTGCTGTTGTTGTAGCTTTAGCTGAGCCATACGAAGGTTGTCTCGAGCTTGGTCATCATCGGGATTGTTACGCAATGAGTTTTTGTAAAGTTCGACACTAACATCATATTTTTCGCTTACATAGGCAAGATTTCCAAGGTTATAGAAAGCTTTAGAACGCAAATCAGCACTTTTAGAGTTTTGGGCAACCGAATTTAAAAGCTCAGTAGCTTGTTGTAGTGGATTGTTTTCTTGTTCTTCATTGTTTGCGCCACCTTGTTGAATGAGTGAAAGGGCAAGGTTGTAGTTGCCTAATTGAGAATTAGGGTTAACTTCGAGTGCTTTCTTATATTCAACTTCGGCTTCGGCATATCGTTGAAGCTCGTAGAGCGCGTTGCCTGCTTTGATGTGCTCGCGTTCCTTTCGAGTTGTTGGATCCACTTCATCGTCTTGAGCCATAACTCCGAAAGGAATAGCTGCAAACATAAGAAGAGCTATCAATATTTTATTAGTCATTTTCATTTTTTATTGTCCTTTGAAAAGAAGTTATACTTTCTTAGCCAAGAATTCTTGCTATCGTCAACAAATAGATAGATAATAACGAAAATCAAAGCTAACCACGCAAAAACAGGGAATTGCTCGTTGTGAGCACTGTATACAGTGGTTTCTAATTCAGTTTTAGCTAACTTTTGCAATTGCTCATCGAGGATTTTTACAGCATCGGTTGAATTGCCCGATACATAAAGACCACCACCTGCTATTGCGATGTCTTTAGCCATAGTTTCGTTGAGTCGAGTAGTAACTACATTTCCATCGTTGTCCTTCATAAGTTGACCATTCTCTAATGGAATCTGTGAGCCTCTCACAGTACCCATACCCACTACATTCACTTGAATACCTTTCTCTTTGGCCTCTTTAGCCATAGCAACAGCATCGTCTTCGTGGTTTTCACCATCGGTGATGATAATTATAGCTTTTTGAGTCTTTTCATTTTTTGTGAAAGAGTTCATAGCTAATTTTATCGCTGAGCCAATTGCAGTACCTTGAGAAGGAACCATATTTGTACTGATTTCGTTTAGGAACATTTTAGCCGAAACACCATCAGTAGTGATAGGCATTTGAGTGTAGGCATTGCCCGCAAATACAATCAAACCTATTTTGTCCTCTCTTAATTTGTCAATTACTCGGTCAAGAACAAGCTTGGTGCGTTGCATACGACTTGCTCCCTTAGGATCATCGGTTGAGCTTGCTAACATTGAGTTGGAAACATCGACGCATAGCATAGCTTCAATGCCTCGCACTTTTGTAACTTCGGTTCTTGCGCCTGCACGAGGTCGAGCAAGAATGACAATTACTAATGCTAATATAATGAGCTCTAATGAAAGCTTAATCCAAGGCTTGTACTTAGATACATCGGGCATCAATTCGTCGGCAATAATATACTGACCGAATTTTTGGAGTTTCTTTGCTCTTGCTCTTCTTGCAAACCAAAAGAGTGCAATGATAACAGGAAGCAAAATCAGTAAATACAAATATTCTGGATTTCCAAAACTGAACATAGTTTTATCTTTTTATCAAATTATTGTTATGGGATATGTCTTAAAATAGTGTAACGCGCTACAAAATCCATAATGATGAAAATAAGTAGCAATATAGCCCATTTCATATAGTCATCTTCGGTGTGAGTGAAATTTCTCACATCGAGTTGAGTCTTTTCCAATTGGTCGATATCTTGGAATACTTCTTTAAGCACATTCTTGCTGGTTGCGCGATAGTACTTACCACCAGTCATTTGAGCTATTGAACGCAAAGTTGCTTCATCAATAACTACTGGCATTAATTGGTATTCCATTTTGCCATAGAAGTTAATACCGACAGGATATTCGGCCTCACCATTTTTGCCGACACCGATAGTGTAAATTTTGATGCCAAGATTTTTAGCAATTTCGGCAGCTGTAAGAGGTGCCACAACACCAGTGTTGTTGGAACCATCGGTGAGAAGAATGATACTCTTAGATTTAGCTTTACCGTTCTTGATGCGATTGATAGCTGTTGCTATACCATCACCAATCGCTGTTCCGTCAACCAACATATTCATATTTACATCTTGAATATAGTTGAGTAGCACAGTTTTATCGGTAGTCATAGGGACAAGTGTGAAACTTTCGCCGGCAAAAATAACCATACCAATGTTGTCGCTTTCGCGTCCCGATATAAATTGAGATGCAACATCCTTGGCCGCTTCAAAACGGTCTGGCTTGAAGTCGCGAGCAAGCATACTTGTTGACACATCGAGTGCAATCATGATGTCGGTACCTTCGGTTTCGGAAGTAGACCATCGGTCGTAGGTTTGAGGTCGACAAAGTATGATAATCAAGCAACCTAATGCTAATAGTCGCACTGCGAACAATATGTGTCGAAGATAAGCCTTCCATGAAGTACCCAACTTGTCAAAAGGTAAAAGGGTAGATACCTTAAGAGTGGCTTCGGCTACTCGAAGTTTCTTTACATACCACAAGATAATAGGTATGTAGAGCAAAAATAGCCATAGGAAATGAGGATTAGCAAATTTGATCATATTTTCTTATCCTCCTTTCTTTCGTTATTGTTGGATTGTTCGTTGTTTTCTTCGGCAGGGATCTCAACTGGCTTAGTTTCGTTGACAAAGTTTACTGCGCGTTGGTAAGCTACCTCATTATCTTCAGGTAGAGGACGCATCTTAGCAAACTTAACAAAGTCGGCCATATCGAGAATCTTATTGAGTTGGTCGTTGACAGGCATAGTTTCTTCGTTCTTGCGAAGAACTGACATAATTTGGCTCGTAGTCATTTCCATAGCATTGATGTTGAAACGACGATCGAGATAATTACGCAAGATGTCGGTCAAACGAGTGAAATATTCTTTGTCTTGTCCAGCTTCCCAAAGTTTTTCGCTCTTTAATTGAGTAAGCTTCATAATAGCTTCTTCGTAAGGAGGAATAATAACCTCTGGCTTTTGTGCGAAAGGTGTTACGCCCTTACGGTACCACTTGAAGTAAGCATACAAAGCACCTGCTATTAATAGTTGAATCAATAAAATCAACCACCAATATTTGAGCAGGAATTCAGGGAATAAATCACTGAAATAAAATTCGGGTGATTCGACTGGTTTGAAATCGTGAATTGTTTGTAGTGAGTCAACCTTTACAGGAATAACTTTTAAAGAAAGCATATCAGACTTAAAGGTGTCTTTCCCTACAACATATTTAAAAGGAGGGATAACATACATTCCCGAATCGAACGATTGAACAATGATTTCCTTATTGATTTGTATGCGTTCATTGCCCAGTTCGATAGTGTCAGCTTCAAATCGCTTAGACACTTCAACAAAAGAATTTAATGTGTCGGGACTTGCATTTTCTCCTTGTAAAAAGCCTGTTACACCTTTGTCTTGAACGATTTCAAGATGTATAGCAGTTTTTTTACCCATAAGAAGAGTTGCTGAATCCATTTTTGCCGTAACAATTGTTTGATTGGCAAAAGAATCAGCACCAAAGAGTAAAACTGCTATTGTAAAAAGTATATATGAAACTTTTCTCATATTATAGTTGTAAACCTTGTTGAGTTATTTTGCACCGCGCTTTTTGAACAATCCCATAAGAGATTTTACATAATCTTCATCGGTTGCAACCGATGCTACATCAACCTTGCAGCGTTGCATTGTAACATTCATATTCAGTTGTCGCTCGTACCACCATTTATTGTAAGCTTGTCGCACTTTTTTAGAGCTTGTGTCGATCCATTTCATTTCACCGCTTTCGGCATCGAGTAGCTTCATTAGTCCAACATCTGGCAGTTGGGCTTCTCGTTTGTCGTACACTTGTATTGCAGTGAGGTCGTGCTTACGACTTGCAATTGACATAGACTTATAGTAGTCGTGTGTGTCGATAAAGTCGGAAACGATAAAAGTGGCACATCTTTTCTTTAGAATACCAGTGAGATATTCTAACGCCATGTTGATGTCGGTGCCGTTGGATTCGGGTTTGAATTCAAGCATTTCACGGATAAGAAGCAAGATGTGCTTTTTACCCTTCTTAGGAGGTATGAACTTTTCGATTTTGTCGGTGAAGAACATTAGTCCCACCTTGTCGTTGTTTTGTATAGCAGAGAATGCAAGAGTGGCCGCAATTTCGGCAATCATTTCTCTTTTTTGAACACCTTGTGCACCAAACATTCTACTTCCTGACACATCGACAAGCAACATGAGAGTGAGCTCGCGTTCTTCTTCGTATACTTTCACATACGGACGATTATGACGAGCTGTAACATTCCAGTCAATGTCGCGAATATCATCACCATATTGGTACTCGCGCACTTCGGAGAATGTCATACCACGCCCTTTGAATGCTGAATGGTATTCACCTGCAAATATGTTTTGAGAAAGTCCTTTGGTTTTGATTTCAATCTTACGGACTTTCTTTAACAATTCATTAGAGTCAGTCATTTAACTGTATAAGCTAATGTTAAGGTACTGCAATCTTATCCAAGATTTCACTAATCACTTCGTCGGCGCTGATGTTGTTGGCTTCGGCTTCGTAAGATAGACCGATACGGTGGCGCAATACATCGTGGCTCACAGCTCTTACATCTTCAGGAATAACATAACCACGATTCTTAAGGAATGCGTAAGCGCGAGCAGCACGAGCCAAGCTGATAGAAGCACGAGGTGACGCACCAAATGAAATGATGCTTGAAAGGTCGTTAAGACCATAGTCGCTTGGTAAACGAGTTGCAAACACGATGTCGACGATGTAGCGTTCGATCTTTTCGTCAACATAGATCTTGTTAACAAGCTCACGCACTTCAACGATTTCTTGTGGAGTGATAAGAGCTTGAATGTTGCTCTTTAGAGCATTGATGTTTTGGCGAATAATTACCTTTTCTTCTTCTTTAGTAGGGTAACCGATAGTAACCTTCATCAAGAAACGGTCAACTTGAGCTTCAGGAAGAGGATAAGTACCTTCTTGTTCGATAGGGTTTTGAGTCGCCATTACAAGGAATGGGTTGTCAAGTTTGAATGTGTTTTCGCCGATTGTAACTTGTCGTTCTTGCATTGCTTCAAGAAGAGCACTTTGTACCTTTGCTGGGGCACGGTTGATTTCGTCGGCAAGTACGAAGTTTGCAAAAACAGGACCTTTCTTTACTTCAAATTTTTCATTCTTGATACTGTATACCATTGTACCGATAACATCGGCTGGCAACAAGTCAGGAGTAAATTGTATGCGGCTGTATTTCGCGTCGATTAAAGTTGCAAGAGTTTTGATTGCAAGAGTTTTAGCAAGACCAGGAACACCTTCAAGAAGAATGTGGCCGTCGGCTAACAAAGCAATAAGCAATGAATCAACCAAGTGCTTTTGACCCACAATGGTTTGATCCATACCTTTAGTAATCATATTTACAAAATTGCTCTTGCTGGCAATAAGTTCGTTTAATTCTCTAATATTTACTGTTTCGCTCATAGTTATAAACTATTTTTGTGATATTTAAATTGCTATATTATTTATGATGCAAAATTATTATTTTAACTAATAATATGGCAACTACTAGTTGTTAATTTATAATATTTTAAGTTAGTTTTGTTAAATTACAATATTTTTTCAGCCAATTCTTTCGCTTTACGCACACTTTCTGGGTCATCTTTATTGATTCCATATTTTTCGGCTGGAGGAATCACAACTACAAGACCCGGCGATACGCTATTAGGGTTTTTAATCTTTGATTTATTTTCTTCATAGATATATACCCAGAATTCGTAGCGACCATAATATTTGCGCGACATCTTTGTCAAGAAATAATTTGTCTTAACGGTATCAACTATTTCGCTTGGCTTATCGTTCACGCTCTCGCTGTGAATAGTAGCTGTGTATAAAGGATCTTCAGGCTTGTCTTTGCTGATAGAGTCAGTTTGCTCTGTAGAATGAGTAATTTCACTTTCGGTTTGTGGAACAGATGTCTCATTGTAACGGAACATGAAGAACCAAGCGATTATGGCAATTACTGCACCAATAGCAAGACCTAAAGCAGCGCCCCAAATGAATGATTTTCGTTTTTCGCCATCAAGTTCTTCCTCGTCATATTTGATTTCTTCCTCATCATCAACAAAAGGCGTAGTTATAGCTTTGTTTACAACAACTTCGTTGGCTTTGTTGTCTTGTGGAGCGATTGGTTGCTCATTGCTATCATTGCAATCATCATCTTGAGCTTGTGGCTCTGGTTCAATAGTCTCGTTTTGTTCTATGATTGAAATTTCTTCGACTTCTTCAACTTGCTTAGGCTTAGATGTTGTTTCAGCTGTAGCTTGAACTGTTGTGTTATCTTCAACTATTGTGACAGAGGCAGGCTCAGGCTCCTCAGTGATGACTTCTTTGGTTGTAGGCGTAGGATTTTCGATCGCAACTGTCTCAATGTTATCGCTTTCTTCTATAATATTGAATGGAGGAGGGGTGATTTCGGGTATATCATCAATTGTTGTCGATGATAGAATTTCGAGCTCCTCGTCGGTGATATTGTCATCGAGAGCAATGGTTTCGAATCCCTCGAAAGGTGTGTTGATAGCTTCGGCAAGAGACTTGTCGGGCGTGAAACTCACACGGCGATGAGCAGCAATTTCCATATCTTCGCCAGTGTTGACATTAACACTCTTACGAGCCGCAATCTCAGTAACCTTAAAAGTTCCGAGATTCTTGATTTTTACTGTTTCGCCTTGCTCAAGTCGCTCTTTTATTACACCAAAAAGTTCCTTAAGGAACAATTCGCTTACTCGTTTTGATGTATTGGTTAGTTCAGCTATAGCGTCGACAAGTTCAGGCAATGTTATTTTGTTGTTCATTTTATTTTCGATTTAAGCAAGGCGCTTGGTTTGAAAGATAATGTGATTTTAGGAGGGACAAGCATTCGTTTGCCAGTGCCAGGATTTACAACTATTCGTTCAAGCTTCTTTTTAGCTTCGAAAGTTCCAAAACCAGGTATCGCAATGCTGTCGAGCTCGCCACAACGGTCCTTTATTGTGGTAACAAGAGCCTCCAATAACTTAGATATGTCGGCGTTGTCGCGCCCCATGCGTTTTGCTAAGGTTTCTTGTAATTGTTTGTTGTCCATAAACGATATATATTATGTTACAAAGATACCATATTAAATCTATCTATGCCAACTTGTTAACATTTATTTAATGTCGCAATTAGGTGGTGAATGTGTGTTGTGATGTTAAATGGAGCAACTTTGTCAACTTTTCCATAATTTTTATTACTTTTGCACAGATGTATCACTAAAATTAAGTCATATGATTGCAATGAAAAAATCGGAAAGAAGTAAAATCCTAATTTTAGCCCTTTTTTTGTCTATTTTTGTGTCGATAGCTCAAGCTCAACCAAAACGTGAGATACGAGCTGTGTGGTTGACCACAAATAGCGGTTTGGATTGGCCAAAATCAGTATATGATGAGACCAAACAAAAAGAGTCAATGATTGATATTTTAGACAAACTTCAGGCACTAAATATCAACACTGTTGTATTTCAAGCACAAGTTAAAGGAGATGTACTTTGGGACTCTAAGATTCAGCCATTTATGCGAGTTGTATCAGGTGATGGTTCGAAGGCTATGACTTGGGATGTGTGCCGCTTTGTAATCGATGAATGTCATAAGAGAAATATGGAGTGTCATGCGTGGATTGTACCGTATCGTATTGGTACTGCAAGTGAGGCTTCAAAGTATGATAAAAATAGTGTGGTTAAACATGTAACAAAGGTGCATCCAGAAATGTGCGTGTTATATAGTAATGCATATTATCTTGATCCTGGTTTGCCTGAAGTGAGAAGCTATTTGCTTGACTTATATCGTGAATTGGTGACTAATTACGATTTTGATGGCATGAATTTCGACTACACCCGTTATCCTGGTAGTGATTTTGGTGATGCTGATTCATACTCTAAATATGGAAATGGAATGTCAAAGGCTGATTGGCGACGCGAGAATATAAATACATTTGTGGCTGAGTTTTATGATATGGTTAAAAGCATAAAGCCATATATGAAGGTGGGTGCTGCGCCTATTGGAACTTATAAAAATGTGTCGGGTTATGGAAATATGACAGCCTATGGTAGTGTGTATCAAGATGCTGCTGAATGGATGAGACGAGGTAAACATGATTTGCTTATTCCACAAATGTATTGGAATGAAAAATATGGTTTCTCGCCAAATATGACAACATGGGTTGATAATTGTGATGGTCGTCAACTTGTTGTTGGTTTGGCTCCATATAAAATGGATGATTCAAATAACTGGGATGTGAGTGTAGTAACTGATCAAGTAGATAAAACTCGTGCAAAAGTAGGTATGAGCGGTAATTGCTATTTCAGAGCTGACCATATCATCGGAACAACAACAAAAGTTAAGGCGTTAAATAAGGAATTGGCCGAAAATTATTATGCTTATCCAGCTCATATTGTGCCAATGGATTATAATGGTGTTACCAAACCTAATGCTCCAGAAAATGTGAATGTGGAGAAAGACGGAACTACATATAGAGTGTCGTGGGATGCTGCCGAACTTAAGGATAATGTTCCAGTAAGATATTATTGTGTATATGCTTCGACTAACGAAGAAGTGGATATTGATGATATTAAGAATTGTGTAGGATTTGCAGTGAAGGATACGCAATTTACATATAGCTCGGATAAGGCGTTGAATTTTGTGGTTACAGCATTCGATATGAATTATTACGAGAGCGATCCTGCTAAAAATACATCGGGAATTAATGATGCTAATGCAGAGTGTGCGAAAGTGATTGCAAACGATCGAAGCATATATGTGCATGGTGTAAAAGTGGGTACAAAGGTGAGTGTGTATAGCGCAAATGGAGCACAAATGTACGATGGAACTGACACTCAAATATCAATAAATTCACCTGGACTTTATATCGTTAAAGTGATGGATGAAGTGTTTAAAGTGGCGCTTTAAAAACATATATTTATATGGTTGATAATAAAAATATAAGTCGAAGAGGATTTTTGAAGACAGTAGTAGCTTCGGGGGCTGTAGTTGCGGCATCTTCGGTAGGGTGTAAATCGCCTAAAGAAGAAGCCTTGGCGCAGAAAGAAGTGCCTACTGGTGAGATGACATATCGACTAAATAATAAAGGCGAGAAAATATCAATATTGGGTTATGGTTGTATGCGTTTGCCAACTAAAAAAGTGGAAGGAACGCAAGACGAAACTGTGATAGATCAAGATATGGTAAATCGTCATGTGGATTATGCTTTGGAGCATGGCGTTAATTACTTTGATACATCTCCAGCTTATTGTAAAGGTAAGTCGGAAGCTGCTATGGGTATAGCACTTAGTAGACATGATCGCAGTAAGTATTACATAGCTACAAAATTGTCAAACTTTGCGAAAAGTACATGGTCGTATAAAGAAAGTGTGAAAATGTACCATAAATCCTTCGAAGAACTTCAAGTGGAATATATCGATTACATGTTGTTGCATGGTATAGGTATGGGAGGCATGGAGAATTTGAAGGCGCGTTATTTGGATAATGGTGTGCTCGATTTCTTATTAAAAGAGCGCGAAGTTGGAAAAATTAGAAATTTAGGGTTCTCATATCATGGTGATGTAGAATGTTTTGATTATCTACTTGCGCATCATGATAAATATAAGTGGGATTTTGTGCAAATCCAAATGAATTATATTGATTGGAAGCATGCTGCACGCGATGCAAATGCCGAATATTTATATGCTGAGCTTGAAAAACGCGGTATTCCTGTGGTGATTATGGAACCTTTGCGTGGTGGAGCGTTGGCAAATGTGAATTATAGCATACTCGCAATGTTGAAGCGAGAAAATCCTGAAGCATCGGCTGCTTCGTGGGCATTCCGTTATGCTGGAACACCTAAGGGAATACTTACGGTTTTGAGTGGTATGACTTATATGGAGCATCTACAAGAAAATATTCGCACTTATTCTCCGCTTGTTGAACTTACGGAGAAAGAGAATGAAATGATGCTACGAGCTGGAGAAATGATATTGAACTATCCGTTGATAGGCTGTACGGGATGTCAATATTGTATGCCTTGTCCTTATGGAATTGATATTCCAGCGATTTTTACTCACTATAATAAGTGTATCAACGAAGGCAATTTTACCGATAATATAAATGATGATAACTATGCTAAAGCGCGAAAGGCATTCTTAGTGGGATATGATAGAAGTGTGCCAAAGTTACGTCAAGCAGATCATTGTATTGGATGCCAAAAGTGCGAAAAACATTGTCCGCAAAGCATTCCAATTGCGAAAAATATGAGAATGATTGATAAATATGTTGAATCGATAAAACGCAATGAAAAGGCGTAAAAGAGGGAGGTAATTATGTTGAGAAAGATAAGAATCACATTGGCAACGATATTTTTTGTGATTGTATCGTTGTTGTTCTTGGATTTCACAGGAACTATACATAAGTATTTTGCGTGGATGGCATCGATACAATTCCTTCCTGCAGTTTTGGCCTTGAATGTTGCTGTGGTAGTTGGTTTGATTGTGCTCACACTTGTGTTTGGTAGAGTTTATTGCTCAATCATATGTCCTATGGGTGTGATGCAAGATGTTATTTCGTGGATGTCAAGCAAGCGAAAAGGCAAAAAAACTCGTTTTGGCTATTCAAAAGGGAAGAATATACTTCGCGTTATAGTGCTTGTTGTGTTTGTTATAGCAATGACACTTGGGGTGGGTGCAATTGGTAGCTTGGTAGACCCTTATAGTGCCTACGGAAGAATTGCATCAAACCTATTTGCACCGATTTACTATTGGTGTAATAATATTCTTGCATATTTTGCTGAACGCGCCGATAGCTATGCTTTTTATTCGGTAGATGTGTATGTGAAAAGTGTTACAACATTTGTCGTAGCTATTGTGACATTTGTTGTGATTGCTGTTTTAGCATGGAAAAATGGTCGCACATATTGTAACACTATTTGTCCAGTTGGAACTATCTTGGGTGCAATATCGAAATATTCATTACTAAAACCAGTAATCGATAAATCGAAATGTATGGGTTGCAAGATGTGTGAGCGCACATGTAAATCGTCTTGCATTAATGTGGATAATAAGAGCATAGATTATACTCGCTGCGTGGCGTGTATGAATTGTATCGAATCGTGTCGTAGGGGTGCTATAAAATATACTCGTAGACCAAAGGAAATAACAGTGAGCGAAAATGTAGAAGGTCGCCGTAAGTTTTTGGCAATCACCGGTGTTGCTGTGACAACTGCAGCGTTGCGTGCCGAAGAAAAGACAGTAGATGGAGGACTTGCTGTGATTGAAGATAAGAAAATACCGAATCGAAATGTACCTATTGTTCCTGGTGGTGCAGTTTCTTTGCAATATTTTTCGGATCATTGTAGTGCATGCCAATTGTGCGTGAGTGTGTGCCCTAATAATGTATTACGTCCTTCACAATCGTTAGATAGATTTATGCAACCAGAAATGAGCTATGAATCAGGATTCTGTCGCCCAGAATGTACTCGATGTGCTGATGTGTGCCCAACCAATGCAATAAAACCATTGCCTAAAGAAGAAAAGATGATGCGCAAGATAGGAACTGCTGTGTGGGTGAAAGAAAATTGCATTATTTTAAGCGATGATGTTAAGTGTGGTAATTGTGCTCGTCATTGTCCTAATGGGGCTATAAGTATGGAGCAAATAGAGCCAGAAAATCCTAAATCGCGTAAATTCCCAGTAGTGAATCCAGAACGCTGTATAGGTTGTGGAGCATGCGAATATGTGTGTCCAGCTCGTCCATTTAGTGCAATCTATGTAGATGGCATAGAGGTGCATCGCACTATATAATGTAAATATCAAAAAAAATCGCTAAATTTGCACTTTATAAGCTGAAAGAAAAATAATTGATGAAGAATATTAGAAATTTCTGTATTATTGCGCATATCGACCATGGTAAGAGTACTCTTGCCGATCGATTGCTTGAGTATACAAATACAGTAGGTGGTAAAGACCTTCAAAACCAAGTTCTTGATGATATGGACTTGGAGCGTGAACGCGGAATCACAATCAAGAGTCATGCTATTCAAATGAAGTATGTTCATAATGGCGAGGATTATACTCTCAACTTGATTGACACTCCGGGACACGTTGACTTTTCTTATGAAGTGTCACGCTCAATAGCTGCTTGTGAAGGTGCATTGTTGATTGTTGATGCAACACAAGGTGTGCAAGCACAAACAATCTCAAATCTTTATATGGCAATTGATAATGACCTTGAGATTATCCCTGTAATCAATAAGGTTGACCTTGACAGTGCTAAGCCAGAAGAAGTTGAAGACCAAATAATCGAGTTGCTTGGATGTAAGCGTGAAGAAATATTGCGAGCAAGTGGTAAAACTGGTATTGGTGTAAAAGAAGTGCTTGATGCAGTTGTGGAACGAGTTCCTGCACCAACAGGCGATCCTGATGCACCACTTCAAGCATTGATTTTCGACTCAGTGTTCAATCCATTCCGTGGTATTATTGCTTATTTCAAGATTCTTAATGGTAAAATCAAGAAAAATGACTTTGTTAAGTTTGTAAGCACCGAAAAGGAATATCATGCCGATGAAGTAGGGGTGTTGAAGCTTGACATGGTACCATGTAATGAAATATCAGCAGGAAATGTAGGCTATATCATTTCGGGTATTAAGACTTCGAAGGAAGTAAAGGTGGGTGATACAATTACCCATGTGGATTGCCCTTGTGATAAGGCTATCGAAGGTTTCCAAGAAGTAAAACCAATGGTATTTGCTGGTGTTTATCCAATTGAAACTGAAGATTATGAAAATCTTCGTGCATCACTTGAAAAATTGCAGTTGAATGATGCTTCGTTGACATTCCAACCAGAATCATCGGTTGCGCTTGGTTTTGGTTTCCGTTGTGGATTCTTGGGATTATTGCATATGGAAATCGTACAAGAGCGTTTGAGCCGCGAATTCAATATGGATGTCATCACTACTGTGCCAAATGTATCGTATAGAATATTTGACAAGAAGGGTAATATGACTGAGGTGCATAATCCAGCAGGAATGCCTGATTTGACACTAATTGACCACATTGAAGAACCATATATTCGTTCATCAATTATCACAACTACCGACTATATTGGTCCTATTATGACCTTGTGTCTTGGTAAGCGTGGTGAACTTGTGAAACAAGAATATATCTCGGGTAATCGTGTTGAAATTTTCTTTGATATACCTCTTGGTGAAATTGTGATTGATTTCTACGATAAGTTGAAGAGTATTTCAAAGGGATATGCATCATTTGACTATCATTTGCACGATTATCGTCCATCAAAGTTGATTAAGCTTGATATCTTGTTGAATGGTGAATCGGTTGACGCATTGAGCACACTTACTCACTTTGATAATGCGGTATCATTTGGCCGTAGAATGTGTGAAAAGTTGAAAGAGTTGATTCCTCGTCAACAATTTGATATTGCAATTCAAGCAGCAATCGGTGCAAAGATTATTGCGCGCGAAACTATTAAGGCGGTGCGTAAAGATGTAACTGCTAAGTGTTATGGTGGTGACGTGAGCCGTAAGCGTAAGTTGCTCGAAAAGCAAAAGGCAGGTAAGAAGCGTATGAAACAAATTGGAACTGTAGAAGTGCCACAAAAGGCTTTCTTGGCTGTGTTGAAACTTGATTAATATAATTCGTTATATTAAGTGCTTCTTGATTAGATAGAAGCACTTTAAAAGAAAAAGGCATAGGATTCAATGAATCTTATGCCTTTTTTATGTGAGTGAAATTATGTGTTAGAATTCACTTGTGAAGTGGAAACGAATCTTAGGGAAATCGGCTTGCGCCATTTGTAGCACATAGCCAGAGTCAGCAAGGAATACATCACGACCTTCTTTGTCTATAGCCATAAATTGATGTTTGCGTTTCTTAAATGCTTCAAGAGCTTCTTTGTCATCGCTCTCAATCCAACATGCCTTGTAAAGACTAATAGGTTCCCAACGACATTGTGCACCGTATTCGTGAAGTAAGCGATATTGGATTACTTCGAATTGAAGTTGACCTACTGTACCGATAATCTTACGACCATTGAATTGGTTTGTGAACATCTGTGCAACACCTTCGTCCATAAGTTGTTCGATACCCTTGTTGAGTTGCTTTGTCTTCATAGGGTCGGTGTTTTCGATGTACTTAAACATTTCAGGAGAGAAACTTGGAAGTCCCTTGAAGTGTAGTTCTTCGCCTTCGGTAAGTGTGTCACCAATCTTGAAGTTACCACTATCAGGAATACCAACAATGTCGCCTGGATATGCTTCGTCAACGATGTCCTTCTTTTGTGCCATGAAGGCTGTAGGTGCAGCGAATTTTAGTATTTTACCATGTCGTACATGCTTGTAAGGTGCGTTGCGTTGGAATACTCCCGAACAAATCTTTACGAAAGCAATACAGCTACGGTGGTTAGGGTCCATGTTAGCGTGAATCTTAAACACGAAACCAGTGAATTTTTCTTCTTCAGGTTTTACTTCGCGTTCAAGAGCATGGATAGGTCGAGGTGATGGCGCAATTTGAACAAAACAGTCAAGCAATTCCTTTACACCAAATGTGTTAAGAGCAGAACCAAAGAATACGGGAGCTACCTTACCTGCAAGGTAATCGTCGACATTGAATTCTGGATACACACCTTCGATAAGTTCGATGTCTTCGCGAAGTTTTGCAGCATCGCGATCACCAATTGTCTCGTCGATAACAGGATCGTTGATGTCGTTGATTTCAACGCGTTCTGTAACTTTTTGTTTATCTGGAGTGAACAAGTCAAGACCTCCTTCAAAGATGTTGTAAACGCCTTTGAAATGTAGACCTATGTTGATAGGCCAACTAAGAGGACGCACCTTGATTTGCAATTCACTTTCAAGTTCGTCGAGGATATCGAATGGATCGCGACCTTCGCGGTCGAGCTTATTGACAAAGATGATAACAGGAGTGTGACGCATACGACACACTTCCATCAATCGGCGAGTTTGTTGCTCAACCCCTTTCGCCACATCGACAACGATAATTACGCTATCCACTGCAGTTAATGTGCGGAATGTGTCTTCGGCGAAATCTTGGTGACCAGGAGTGTCGAGAATGTTGATTTTATAGTCGCCATAATTGAATCCCATTACAGATGTTGCAACCGAAATACCACGTTGTTTTTCGATTTCCATCCAGTCGGAAGTAGCAGTTTTCTTGATCTTGTTTGATTTTACTGCACCAGCGACATGAATCGCGCCCCCGAAAAGCAAAAGTTTTTCGGTAAGAGTAGTCTTACCAGCATCGGGGTGAGAGATAATCGCAAATGTTCTGCGTTTTTCTATTTCAGAATTTAAATTTGCCACTTTAGAGTGATGTATTTGAAGTGTTAATTATTTGTTTTTGATTTCGCTAATACACTTTTCTAAGCTGTCGAGCCAGTAGGGCACATTGACACCGAAAGTGCGTTTGATTTTGCTCTTGTCGAGTACCGAATAAGCAGGGCGAGCTGCTTTCGCTGGATATTCGCCCGTAGAAATTGGGTTAACTTGACAAGATGTGATGCCTGCTGTTTTATGAATCATCTTTGTAAAATCGTACCACGAACATACACCTTCGTTAGAGAAGTGGTATGTACCAGCTACCCATTGCTCTGCACAAATAATAGTGTAAATTGCATTTGCAAGGTCACCAGCGTAGGTTGGTGTGCCAACTTGGTCGGCTACTACATTGAGTGATTCTTTTGTTGTGCCGAGAGTAAGCATAGTCTTCACGAAGTTCTTACCAAAGGCTGAATAAAGCCATGCAGTACGAACGATGATGTGGTCGTGTGGTAGGATTTCAGCAAGAGCTTTTTCTCCTTCTAGTTTTGTTGAGCCATAAACCGATTGTGGACAAGTCTTATCGTCTTCGGTATATGGGTGGCATGAAGTACCATCGAATACATAGTCGGTAGATATATGTATCAACTTCGCATTGCCAGTTTTTGCTGCATGAGCAAGGTTGGCAACTGCAATGTGATTGATGGTGTTGCAGAGTTCTTTGTTGTCCTCGGCAAGATCGACAGCTGTGTAGGCTGCACAATTTATGATGATGTTAATGTTGTTTTGACTAACGAAATTGTTGATGGCATCGAGGTTGGTGATGTCAAGTTCGGCAACATCGGTGAAAAAAGTGTTGAAAGACGCATTGTCGGTAAGGATTTTGCGCATTTCATTTCCGAGTTGTCCGTTAGCGCCTGTTATAAGAATGTTCTTTGCCATAATTGATTAGATGTTATCTTCGTTGTCATCGAATATAGGTCGTTCTTCGTTCTTATGATAAAAAGCCGATAAGGTAGCAAGGAATTTAGATATCTGAGCAATAGCTTTCACTGTATCTTCAGATATTTCTTTGCCTTGTAGCTTAATCATAAGGATGCCATACAGAGCATTGAAGCAGGTTTCAAGTTCGCCCACTTTGTTTTCGCCCGATTTAGCTCGCAATTCAACGATATATGGTAGCGTCTTGTAGAATTCGGCACCATATTCAGGAAACTTAGGAGATTTAAGTAACTCGTTATGAAGATCGGCAAGACGGATTATTACATTCTTGTTGATTTGTAGGTGACCCATCTGCTTCTTGTCTTCAAGTTCCATCATTTTGATTAGCGACTCATACCAATCCTTGATTTCTTGGCGTTGAGTGTCGTCGACATTGTATTTAGAGATGAGATTTTCATCAATCTTGTCAATGTCGAGATTGTAGGCTCTAATCAAATCCTCGATTTGCCACATATATAGCAGATATTCTGCTATGTTCTCTTTGCGTTTGAGTTGAGCTAAAATCATAGTTGCTTATCCGAATTTGCTGATCTTGCGTAACATTGGTTCGTTGATAATCTTGATTCGTCGACCGTCAACTGTGATAAGTTTTTCGGCAACGAATGTAGATAGAGTGCGAATTGCATTTGAAGTAGTCATATTAGATAGGTTCGCAATATCTTCGCGCGCCATGAAAATCTTAATAGTTTGACCATCTTCTTCAAATCCGTAACTATCAACAAGGATTAGTAGCGCCTCAGCAAGGCGACCACGAATGTGCTTTTGTGTTAGGTTTACGATTTTAGTGTCGGAACCACCAAGGTGGCGCGACAATTCGTGAATAAAGAACCAAGCAAGTTCTCTATTCTTATTGATTAGTTCTTCAACAATCGACATAGGAATAGCACCTAATGTAGATGGTTCGAATGCACTAATGCTTGTAACATATCTCTCTTTAGCGAAATATGCACGATAACCAATGTATTGAATAGGGCGATATACACGAAGAATTTGTTGGCGTCCCCCAACGCCATCTTTAAACTTCTTAACCTTTCCTTCGAGTAGGCACCATAAATATTCAGGCTCATCGCCTTCAGCGTATATTATCTGATTACGCTTAAATTTGTGAATTACAAAATTGTCAGCAAGGTGACGCTTTTCCTCTGGCGTAAGTAGCGCCCAGATTTCGGAAAGGCCTTCACTCAAAATGTTTTCCAAAGAACTTTTCTTTAACATCATTATAAAACTATGTTATAAAACGCACAAAGTTACTAATTATCTATCTATCAACAATAAAAAAAGTGGAAAATATTGCTAAATTTCCACTTTTTTGCACTTTTATAATATTTAAGACCCGTATATCCTTATAGTGATACTGAGAACATTGCCATTATACGATTGTTGTGGTGAGAAGTGTTGTCGAAGTTGTTTCGATTACCCCACAAATATTCCAATCCAGTTTGAATATATTTATTAGGCGACCAAATAATATTAGCAACCGCATATTGACCATATTTATACTGATCTCCAAATGAAATGTTTCCCGATTTATAGCTATCCATAGAGTTCCTTACATGGCTGTAGATGAGTGTGCTAAATAGTCGTTTAGAGAAATTGTATTGTAGCGCTCCGTATGCACCCCAAGACTTAGTGGCTTGCATTGTGCCATTTTTATCGGCTGATGGAGTTAGGTCGATGTTTTGACCAAGGTTGTCTTCGATATAGCTTGCAACACCTTTGCCACAAGTGCCCATATAATAGAGTGTGAAATGATCAAATTCTAAGATACCGCTTAGCTTTGCACCCCAACCGAAAATATTGTTGTTAGAGTTAGTTTCTATGTTACGATAACTTATGTTGCGAATCACTGAGCTCAATCGAATGTGAGAGTTCTTGCTCCAACGATATTGAATATAGAGAGGCATATCAGGGAGTCGTTGCGACACTTTATTTGTGTAGTTGTTGGTGGTAATGGAATTGACATTCTTTTCCAAGCCGACACCAATTTTCATGTTGTTTGGGAATCGATGTTCGTAGTTAACAACAGTATTTGAAAAGTTTGCTGTGCTATTAGGCGATTGAGCATCGATAGTGTAAGGAATAGCTGTTTGGTCGCTAAAGAGAGTTGATGTGTAACCGATAGTGAAACCATGATATTTAGCGTAAGCATGATTGATTTTAACACCGTATTCGTTACCTCCATTATTGAAGATCATAGCAATGTAGACGCCCAATTGATTATCGGTGTCGGGTAGCCCTATGAAGTTGAACGACAATCGACTGCGTTGTACTGTGAAGTCGAGGTTGCTCTTATTGCCTTTGCTTTCAGCAGTAATGGCTGAAGGTGTGAACGACGATGGAGATTGAAGAGGATTGCCCCAATCGTAGTTGATTGTTGACTTGAATTGAGCACCAACTGAGAGGTAGAACTTATTCTCTTTGCCTATGATGCTAAATTTAGGTAAATCTTGGTTGTTGGGTGCTGCAGGTGCGTTATTCACAAGTGTGTTGTAAACATTGGCTGTGGTTTTATGAAGAGTGTCGCCCAACACCACATCAAGGTTTTGATTGGTAGGAGTTGTGGGGTGAACTTCGGTGTGTTCTTGAGCATTGGCGCATAAAGCTACCAATGAGGTAAGTATTAATGCTGTAGTTTTCATAAACAAATGTTTTAAAATGTTCTGAGACTACAACAAACGCCAAAAAAAATAGTTCGACAATTAACTTATTGCCGAACTATTGAAGAAATTTTATCTTAATTCTCAGTATTACTTGATAAGATATTGAGAACTGATAGATTCAAAGTTGTGAATGCGACGAATAGTGTCGGCGAACAAAGGAGCTACACTTAGAATGTTGCACTTAGTACAATCCTTAGTATAAGGAATACTGTTAGTGAAAATCATTTCGGTAAGTGGGCTGTTTTGAACGCGTTCAGAAGCAGGGTCGCTCATGATAGCGTGTGAAGCCAATGCGCGAACTGAACGAGCACCGTTGTCGATCATAAGTTGAGCTGCCTTGCAGATAGTACCAGCAGTGTCGACCATGTCGTCAACAATGATAACATCCTTATCTTCAACATCGCCAATGATAGTCATTGTTTCAACGACATTAGCTTTAGCGCGTTGCTTGTGGCAAAGCACAAGAGGAGTGTTGAGATACTTCGCATAAGAATTAGCGCGTTTAGCACCACCAACATCTGGTGAAGCAATAACCAAGTCTTTCAAGTTGAGAGACTGAATGTAAGGAATGAAGCAAGAAGAAGCATACAAGTGGTCAACTGGCACATTGAAGAAACCTTGGATTTGGTCAGCGTGCAAGTCCATTGTGATAAGACGGTCAATACCAGCTGTGCTTAGAAGATCTGCAACAAGTTTTGCTGCGATTGAAACGCGTGGTTTGTCCTTGCGATCTTGTCTTGCCCAACCAAAATAAGGCATAACAGCAATTACAGATTTAGCTGATGCGCGCTTAGCAGCGTCAATCATCAATAGTAATTCCATAAGGTTGTCGCTGTTAGGGAATGTTGATTGTACAAGGTATACTTCACAACCACGAATTGATTCTTCAAAACAAACTTCAAATTCGCCATCAGCGAAATATTGAATGTTCATTTTACCCAATTCAATACCTAATTCTTTACAAATTTCTTCAGCCATGTAGCGTGAATTTGTTCCGCTGAAGACTTTAATTTGAGGTGAGTTGCTCATAATATGTTATTGTTGGAATATTTTTATATCTTGTGCAAATTTAGTACATTTTAGTTGTATTGAAAATCTAAAAGCACATTTTTTTTACGATTTTTTTGTCTTTCTTGGAGTGAGTTTCCAAATTACCGCGCTAAAGGGCTCAATTTCAGTGTGAAATGGTGTTGACGAAGAAAGTTTGAATTTACCCTTTTCTCCACTTAAAAGTTCTTTGCCATTGTAATCGCCTTGCATAATCTTGAGATAATCGAATGCGTGCGCAGGAATATTGATGTCGATATCTGCTGCCTCGTCGCCAAAATTTACTGCAATGAGTAGCGTTTCATCTTCAAAATGTCGCAGATATGTGTAATGACGGTGAGGATTGATGTTGTTATAGTTGACATACATCAAGTCGAAAAACTCGCCATCGCTGATAGCCTTTTCTTTGTTGCACATGGTGAGGATGTGCTTGTAAAGATTGCGAAGTTTAAGTTCTTCTTCGGTGAGTAGCTTACCGTCGCATTTGCCATTGTTGTACCAACGGTTTACAGTAGGAATGCTCCAATAGTCAAATATTGTGGTGCGACCATCAAGTCCACTGAAACCTTCGGCATCGGCAGCTTTTTCGCCCAATTCTTGACCTTGATAAATCATCATAGGTGCGCGGCTAATAGTAGAACATACAACAAGCGATGGAGAGACGATGTGCGCGTTGCCAGCATATTGTTCGGACGCAAATCGTTGTTCGTCATGATTTTCCAGGAAATTGAGCATGTTGTCGTTAATGCCATCGACAGTTTGCCAACAATTAGTGATTGATGCTGCCGAAATGTTGCAACATTGAACACCTCTCAATGTGTCGTATAGCGATACTTTGTCGTATAGATAGTCGAAATGACCATTATAGATATAATCACGATAGATGTTTACATCGTAAATTTCTGCGATGAATTTGATGTGAGGATATTTTTCCTTTACAAGAGGAATAGCCCAACCCCAAAATT
This sequence comes from uncultured Muribaculaceae bacterium, assembly GCA_904501735.1. GTDB lineage: Bacteria > Bacteroidota > Bacteroidia > Bacteroidales > Muribaculaceae > RGIG4576. The sequence goes on from CAJGBY010000002.1 coordinate 46,408, forward strand.
CAACAGGAACCATGAATACCATGTCGCAACGGAATGCGTCGATGCCCTTTGAAGCCCAAAAACGCAAGATGTTTACCATCTTAAACCAAGTGTCGGGTATTGGATCGAAATGACGAGAGCCATTGCCATAGTCCACACCATAGTTTAGCTTGACTGTTTCGTACCAATCGTTTACCGATGGAAATGCTGAGAAACAATCGTTACCAGTGGCTTTGGCTGGGAACTCAAAATAAGCATCTTTGCCCGAGCCAAGGTCGAAATGAGGTGAGAATACTTGTCGTGTAATATAGTAGAAATTATTGTTTGGCGCGAACATCATGTTTGGATTGTCGCCTACACCGAAGTCTTCGATGCCTTGAGGTTTTACATCCGAATGATATTGACGAGCCACATGGTTAGGGACGAAGTCGATTATTACTTTCATTCCGTTGTCGTGGGTGCGTTTCACGAGTTCTTCAAACTCCTTCATTCTGTTAGGTACATCCTCAGCAATGTCGGGGTCGATATCATAATAGTCCTTGATGGCATAAGGGCTGCCCGCGTTGCCTTTCACAACATGAGGATTGTCGGGAATGATGCCATAGGCTGAATAATCGGTTTTAGTAGCATGTTCGATAACTCCAGTGTACCACACATGAGTTACACCAAGGTCTTTGATTGATTTGAGTACTTTATTATTGATTTTATTCATTTTACCCACACCATTTTGCTCAATAGTGCCATTAGGCACGCAAGTGGTGCAAGTGTTGGTGAACAATCTTGGAAATAATTGGTAAATTATGGGTTTCATATGAGAAAACTCAATTTTAAAATTTAATTATTTTACAAAGATACAATAATTATCTGTGTATTAAAAATTAAGTTTTGCGATTCTGTAGATAGTGGAACAAAAGTACAGGCTCTTGATAGTGGCTATAGTTACTCTTTAGACATAAGAACAAAAGAACATATACTTGGTAGTGGATATGGATTTGTATGTGATAAAAAAGGAAAAGCATTCGATAGAAGACTCGCAGGACTTAACCACTATAATCGTTATCTTCTAAGAATGCCGATGCTAAATTAAAAAATAAGTTGTTATAAATCATTTTTTAAAGTTTCTTTTTTGGGTAAAAAAATGGTATGGTATTAAAAAAGATGTTATCTTTGTTATTTGTTAAAGTAATTTAGAATGGAAGAAGATATAAAGAAGTGTATCGAGGTTCTTAATAAGGGTGGCTTGATACTTTATCCGACTGATACGATATGGGGAATAGGGTGTGATGCTACTAATCCCGATGCTGTGAAGAAGGTGTACGAATTGAAACGCAGGGAAGATAATAAAGCTATGCTTGTTCTTCTTGATAGCGTAAATAATCTTGACCGCTATGTGCGTGATTTGCCTGAGATAGCATACGACTTGATTGATGTTGCGGTGAAGCCTCTCACTATAATTTATGATGGAGGATATAATCTTGCACCCAATTTGCTTGGTGAGAATAATAGTGTGGGCATTAGAGTAACACAAGAGAAATTCTCGCAAATGTTGTGTAAGAAATTCCGTCGCCCAATTGTGTCAACATCGGCAAATATTAGTGGTGAACCATCGGCAGCTATATTTAAAGAGATTTCAAAAGAAATAGTAGATGGCGTGGACTATGTGGTTAATTATCGCCAAAATGACAATAACAGAAATAGTGCATCGAGTATAATCAAACTTGGTGCTGATGCAACTATAAAAATTTTAAGGAAGTAAGAGCTGTGATAAGCATATCTCAACAACGAATGCGATATATACTTGGCGATTTGTTGTCGTCGGTAGTGGCTTGGACCTCATTTAATGTGGCTCGCTATTATGTGGGCGGTAGGGCATTATATGAGTTTGCGAGTTTGTCGTCGTTTATGACATCGAAGATGGTGTTGTTGGGAGAAGTTGTGTTCCCATTGCTTATGCTTGCAGTGTATTGGTTGTCGGGATTCTATAATGAAGTGTTTAGAAAGTCGCATGTGCAAGATTTTATAACCACATTTTTCTCGTCGCTCACCAATACGATAATTATATTCTTCATTGCTCTGATTAATGATGTGATACTCGATCATCGAGGCACAAATTATGAATTGCTGTTGATTTTGCTATCAATATTGTTTGTGTTTACTTTCGTTGTTCGGTTTTGGATTACAAAAACATCGAATAGTAAATTTGAGACAGGCGAATGGAAGTATAATGCAATAGTGATAGGCGCTAATAAGAGCGCCCTAAATTTGGGACATCAATTGAGTGAAAAGGATACTTATTTGAGCTATAATATAGTGGGATATGTGCCAGTAGAAGGCGAAACTTGTACTGATAATGATGTCCAATTATATAAATTGGATGAATTGGACGCGGTGTGTTCTCAATATGATGTAAAAGAACTTATTGTGGTGCCAAGTAATAATCAAGTGGCATCATTGTTGGATATTGTAAAGAGTCTGTACCGTTTAGGCTTACCGATTAAGGTGTCGCCCGATATATATACAATTCTTGTGGGAAGAATGCGCTTGTCAAATCTTCGAGGAGAGCCGCTTGTTGATATATCAAGTTGCGGTATGACCGAATTTGAGAAAAATGTGAAGCGCCTTGCCGACATTGTAAGTTCTTTTATAGCACTAATATTATTGTCTCCATTGTTGCTCATCATAGCCATCTGGGTGAAAATTGATTCAAAAGGCGATGTAATCTATAAGCAAGAGCGTGTGGGCTATCATTGCAAGAAATTTACGATATATAAGTTTCGCTCGATGGTTACAAATGCTGAGGCTGACGGTTGCCCAGCATTATCAAGTGAGAATGATAATAGAATCACCAAACTGGGACAAATTTTGCGCAAGTATCGCATCGATGAGTTGCCTCAATTCTGGAATGTGCTAGTGGGTGATATGTCGCTTGTAGGTCCACGCCCCGAGCGCCAATATTTTGTCGACCAAATCATAAAAGAAGCACCATTGTATTCATTGTTGTTTCAAGTGCGACCAGGAATTACTTCTATGGGTATGGTGAAATATGGTTACGCAAAGAATGTACAAGAAATGATCGACCGTTTTCGATATGATTTGTTGTATCTTGAGAATATGTCGATTGTCAACGATATAAAGATATTAATTTATACAATTAAGATAGTAATAACTGGTAAAGGAATATAATAAACCGTTATGCAAAAGTTAGATAATAAAGAAGGCGGAATCGTGAGCCGATGGTTTATGAATGTGCTTCAATGGCGCGAAAAGCATATCAAAGAAAAAACATTTGTGTTGATGCTTGCATTGGTGGTGGGTGTAGCAGGTGGATTTGCTGCGTTGCTACTCAAAGATTTGATTCATCACCTGTCGGGATTTTTGACAGCACATATCGAAATTAGTAATTATAACTATAATTATCTTATCTATCCTGTAATAGGTATTCTTATTGCAGGCGTGTTTGTGCGCTATGTGGTGCGTGATAATATATCGCATGGTGTGACTCGCGTACTCTATGCATTGTCGCAGAATAAGAGTCGCTTGAAGCCACATAATATCTATTCGTCGGTGGTAGCCAGTTCGGTAACAATTGGTTTTGGTGGTTCGGTAGGGGCTGAAAGTCCAATTGTGTATACAGGTGCTGCGATAGGATCAAATTTGGGAAGTTTATTCCGATTGTCGCCTCGTTTGCTTATGCTTTTGGTGGGTTGTGGAGCTTCTGCCGGTATTGCCGGAATTTTCAAAGCACCAATTGCAGGCATGCTTTTCACTGTAGAGGTGTTGATGATCGACTTAACAGCAGGTTCTGTTATGCCTTTGATGATTGCATCGGTGGCTGGAGCAACAGTAGCTTATGTATTTACTGGTTATGAATTGGAAGTGTTTTTCACACAAAGCGAACCATTCTACACATCGGGAATCCCTTATGTGATATTGTTTGGTATTTTCTGTGGCTTTGTATCGTTGTATTTCTCAAAAGTGCTGAATATGATGGAACGCATGTTCGGTAAATTGAAAAATCCATGGTATAAGTTCATTGTAGGTTCGTTGATATTAAGTACACTTATTTTCTTGTTCCCTCCATTGTATGGTGAAGGTTACCATGTAATGAATCAAATGCTCGAAGGCAATCTAACTCAAATATTTGATGGTAGTATTTTTTACGATTATAGAAACAATACTTGGTTGCTTGTAGCTTTCGTGGGATTGATTTTGTTTACGAAGGCATTTGCAACGAGTGCTACCAATGGAGGTGGCGGTTGTGGTGGTACATTCACTCCTTCGTTGTTTATTGGTTGTTTTGCTGGATTCTTCTTTACCTTGCTTATCAATAACCTTGGAGTAATTGATAGCACATTATCGATGAAGAATTATGCGCTAATGGGAATGGCAGGAGTGATGTCAGCAGTAATGAATGCGCCACTAATGGGTATCTTCCTTGCAGCCGAAATGACTGGTGGATATGAGTTGTTCTTGCCGTTGCTGATTGTGTCGACTATTTCATATGGAACATATAAGCTATTCTCTCCATATAGTATCTATACACAGCGTCTTGCACAACGCGGTGAGTTGCTAACACATGCTAAAGACCGTAGCGTGCTCACATTGTTGAAGATTGATAGTGTGATAGAGAAAGATTTCAAAGAAGTACATCCTGATATGACATTGCGTGAAATGTGTGAGGCAATTTCGCAATCTAATCGTAACCTATTCCCAGTAACCGATGCTAATAATGTGCTTGTGGGAGTGGTGTTGCTTGATGATATTCGCAATATAATGTTCCGTCCCGATTTGTATGACAAGATGCGTGTGCGCAAGTTTATGTCGGCAATGCCTGCTAAGATAGAAGTGGGTGAATCGATGGATGTGGTGATGAAACTTTTTGACGATACAAAGGCGTGGAATCTACCTGTTGTAGAACGTGGAAAATATGTAGGTTTCGTATCAAAATCTAAGATTTTCAATTCATATCGTAGAGTATTGAAGCAATATACTTATGAGTAATTGTAAATCGATAGCAGTAAATATAATATAAGTGATTATTGGATAAAACTATGGGATATACTAAAGAAAGTTTGAAGATAGTGTTCTTTGGAACACCCGATTTTGCAGTAGAAAGTTTGGATCGCTTGGTGAGCGGTGGCTATAATATAGTGGGGGTTGTAACAATGCCCGACAAGGCAGCAGGACGCGGACATAAGATGTTTCAATCGCCTGTGAAGGAGTATGCGTTGGCGCATAATCTTAAGTTGATGCAACCAGCAAACTTAAAAGATCCTGAATTCGTTGAAGAATTGCGTAGCCTTAATGCTGATTTGCAGATAGTGATTGCTTTCAGAATGATGCCTGAGGTAGTGTGGAATATGCCACCACTTGGAACATTCAATTTGCACGCTTCATTGTTGCCAAAATATCGTGGTGCAGCTCCAATCAACTGGGCGGTGATGAATGGCGACAAGGAGACTGGTGTTACAACTTTCTTCTTGAAACATGAAATTGATACTGGTGATATTATTCAACAAGAAAAGATTGAAATTGCTGAAACCGATAATGTAGGTGTAGTACACGATCGTTTAATGACTCTTGGCGCGGGAATGGTTGTCGAGACTGTTGATGCAATTATTGCTGGTACTGTGAAACCAATACCACAAGAAGACTTGCTAAACAAAGATGAAGAACCTACTCCAGCACCAAAGATTTTCAAGGAAACTTGCGAAATCGATTTTAAGCGAACAGCGCGTGAAGTTTATAATCATATTCGAGGCTTATCGCCTTATCCAGCTGCATGGACAACAATTAAAGATGCGAATGCTGCTGAGTTTGCATTGAAGATTTATGAAACTGAGTTGCCAAGTGAAAAAGTGGTGGGTGAGCCAGGTGCAGTGGTGGCTACTAAAGACACTTTGACTTTTGCTTGTGCAGATGGCTCAATAGAGGTGAAATCTATTCAACTTGCAGGCAAGAAAAGAATGACAACAGCCGAATTCCTTAGAGGATTTAAACTTTAAAAAGGTAACATAAATGTAAACGCCCTAACCATTTGGTTGAGAGCGTTTATTGTTTTTAATTGAGTAGCTTCTTGAGATAGAACTTGCGAAGATTGTTCCAATCGTAGTAAGGATATTGGTTGGTTTCGATTGGTAGTGATATTTCTTCCTCGTTTAAGAGTGCTTTTACAATGATATTGCCGTTGGTAGTGTGACGATAGAAAATAAGTTGAATGTTGCACGCCATTGGGAATATGTCGTGAGCACGCCATTCATTGGCAAGATTGTCAAGCGATGTTGCTCGCTTGTTGCAATCGCCAAGTTCCAATAGAACAGCAAGAGGCAATACGCACACTTCGTGACCAAAGCGCAATGAAGCACCATTCTTTTTTGATGCAATAGCCTTGTCGGCACTAATTAGAATATTATAAAGTAAGTTTCGTTGGATATAAGGGTGAATATGACCATACTCGGCTGAATTCCCATAGCCAAGATACCAAAACTTATTCCATTTGTTCCATAAAGCATAAGTTTCATCAGTTGAGAATAAGTCGTATAAATCAAACTCGAAATCGTGGCTTTGCATATTGCTTGCGATGTCGAAAATGTGTTCCATTGTGGTTGCACCATCGATGCTATCAAGAGCGAACTGTTCGTTAGAAATAAGTCTGTTGATGAAATCGGTGTGTTTCACATCGTTAGTTGTGATATCCTTGAAATGTTCTCGTGCCGAGTCGTGTAGCACCTTATATGTGTCGTCATAGAAATTCATGTAGTACATATCGGCATTGCTTGCGTCGTGTGATATGCGTAGTGAAGGGTTAAGGGCTTTAAGTTCAAGGCATTCGTTCTCCATAGATAGTATGCAACGAATCACGACAGTTGAGCGAGCATCAACTGTTGCGCTATCGCTGAAAACTTCGGGGAAATTGTTGAACATGCGTCGAGCTATACCTCTATGTTGTTCTGCTCCGATAGGAGAAAGTTCGCCTTCGCGTTTAGATGCAGCTCTTTGAATGATTTGCAAACGGCGCAGAGCATCTTTACCAAGATTTGTTAAGTAACCATATTTATCTGCTTTCAGTAAGGCATTAACTGGCTGTGAATATTGTTTTTCGCTAGTGAGCCAACGACTACCATGTCTGCCATAGTGCTCAATGTGAAATGGCACATAATCGGCAGGCGCAGAAGTGTAAGTGATGCTATCTCGATTGGGATAGGCAAGGTAGGTGTGCGCCGATAAATTAGGATTATTCTTGATATCTTCTCTTATGTTTTGAGCCGACAAAAATTGCGAAGTAACGAGTAATATTGATATTAAAAAAGTAAATTTCATTGTTTAGTGAATTTGATTGTCTAGCAAAGATATTACTAAAAGTAGAAATAAACAAAAATGAACGATGCTTACAAATACAAAAGGAGCTGTGAAAAATTGAATTTTGACACAGCTCCTTTAGAGATTATGATAAAGAATATTTTAGCACTTATTCATCTTGTGTAGCACAGCTGCGTCAATAACAGCAATTGTAGTAAGATTTACAATGTCGCGTACTGATGCATTGATTGCAGTAAAATGAATAGGCTTGTTCAAACCAATTTGGATAGGGCCAATTAACTCTGCAACACCCATTTCAAGCATCATTCGGTAAACTGTATTGGCAGCACTAAGGTTAGGGAATACAAGTGTATTCACATCCTTACCAAATAGCTTGTTGAATGGGAATGTTTTGTCGCGTAGATCCTTGTTGAGTGCATAGTCAACCTGCATTTCTCCGTCGACAACAATTTCAGGATATTTGTTGTGAAGAATTTTTACAGCTTCGTGAACTCGTTTAGGACTTGGCTCCTTGTTGGTACCAAAATTACTATATGATACCATAGAGATAACAGGGTTGTGAGCAAAATATTTAACCGAGCTATCAGCAAGACGAGCGATGTCGACAAGTGTGTCAGTGTCGCCATTTGGATTGATGGAAGTGTCGGCAAGGAAATAAGTGCCTCGTTTTGTGTTCATGATGTGCATTGTAGCAAAATGGTCGTAGCAAGGACGAATACCGATAACATCTTTTGCAATTTGAACAGTGTCGTGGTGTCCACCAGAATAAGTTCCTGTAATGAACGCATCAGCATCACCCATTTCAACCATCATCATTCCGAAATAGTTTCGGTCGAACATCTTTTCGAGAGCTTCAGGGTAGGTGAGACCATCTCGTTGACGCTTTTCGGCAAGTTTTGTAGCATAACGACTGCGACGATCTGCTTCACGGTCGTGGCGAAGATTTACGATAGGTATTTCGTTAATGTCGAGTCCTAATTTCTTAGCTCGTTTAGCAATCATTTCTTCGTTACCAAGAAGAATTGGGAAACAAATTTTTTCATGGTAAGCTTGAACGGCTGCTTGTAGCATATTGTCAGTGTTTGCTTTGGCAAATACCACGCGCTTAGGGTTTTGCTTAGCTTCTTCAGTGAAACGACGCATCAACTTGTTGTCGTAGCCCATTAAGCGTTTAAGCTTTTCTTCGTAAGCGTCCCAGTCGGTGATTGGTCGTCGTGCAACACCCGATTCCATTGCAGCTTTAGCAACGGCAGGAGATACCCAAGTTAGCAAACGAGGGTCGAGAGCTTTAGGAAGAATATAGTCGCTACCAAACTTTAAGTCGGTCATGTTGTAAGCCTTGTTGACAACTGAAGGAACTGCCTCTTTAGCAAGGGCTGCAATAGCCTTAACTGCAGCAAGTTTCATTTCTTCATTAATGGCTGTAGCACCACAATCGAGTGCACCACGGAAGATATATGGGAATCCGATTACATTGTTGATTTGGTTAGGATAATCAGAACGACCAGTAGCAAAAATCAAGTCTTTACGAGATTCTACAGCAAGATGATATTCAATTTCTGGGTCAGGATTAGCAAGCGCAAAAACAATAGGGTTTTTAGCCATTGATTGAAGCATTTCTGGTGTTACAACATCCTTAACAGAAAGTCCAAGGAATACATCGGCATCTTTCATTGCTTCGGCAAGAGTAGTGATGTCGCGGTCGGTAGCAAATTCGCGTTTTTGAGAGTTTAGGTCATCGCGTTTAGAAGTGATAACACCCTTACTATCGCACATCACGATATTTTCTTTCTTAACGCCAAGAGCCATATACAAGCGAGTACATGATACAGCAGCTGCACCAGCACCATTTACCACCAATTGAACATTTTCAATCTTTTTGCCTTGAATTTCAAGAGCATTTAACAATCCTGCTCCCGAAATGATGGCAGTACCATGTTGATCGTCGTGCATTACAGGGATGTCGCATTCTTCTTTTAGGCGGCGTTCAATCTCAAAGCATTCAGGAGCTTTGATGTCTTCCAAATTGATGCCACCGAATGTAGGTGAGATAGCTTTAACAGCTTGAATGAATTTTTCTGGATCGGTTTCGTCAACTTCGATGTCGAAACAGTCGAGACCACCAAATATTTTGAACAAAAGAGCTTTACCTTCCATAACTGGCTTGCCTGCAAGAGCACCAATATTGCCCAAACCTAACACCGCAGTACCATTAGAAATAACGGCTACAAGATTACCTTTGCTTGTATATTCGTAAGCATCTTGAGGGTTTTCCTCGATTTCAAGACAAGGAAAAGCAACTCCAGGAGAATAAGCAAGAGATAAATCGCTTTGTGATGAATAAGGTTTAGTAGGAACGGTTTCAACCTTTCCTGGCTTCCCGATTTTATGATATTCGAGAGCCATTTCTTTTGTGATATTAGCCATAATGATAATTTTAAATTGTAGATTCAACTCCAATAGGAGTGTGTTTAACTCTTAAACAAGTGTGTTAAAATTGAGTTTGCAAATGTACAAAATAATTGTATACTTAAGCTGTTTTTGGGTAAAAAAATAACAATAAAATCAATGAGGAAGAAAATAAAAATTTATAGATGCTGTTTGTGAATAATTAGTTGTTAGAATGTGAAAAATGCATTATATTTGCATATAAGAAACCTAAGAGTATTACCAATGAAATATATAAGCCTCAATGAAGAAAATATATATAAACTTTCATTCTATTTAGCAATGGAAGAATATGTAGCAAAGAACTTAGATTTTGAAGAGGTTTTCTTCTTGTGGCGAGTAAATCCATCGGTGATATTTGGCCGAAATCAACTCATTGAGAAAGAGGTGAATTTGTCGTATTGCAATGAGCATAATATCGCTACTTTCAGAAGAAAAAGTGGAGGTGGTTGTGTGTATGCCGACAGAGGAAATATTATGATATCGTATATTACTCGAGAGTATAATGTTGCTGATGCGTATAATGCTTATCTGTCGAAGGTAGTTGATTTGTTGAACACAATGGGTGTGAAAGCAGAGGCTTCGGGACGCAATGATATATTGGTGAATGGGATGAAGGTGTCGGGCAATGCATTTTATCGTTGCGGTGGTAAAAGTATTGTGCATGGTACATTGTTGTATGATACCGATATGGACAATATGATTAATGCAATCACTCCAACCACACAAAAGTTAAAGTCGAAAGGTGTGGAGTCGGTGAGGAGTCGTATAACGACATTGAAAAATCATATTTCAATAAGTATAGAGGAACTTATTGCTACTCTTAAAAACGGATTGAGTGGAGAAGTCGTTGAATTGCGTGAAGAAGATGAGAAGCAAATACGAGAAATTGAAAAAACTTACCTGACTGATGATTTTATCTATGGTAATAATCCTCGTTGTAATATCGAGAGAGAAATGCGAATAGAGGGAGTGGGTGAGTTTCGTTTGATGCTCGAAACAAATAAAGGCGTTATCAATCACATTAATCTTGTGGGTGATTATTTCATTAAAGAAGAGTTTGATGAACAATTGCTTAATAGATTGAAAAATGTGGCCTATAACGAAAATGCGATTAGAGAAGCACTTGCTGATGTGAATGTGAGTGACTATATACTAAATCTTGATAATGAAAATTTTGTAAAACTATTAATACTTAACAAAAATGGAAACTAATAAAAGAACTTGTTTGTATGACAAGCATGTAGCATTGGGAGCATTGATTAGTCCTTTTGGAGGATTTGATATGCCAATCCAATATAGTGGAATAGTTGAAGAGCATAATGCTGTAAGACAACATTGTGGCGTTTTCGATGTGTCACACATGGGAGAGGTTACAATTAAAGGTCCTGATGCTGAAAAATTCGTAAACCATATCTTTACTAACGATATTACTGATGCACCTAATGGTAAAATCTATTATGGATTGATGCTTTATCCTAACGGTGGTGCTGTTGATGATTTGCTTGTGTATAAGCGTGGCGAAAACGATTTCTTTTTAGTGATTAATGCAGGCAATATCGATAAGGATGTTGAGTGGATCATGCAAAATAAAGAAGGTTACGATGTGGAAGTAATTCACGAAAGTAACTACTATGGAGAAATAGCAGTACAAGGACCAGAATCGGAAGCTGTTATTGAAAGCGTATTGGGTATTCCTTGTGCTGAACTTGCATTCTACACATTCAAGCAACTTGAACATGATGGCGAAACAATAATTATAAGTCGCACAGGTTACACTGGTGAAGATGGTTTTGAAATCTATGCAAGCCACGATTTGACATGCAAATTCTGGGATCAATTGATGGATTCAGGCAAGGCTGTTCCTTGTGGTCTTGGTTGTCGCGACACATTGCGCTTTGAAGTGGGCTTGCCACTATATGGCGATGAGTTGAGCGAAGAAATTACTCCTATCGAAGCTTGCCTTGGTATTTTCGTTAAAACTGATAAGGAAGAATTTATCGGTAAGGATGTAGTTAAGAAACAAAAGGACGAAGGCGCGCCTCGCAAGCTTGTGGGCATTGAATTACACGACAAAGCCATTCCACGACACGGGTATGAGGTGTTGTCGGGCGAAGAGGTGATAGGCTATGTAACTACTGGCTATCGCTGTATTTCGGTTGAAAAAAGTGTTGCACTTGCATTGATTGATTCTAAGTATGCCAACATGGGTGATCCTGTAAAAATTAAGATTCGCAAGAAGGTGTTTGATGGCACAATCGTTGCAAGGAAATTCTACAAGAAGAGCTATAAGAAATAAACAAACAATATAAACTAAATAAAAACTTTAAACTATGAGCAAGATTATTGAAGGACTTTATTATGCAGAGTCTCACGAGTATGTAAAAATCGAAGGTGAATTTGGATATGTAGGTATTACTGACTACGCACAAGATCAACTTGGCAATGTTGTGTATGTTGATATGCCAGAAGTTGACGACGAAGTAACTGCAGGCGAAGAATTTGGTGCAGTGGAAAGTGTTAAGGCAGCAAGCGACTTGTATTCACCAGTGAGTGGAGTAGTTGTCGAAGTGAACGAAGCACTTGATGGCGAACCAGGTTTGATCAATAAAGATGCTTATGCAAACTGGATTATCAAGGTGAAGCTAAGTGATCCAAGCGAAGTAGAAAACTTGCTTGATGCTGCTGGTTACGAAGAAGTAATTAAGAACGAACATTAATCTAATAATTAAAGATTATGAACTATAAGTATTTTCCACACACTGATACTGAGCTGAAAGAAATGCTCGAAGTGTGTGGAAAACGCTCTTTGGATGAACTTTTCGATGAAATTCCCGAAAACATCCAATTCAAGCGTGATTATAATTTGCCAAGCGAGATGAGCGAGGTTGAATTGCGTCGATTCTTTGCTGAACTCGGTGCTAAAAATAAGCCTCTTACTTGTTTTGCTGGTGCTGGTTGCTATGATCATTATTCTCCTGCTGTAATATCTCACATTATAAGCCGTTCGGAGTTCTTGACATCTTATACACCTTATCAAGCTGAAATTTCACAAGGTACATTGCAATACATTTTCGAATTCCAATCAATGATGACTGAATTGACAGGAATGGAAGTGGGCAATGCTTCAATGTATGATGGTGCTACTGCAACTGCTGAAGCAATGATGATGGCTGTGAGTGCAGCTAAGAAGAAAAATAAGGTGCTTGTGACATCAACTCTTAATCCTAATGTGAAAGCAGTTGTAGAAACTTATGCTAAATATCAAGGTATCGAACTCGATTACATTGCTGAGTGTGGTGGCGTGAGCGATAAGGCTGATTTTGAAGAAAAGGTTGCTAAGGGTGATGTGGCTGGAGTGATTGTAGCTTCTCCTAACTATTACGGAATTGTTGAAGACTATGAAGGTTGGGCTGATGCGTGTCATGCACAAAAAGCTTTATTGATAATGAATTGTCAAGCATCTACACTTGGTGCTATTAAGTCGCCAGGAGAATGGGGTGCTGATATCGCTGCAGGCGACGGACAAAGTCTTGGTATTCCTATGAACTTTGGTGGCCCTTATGTAGGTTTCCTTTGCACAAAGAAAGCTTTGATTCGTAAGATGCCAGGTAGAGTGGTTGGCGCAACAAAAGATTTGAATGGTAAGCGTTCGTTTGTGTTGACTCTTCAAGCTCGCGAACAACATATTCGTCGCGAAAAAGCAACAAGTAATATTTGTTCTAACCAAAGCCTTATGGCATTGTATGTAACAATATATCTTGCACTTATGGGCTCTAAAGGCTTGAAAGAAGTGAATGAGCTGAGTTATAGTGGGGCACATTATCTTGCTGAGCAATTGTGTAACACTGGAAAGTTTGAGATGGCTTATGCTGACAAACCATTCTTGAATGAATTTGCAGTAAAGACTACGCTCGACATTGATAAGTTGCAAGCGGAATGTGCTGCAAAGGGTATCCTTGCCGGCGTAAAGATAGCTGATGACACATTGTTGCTATGCGTAACTGAACTACGCAGCAAAGCTGAGATTGATAAATTAGTTGATATTGTAAAACAATTTTAAGCCTAAACGATTATGAACAGTACATTTTATGGTAAATTGATATTCGAATTGGGCGAAACAGGCAGAGTGGGTTACTCTTTGCCAAAGAATGAATTGTCCGATTACAATATGGCTTCATTGCCTGAAGGCTTGAAGCGAAAAGAAGCTATGGGATTGCCCGAAGTAGATGAATTGACAGTGGTGCGTCATTACACTAATATGAGTAATAACAACTTTGGTGTTGACACTGGATTCTATCCACTTGGTTCATGTACAATGAAGTACAATCCTAAAATTAATGAAGAAATAAGCAACTTGCCAGCCTTTACATCATTGCACCCATTGCAAAGTGCAGACACAACACAAGGCGCACTCGAATTATACTACAATTTGCAAAGAAGTTTGTCGGAAATTTCGGGCTTGAGCGAGTTTACTTTGAATCCGTTTGCGGGAGCACATGGTGAATTGACAGGCTTGATGGTTATTCGTGCCTATCACAATAACCGTGGCGACTACAAGCGTGTAAATGTGATTGTACCCGATTCAGCACATGGTACTAACCCTGCAAGTGCTGCAGTGTGTGGCTTGAAAGTGGTACAAGTTAAGAGTTTGGCCGATGGTACAGTCGATGTAGACGACTTGAAGGCACATCTTGACGATACCGTGGCAGCTATTATGCTTACTAATCCTAATACATTGGGTATTTTCGAGCATAACATTCCACAAATTGCTGAATTAGTACACGACTGTGGCGGTTTGCTTTATTACGATGGAGCCAACTTGAATGCATTGCTTGGAAAGTGTCGTCCTGGTGATATGGGATTTGATGTGATGCATATCAATCTTCACAAGACATTCTCAACACCTCATGGTGGTGGTGGACCAGGTTCGGGCCCTGTAGGTGTGCGCGAAGGACTTGAAAAGTTCTTGCCTAATCCTCATGTGAAGAAGGCTGAAGATGGTACATTCTATGTAGAAAACGATAAGGATTCACTTGGATCGGTATCGGGATTCACGGGTAACTTCACAGTGATGATGAAGGCTTATGCCTACATTCTTACACTTGGTAAAGAAAATCTTAAATATGTGGGTCCATATGCAACATTGAATGCCAACTACATTAAGGATTCGTTGAAAGATGTGTACGAATTGCCTATTGATGTAGTGTGCAAGCACGAATTTGTGTTTGATGGATTGAAGGACAAGAGTCAAGGTGTAACCACAATGAATGTGGCTAAGCGCTTGCTCGACTATGGATTCCATGCGCCAACAATCTATTTCCCACTGCTTTTCCATGAATCATTGATGATTGAGCCTGCTGAAAACGAAAGTAAGACCACTCTCGATGAATTTATTGCAGTGATGCGTAAGATTGCACAAGAAGCTGCCGAAGATCCTGAAATGTTGAAGGCTGCGCCACACAATACGCCAGTGCGTCGTCCCGACGATACACTTGCTGCAACACATCCTATCGTTACTTATCGTGAACTATTAGCTGATAGTGCTGAATGAAAACCGATGTAATAATAATAGGTGCAGGACCTGGTGGATATGAAACCGCTCACTATGCTGCTACTCGAGGATTGTCGGTGACAATCTTCGAGGCAGGAGAGCTTGGAGGAACATGTCTCAACCGTGGTTGTATACCCACAAAGACACTTTGCAAGAATGCCGAAGTGCTAAATCATTTGAAAGAAGCTGCCGAATTTGGTATTAACGATGTGGCTTTTTCGATTGATTTTGCCAAGATGATTGAACGCAAGAACAATGTTGTAGCACAATTGCGTGAAGGTGTGGCAATGGCATTGAAACACCCTTATATTACACTTGTGCAAGGCGAAGCAGTCATCACATCGGCAAAATCGGTGGATTGCAATGGCGAAAGCTACGAATGCGACCATTTGATTATCGCTACTGGTTCAAAACCTAAGTTTTTGCCAGTAGAAGGAGCCGATTTGCCTTGTGTGCTTACAAGCGATGAAATTCTCGACCTTGAGACCTTGCCTAAGAGCCTTTGTGTGATAGGTGGAGGTGTGATAGGACTTGAATTTGCTTCAATATTCAATAGTCTTGGAGTTGAAGTGAGTGTTGTGGAGTTCTGCAAGGAAGTGTTGCCTAACTTTGATGGCGATGTTGCAAAGCGTTTGCGTCAGTCGCTTGCTAAGAAGGGCGTAGCAATGAATGTAGGTGCTGGAGTAACAGCTATTGCCGACAATGGCGATGGAACAGCTACTGTGAAATACGAACAAAAAGGCAAACAACTCGAAGTATTATGCGAAAAAGTGCTTATGGCAGTGGGACGCGCTCCTCGTTTGCCACAAGGACTCGACGCAGCAGGAGTGGAGCATTCACCACGAGGCATTGTTGTCGATGACAATATGCGCACCAATGTTGATGGCGTGTATGCCATTGGTGATGTGAATGCTCGTTGTATGCTTGCACATGCAGCAACATTCCAAGGTAAGCGTGCTGTGAATGCAATACTTGGCGAAACCGACAATATTCGATTGGATATTATGCCATCAGCTGTGTTTACCACTCCCGAAGCATCAATGGTGGGTGTAACCGATAGCTATTGCAAAGAAAATAGCATAGAAATGGTGGTGAAGAAGGCTTTCTTCCGTGCTAATGGTAAAGCTGTGGCGATGAACGAAACCGACGGAATCTTGAAACTTGTGGTTTCGGCTACCGATGGAAAGATTCTTGGTTGTCACATACTCGGACCTCATGCTGCCGATTTGATTCAAGAAGTAGCAGCATTGATGAACAAAAATGCTACCGTTGACGAACTAAAAGACATCATTCACGCACACCCAACACTTGGCGAAGTAGTGCTCACTGCAGCAATGTGATTCTTTAGTCGTTTATTGGATAGTGATAATAGGAGTTAGGAGTATTCTTAACTCCTATTTTGTTTATAATAGTGGTATCTTGGACAAAAGAACATATGAACATATTTCTTTTTGATATTAAGTCAAAAAGAGGTGGTAATTAGAATGATATTGTATGCAAAGAAATTGAGGAAATAATTTTCGAAACCAAACTTTGTTTTTGTAAATTACAGATACACAATGGTATAGGCGTAAAAAATAATTTATATTGATATTTTGGGCTATTTTTATTGAAAATATGGCTATATTTGCCTTAATTTAATTAAATCACGAGAAATATGAAGTATATCTATTTAGCATTAGTAATGTTGATGGTTACGGCTTGTAGTAAAAGCGTGACCACGCTACCCGAGGGTGAGTTTACTTATAATGTGCCATGTAGAGTGGTGAATATCAACACAGAAAAGCCAGGAAAAGCGATTGTGCTGTTGTGGCTTCATGGTGGTGTGCACGACTACAAGAAGCACGATTTCTTTAGTTTCAATCACCTTGACTGTGTGGATGCTGATGAGCGAATTCTTCAATATTTGAAGGATAGTGGCACAAAGGCTATCGCATTGTTCCCAGTGTGTCACAAGTCGAACAACCCAAAAACTGTGGCATGGAGGGATTGCTACGATGATGTGGAACATATCATCAACGATTACATCAACAAAGGTCTTGTGGACAAGAAGCGCATCTATGTGACTGGTTCGTCGGACGGAGGTGTAGGTACATGGGATTATGCCGAAAAACATCCTGAGATGTTTGCTGCTGCAATATCAATGTCGTGCTCATCGCCTCGCAAGGTGGATATTCCAATTTATTTCTTCAACACACGAAGTGAAAAGGATTGTACCGATAAGGTGAAAGAGCTTAAGAAGAAGGGCGTGAAAGTGAAATATAAATATTGCCCTCAATATAAGCACGGTGGCGATGCTGCAGAATGTACTCCTGAATTGCTAAAAGAGTTCTTCAGCATCAAGAAGAAATAAGAATTACAATCGAGGTAAAAAAAGAATAAGAGATGTATCACAAGTGGTGATACATCTCTTATTTTGTTGTGGAGTGCTATGATTATTTAGCTTCTTCCTTTAGGTATTTGTCAAGCCATCCGAAGAATTCTTTTTGCCAAATCAAGCTGTTTTGTGGCTTAAGAATCCAGTGGTTTTCGTCAGGATAAAGAACCATCTTAGCAGGAACGCCAAGTAGAGTGGCAGCGTTGAATGCCATTTCGGCTTGTGAGCTCAAGATGCGATAGTCAAGTTCGCCTGCAGTGATAAGGATAGGAGCTGTCCAGTTCTTAACATATTTGTGAGGAGAGCAAGCGAAAGTGCGTTGTGCAACCTTGTTGTCCTTTTCCCAGAATGCGCCGCCCATATCCCAGTTGGCAAACCACATTTCTTCTGTTTCAAGATATTGAGCTTCCATGTTGAAGATACCTGCGTGAGCGATAAGTGCTTTGAAACGACCTTCGTGGTTACCAGCAAGCCAGTAAACAGAGAAACCACCGTAGCTTGCACCAACTGCACCAATGTGGTCGCCATCAACATAAGGTTCTTTCTTCATGTGATCGACTGCAGCAAAGTAGTCTTTCATGTTTTGACCTGGATAGTCGCCAGAGATTTGTTCGTTCCATTCAGTACCGAAACCTGGAAGACCACGACGGTTAGGAGCAATAACGATGTAGCCTTGTGAAGCCATTAGGCGAAGGTTCCAACGATAAGACCAGAATTGGCTTACTGGTTGTTGTGGACCACCTTGGCAATAAAGGATTGCAGGATATTTCTTAGTTTCGTCGAAGTTAGGTGGAAGAACTACCCATGTTGTCATTTGCTTGCCATCAGTAGTAGGTACAAGCACCTTCTTAACTGTAACATTGTTAAGTGAAGCAAGCATTTCGTCGTTGACAGTTGACAATTTCTTCACTTCACTAGCTGTAACTGCGTAAACTTCGTTAGGCTCTTGCAATGAGTGACGAAGAGTGATAACTGTGTCGTCGTTAACAGGAACTACTGCAGCATAGTCGTATTCGCCATCGGCAATAGTAGTGATTTCGGCTGTTTCAACATCAATCTTGAACATTGGAGCGCAACCAAGGTAAGGAGCTGTGAAGAAAATAGCTTTTTCGTTTGGTGACCAAGCCATTTGATCAACAGCATAGTCCCAATTAGCAGTAAGGTGCTTCTTTTCGCCATTTTCCATGTCAAGAATGAAGATGCGATTCATATCGCTTTCGTAACCATCGCGTTCCATTGACAACCAAGCAAGGTAACGACCGCTCTTAGAGAAATGAGGGTTAGTGTCGTAACCCATCATGCCTTCAGTAAGGTTCTTTGTTTCCTTAGTTTCAAGGTTGTATTGGTAAAGGTCAGAGTTGGTTGATAGGGCATAAGCCATACCAGTTTTCTTGCGTGACACATATACAACGCTCTTGCCGTCAGGAGCCCATGCCAAAGATTCAACACCACCGAAAGGCTTCATTGGAGCTTCGTAAGGTTCGTCTTGAAGCATGTCAACGATGTTGGTTACTTGTGCGCCGTCGAAATCAGCAACAAAAGAATGAGGGATAGTCTTTACCCATTCGTCCCAGTGCTTGTACATCATGTCGGTGATGATGCGTACATTAGCCTTGTCGTGTTCAGGATAAAGGTCTTTAGCATCAGTTCCCCATTTTACTTGTGAGATGAATGCAACCTTTGTTTCATCTGGAGAAAGAACGAATCCGTCAACGCCATTTTCTACATTAGAAACGACTTTGCGATCGGTTCCGTCAGGATTCATTGTCCAGATTTGCATTTTGCCGTCTTGTGGATAAAGGAAAGCAATCTTGTTGCCACCATTGATCCATACTGCATTTTGTTCGCCCTTTGCAGTAGTGGTGATGCGTGTTGGGTTAGAACCATCAACACCAACTACCCAAAGTTCGCGGTTAGACTTGTTTTGTTCGATGCTTTCGAATTTTACACCATACAATACTTTAGTTCCGTCAGGAGAAACTTGTGGATCGGTTACAGCACCCATCGACATCAATGCTTCAGGAGTGAAGTGACCATTCTCAATTTTTACTTGTGGCTGCTCGATGATAACCTCTTCGGCCTCTTTTTCGCAAGAAGCAAGACCAGTGAGAGCAAATAGAGATGCCATAACTGTGAATTTTGATAAGTTCATAAATGATTTTGTTTAATGTTATTAATATTTCTTTTTGTTATTGTTTCTTTTGTTTGGTTTAAAGTCGCGATTTGGCTTGTTCTGCTTTGGTGCAGGTTTGTTGGCAACATAGTTGCGTGCCGTGCCTCCTGGATAAAGTTCATTGATCAAATCGGCGCGTTTTATGCGTTGCAATGACTGAATTATGTCTTGTTTGTTTTCGCGTTCATACCAGAAGAAGTATTTGCGTTGCGCAAGTTTCTCTTCTTTTGAATGAGCAGTGAACACAGGTTGAAGAGTGTAAGGATTATAGCCTGTGTAGTACATCTCGGTCGACATCGTCATTGGAGTTGGCGTAAAATCTTGCACTTGCTCAAGATGGAAATTAAGTTTCTTGGTCTTGCAAGCAAGTTCTGCCATGTCGCTTTCGGTGCAACCTGGGTGAGATGATATAAAATAAGGGATAAGTTGCTGTTTCAGTCCTTTTGCTTCGTTGATACGATCGAAGATGCGTTTAAATTCTTCAAATTGAGCGAATGAAGGTTTGCGCATGAGTCGCAACACACTATCAGAAGTGTGCTCGGGTGCAACTTTCAATCGACCTGACACATGATTGGTGATTAATTCTTCGTTGTATCGGCGATTTACCTTATTGATTTGTTCATTTTCACTTCTGTGCATAGATAAATCATAACGCACACCACTTCCAACAAATGATTTCTTCACTTGTGGCAACTTGTCGACTTCGTGATAGATGTCGAGCAAAAGTGAGTGGTCATTATTAAGATTAGGGCATGGAAGAGGGTGCAAGCAAGAAGGTCGAGTGCATTGTTTGCACTTTTCGATATCATTGCCACCAAGTTTATACATATTGGCCGATGGTCCACCGAGGTCGGAAATATAGCCTTTGAAATCTTCCATTGCGCACACTTGAGCCACCTCACGCATGATAGATTGCTTGCTACGAGAGGCAATGAATTTGCCTTGGTGTGCCGATATTGTACAGAAAGAGCATCCACCAAAACAACCACGATGAAGATTGACCGAGTGGCGAATCATTTCGTAGGCAGGAATACGCTTACCATTGTAGCGAGGGTGAGGTAGACGGGTGTAAGGCAAGTCGAATGACGCGTCAATCTCGGCTTCAGTCATAGGAGGGTTAGTGCCATTAACCTTGATAGCAATGTTTCCTGTTTGTTGCCAAATAGTGCGTCCTTGCCAACGGTTTGACTCTATTTCGATATTCTTGAAGTTCTCTGCGTGCTTTTTCTTGTCTTTTTTGCATTGCTCGAATGAGTGCAAAACGATTTCTATATCGTTGTTGGGTTGAGTAGGAATACTATCAACTGAGCAACGAAGAGCTGTTTGAGGAATATCGGTTAATTCGCTAATGTTTTTGCCATCGCGAAGAGAATTAGCAATTTCAATAATAGGTTTTTCTCCCATTCCGTAGACTAATAAATCGGCTTTGCAATCCTTGAGAATAGATGGCGCAATGTCATCTTTCCAATAGTCGTAGTGAGCAAGTCGACGCATAGAAGCTTCGATGCCCCCGGCAACTACTGGCACATCAGGGAATAGCTTTTTTAGTGCTTCGGTGTAGACAATAGTAGGGTAGTCGGGACGCATACCTGCTTTAGCATTAGGCGTGTAGGCGTCATCGCTACGCTTGCGACGATTGGCAGTGTAGTGATTTACCATTGAATCCATTGCACCAGCCGAAACGCTGAAGAATAGGCGAGGTTTACCCAATTTTGCGAAGTCGCGAAGGTCGTCGCGCCAGTTGGGTTGTGGCACTATGGCTACACGATATCCATTAGCTTCAAGCACTCGCCCAATAACGGCAGCGCCCATTGATGGATGGTCGATGTAGGCATCGCCCGAAAATAGAATAACATCGATGTAGTCCCAACCTAAGTGTTCAATTTCTTTCTTAGTGGTTGGGAGCCATTGTTTGTTGATATGTTTATTGTCAGTCATTGTCTATTCTTCGTTTTTAATAGTTTCTTCGAGAGCAAGTAGCTCATCACGATATTGTGCAGCTTCGATGAAGTCCATACGCTTAGCTGCCTCGGTCATTTGAACGCGAAGTCGTTCTATTGCTTTCTTCTTGTCGTTCACGCTCATATATTTTACAACTGGATCGGCCGCTATGCCCGAAGTTTTGTTGTATTCTTTGTCGATATAGCTTTGAATAACGGGATTAATATTGCTTTTTTCGATGAATCTACCTTTAGCTGTAAGTCTTGGAGTAGATGAATCGGAATCTTGCCCAACGATGAGATTGCGAGCTTTAACAATAGCTTGTGGCGTTATGCCATTTTCTTCGTTGTACTTTAATTGCAATGTGCGACGACGATCGGTTTCATCGATTGTGCGTTGCATAGAATCAGTAATCTTGTCGGCATACATGATCACCATACCATTGAGATTTCGCGCTGCACGACCCGCTGTTTGAGTGAGCGAGCGATGATTACGCAAGAATCCTTCTTTGTCGGCGTCAATAATAGCGACAAGAGATACTTCCGGAAGGTCAAGCCCTTCGCGAAGAAGATTAACACCAATAAGAACATCAATTTCGCCACCACGAAGTTGGTCAAGAATCTTGATGCGATCCATTGTTTCAACATCGGAGTGTATGTAGGCGCAACGAATATTGATTTTAGCCAAGTGTGCAGCCAATTCTTCAGCCATACGCTTGGTAAGTGTAGTGACCAAAGTGCGTTCGTTGAACTCGATGCGTCGTTGAATTTCTTCCAATAGATCATCGATTTGTCCTCTCGATGGGCGCACCACAATTTGAGGATCAAGAAGCCCTGTAGGGCGAATGATTTGCTCTGTTACAATACCTTCGCACTTGTTGAGTTCGTAATCGGCAGGAGTTGCACTTACGAATATTGTTTGTTTGGTGAGCGACTCGAATTCTTCAAATTTTAGAGGTCGGTTGTCGATTGCAGCTTGAAGACGGAATCCATAATTCACCAAATTGGTTTTGCGAGACAAGTCGCCACCATGCATACCACGAATTTGTGGCACAGTCACATGGCTTTCGTCAATAATTGTGAGATAGTCGTCGGGGAAATAGTCGAGAAGGCAGAATGGACGCATTCCGGGTTCTCTACCATCGAAATATCGTGAATAATTTTCGATTCCGGAGCAGTAGCCCACTTCCCTAATCATTTCGAGGTCGTAGCTTACTCGTTCGTATAATCGTTCTGCTTCGGCATATCGTCCTTCGCGTTGGAACATGTCGCGTTGGGTGCCTAAATCGACAGCAATCTTATCGAGAGCAAATGCCATTCTTTCTTTAGTGGTGACAAAGATGTTGGCTGGGAAGATTTTGAATGCTTCAACATTTTCTGTAGGCATTTGTGTGTCTTTGTCCATTATTTGGATTGATTCAATCTCATCACCCCAGAAGATTACTCGTATGTTGATTTCTTCGTAAGCAAGAGCAATGTCAACTGTGTCGCCCTTAACGCGGAAAGTACCACGCGCAAGCTCCATTTCGTTGCGAGAATAAAGAGCATCGACCAATGTGCGTAGGAATCGATCGCGACCGATGTTTTGTCCACACTTAATTTCGATAATATTCTCGTTGAAATCGTTTGGATTTCCCATACCATAGATACAAGAAACTGATGATACGACGATAATGTCCCTTCTTCCTGATAGTAGTGCTGCTACAGTAGCAAGGCGAAGACGGTCAATTTCTTCATTTATCGCAAGGTCTTTCTCGATATATTTATCAGTAGAAGGAATATATGCTTCGGGTTGATAATAATCGTAGTAGGAAACGAAATAATGAACAGAATTCTCAGGAAAGAATGATTTAAACTCGGCATATAGCTGTGCGGCCAAAGTTTTATTGTGCGAAAGGATAAGGGTAGGGCGATTAGTTTTAGCAATGACATTAGCCATTGTAAAAGTTTTGCCCGACCCAGTTACTCCTAATAGGGTTTGAAAAGGTACACCTTCCTCAATTCCTTTAGAGAGTTGCTCGATTGCTTGGGGCTGGTCGCCAGTTGGACTATATTCTGAGTTTAGCTTAAAAAACATAACACACAATTCTATAATTTACAAAATTACGAAAAAAGTTAGTGATTTCGGTGATTGTAGCTCAATATATTGCAGAAGAGGTTTCGAAATATTAGCCTCGTTTGTAAATATTTGCAGTGTTAAACATAAATTTGCACAAAAAATGTAAATTGGGCTAATTATTTTAGATTTTTTAGGGATGTTAGGATTTTATTTCGTAACTTTGCACTTTGAAAATGTAAGTAAACGAAAGTAAACGGCTGCGTGTGTAGAAGTTTACAAATAAACGAATAAATCTTTTTATAATAAGCTATGAAGCTACTACAAGCTAAATTATCTCAATACCAAGAGCCTCAAAAGGCTAAAGCTGCAGGAATTTATCCATATTTCCGCAAAATTGAAAGTGAACAAGATACTGAAGTTGTAATCAATGGTAAGAAAGTTCTCATGTTCGGCTCAAACAGCTACATGGGTTTGACTAATCACCCAAAGGTGAAAGAAGCTGCTATTGAAGCAACAAAGAAATATGGTACTGGTCTTGCTGGTTCTCCATTCTTGAATGGTACACTTGACATCCACAAGGAATTGGAACAAAAACTTGCTGCATTTGTGGGTAAGGAAGATGCAATGTTGTACTCTTCAGGTTTCGAAGTTAACTTGGGTGTAGTTTCAACACTTACAGGTAGAAATGATTCTATCATTCTTGACGAACAAGACCACGCTTCAATTATTGAAGGTCGTCGTTTGTCATTCTCAAAGGCTTTGAAATATAAGCACAATGACATGGTGTCACTAGAAGAACAATTGAAGAAGTGCTCACCTGAAGAAATTAAGTTGATTGTAACTGACGGTGTATTCTCAATGGAAGGCGATGTAGCTAATCTTCCTGAGATTGTACGCTTGGCAAAGCAATATAATGCAAGTGTGATGGTTGACGAAGCGCATGGTATTGGCGTATTCGGTCGTCAAGGTCGCGGTACTTGTGATCATTTCGGTGTAACTGATGATGTAGATTTGATTATGGGTACATTCAGTAAGTCATTTGCATCACTTGGTGGTTTCATCGCATGTGATAAGACTATTACAAACTTCTTGCGTCACCACTCTCGTAGTTATATCTTTACAGCAAGTATCACACCAGCATCTACTGCTGCTGCAAGTGCTGCTCTTGATATTATGATGAGCGAACCTGAACGCATGGAAAATCTATGGGATATCACTCACTATGCATTGGATGGCTTCCGCAATATGGGTTGCGAAATTGGTAATACTTCAACTCCAATTATACCATTGTATATCCGTGATAACAATTTGACATTTATGATTACTAAGGAACTTAGTGATGCTGGCATCTTCGTTAATCCAGTTGTGTCACCAGCTGTTGCTCCACACGATACATTGATTCGTTTCAGTTTGATGGCTACACACACTAAAGAACAAGTTACAATTGCTCTTGAAACTATCCAAAAGATATTCAAGAAGTACAACTTGATACCTTAATTAAATAAATATTATAAATGAAGGGACTTGAATTTTGTTCAAGTCCCTTCGTTTTTAGTGTATCCATAGGGAAAAAGTAGGGCGATTTATAGAATTTGAATTTTTGCAATATACGACATTTTAATTGAATTTACATAATAAATTGTGATTAAAATTTTACATAACTATAAAAAATAGTTTGCAAATAATTTGCTTGAAAAAAACTTTCATTTTTGTTGAGAAATTTTTGATGAGATATATGTTTTATATGTATTTAATTATTAATTTCGCAGTGTAATAATGAAAATAAGATAATATAAGAATATGATTTACAAATTTTGTATTGTTTCTGATGAAGTTGATAACTTCAAACTTGAAATCGCTATTGATTCTGATGATACTTTTTTGAGATTGCGTAACACAATCTTGGATTCTATAGGTTATTCAAAGGATCAGCTTGATTCATTCTTTGTTTGTGATGATGATTGGTCAAAAGGTCAAGAAATCACATTGGAAGAAATGGATACTGATTCAGACGAAGATATGTGGCTTATGGAAGACGCAGTATTGAGTGATTTTATCGAAGACGAAGGACAAAAGCTAATATATGTGTTTGACTATATGACTGATCGTTGCTTCTTTATGGAAATGAAGGAAATGCAACCAGGTAAGTCATTGTTTGACCCATTGTGCCAAAGAAAGGTAGGTACAGCGCCAAAGCAATTTGTTGACATTGAAGAAATGAATGATTCGTTGGTGAAGAAAGCTGTTTCAGCTGCTTCAATTGATGACCTTGATGAAGATTTCTATGGTGATGAATCATTCAATGAAGATGAATTCGATCTTGAAGGTTTTGAAGATTTCAAAGAATAATATTTCAAAATAATAATAGAGTAAAGGAGATCAAACAATGAGTTTGTTCTCCTTTTTTATTTTGATGCTCTAATCCATGTGGAATAAATGTTTTATTCGGTCGATAAGAGTCGGTTTCTCTATGTTGATGTGGACATGAATGTCATTGTTGCTTTTGTTGAGAAATAAAATAGAATTGCGTAATATGATTGCTGTGTGATGGGGTAGTTCTTCTATGCCAGCGATGTTTTTTATAGGAATTTCGTAGAAAGGGCTATCGGCGTCTAATGACTTTATTGAAACAAATTCCTCGTCAAACCCTATTGAATGATGCTTGATAGAACCGTTTTTAAGCATCTTAAGATTTAGTTCTGCTCGCGATTCAATGTTGTGCTTGTCGTACAGTTTCGTTATATGTTCATGTTTAATCATAATAAATGGGATATAATTATTGTTTATAATATATCTAAGGGATTAAGAAATCATGCGATTGTGATTCCTTTTTAATATATGTAACAATAATTATAATTAATAGTTCATTTTAGATAAAAAAATAAGACTGGCAATGGAAATTGCCAGTCTTATTAATATAAGGTGTAATTAGAATTAACCTAAGAATCCAAGAAGTACACCTGCTGCAACTGCAGAACCGATAACACCTGCTACGTTAGGACCCATAGCGTGCATCAATAGGTAGTTAGATGGGTCATATTTCAAACCTTGGTCGTTTGAAATACGAGCTGCCATAGGCACCGCTGATACACCAGCATTACCGATAAGTGGGTTGATCTTCTTGCCTTCTGGAAGGAACAAGTTGAAGAACTTAACGAACAATACACCTGAAGATGATGCGATGATGAATGCCATAGCACCAAGAGCGAAGATCTTGATAGTATCAAGAGTCAAGAATTCAGATGCTTGAGTTGATGCACCCACTGTAAGACCAAGCAACATTGTTACGATGTCAGTAAGAGCGTTGCTTGCAGTCTTAGCAAGACGAGTAGTAACACCACTTTCGCGAAGCAAGTTACCGAAGAACAACATACCTAACAATGGAATTGCTGAAGGTACGAAGAAGCAAGTAAGCAACAAACCGAAGATAGGGAAAATAATCTTTTCAGTTTGAGATACCACGCGTGCTGGTTTCATCTTGATAAGGCGTTCCTTCTTAGTTGTGAACAACTTCATGATAGGTGGTTGGATAAGCGGAACAAGAGCCATGTAAGAATAAGCTGAAACCGCGATAGCACCCATCATGTTAGGAGCAAGTTTAGAAGAAAGGAAGATAGCAGTAGGACCGTCGGCACCACCGATGATCGCAATACCTGCAGCTTGGTCAGGAGCAAATCCAAGAGCCAAAGCCACCATGTAAGCACCAAAGATACCGAATTGTGCTGCTGCACCCACAAGCATCAACTTAGGATTAGCAAGAAGAGCCGAGAAGTCGGTCATTGCACCAATTCCTAAGAAGATTAGTGGTGGATACCAACCTGCGCTAACACCACCATAAAGGATGTTTAGCACAGAACCTTCTTCATAAATACCAATCTCATTGCCAAGTTGGAATGGAATATTACCAACAAGGATACCAAACCCAATAGGAACAAGCAACATTGGTTCGAATTCGTGCTTTATCGCAAGATAGATAAAGAACAAACCTACAGCCAACATTATTAGGTGAGGTAATGTTGCGTTATAAAATCCGGTAAATTCCCAGAATTGTTGGAAATTTTCACCGAAGAATGATAATAATTCGTTCATAGTGATTATTCAATTACAAGGAGGTCAGTACCTTCAAGTACAGAATCACCCTTATTTACATTAATAGCTTTAACTACGCCGTCCTTACCAGCATTGATGTTGTTTTCCATCTTCATTGCTTCAAGGACTGCAACTACTGTAGAAGAAGTAACTGTGTCGCCAACCTTCACCTTGATGTCGATAATAACACCTGGAAGTGGAGATTTAATTGCAGCTTGGCCAGTAGCAACAGTTGGTTTGTTGATAACCTTAGCACCAGTTTCAGTGCGAGGAGCTGCAGCAGGCTTAACAGTCTTCACTGTAACGGGAGCAGCTTTTGTTTCTTGAATTTCAACATTGTAAGGCACACCGTTTACTTCTACATGTGCAATGTTGTTTTCAATGTCTCCAATAGAAACTTTGTAATCGTTTCCATTGATTTTATACTTATAATCTTTCATTTAATTAGTCTTTTAGATGATTAGTGTTTGTTAGGTAGTTCGCGTAATGAGTAAATCTTAGAGCTCCATGGAGAATATGCGCGCTTCACCTTATTAATAGTAAGCACTGTTTCTTCATAGTCGTGAGCATTAAGATGTTGATAAAGAGCTGTAGAAATAGCTGCGATAACTTCGCCACTATCTTCTTCAACTTCGCTATGGTCTGCATCTTCAGGCTTGCCTTGAGATACGGCCTTATTCTTGCGAGCGATGCCAGCGTTAATCTTACCGAAGATGTAGAAGCAAACGCTAAGAAGGATAAGAGCTGAGAAAACGATTAGCATAGCCATTACAGTCAACATTACACCTGTGCTGTCAAGGCGTTGGAACTTTTCGATTTTGTCGTTAAGTTCGATTACTTGGTTGTTTATGCCAGGAGTAATTGCACTGTCTTTTTCAGTACCATTACGGAATTCCCATTCTGCTGGATTGAAATCATTGCTGTCGATCTTGTCCCATTGAGCAATTTCAACAGTTCTTGCGAATGATTGGTCAGCAGGAAGGTTGGCAGGCACCACTACTTCATCAAGTTTAGTCAAACCATCAGCATCGTAGATAGCGATGTAGTTTTCTTGACCAGGAACTAATTCAAAGCTTGCGTGGAATGTACCTTTCCAAGGGTCTCCATCGGCAAAGAATACAGCTTGTTGAAGGTGTTCAATCTTAGTATTCTTGTCGTTTAGAGGAATTACATACATTTTAGTCTTGTCAGGGGTTTGACCCTCTGGCACACGCTCATTAGTGATGAATACAGTAGAAATCTGCATTGATTTGCGAGTTGTATTGTACAATTCAATCCATGCGTGGCGATTTCCGTATTCGTCAGTTATGTTTGTTTGGTTTTCAACCATTACTTCAGTGATGCGCAAACCTTTGTGTTGAGCATAAGAAGAGAATGAAAGAAGACAAACAAATATTAATAAAAATAAACCTTTCTTGTTCATTGCTTATAGAATTACAAAGGAATATTACCGTGCTTCTTAGCAGGGTTAACAACCTTCTTGGTTTGTAATTGTTGAAGCGCACGAATTACGCGGAAACGAGTGTTGCGTGGTTCGATAACATCGTCGATGTAACCGTAGCGAGCTGCGTTGTAAGGGTTGCAGAATAGCTTGTTGTATTCGTCTTCCTTTTCTTTGATGAACTTCTTGAAGTCGTCCATGATTTGAGCAGCCTTAGCGTCGTCGCCAGCTTCTTTAGCAACCTTAGCAGCAGTCTTAGCGTCTTTAGCTTCCTTAGCATAAAGTACTTCAGCAGCACCCGATGCACCCATGACAGCGATTTCAGCAGTTGGCCATGCATAGTTCATGTCGCCACGAAGTTGCTTACAGCTCATCACGATGTGGCTACCACCGTAGCTCTTGCGAAGAGTAACAGTAACCTTAGGCACAGTAGCTTCACCGTATGCATAAAGAAGTTTTGCACCGTGAAGGATAACTGCGTTGTATTCTTGACCTGTACCAGGAAGGAAACCAGGAACATCAACAAGAGTTACCAATGGAATGTTGAATGCGTCGCAGAAACGAACGAAACGAGCAGCCTTGCGAGAAGCGTTGCAGTCAAGAACACCAGCAAGAACCTTAGGTTGGTTAGCAACGATACCTACTGATTGACCATTGAAACGAGCGAAACCTACGATGATGTTGCGAGCATAGTTGGCTGAAACTTCAAGGAATTCGCCATTATCCACGATAGCACCGATAACTTCGTACATATCGTAAGCCTTGTTAGCCGATTCTGGGATAATTTCATTCAAGCTGTCTTCAAGACGATCGATTGGGTCATTACATTCCACAAGTGGAGCTTCTTCCAAGTTGTTTTGTGGGATGTAACCCATAAGCTTGCGAATGATGCGGATAGCTTCTTCACCATCTTCAGCAGCGAAGTGAGCAACACCTGACTTAGTAGCGTGAACATCAGCACCACCAAGTTGTTCTTGAGTAACATCTTCACCAGTTACAGTCTTAACAACCTTAGGACCTGTCAAGAACATGTAAGAGATACCCTTAGCCATGATAGTGAAGTCAGTAAGGGCAGGAGAGTATACAGCACCACCAGCACAAGGACCAAGGATAGCTGAGATTTGAGGGATAACACCCGACGCCATAATGTTGCGTTGGAAGATTTCAGCATATCCAGCAAGTGCGTTGATACCTTCTTGAATACGAGCACCACCTGAGTCGTTAAGACCGATAACAGGAGCACCGTTCTTCATTGCCATATCCATAATCTTACAGATCTTAAGCGCAAGAGTTTCAGACAATGCGCCGCCGAATACTGTAAAGTCTTGTGCAAATACATAAACAAGACGACCTTCGATTGTACCGTAACCAGTTACAACACCGTCACCAAGATATGATTTCTTTTCAAGACCGAAGTTAGTACATCTGTGACGAACGAACATATCGAGTTCTTCGAAACTGCCTTCGTCAAGAAGTTGAGCGATTCTTTCACGAGCAGTGTATTTACCTCTCTCGTGTTGCTTTTGAATAGCTTTTTCGCCACCACCGATGCGTGCTTCTTCGCGCAACGCAATCAGTTCTTTTACTTTTTCAAGTTGGTTTGCCATTTTTAGTTAATGATATGTGTTAATTACTTATTAGGATCTTCGCATAGTTCAACAAGAGTACCGCAAGTTGATTTTGGGTGCAAGAAAGCGATGTTTAGACCTTCAGCGCCTTTGCGAGGTGCTTTGTCAATAAGAGCGCAACCTTTAGCTTCAGCTTCAGCAAGAGCGTTAGCTACACCGTCTTCAACAGCGAATGCGATGTGTTGGATACCACCACGACCGCCATTCTTTTCGATAAACTTAGCGATAGCACTTTCAGGAGCAGTTGCTTCAAGAAGTTCGATCTTAGTTTGACCAATCTTAAAGAATGCAGTTTTTACTTTTTGGTCAGCTACTTCTTCGATAGCGAAGCATTTTGTACCAAGAATGTTTTCGTAGAATGGGATAGCTTCTTCCAAGCTTGTTACAGCTATACCCACGTGTTCAATGTGAGAAATATTCATAATTAATAGATATAAAAATTAATTGTTTAAGTTAATAATGTTTTCTGTAAATAATTTATATTGCAAAAATAATGAATTTTGTCTAATTGTACCATTTCTAAAGGCAGAAAAATTACTTATTATACATTAATTAATAGAGATAGTGCTGTTTTGTCAAAAGTTCTGCCAAATCGTCATATAATTTGTCGCGTTCGCGTGCCGTTTTAGCGCCGTTTGTCATAGAAACTTTTTGGCACAACATTTGTTTTTCTATGTGTCGAGCGGGTATTATAGCTCAGAATTTAAAATTGAATATAAACAAATAAAAAATATTTAGACTATGGGAAAAATTATTGGTATTGACTTAGGTACAACCAACTCATGTGTTGCTGTACTCGAAGGTAACGAACCTATCGTAATTCCAAACAGTGAAGGTCGTAACACTACTCCTTCAATCGTAGCATTTGTTGACGGTGGCGAACGCAAAGTGGGCGATCCAGCTAAGCGTCAAGCTATCACTAACCCAACTCGTACAATCTTCTCTATCAAGAGATTTATGGGTGAAAATTATGACCAAATCGCTAAGGAAACTGAACGCGTTCCATATAAGGTGGTTCGCTCGGCTAACAACCAGCCACGCGTTGAAATCGACGGCCGCGAATACACTCCACAAGAAATCTCTGCAATGGTTCTTCAAAAGATGAAGAAGACTGCCGAAGATTACCTTGGACAATCTGTAACTGAAGCAGTTATCACAGTTCCTGCTTACTTTAACGACGCTCAACGCCAAGCTACAAAGGAAGCTGGTGAAATCGCTGGTCTTACTGTGAAGCGTATCGTTAACGAACCTACTGCTGCTGCTCTTGCTTACGGTCTTGACAAATCTCAAAGCGACAAAAAAATCGCTGTATTTGACCTTGGTGG
Source organism: uncultured Muribaculaceae bacterium (assembly GCA_904501735.1). Taxonomy (GTDB): domain Bacteria; phylum Bacteroidota; class Bacteroidia; order Bacteroidales; family Muribaculaceae; genus RGIG4576. The sequence continues at coordinate 78,741 of CAJGBY010000002.1, forward strand.
TGGTACATTCGATATCTCTATCCTTGAACTTGGTGATGGCGTGTTCGAAGTGAAGTCAACTAATGGTGATACTCACCTTGGTGGTGACGATTTTGACCATGTAATTATCGATTGGCTTGCTGAAGAATTCAAGAACGACGAAGGCGTAGATTTGCGTCACGATCCTATGGCTCTACAACGCTTGAAAGAAGCTGCTGAAAAGGCTAAGATCGAGTTGTCAAGTACAACTTCAAGCGAAATCAACCTTCCTTACATCATGCCAGTAAATGGTATTCCAAAGCACTTGGTTCGCACACTTACTCGTGCTAAGTTCGAACAACTTAGCGATGCTCTTATTCAAGCTACAGTTGCTCCTTGTCAAAAGGCTCTTCAAGATGCTGGTTTAAGCGCAAGCGAAATCGACGAAGTAATCCTTGTAGGTGGTTCTACTCGTATTCCTGCTGTACAAGAAAAGGTACAACAAATCTTCGGTAAGGCTCCATCTAAAGGCGTAAATCCTGACGAAGTAGTTGCTCTTGGTGCTGCTATCCAAGGTGGTGTATTGAGCGGTGATGTTAAGGATGTGCTTCTTCTTGATGTTGTTCCATTGTCAGTGGGTATCGAAACTCTTGGTAATGTGATGACTAAGCTTATCGAAGCTAACACTACTATCCCTACTCGTAAGAGCGAAGTGTTCTCAACTGCTGTTGACAACCAACCATCAGTTGAAATCCATGTTCTTCAAGGCGAACGCCCAATGGCTAAGGACGACAAGACTCTTGGTCGTTTCCACCTTGACGGAATTGCTCCAGCTCCTCGTGGTGTACCTCAAATCGAAGTTACTTTCGAAATCGATGCTAACGGTCTCTTGAATGTATCGGCTAAGGATAAGGCTACAGGTAAGGAGCAAAGCATTCGCATCGAAGCATCAAGTGGCTTGACTGACGCTGAAATCCAACGCATGAAGGACGAAGCTGCTGCTAATGCTGCTGCCGATGCTAAGGAAAAGGAACGCATTGATAAGATTAATAAGGCTGACTCAATGATTTTTCAAACTGAAAAGAGCCTTAAGGATCTTGGTGACAAACTTCCAGCTGACAAGAAGGCACAAATCGAAGGTGCTCTTGCTAAGTTGAAAGATGCTCACAGCAAGCAAGACATCGAAGCTATCGATGCTGCAAGCGCTGAACTTGAAAGTGTGTTCCACGCTGCATCACAAGAAATGTATAACGCTCAACAACAAGCTGGTGCTCAAGGTGCTGGATTCCAACAACAAGGTCCAACTCCAGGCGCTGACCAACAAGGCGGTAACAAGGGTGATGTAACTGATATTCCTTTTGAAGAAGTGAAGTAATCGCTGAAAAGCATAGACATAAAATTAATTAGGTGAGTCGTGAAAATGACTCACCTTTTTTATGTTTTGTAGAAAGTGATTGGGGCGGAAATGGGGAGGTATTCGAATGGGATGAATTTGAATATTTGGGCTATGTAGTAGTGCTTGGATGTGGTGGAGTAGATAATGACTTGTATAGGCCCAGTTTCGATGGAACGATCAATAAGGGTGTCGATGTCGCCGTTTTCGAGTAGGTGATGTATGTCGTGCTCGTCGTTGCGATGAAAGAATAATTTGGTTCTGCTCATTGGTTCGCGCGATGTAGTGTGAATTATGGTGTTTTTGACTGAGAATAGGTTTCCTAAGCCTACTATAGCTATAATAAAACCTGTAACTCCAAGAATGTAATTGACGGCCTCGGAGGCGTTGATTTGTGTGCCGATGATTATTATTGCTATGCCTGCTATTGTCATGAAAATGGCGGCGCTTGATGAGCTTTTAGATATTGACAGATTGTGGTCGAAAGCCAATAGCTCTTGAGGGTTGTGAATGTTTGTCATAACGGAGTGTTTATGGTTGATTTTTTATAATAAACATCAATAAAGTGTAATGAGTTGTGAAAGTGGCGAGATTTTTTGATTGATTGTGAGTAAGAGCTACTAAAAGGGGGTGATGTAAGTATAAAGTATTGTTAAATATTGCGTGTAGGGGCAAAGAATTAGGATTGTGACGCCAAGTTGGGCATATTTTAATAAAAAGTGTTTTGAGAAATATGAATTATTGCGTAAATTTGCAAACTGAAGTATTAAGTTCGGAATAATATAGATATATGAAGAAGATTTTTTCAATATTTCTGGTTGGATGTGGCATGATGATGCTCAATAGCTGTGGCGAGTATCAAAAAGTGCTAAAGAATCCAGATGTGAATTATAGATATGAATACGCTAAGCAAGCGTTCGAAAAAGGTAAGTACGGTCAAACGATAACTATTCTTGGAGAATTGGTAACATTGTTCAAGGGTACTGCTAATGCAGAAGAATCGTTGTATCTACTTGCGTTGAGCCACTACGAAAATCAAGATTACATGAATTCGGGCTCATATTTCAAGACTTACTACCAACATTATCCTAAGGGACAATACACCGAATTGGCTCGTTTCTATGCAGGATATGGTTATTATCTTGATTCACCTGATACTCAACTTGACCAATCGGGAACTTACAAGGCTATCGAAGAGTTGCAAAACTTCTTAGATTATTTCCCAAAGAGTGACAAGGCTATGATTGCTCAAAATTGTATCTTCGAATTGCAAGATAAGTTGGTGCTTAAGGAATTGCAATCGGCTCAATTGTATTATAACCTTGGTAATTACATGGGTAATAACTACGAATCGGCTGTGATTGTGGCTAAGAATGCTATCAAGGATTATCCATACAGCAAGTATAAAGAACCTCTCGAAATGTTGATTTTGAAGGCTCGCTATCAAGAAGCTAATCAGAGTGTGGACTACAAGAAGGCTGAGCGTTTTCGTGATGTTGTAGATGAATATTACTCATTCATCAATGACTATCCAGAAAGCGAATATCGCAAGGAGGCTGATAATATTTACGAGATTGCAAAGAAATATATTAAAGAATAATTTTAAAAAATCAATATAAAGATGGATTACAAGAAGACAAATGCGCCATTGAACACAGTGACTCGCGACCTAATTGAAATGTCGGAACAAACTGGCAATATTTATGAAACTGTTTGCGTGGTTTCGAAGCGTGCTAATCAAATCGCTGTGGAAATGAAGAAGGATTTGGAAAAGAAGTTGCAGGAATTTGCTTCTATGAATGATAACTTGGAAGAAATTTCAGAAAACAGAGAACAAATCGAAATCTCTCGCTACTATGAGAAGTTGCCTAAGCCAACTCTTATCGCTGAGCAAGAATATGACGAAAAGAAGATTTATTTCAGAAATCCTGCTAAGGAAAAAGACAATATTGAATAAATCAAGTTTTTGATGATTGATATAGGTCGGGTGTTTTGCGTGAACGGCAAAATATCCGACTTTTGTTTTGTGCATACGGCTGTATTGTGCGTTTTTATTTTGATGAATGAAAGAATTTTTGTTACTTTGTAAGAAATTGGGATGGAAGGTTTTTGCTTAATGAGGTAGACTGGAAACTCGAAATAAACTAAACATTATATTATAAAGTGGATAAGAAAAAAATAATTGGATTTCCAAAGAATCACCCAATACTATTCAATTTGTTACTGATAGTAGTAGCGTTTATAGTGTTGGTGAATATAGTGCTATTTGCTATTGATGGATTTACATGTCATGGCGAATATGTGGTGGTGCCTGAGCTGAAAGGTAAGACACTGAATGCGGCTGAGCTTGAGATTCGTGAAAATGGATTTAAATGTGAGATAGCTGATTCTACCTACAACAATTCTTACGAGCCAGGTGCAGTGGTGGATCAAGAGCCAAAGGCTAATTCGAAAGTGAAAGCCAATAGAACAATATATTTGACTATCAATGCGGTGATGCCTCGCAAGGTGGCGTTCCCTAAAGTGTTGGATATGTCGAGCCGTCAAGGTAGAGCAGTACTCGAAGGACTTGGCTTTAAGAATATCAGAATAGATACTGTAGCTTCTCCATATAAGGAACTTATCGTAGGCGTGTCGGCGGACGGAAAAGAAGTGATGCCAGGTGAACGCCTGCCACTCACTGTGCCAGTGGTGCTATCGATTGGTAGTGGTGGAATGGAAGTAGTTGCCGATTCGATTGCTACTGATAGTTTGATGATGGAAACAATATTCTAAAAGTGATTATTGTAGAAGTATTATTAAAGAAAAGACTTGATTGAAGTGGAGGATATTGAAGATATAGTTGAAGATGTAAATGTGATGGATTCCGACGATTTTACGCCTGATTTTACAATCGATGGCAAGGATATGTGGGAACATTACCATGTTGTGGCTGAGAAAAGTCAAACACTGTTGCGTATTGACAAATTCTTGACTACAAAGATTGCAAATATATCAAGAAATAGAATACAACAAGCTGCCGAAGCGCAGTGTATCATTGTGAATGGTAAGGCTGTGAAATCTAATTACAGAGTGAAGCCATTCGATGATATACGCATAGTGATGGACCGTCCACGATATGAAAACGAAATCATTCCTGAGGATATTCCACTTGATATTGTGTATGAAGATGACCAATTGCTTGTGGTGAATAAGTCTGCAGGGCTTGTGGTACACCCAGGTCATGGTAATTATTCGGGTACACTTGTGAATGCTTTGGCTTATCACTTTAAAGATAATCCCGATTTTGATGTTAGCGACCCTCGTATGGGACTCGTGCATCGTATCGACAAAGATACATCGGGTTTGCTTGTTATTGCAAAGACACCTCATGCCAAAACTCATTTGGGTAAGCAATTCTTTGATAAAACCACTAAGCGCCAATATGTGGCAGTGGTGTGGGGTGAGATGAGCGACGAATGTGGCCGCATCGAGGGAAACATTGGTCGTAGCCTAAAAGATAGATTGCAGATGACAGTATTCCCCGAAGGTGATATGGGAAAACATGCAGTAACCCATTATACAACTTTGGAAAATCTCGGACATGTGTCGGTGGTGAGGTGTCAACTCGAAACCGGTAGAACTCACCAGATTAGAGTGCATATGAAGTATATTGGGCACCCACTATTCAGTGATGCTCGATATGGAGGCGACAAGGTGCTAAGGGGTTCTACATCACCTAAGTACATGCAATTTATACAGAATTGTTTCGCTATTTGTCCTCGCCAAGCATTGCATGCTAAGACTTTGGGCTTTGTTCATCCTATTACAGGACAACAAATGGATTTTGATAGTGAGATGCCACAAGATATGGTTGAGTTGATAAGCAAATGGCGTGATTATGCCAATGCTTATAATAAATAAATATCTAATACTTGTTAAAATTATTAGTGTATTTGAATAAAAATTATTACCTTTGGTAATGAGTAATTGTTGAGAAAGATTTATGATTACCAGTGAAATTAAAATTCCTGCAGAATTTGCTGATGTATGTCCATTTAATGACAGCGAATTCGCTACACAAATGGCTCAGTTGGTAAAAGAGCCAATGTTTAAGAGCGTTGTAGAATATGCAATGCCTTATCTTGATTTTAAGACATTTGAACAACAATTGTTGTCTTTAAGAACTAAAGATGAATTCCAAAGAATGGTTATGAAGCCATTTCTTGAAACTTTAGTTAAGAATACAACTGATGGCCTATCAATGGGCGGCGTTGAAAATTGTCAAAAGGATAAGTCTTATACTTTTATTTCTAATCATAGAGATATTGTTCTTGATGCGTCATTCCTAAACTTGAATTTGTTATACAATGACCGACAAACTACCGAAGTTGCTATTGGTAACAATTTGTTGGTTTATGAATGGATTTCAATTCTTGTGAGATTGAATAAGAGCTTTATTGTGAAGCGTAATTTGTCAAGCCATCAAAGACTTGAAGGCGCAATGCAATTGTCTAATTATGTACATTTTGCTCTTACTAAGAAGAATCAATCAGTGTGGATTGCGCAACGAGAAGGTCGTTCGAAAGATAGCGATGACAGAACACAAGAAAGTTTGCTAAAGATGCTCGGAATGGGTGGCGACGCTCCAACTTTCTATGATAGAGTAAAAGAACTTAATCTGTTGCCATTGTCAATCAGTTATGAGTATGATCCAAATGACTACTTGAAGGCTAAGGAATTCTTGATGAAGAAGAATGATCCTGAGTTTAAGAAGTCAAAGGCAGATGATTTGCTAAGTATGAGTACAGGATTGATGGGCTATAAAGGTAGAATTCACTTTGAGATTTCGCCATGTGTAAGTATCAAGCTTGATGAATTGCCTTCGGATGCTGATAGAAACACAATAGTAAATTTTGTAAAAGAAGTAATTGATAAGTCAATTCATAGAACATATAAGATATATCCATGTAATTATGTGGCTTACGATTTGATTAATGAAACATGTGAATATGCTGATAATGGATATTCGAAAGAAGAAAAAGATGCTTTCGTGAAATATGTTGAAAAACAATTGGACAAGGTGGATGTGGAAGTGTCGGAAGAAGATCGTAACTACATGAGAACTATGATATATAACATGTATGCTAATCCTTTGAAGAATAAATTGAATGCTCTTAAATCTGAGTAATGATAAATAAGACTTTGTTGGATGTTTTGTCCAAAATGGTTGGTATCTCTCGTCAGCAGGTTGAAAGAACTGTTAATTTGCTTGAAGAAGGGGGTACCATTCCTTTTATTAGTAGGTATAGAAAAGAATGTACTGGGGGACTTGATGAAGTGCAAATTCAAAAGATTTCGGAATCATTTTCCGAACTTACTGAATTGCAAAAGCGCAAAGAGTATGTTCAAGGTGTAATTGCTGAACAAGGGAAATTAACACCCGAATTGGGAAGCAAAATACAAGATTGTTGGTCGTCGGTTGAACTTGAAGACCTATATTTGCCTTATAAACCAAAGAGAAAAACTCGCGCTGAGGCGGCAAGAGTGAAAGGGCTTGAGTCGTTGGCTAAGATAATCATGTCGCAAAAGGCCAATGATATAGAGTGCATTGCCGATCGCTACTTGAGTGATAGCGTGGCGTCGATTGACGAAGCTTTGCAAGGAGCTAATGATATTATAGCTGAGTGGATTTCGGAAAAAACATTTGTCAGGAGTAGTGTAAGAAACTATTTTGAACGAAATGCTGTTTTGCGAAGTAAAGTAGTGAAAGGAAAGAAAGATGAAGCTCAAAAATATGCCAACTATTTCGATTCTTCTGATGTGTTGCGTAAGTGCGCTTCACATAGAATTCTTGCAATGTTGCGTGGAGAGAAAGAAGGTTTATTGAAATTGCAAATCGTTGTAGATGACGCGGAGATTATTGATAAAATAACGAAATTCGTTGTGAAAGGTAATGGCGAATCGTCAAATTTTGTTGCTGAAGCGGTAAAAGATTCTTATAAAAGACTTATTCGCCCATCAATAGAAACAGAAGTATTGAATTTGGCGAAACAAAACGCCGATAAGGTAGCTATTGAGACTTTTGCTAACAACTTGAGACAGTTGTTGTTTGCGCCACCATTAGGCAGAAAGCGCATACTTGCAGTTGATCCAGGATTTAGAACAGGTTGCAAGGTTGTGTGCTTGGATGAACTAGGTGGGTTGTTGTGCGATGATGTAATTTATCCTACAATGCCAAAAAATGATTATGTAGGTGCGTCGTCAAAGGTATGCTCACTTGTAAAGAAATACAATATTGATGCGATAGCAGTAGGTAATGGAACTGCGAGTAGAGAAACTGAAGCATTTCTTAAATCACTTTCATTTGAAAAAGAAATTAATGTGTATGTTGTGAATGAAAGTGGCGCATCGATATATTCGGCATCAGAAATTGCTCGTGAAGAATTCCCCGATAAAGATGTTACTGTTAGAGGTAGCGTTTCGATAGGAAGACGATTGCTTGACCCATTGGCTGAATTGGTGAAGATTGATCCTAAGTCTATTGGCGTAGGGCAATACCAACATGATGTAGACCAAAACAAATTAAAGGACTCTCTTTCATTTGTGGTTGAGAGTTGTGTGAATAGTGTTGGCGTTAATGTGAATACTGCCTCAAAGGAATTGTTAACATATGTGTCGGGGTTAGGACCACAATTAGCTCAAAATATTATAAATTATAGAAACGAGCACGGCGCATTTAGAACGAGAAATGAATTGCTTGATGTGCCACGATTTGGTGCAAAAGCTTTTCTACAATCATCGGCATTTTTGCGCATACCTGAGGCTAAGAATCCATTGGATAATTCGGCTGTACACCCTGAGCAATATAAATTGGTTGAAAGAATGGCTAAGGATTATGGCTATACAGTTCAGGAATTGATTGGTGATAAGGTGAAGATTAATTCGATTGATTTATCGAGATATGTGAAATGTGATGTTGGTATGCCAACATTGACCGATATTGTTACTGAACTTGAAAAACCTGGACGAGATCCTCGAGAGAAATTGAATGATTTTTCTTTTGATGATAATGTGAGATCCATCGAAGACTTAAAGGCGGGAATGGTTTTAAATGGAATTGTAACTAATATTACGCAATTCGGTGTATTTGTGGATATTGGTATACATGAAAATGGTTTGGTGCATGTTTCAGAGGTTTCTGACCGCTATATAAGTTCGCCTTCAGATGTGGTTTCTCTTAATCAGCAAGTCAAAGTGCTTGTGAAATCGGTTGATTTTGATCGTAAAAGAATTTCGTTGTCGATGAAAAATGTTTAAGTTATGAATTTTGTCGTTTTGTCGTTGGGCAGCAATAGTGCTGATAAAATACAGAAAATGAAAACATGCATCAATGATTTGAAAACAGTATTTGTTGATGTGAAGGTTTCTAGTGTATATGAAACAGAGGCGTTAAATGGGATTGATAATAACTATTTAAATGCTGTACTGTCAGGGTATTGTGATGAAAGCTTTGATGTGATTAAGTCGAGAATGAAGCAATATGAAATTGATTCGGGACGAACAAAAGAAAGTAAATTGAAAGGTGATGTTCCGATTGATGTCGATATTGTTTTATGGAACGGAGATATAATTAAAGAAAATGATTTTAGACAAATATATTTTCAAATAGGTTGGAACGAAATAAAAGAGTTATGAAAAAGACCGGGAATTACAAAAACGTTATAAATGAAACTGATAAAAATGGCAATAATCTAAGTAAAATATTGTCAATATTATTGTTTGTGATGGTGATAATTTACATGATATTGCCAATTAATGTTGGAGAAGGTGTTCTTGGTAGGGTAGAAGATTTCTTTTTCTTTATGGCTTCATTTGTAAATATGTATGCTTGTTGTATGAATAAAAATCAATTTAAGGCGATTGTTTTGCTTAAATTGATTTCATTGATATTATGCGTACTTGGTGCACTGGCTTTATTTGTTTTGATATTTATAGGATGTTGAAACTGCTGAATCGTAGGCAAAAAATATGTTTTTTTAATCTTGAAAGTTAGAAAAAGAAAAGATAAGTTGTTAGACTCATGTATTTTTTGCATATTTGCATAATATTGTAAACTGAAATTTATATGGAGATATCTGTTGCTCAAATAGCAGCGCTTGTTAATGGCGTTGTTGAAGGCGATTCGTCGGTAAAAATAAATAATTATTCTAAAATAGAAGAAGGAAAGGAAGGTTGTCTTACATTCTTGGCAAATCCTAAATATGAACAATATATTTACGAAACCGAAGCTTCAGTAGTGTTGGTAAGTAAAGATTTTGTACCATCAAAGCCGTTAAAAACAACTTTGTTGAGAGTTGACAATCCTTATGCAACAATTGCCCAACTTTTGAATATGGTGGGTGCTATGCAACAACAAAGAAAAGGTATTGAGAACCCGGTATATGTTGCTGAAGGAGTTGCGTTGCCAGAAAATATTTATCTTGGTGCATTCTCTTACATCTCAAAAGGAGCTAAGATTGGTGAAAATGTGAAGATCTATCCACAATGCTATATTGGTGATGATGTGGTCATTGGTGATAATGTAATCCTTTACCCAGGTGTTAAAGTTTACCATGGTTGTAAAATTGGCAATAATTGTATTCTTCATTCTGGCGTTGTAGTAGGTGGTGATGGATTTGGATTCGCACCTGAAAATGGCGCATACAAAAAGATTGCACAAATTGGTAATGTTATCATAGAAGATGATGTTGAAATTGGTGCAAATACCACATTGGACCGTGCAACAATGGGATCGACTATTGTGAAGAAGGGTGCTAAATTGGATAATCTTGTACAAATAGCTCACAATGTTGAAGTGGGTGAACATACTGTTATTGCAGCACAAGCAGGTATTGCAGGTTCAGCGAAAATTGGTAAACATAACAGTATTGGAGGTCAATGCGGATTTGCCGGACATATTGTTGTGGGTGATAATAATCAATTTGGAGCTCAATCAGGTATTCCAAAGAGCGTGAGCGACAATAATATTTTGATGGGTTATCCTGCAGTTAAACATGTGGATTTTGCTCGTCAAGTTGCAAATGTGAAGAATCTTAATAGAACTAATGCCGAAATTAGCGCATTAAAGAAAGAGATAGAAAATCTAAAGAAAATAATTGAAAATAAATAATAGAAATATGAAACAACGAACTTTAAAAACGACATTTCAAGTAAGCGGTAAGGGTTTGCATACTGGTTTGCAAATTAATGCAACATTTAATCCTGCGCCAACTGGACATGGTTACAAGTTTAAAAGAGTTGATTTGCCTGACGCTCCAATTGTGGATGCTGTAGCAGAAAATGTAATCGAAACTCAACGCGGTACTGTAATTGCGAAAGGTGATGTAAAGATAAGCACTATCGAACATGCATTGGCTGCATTATATGCTGCGGGAATTGATAACTGTTTGATCGAACTTGATGCACCTGAAATGCCTATTCTTGATGGTAGCGCAATTGAATATGCTGAAAAGATCGAAGAAGTAGGTTACGAAGAACAAACTGAAGAAAAAGATTTCTATATAGTTAAGCAAAAAATGGAAGTTGTTGATGAAAACTCAGGAGCTTCTTTGATTGCTTTGCCAGATGATGATTTTTCTATCGAAACAATGATTGAATTTAAGTCTCCAGTGCTTTCTAACCAATTTGCTATGCTTACAAGCATGGACAAGTTTAAGACAGAAATTGCTGCGAGCCGTACATTCGTGTTTGTGCGTGAAGTTGAACCATTGGTAAGCAATAATCTTATCAAGGGTGGTGACTTGGATAATGCAATTGTAATTTATGACTCTCCAATGTCGCAAGAAACTATTGACAAACTTGCTGACTTGATGGGTGTGCCTCATAAGAATGTAAACGAACTTGGTTATATCAACAACAAGCCTCTTGTGTTTGATAACGAGCCAGCTCGTCATAAGTTGCTTGATGTGTTGGGTGATATTGCGTTGATTGGTCGTCCATTGAAGGGTAGAATCATTGCTGTTAAACCAGGTCACTCTTTGAATACGACATTTGCTAAGAAAGTAAGAAGAGAAATCAAGCGTCAAGATATTCAAGCACCAATCTATAATCCGAATGTTGCTCCTTTGATGGACATCAACAAGATTAGAGAATTGTTGCCACACCGTTATCCATTCCTAATGGTTGATAAGGTTATCGAAAAGGACGAAAATCATATTGTAGGAGTGAAGAATGTATCGGTAAATGAACCATTCTTCCAAGGTCACTTCCCACAAGAACCAGTTATGCCAGGTGTTCTACAAGTGGAAGCAATGGCACAAGTTGGTGGTTTGTTGGTACTAAGCAATGTAGATGAACCAGAAAAGTATTCTACATACTTTATGAAGATTGACAATGTTAAGTTCCGTCAAAAAGTAGTTCCTGGTGATACTTTGGTATTCCATCTTTCATTGATGTCGGAAATTAGACGAGGATGTGCTGTGATGAAGGGTTATGCTTTCGTTGGCGAAAAGATCGTATCGGAAGCTGAATTTATGGCACAAATTGTAAAGAATAAATAAAAACATAATATAGAAGGATTTATATGAAACATCCATTGGCTTGTGTGCATCCTGAAGCAAAAATTGCTGAAAATGTTGAAATTGGTCCATTTGTAACAATTGATAAAAATGTTGAAATTGGCGAAGGTACAAAGATTGCCAGCAATGTTACAATTTTGGAAGGTGCACGAATTGGTAAGAATTGTGTGATACATTCGGGTGCTGTTATTTCGGGCGTACCACAAGATCTTAAGTTTAAAGGTGAAGATTCTGTTGCAATTATTGGTGATAACACAGTGATTCGTGAATGTGTAACTGTAAATAGAGGTACTGCATCAAAAGGAAAAACTGTTGTTGGTAATAACTGCTTGATTATGGCTTATTGCCATGTGGCACATGATAGTGAATTGGGTAACAATGTAATTATGTCGAATGCAGTGCAAGTAGCAGGTGAAGTTACTATCAATGACTATTCAGTAATTGGTGGTGGTGCATTGATTCACCAATTTACTCATATTGGACAACATGTAATGGTTCAAGGTGGTTCGTTGGTAAATAAAGATATTCCTCCATTTGTTATGGCTGGCCGTCTTCCAGTATCTTATGCTGGTATTAACACAGTAGGTTTGCGTCGTAGAGGTTTCACAAATGAACAAATTGGTGAAATCCAAGAAATCTACCGATATCTATATATGTCGGGTATGAACAACTCTGATGCATTGGCAAAAATCGAAGAAGAATTGCCTGCATGCAAGGAACGCGATGAAATTGTTAATTTTGTTCGTGGCTCTAAGCGCGGTGTCATAAGAGGTTAAAATCTTATAATATAATAAATGTAATAGATTAGGTGTTGGATTGAACTTAAATCCAGCACCTAATTGTATTTTAGGATTGTAAGTGTGAATTTATCGGGTAGATATTTTTATTTTAAATAAAAAATAGTAACTTTGGATAGAAAATCAAATTTGATATAATTAATAACAAAGAAAAGGTATGAAAAACGATTTTAGAGATTATGCTGTAAAGCATAGAGGAATGAATGGGTTGGCTTTTGATCAATATGCAAATTATACCAGTCAGTTGATAACTGATAGCTATATATCTCCAACAATCATCGAAGAGCGTCAATTGAATGTTGCTCAAATGGATGTTTTCTCAAGATTGATGATGGACCGTATTATTTTCTTGGGTACACAAATCGATGATTATACAGCTAATGTAATACAAGCACAATTGCTATATTTGGATTCATCTGATCCAGGTAAAGATGTGTCTATCTATATTAATTCGCCTGGTGGTGTTGTGTATGCTGGTCTTGGTATTTATGATACAATGCAATACATTTCAAGCGATGTGTCAACAATCTGTACAGGCATGGCTGCTTCAATGGCTGCAGTGTTGCTTGTAGCTGGTGAAAAAGGTAAGCGTTTTGCTTTAAAGCATTCTCGCGTGATGATACATCAACCTCTTGGTGGTGCTCAAGGTCAAGCTTCTGATATTGAAATCACAGCTCGTGAGATTTTGAAGTTGAAGAATGAATTATATGAAATTATATCAGATCATTCAGGACAACCAATAGAAAAGGTAGCAGCAAATTCTGATCGTGATTATTGGATGACAGCTGTAGAAGCTGCTGAATATGGAATGATTGATAAAGTTCTTGAACGCACTAAAAAATAGTTAGATGTCAAAGAAAAATAACGATATGCATTGCAGTTTCTGTGGAAGAAACGCATCGGAAGTTGATTTGTTAATGCCAGGCGCAGAAGGATGTATTTGTTCTGATTGCGCCGAACATGCAAATGAAATTGCAAATGAATATCTAAATAAGAATAAGAAAACTAAGTCGGCATACTTGGTGCTTGATGATGTGCCAAAACCTCAAGAAATTATGGCATATCTTAATCAATATGTAATAGGTCAAGAAACGGCTAAGCGTTATCTATCGGTAGCTGTGTATAATCATTATAAACGATTGTCGCAGCAAATGAATGATGATGTTGAAATAGAAAAGTCAAATATTATAATTGTAGGTCCTACAGGTACAGGAAAAACATTGTTGGCAAAATCGATTGCTAAATTATTGAAAGTGCCATTTACTATTGTTGATGCAACAGTGTTGACTGAGGCAGGTTATGTGGGCGAAGATATTGAAAGTTTGCTCACAAGATTGCTCCAAGCTTGCGATTATGATGTGAAAGCTGCCGAAAAAGGTATCGTATTCATTGATGAAATAGATAAGATTGCGAGAAAAGGGGATAATCCTTCGATAACTCGAGATGTGAGTGGTGAAGGTGTGCAACAAGGTTTGTTGAAACTTCTTGAAGGATCTGTTGTAAATGTGCCACCTCAAGGTGGTAGAAAACACCCTGACCAAAAAATGATTCCGGTCGACACAAAGAATATTTTGTTTATTTGTGGTGGAGCATTTGAAGGTATTGAGCGTAAAATAGCATTGCGACTTAATCAACATGTAGTGGGGTATGGGAAAAATAGCCAACAACAAAAAGTTGATAGAGAACGATTGTTGCATTATGTAGCACCACAAGATTTAAAGTCATATGGCTTGATTCCTGAAATTATTGGTCGTTTGCCAATTTTGACAAACCTCGAACCATTGGATAGATCAGCACTGTTGAGAATTCTAACTGAGCCAAAGAATGCTATTGTGAAGCAATATAAAAAGATGTTTGCAATGGATGATGTGGAACTGTCGTTCAATGAGGATGCTTTGGAATATATTGTGGATAAGGCAATTGAATATCAACTTGGCGCTCGCGGTTTGCGCTCTATTGTTGAGTCAATAATGATTGATGCAATGTTTGAGCTACCATCTTCAGATGAAAAGTCATTTGTTGTGACAAAAGAATATGCTTCAGAGCAACTTTTGAAAGCAAACTTTGAAATGTCGAAAGAATTTAATTAATTTTTTTGTAGTGTTGAAGAATAATTGCTAAATTTGTTATACCGTTGCTTTACCTAAAACTGATTTGCTATGATAAGTAAAAGTGAATTATTAGCTCAAGAACTAAAGAAAAACTTTGGTTTTGATTCGTTCAAAGGAAATCAAGAAGCCATTATGGTGAACCTTTTGAATGAGAATGATACATTTGTGCTAATGCCTACAGGAGGGGGTAAGTCACTTTGCTATCAATTGCCTTCACTTATTATGGAAGGTACTGCGATAGTAATTTCTCCACTTATAGCATTGATGAAAAATCAAGTTGATGCTATGAGAAATTTTAGCGAAAAGGATGGTATAGCACATTTCTTGAATTCTTCGTTAAATCGTCAAGCAATTGATCAAGTTAAAGAAGATGTTGTATCGGGTGTAACAAAACTGCTATATGTAGCTCCAGAATCTTTAACTAAAGAAGAAAATATCGAATTCTTAAAGACGATAAAAATATCTTTTTACGCAGTTGATGAAGCTCACTGTATTTCAGAGTGGGGTCATGACTTTAGACCTGAATATAGACGAATAAGACCAATCATCAACGAAATTGGTAATCGTCCTGTGATTGCATTGACTGCTACTGCTACTCCTAAGGTACAGCATGATATACAAAAGAATCTTGGTATGGTTGATGCCAAGGTGTTTAAATCTTCATTTAATAGAGAAAACCTTTATTATGAAGTGCGACCTAAAACTTCGAGTGTTGATATTGATATCGTTAAGTATATTAAGTCGCAAGAAGGAAAGTCGGGTATCATTTATTGCTTGAGCCGTAAGACAGTTGAAGAACTGGCTGAAAAACTTGTGGTAAATGAGATAAAGGCATTGCCTTATCATGCTGGTATGGATAGTGTAACTCGTTCAGAGAATCAAGATGCGTTCCTACACGAAGATGTGGATGTTATTGTGGCTACAATCGCATTCGGAATGGGTATTGATAAGCCTGATGTTCGATATGTAATACATTATGATATTCCAAAGAGTCTTGAAGGATATTATCAGGAAACTGGTAGAGCAGGGCGCGATGGTGGCGAAGGACAATGTATCACATTCTACACTAATAAGGACTTGCTGAAACTTGAAAAGTTTATGCAAGGAAAACCTGTGGTAGAACAAGAAATCGGGAAACAGCTATTGATGGAAACAGCTTCTTATGCTGAATCATCACTTTGTCGCAGAAAGATTCTATTGCACTATTTTGGTGAGGAATATCATGAAGAAAATTGTGGAAACTGTGATAACTGCTTAAATCCTAAAAAACTCATTGAGGCTAATGATGAATTGTGTGCTGTGCTTGAAGCTATAATTGCGTTGAAGGAGAAATATAAAGCTGGATATGTGATTGATGTTTTGAGAGGTAAACTCACTAACGATATCAAACTATATAAGCACAATGAACTTGATGTATTTGGTTCGAAAGATGATTTTGACGAAAAACATCTAAATACAGTGATTAGACAAGCTGTTATTGCAGGCTATGTGTCGCGTGATATAGAGAATTATGGATTGTTGAAGATTACTGATGTAGGGCGTAAATTCTTAGAAAAACCTTCTTCATTCCAAATTGTCGAAGATAGAGATTATAGTGATACAGATGCAGCAAGTCAAATGCGAGGTGGAATGACAAGTGCTGTTGACCCTGCATTGTTTTCAATGCTTAAGGATTTAAGAAAGAAGGTTGCTAAGAAATTGAATTTGCCACCTTATGTAATATTCCAAGATCCTTCACTTGAAGCTATGGCAACCACTTATCCTATAACATTGGACGAATTGCAAAAAATTCCGGGTGTGGGTGCCGGTGGTAAAGCAAAGCGTTATGGTGAAGAGTTCTTAGACTTGATAAAGCGTCATGTTGAAGAAAACGAAATAGAGCGTCCAGAAGATTTGTGGATAAGAACAGTGCCTAATAAGAGTAAACCTCGTCTTGAAATTATTCAAGGTATTGACCGACAAATTCCACTAGATGAGTTGGCACGTTCGAAATGTATGGAATTTAACGATTTGATTGATGAAATTGAGTCAATAGTTCGATCAGGTACTAAAATAAATATTGGCTATTACTTGAATCAGATAATGGATGAAGAAGATCAAGAAGAAGTAATGGATTATTTTAGCGAAACTGAAGATGATGATTTTGATCAAGTTCTTGATGAATTCGGAAGTGTATATTCTGATGAAGAATTAAGATTATTGAAGATAAAATTCTTGTCCGAAATGGGTATTTGATTATAGAAGGTGGTACGATGTAAAAATTGTTCCACCTTTTTTGTGTTTAATTACAAAAATCCATTATTGAATGTAGTTTCTGTTTGTTTATTTTGAAAAAAAAGTGTAATTTTGCGTGTAATAAAATTTAAACTATTTGTTTATGTCATTTATTACCGATCGCGTAAAGATGGACGGACTAACATTTGATGATGTCCTCCTAATTCCAGCCTATTCAGAGGTGTTGCCTAATAGTGTTGATCTATCAACAAAGTTCTCAAGAAACATAACATTGAATGTGCCGCTTGTGTCTGCTGCAATGGATACTGTAACTGAATCTCAGTTGGCAATAGCTATTGCAAGAGAAGGTGGTATTGGTGTTATTCATAAAAATATGAGTATTGAAGAGCAAGCTCGTCAAGTTCACACTGTAAAGCGTGCCGAAAATGGTATGATTTACGACCCAGTTACTATCAAGGTGGGTTCTACAGTGAATGATGCTCTCAATATGATGAAAGAATATAAGATTGGTGGTATCCCAGTAGTTGATGAAGATATGACTTTGGTGGGTATTGTAACTAATCGCGATTTGAGATTTGAACGCGACTTGCAAAGAAAAGTTGAAGAGGTGATGACAAAAGATAATCTTGTTACTACAACTCAATCAACTAATCTTGAAGAAGCAGCTGAAATCTTGCAAAATCATAAGATTGAAAAATTGCCAGTTGTTGATAAAGATGGCAAACTAATTGGATTGGTAACATATAAAGATATTACAAAGGCAAAGGATAAACCAAATGCTTGTAAGGACGCTCTTGGCCGTTTGCGTGTAGCAGCTGGCATTGGCGTAACAGGTGATAGCTTGCAAAGAGCTGAAGCATTGGTTAAGGCTGGTGTTGATGCTATTGTAATTGATACAGCACATGGTCACACTAAGGGTGTAGTAAATGTGTTGAAAGAAGTGAAAGCAAAGTTCCCTTCAATCGATGTTGTAGTTGGTAATATTGCAACAGGTGAAGCAGCAAAATATTTGGTTGAAAATGGTGCTGATGGCGTGAAAGTTGGTATTGGCCCAGGTTCTATTTGTACAACTCGTGTTATTGCAGGTATTGGTGTACCTCAATTGACTGCAGTATATGATGTTGCTAAGGCGCTTGAAGGTACAGGTGTTCCTTTGATTGCTGATGGTGGTATTAGATATTCTGGTGATATCGTTAAGGCTCTTGCAGCCGGTGGTAGCTCGGTAATGCTTGGTGGTATGTTTGCAGGTGTAGAAGAATCTCCAGGTGAAACTATCATCTTTAACGGTAGAAAGTACAAGTCATATCGTGGTATGGGATCACTTGAAGCTATGGAAAAGGGCTCAAAGGACCGCTATTTCCAAGGCAATGTAAGCGATGCAAGAAAGTTGGTTCCAGAAGGTATTGCTGCTCGTGTTCCTTATAAGGGTTCTTTGTATGAAGTAGTATATCAAATGCTTGGTGGTCTACGCGCAGGTATGGGATATTGTGGTGCTAAGAATATTGATGTTTTGCACCAAGCTAAATTTACTCGTATTACTAATGCAGGTGTTGCTGAAAGCCACCCACATGATGTTGCAATTACAAGTGAAGCTCCTAATTATAGTAGAGGCTAATACTTAAAATTATAAAAAAATAGCGGTGGATATAATTTTATATTATATCTGCCGTTATTATATATATTACCAATTGATATTGAAACTTAATATGAAGAATAAATTTGTTTTAGGAGCATTACTTGCCTTATCATTGAGTGCTAATGCAACTGATAATCCGGTGATTATGACTATCAATGGAAAAGATGTCAAGTTGTCGGAATTTGAATACATGTATCACAAGAATAATAAGCAACAAATCGAAAAGGAATCACTTGAAGATTATGTTGATAGATTTGTTGTTTATAAGTTGAAAGTGGCCGAAGCTGAAGCAGCTGGATTGGATACTGTAAAAACCTTTGTGACTGAATTTAATGGCCATAAGGCAGAACTAATGAAGCCTTATTTAAGTAGCGAAAAATATATTGAGCCATTTGCAAAGGAAACATATGAGAGAATGAAGAAAAAACTGTATGTGAGTCACATTATGCTGCCTTCATACCCTGGTAATGATCTTAAACTCGATTCTATCCGAAATCGTGTGTTGTCGGGAGAAGATTTTGGCGAATTGGCTAAGAAATATTCTTCTGATGATTATTCTTCTGCAAAAGGTGGAGATCTTGGAATGATTTGGGTAGGTCGTTTCCCATATGAATTTGAAGATGCTGCATATAAGACTTCAGTCGGTAATATATCTGATGTAGTTAAATCTGATTTTGGCTATCACCTTATAAAGGTAACAGGAGAGAATTTCCTAACAGGAAAGTATCGTGTTGCTCATATTGTAAAAACTTATAAGAGAGCAGGTAATGCTGTAGATCCTGAAGATGTTGTTAAAGTGAAAGCATCAATGGATTCTCTTTATAACCTATTGAAGAATGGAGCTGATTTCGCTCAATTAGCAAAAGATTTTTCTGACGATAAGCGTAGTGCAAATAATGGTGGTGAACTTGGTTGGTTTGGCACTGGTCAGTTAGTTAAAGCTATCGAAGATAAAATGATTACCACTCAAGTTGGTGGAGTATCTGAACCATCGGTTGCTGATTATGGCGTACACTTGGTAAAGGTATTGGAATATAAGCCACTTGGAAGCTACGAAGAAGTGAAAGAAGATGTTCTTGCTATCGTAAATAGAGATGATCGTAGCAAAATGATTAGTAATTTGCGACTTAATGATCTAAAAAAAGAACTAAATTACAAGCCAAATGCTGCGTTTGATGCAGAAATCGAACGCATGTTGTCGATTAATGGATTTGATAGCAGTTTTGTTGCTAATGTAAAGAAATGCGATATCCCAGTATTCACATTTAAGGGTGGTGAAGTTCCTTCATCACATGTTGCTAAGAATTGGACTTCAAAGATGAAGTTAGGTGTAGAGCAGGGTCGTAATTATATAAAGAAATGTGTTGAGAAATTAGTTAATGAAACTTTGCTTGAATTTGAAAAGGAAGATTTGGTAAATAAGTATCCTGAATATGCTAATTTGCTTAATGAGTATAAGGAAGGTATCTTATTGTTCGAAATCAGTAATAAAAAGGTTTGGGCTAAATCAAGTGAAGATAAGGAAGGTCTTGAAAATTTTTTCAAAAAGAATAAGGCTAAATATACAGTGTGGGAACAACCTAAATTTAAAGGTTTAATCCTATACTCTTTGAACGATTCTATTGAGAATGAAGTAAAGAATTTTATGACAAAACTTGGTGGTGATACTATTGCTACTGCATTGCATAAAAAATTCCGCAGAAATATTAAAATTGAGCGTCATCTAACTGCTAAAGGCGAAAATAGATTTGTTGATGAGCTAGTGTTTAATGGCGAAAAAGCAACTCCAGATAAGAAGTTTACTAAATACTTTATACTTGAAGGAAAGGTAATTAATCAGCCAGAAGAAGCTGCTGATGTGAGAGGTCAAGTCACTACCGATTATCAGAATGCTTTAGAGAAAGAATGGGTTAAAGAACTCAAGTCAAAATATAAAGTAAAGATCAATAAGAAGGTGCTAAAATTGGTTAAAGAATAGCGTGTAGAGGCTAATAACACTTGATTTTATTAAAAAAGGATAATTTAAGTGTGTTTTAATCGATTTTTGCTGTTAAATACAAGAATTCCTATTAATTTTGCAAATAGAATTAAAGGATTATACGCAATTGATTGTCTGATTAATTCGGGCAATCAATTCGTGTAAAGTAGTAATAAAATAAATTCATATAGAAGTGAAAGTAAAATTATTTTTAGCAGGATTGTTATTGGGTGGTTTAATCCAATTAAACGCTCAGAATAATATAGTTGAAGAAGTAGCATGGGTAGTAGGTGATGAGCCTATCTATAAGTCGGAGATAGAAGAACAATATTTGCAAATGCAATATGAAAGAAATTCTATTAAGGGTAATCCTTATTGTGTGATTCCTGAACGACTTGCTGTAGATAAATTGTTCCTACACCAAGCTAAAATAGATACTATTGAAGTGGGTGATGCTACTGTTATGCAACAAGTGGATTACCGTATCAATTTCTATATCGAAAACTTGGGTTCTAAGGAGAAGGTAGAAGAGTATTTTAGAAAGTCAATTCCTGAATTGAGAGAGCAATTGATTGAAATTACTAGAAATTCTTATGTAATTCAACAAGTAAAAGATGAATTGACTAAATCGGTTAAGCCAACTCCATCGGATGTTAGAAAATTCTATGCTAATCTATCGGAAGATAGTATTCCTTACATTCCAATGCAAGTAGAGGTTCAAATGATAAAATTGAACCCTATAATACCACAACAAGAAATTGATGATGTGAAAGCGCGTCTTCGTGATTATGCTAATCAAGTAAATACTGGTCAAAGTGAATTTTCTACATTGGCAATTTTGTATTCAGAAGATGGATCATCAGTGCATGGAGGTGAACTTGGACTTTTGGGTAAAGGCGAGTTAGTACCAGAGTATGCTAATGTGGCATTTAACCTTAATGATACTAAGAAAGCTTCAAAGATTGTTGAAACTGAATATGGATACCACATCATTCAGCTTATCGAAAAGCGTGGTGACAGAGTAAATACTCGCCATATTATTTTGCGTCCAAAGGTATCAGATAAGGATTTGCTTGATGCTGTTAATCGTTTGGATTCACTAAAGAAAGATATTCTTGCAGAGAAATTTACTTTTGAAGAAGCTACTCAATATGTTTCACAAGATAAAGACTCTAAAAATAATAAGGGTATTATGGTAAACAACAAAAGAGGCGTAACTTCTACAAAGTTTGAAATGGGGGATTTGCCTCAAGAAATTGCTAAGGTTGTTGATACTTTGAAGGTGCAACAAATCTCGGAACCATTTATTATGCGCGACCCAAAAACTGAGCGTGAGGTTGTAGTGATTGTGAAACTAACAAATCGTATCGCTGGTCACAAAGCAAACATGAAAGATGATTATCAAACAATAAAATCATTATACGAAGAAAAAACAAAAAGTTCGATAATAGCCAATTGGATTGCTAAGAAACAAAAGGAAACTTTTGTGAGAATTGAAGATGGCTGGAGAAATTGTGAATTTGAATATGATGGTTGGTTGAAAAAATAACAACTGTGATAGGATTGAATAATAAATCAAGAAATAAAGGGCATAAGGTTTTAAAAGTAATCTTGTGCCTTTTGGCTGTTATTTATATCAGTGATATAGTAGGAAATTATATAGTTGCACAACAACTTAATACGCAAAATAAACCAATAATCAAGCCTCAAGTTCCTGAAGCTGATAGATATCAAAAAAATAAAGTTTTCTTGGAATATGCCGACGAACTTGTAGCTGATGAAAGACTCACACCTGATTTTCAAGTATTGAGAGGGAATGTAAAATTTAGAAAAGAGGGTATGTTCATGTACTGTGACAGTGCCTACTTTTACGATAAAACTAATTCTTTTGATGCCTTTGGAAATGTGAAAATGGAGCAGGGTGATACTCTATTTGTTTACGCTGATTATTTGTTTTATAATGGCGACGAAGAATTCGCGAAACTGCGCAATAATGTTCGTTTAGAAAACAAAAAAGTAACTCTGTTTACTGATAGTTTAGACTATAGCATAGCTGAAAATCTTGGATATTACTTTGAAGGTGGAAAGATTGTTGACGATCAGAATGAGCTATCATCTGTATATGGACAATATGAGCCAGATACAAAGAATGCAGAGTTTCTATATGATGTGGAGCTGTTGAATAATAAGTATGTAATGAATACAGACACTCTTCATTACAACACAGAAAGCAAGGTTGCCGATATTGTAGGATACACAACCATTGTTTCTGATAGCAATATTATTTATACCAATAAAGGATGGTATAATACTGCTAATGAAATGGCAACTCTGTACAATCGTTCACTTTTAGTTGGAAAAAATAATGAAAAGTTGACTGGTGATACTGTTTTCTACAATAGAAATCTTGGATATGGTGAAGCATTTGGACGATTTGAATTGACCGATTCTGTGCATAGCACCATCCTTGATGGAGATTATGGATTCCATGATGAGAAAGCTAATAGATCATTTGCTACAAAGAGAGCTCGAGCAAGAGAATTTTCTCAAAAAGATACATTATACCTTCACGGCGATACTATAAAAACATTCCTTGATAGCGATTCGTTGAGAGTCATGGTTGCATGTCCTACAGTAAGATTCTATAGAGCAGATGTGCAAGGGGTGTGTGATTCTATGGTAATGGAAGAAAGAGATTCAATCTTGAAGATGTATAAGCATCCTATTATCTGGTCGGGCAATCGTCAAATTTTTGGTGATGAAGTATTGATTCACTTCAATGATAGTACAGTAGATTATGCTGAATTACCAAGTAACGCATTCGTGGCCGAACATTTAGGTGAAATATATTTCAATCAATTATCAGGAAAAAAGATGAAAGCTCTTTTTCAAGATGGTGAATTGAGACAACTTGATGTTGATGGTAATGCAATGGTACTTATGCTACCAATGGAAAGTGATTCAACTTATAATAAGTTTGTGACAGCTGAAGGAAGTTTCTTGAGAATGCTTTTGAAGCCTAAACAAGAAATCGATAGAATCAGTATGTGGCCACAACCAGTAGCCAAGGCAGTGCCATTATTTAAGGCACGAAAGAAAGATTTGTATTTGAACGGTTTTCAATGGTTTAATTCAATCCGCCCAATGAATCCAGAGGATATATATGTTATTCCTGATGCAATGAAGAATTTATTGAGTGAACCAGTTGAATCTAAAAGAAAAAATTGGAGGAGAAAAGAATAAATGAGTGATATAATAAAATTATTGCCTGATTCAGTTGCTAACCAGATTGCAGCAGGAGAAGTCATACAACGCCCTTCATCGGTAATAAAGGAACTTGTAGAGAATTCCATTGACGCGGGTGCCGATGATATTCATATTATCCTAAAGGAAGCTGGACGCTCGTTGATACAGGTTATTGATAACGGAAAGGGCATGAGTGCCACCGATGCTCGTTTAGCATTTGAGCGACACTCTACTTCTAAAATAACTTGTGCTGAAGACCTATTTTCATTGCATACAATGGGATTTAGAGGTGAGGCATTGGCTTCTATTGCAGCTATTTCACAACTTGAGCTGAAGACTTGTCGAAAAGAGGATCCTATAGGAACAAAATTATTGATTTCAGCGTCTAAATGCGAGAAGCAAGAACCTGAAATGTGTCCTGTAGGTGCTAATTTTATTATTAAAAATCTATTCTTTAATGTACCAGCTCGAAGAAAATTCTTAAAGAGCAACCAAGTTGAATTGAGTAATATTATTAAGGAATTTGAGAAATTAGCATTAGTAAATCATAATGTTAGTTTCACATTGGTACATAATGATACTACTATTTATAAGTTATTAGGAGGTTCGTTTAAACAAAGAATCATAGATTTGTTTGGCCGTTCACTTGATATGCAGTTGATACCATTGAAGTTGGATACTTCATTGATTAAAATTGATGGATTTATATCTAAACCAGAAAATTCAAGGAAGCGTAATGCGTTGCAATACTTCTTTGTTAATGGTAGATATATGCGTCATCCTTATTTTCATAAGGCTGTTTTAACAAGCTATGACGAACTAATTGCAAACGATGTTCAACCTAATTATTTCTTAAATTTCACTGTAGAGCCAGAGTCGATTGATGTAAATATACATCCAACAAAGACTGAAATTAAATTTGAAAATGAAGCGCCAATTTGGCAAATTCTATCAGCTGCAGTAAAGGAGACTTTAGGAAAATTTAGTGTTGTGCCTTCAATCGATTTCGATACTGAAGATGCACCCGAAATCCCAGCATTTACTAACGATACAGATTGTACAAAACCAAATATTGATTTTGATCCAACCTATAATCCGTTTGAAGTATCAAAATCAAAAGTAAATAGTGGGTATAAGAGTCAGATACCAAGTTCTTTAAAGAATTGGGAGATTTTAGGTGAAAGCTTTACTAAAAGCAAAATATATCAGCCTGATGAAGAGCCGCTTTCTCCTGAACCAATGGTTGAACTCCCTATAAAAGATAATTTTATTTCATCGTCAATATTTAGTGAAAATGTTGATGAAGTAAAGAATAATATCATTTGTTTTCAGTTTAATGGCAAATATATTGTGTCATCAGTTAGTAGTGGCATAATTCTTGTCGACCAACACAGAGCTCATGTAAAAGTGTTGTATGAGCGATATCTTAAGCAAATTGAAAGAGATGAAATTGTGTCGCAAGGAATTATGTTCCCAGTGATGTTGCATCTAACTCCTGCGCAAGGTGCTGTTATGGGGGAAATTACTGATGGGTTGAATAAATTAGGATTTAATTTGTCTCATTTAGGTGGCAATGATTGGACTGTAAATGGTATGCCTACTGGAGTCGAAAAACTTGATATTGAAGACACTATTCTACAAGTTATTGATGAAGTTAATGAAGGTGGCAAGGAATTGTCAGCAAAATTATTTGATAAGATAGCTTTATCGGTTGCTCGAAGTGGTGCGATACCATATGGCAAGAAATTATCAAATAGTGAGGCAGAAGCATTGGTAGAGGATTTATTGGCATTGCCTGATCCAAATTATACTCCTGATGGAAAAAAAGTGATTAATACACTTTCGTTAGAACAAATAAATAAAATGTTTTAATTATGAATCATAGATTTTTATTAATACTATTGGCTATAATTACGATGGTTGGTGTGAGTTGTAATACTTCTAAGGTGGATAATGATAGAATTGCAGAAAGAATTGATTCGCTGTTAAATTCTAACTATACTGACGATGCTCCAGGGTGTGCTATGGCTATTTTGAAGGATGATAAAGTAGTTTATATGGGATGGCGTGGTATTGCCGATGTTAACACAAAGGAGAAAATCAATGAACACACAGTGTTTAATATTGCTTCGATAACTAAACAGTTTACAGCATTAGCTATTTTGTCGCTATATGAACAAGGTAAATTGGATATTAATGACAGTGTGGCGATGTATTTTCCAGAATTTAAAAGTGATATTTGGAAGACTGTAAAACTAAAGCATCTAATGAGTCATTCATCTGGTGTACCTGATAATAGACCTCGCGTTGATAAGGATTTTATGTTGCACATTGTTGACAAACAATGCTTGGAATACATGGTAGATTTGGATGAACTTAAATTTGAGCCAGGAACAAAATATGATTACAAAAATCCTACATTCCAAGTGCTAGCTGAAGTTGTAAAAAGAGTTTCTGGTACAGACTTTGAGACTTTCCAGAAAGAAAATATCTTCAATAAGGCAGGTATGACAAATGTGAGATATTTTGAACCAACAATTGAAATCCCTCACATGGCTCATGGATATATAAATATCTCAGAGTCTGATTTGAATTCGATAGATTCTGATTCGGAAAAAGAAAAGGGTGATTTAGAAACTCAATACACTGATAAGAATGGCCGTCATTGGATGGAATATGACTACGGAGAAGAAACATTCTTCGGTACAAAAGCTGATGGTGGTATTTACACTTCACTTGATGATTTCATAAAATGGGAAATTGCATTGAGCAACGATAAGGTTGTTGCTAAGTCTACTAAAGATCTTGCTTACACACCACACATTGAGGTAAGTGGAAGTAAATACTCATCATATCAAAATAGAGATAACACTTATTACGGATATGGTTGGTTCATTGATAAGAAACCAAATAGAGAAACTAAAATTTATCATACTGGAGACAATGGCGGATTTCAAGCTTATGCAGCTAAATATCCTAAAAGCAATGTGTGTGTAATGATGTTCTCTAATAGAAATGATTTAGATCGTTGGTCTACTCAAATGGCAATTGAGCAGATTATTATCGAAGAAGGGTTACTAAGTAACGATTAAAAGATTATTACATCGAAATGTAATTTGAATTTTGCAATGATTATGCTAACTTTGAATTAAATAAAGTTAATATGAGGAAATTTATAACGCTATTTCTTATTACTTTTTTTTGTGTGAGTAATGTGAATGCGCAATTATCGAAGGCAAAAGATTTATACTCAAAAGGTAAATACGAAGAAGCTTTACCTCTATTTAAGAAAGAGTATAAAAAGAATAATAAAAACAAGAAGAATGGTTCAATAAACCACTGGATTGGTGTTTGCTTATATGAATTAGGTCGTGAAGAAGAATCGATTGAATATTTCGAATTCGCCACCACAAAACGAGTTATTGAATCACCTCGTTATCTTGCTATGATTTACTCTAAGAACTATAAATTTGATGATGCCATAAGAATGTATAATGAGTATCAATCTATTATGGAAGATAACGATAAAGAGATTGATGATGCTGTTAAGGAGGATATTCGTTATGCAAAATTAGCAAAGTCAATGCTTGATCATGTGGAAGATATTGTTGTTCTTGATAGTATTACGGTCGATAAGGATAAATTCTTCGAACATTATAAGTTGTCGCCTGAAACAGGTTATATAGTACCTCAATCAGAGTTACCAATTAATATTGAACAATCTACAATAGGTTTTAAAGACCAAAGTAGTACCCGTTTGTTATGGTCAATGCCCGATGAAAATGGCAAGATGCGACTATGCGAAACTGTTAAGTTGATTGATGGTAATTGGGATACTCCAAAGTTTATTGATGAGCAGATCGAAAGTAATGGCGATTTGATTTGTCCATTTTTGATGCAAGATGGTATGACATTATATTATTCATCTAATGAAGAAAACACATTAGGTGGATATGATATATATTTTACACGAAAAGATGAAGATTCGGGAGAGTTCCTTAAAGGTAGAAATATAGGTATGCCATACAATTCAGAATCTAACGATTATATGATGGTATTAGATGATGTGACAGGATATGGATGGTGGGCTACAGAACGCAATAATATTGAAGGAAAAGTAACAATATATGTGTTCAAACGCAATGAGATTAGAAAGAATCATCGATTGGACGAAATAAACTTACCAAGTTTGGCTCAATTGAGTAACTACAAATTAACTTGGGGTGATGAAGATTATCAATCAGTAGTTGATGAAATTAGAAATATGGATATTTCTACTGTGGAACATAGAAGAGAAGTTGATTTTATGTTTGTCATAAAGAAAGGATTGGTATACGATTCATTTATTGATTTCAAATCAAAAGATGCAGCCCAAGAAATGAAACAATTGCTTTCAATGTATAAAGAAAGAGATCTATTGAAATCAAAATTAAGCAATAGCAGAATAATGTATGCGAAATCTAATTCAAAGAATGATATTGTAAATGATATTCTTCAATTGGAAAAAGAACTCAACAAACTGAATGAGATAATTTTCAAAACAGAGAATTGGGTTAGAAAGGAAGAACAAAGATTGTTGAACTAATAGATTAGATAATGGTATCGTTTTTAATAGCATTAGCTGTATTGATTGGTGGATATTTTCTATATGGTACATTTGTAGAAAAGATTCTTGATATTGATGAAACTCGTAAGACTCCAGCTTATACTTTAAAAGATGGTGTTGACTATATGCCTATGCCAACATGGAAGGTATTTTTGATCCAATTCCTAAACATTGCTGGCTTAGGTCCAATTTTTGGTGCAATAATGGGCGTGATGTATGGCCCAGCTGCATTTATCTGGATTGCATTAGGTACTATATTTGGAGGTGCCGTTCATGACTATGTATCGGGTATGATGTCAATTAGAAGAGATGGAGCTTCATTACCTGAGATTGTAGGTGAACAATTGGGCAACAATATCAAACAAATAATGCGTGTTTTTGCATTAATATTGATGATTCTTGTTGGTGCTGTATTTGTGATTAATCCAGCTCAGTTGATTGCTGGCTTAACACCTGAAACACTTGATACTCAATTCTGGATTATAGCTATTTTTGTTTATTATATGTTGGCTACTTTGTTGCCTATTGATAAACTAATTGGTAATTTGTATCCAATATTTGGCTTTGCGCTACTATTTATGGCAATTGGTATATTTTGTGTGTTGTTAGGAAATCTTGAATACATACCAGAATTTACTGATGGCTTATATAATCGCTATCCTGATGCTGATAATCATCCTATTTTCCCGATGATGTTTGTGTCGATTGCATGTGGTGCTATTTCTGGATTCCATGCCACACAATCTCCTTTGATGGCTCGTTGTATTAAGAATGAGAAATTAGGACGACAAGTGTTTTATGGTGCAATGGTAGCTGAAGGTATTGTTGCTTTGATTTGGGCAGCTGCAGCAATAGCATTCTTTAAGGGTAGCTTTACCGATTTGACCAGCTATCTTGGTAATAGTAGTGCTGCACCTCTTGTAAATGAAATTTCTGTAACTTGGTTTGGAAAATTAGGTGGATTGTTAGCGATATTGGGTGTTATTGCGGCACCGGTAACTTCAGGAGACACTGCCTTAAGAACTGCAAGACTAATCACTGCCGATTTCTTGAAATTTAAGCAAAATACAATTGTAAGAAGATTGATTATTTCTATTCCAATTTTCATTGCATCTTATCTTATTATGCAAATCAATTACCAAGTTCTTTGGAGATACTTTGGTTGGTGTAATCAAGCATTGTCTGTATTTACATTGTGGGCTATAACAATGTATTTGGCACGAAAGAAGAAAATGTACATTATTACAATGATTCCAGCATTGTTTATGACAATGGTGTGTGTAACATATATCCTTTTTGCACCTGAAGGATTCACCTTCGACAATGCTTTTGCTGACTATTTGGTTGCTAAGTATCCTAATCTTGAGGGTTTAAGCCTTGATTATTGGTTGTCGCTTGGTATCGCAACACTTGTGTCTTTAAGCTTTGTTGGTTTGTTTTATAAGAATATTAATAAAAAAGAGCATTGATGATAGATTTTGAAAATATAATAAAATCATCACAACAATATAACTTCCATACACATACTCAATACTGTGATGGTCGTGATAATATAGAGTCATTTGTGAAATCTGCAATTAGTCAGGATTTTCATTGGCTTGGACTCAGCCCACACTCACCAGTGCTTTGTGAGTCGGGTTGTAATATGAAAAAAGAATTAGTGTCTCAATACACTAATGAAGTGGAAACAATGAAAAGTAAATATGGTTGCCAAATAAACATATTTACTGGAATGGAGATTGACTTCTTTGATAATTGGGGGCCTTCGAACGAGTATTTTAAATGTTTGCCACTTGATTATCGCATTGGATCAATACATTTCATACCTTCATTTAATGAAGATGATGTATATGTTGATGTCGATGGTTGTTCGGTTGATTTCAAAAAGAAAATGTCATTATATTTTGATAATGATATTAAAAAAGTTGTTACAAGTTTCTATAATCAAACATTAAAAATGATTGATGCTGGAGGCTTCGATATAATTGGTCACTTCGATAAAATTTGTAATAATGCTAATTCATTTATGCCAGGAATTGAAGAAGAATCGTGGTATAAAACGTTAGTTAGAGAAGTTTTTGATGCAATTATTGACAATAAATATATAATAGAGATTAATACTAAAGCCTATGGTGATTTTAATCGATTTTTCCCTAATAAGAACTATTTTAAATGGATAAAAGATTATAACGCACCATTTGTAGTAAATTCGGATGCACATTTCTGTGATAAATTAAATTCAGGAAGAAATGAAGCATACCAATTATTAAATGAAATATAAATATAGAATATATGCCAGTAAGAATCCCTTCATCATTACCTGCAGTAGAGGAATTAAAGAGCGAAAATATTTTTGTCATTGATGAGCAAAGAGCATCAAGTCAAGATATTCGTCCTTTGCGTATTGCAGTATTGAATCTAATGCCACTTAAAATTATGACTGAGACCGATTTGTTGCGTTTGTTGTCAAACACTCCGTTGCAGATTGAGCTTGATTTGATTGAAGTTGATGGTCATGAGAGTAAAAACACTCCTCGCGAACACCTCGACACCTTCTATAAGAAATTTGATGATGTGAAATCGTCAAATTATGATGGTTTTATAATTACAGGCGCCCCAGTTGAAAAAATGGATTTTGAAGACGTGGATTATTGGGAGCAGTTGGAGGAAATTTTCAGTTGGGCAAAAACTCATGTTACTTCAACTTTGTATATCTGTTGGGCAGGTCTTGCTGGTTTGTACTATAGATATGGTATAAAAAAGATTCTTTTGGATAAAAAACTATCGGGCGTGTTTGAGCACAAAGTTTATAATCATAAGAATCCAATATTTAGAGGATTTGATGATGTGTTTTATGCTCCCCATAGCCGTCATAGTACATTGTTGAAAGAAGATGTACTTAAGCATGATGAATTGGAGGTAATATCGGAAGGCGATCAATGTGGTGTTTACATGGTGATGGGAAGAGGTGGACGAGAGTTTTATATTTTGGGGCACCCTGAATACTCACCAAATACACTTGATTTTGAATATAAAAGAGATTTGGGGCTTGGACTTAATCCTCATATCCCAGATAACTATTATGAGGGTAATAACCCAGAAAATGAAGTGATTGTTAGATGGCGATCACATGCCAATTTATTGTATTCAAATTGGTTGAATTATTTCGTTTATCAAGAAACTCCTTACGATATTCGTAACATTAAATAGTCTCATTGTTGATGGCAAAGAAAAAAACAAAATTAGAGTTGTTAGCACCAGCAAAGAATGCTGAAATAGCTATAGCAGCAATTAATAGTGGTGCCGATGCGGTATATATTGGTGCTGCAAGATACAGTGCGCGTTCTTCGGCTGGGAATTCTCTTGATGATATTAAGAGAGTTGTGGACTATGCTCATCAATTTAATGTAAAAATATATGTTACTATTAATACAATTATATATGATAATGAATTAAATGAAGTAAGAGATTTAATTCACGAATTGTATAAGATAGGCGTAGATGCATTAATTGTTCAAGATATGTCAATTCTAAGGATGGATTTGCCACCAATTGCTATCCATGCAAGTACACAATGTGACATACGATTACCTGAAAAAGCTGAGTTTCTTGAAAATGTAGGATTCTCACAACTTGTGTTGGCACGAGAATTAAGCATTGAAGAAATTAAATCAATACGATCAAAAGTTAGTGTGCCATTAGAAGCATTTATTCATGGTGCATTGTGTGTGAGTTATAGTGGTAGATGTGGATTGAGCTATGCTTGTACAGGTAGAAGTGCTAATAGGGGAGAATGTGCACAAATGTGTCGTTTACCTTACAATCTGGAAGATGAAAATGGTAATGTGTATGTAAGAAATAAACACTTATTATCGCTAAAAGACTTTAATCAAAGTAATAATATTTCATCATTGATTGAGGCTGGTGTTTCTTCTTTTAAAATAGAGGGTAGACTAAAAGATGTAGACTATGTTAAGAATGTAGTAGCATACTATCGTGCAATAATTGATCAATATATTAAAGAAAATGATGATTTATATGAACGAAGTTCACAAGGAAGTTCTACTTTATCATTTACTCCACAACTTGATAAAGTATTCAACCGATCGTTCACAACATATTTCTTTAATAAACGAAAACTTAATAATGGTTTTAAAATAGCATCAATTGATACACCAAAATCATATGGTGAAAGAATAGGGGAGGTGGTGTTCTCTAAAGGAAATACTATTACTATTAAGTCCAACAAAAAGTTGAATAATGGTGATGGTATAAGCTATTTTGATGAAAAAGGCGAATATTGTGGTTTTCGTGTAAACAAGGTACAAAATAACGACATTATTACAGCTCAACCTATTCGTATAAAGAAAGGAACTATCTTATATAGAACATTAGACAAATGTTTTATTGATGTGCTTGAAAAAGATACAAATAGTAGAAAGATATATGTGGATTTTTCATTGAGAACTAGGGGTATTGTATTGTGTCTTGATGCTTTTGATGAAAGAAATAATCACATTACTGCTATGGTAAACTTGGAATCGCCACTCGAAAAGGCAAAGAATGAACAAGCTGCTCGCCAGGTAGATGTACTAAATAAGACAGGAAATACAATATATGTAGCAAGAAATATTTCTGTTTTGGGAGAATATTTTATTCCTAATTCTTTGTTGGCTGAGCTGAAAAGATCGGCGTTGTCAATGCTTGATTCAGCACAAAAGACATGTTACAAATATGATTATAGAAGAATAGAAAAGAATGTTCCTTATTTTAAAAGTACATTAGATTCAGTAGATAATGTAGCTAATAATTTAAGCTATTCTTTCTATAAAGATCATAATGTTGATAATATTGAATATGCCTTAGAGCACAAGGAATATCGTTTTAGTGGATCAGAAGTGTTGATGCATACTCGTTACTGTATACTTCGCGAGTTGGGCTATTGTAGAAAAGAATCTTCCCAAAAGTTGCCAACACGATTGTATCTTACAAATGATAAGATTAAGCTAATTGTAGAAACTGATTGCAAGAATTGTGAAATGAAAATTTTAAAGTGTGGCGAATAATTCTCCACACTTTTATAAGTTTCGTAGATCAAATTCATCAAAATCTTTCCAAACTGGGAAACTTTCTCTAAAACTTCTAAGTTTGTCAGAACTTAATGAAGCTGTGATAATAGAATTATTGTCGGTAGCGTTTGCAATAACTTTTCCTCGGAAATCCAATATCATTGAATTGCCAATGTATTCAATACCTGAAGGACTGTTCCCAATACGATTGCAACCACAAACATAACATTGATTTTCGAGTGCACGAGCTATAAGAAGATGTTGCCACACATAATCACGCGCTTTAGGCCAGTTAGCAACTACAATCAATAAGTCGTACTTACAGTCGATGTTTCTAAGCCAGACAGGGAATCTTAAGTCATAACATACAGATAAAAGTATATTCCAACCTCTATATCTTATGATATGAGGTTTTTTGTTGCCCGATGTAAATACTTCTTGTTCGCCACCGATGTTGAATGTGTGTCTTTTATCATAGTAGGTTTCATCGCCACTACTTTCTACGAAGAAAGCGCGATTAAATATTCTATCGGCAGTTCTTGCCATGAAACTTCCTGTTATGGCAACATTATTTTCTTTGGCAAGTCTTTTAAGTGTTAATATGGTATCTTCGGTGTTGCGTTCGGCCAATTCTCTCATTTCATTAGGTTGTTCGATGTAGAACCCGGTAGAAAATAATTCAGGAAGAACGACAATATCAGTTCCTTTAGGAATAAATTTTAGTTTCTCTTCAAGATTTTGAAGATTGGCTTTTTTGTCATTCCATATTACATCACTTTCAATTAATGAAATATTTAATTTCTTGCCGAAGATCATAAAATGTGTAATTGATTAATTAATCGATGCAAAAACATTCAGGGTATTTTGCATTAACATTGCGATAAAAATTCTTAATGTGTTTCATATCCACTTCAACATCGCCAATAGGTGTGTATACCTCGGTGATGCCAATATGTTTGCGCTTGTAATCAATATAAGCCATGACAATTGGAATCTTTGCTCCAACTGCGATGTGGATAATACCAGAACGCCATTTCTCAACTCTTTTTCGCGTGCCTTCAGGAGTAATAGCAAGTTTGAGCTCAGAAGAGTTGTTGTACATTTGGATAATTGTTTCGGTTAATTCGGAGCCTTTCTTATTGCGAGGAACTGGTATGCCACCCATAGCTTTAAATAAATAATTCAAAGGGAAGAAAAACCATGTTTTTTTCATAAGAAAACCAGCTTTCCATTTGAGTGACTTACATACGAGTTGTGCGTAGAAAAAGTCCCAGTTGCTTGTGTGTGGAGCCACACATATAACACATTTAGGGCAGTCAGGGACTGTTATATCCAATGACCACCCTAATTTATGGTAAATGAATTTTGCTAAGTTCAAAATAAAATTCTATTACAATGATTATTTGCTTAACGCATCTTTATTAGCGTTCTTTTGTTCTTGAGAGATAGCTTTATTCATTTCAGCAACGATAGCATTAACTTCATCATTTAGTTGTTCGTGAAGTTGTTTGTAGCATTCTTTGAAGTATGCCTTATGAGCTTTCTTGTATGCTTTAGCATCACCATCAAAAGACTTCAAAGTCTTGTCGAAAGATACAGATACCTTGTCAATTGTGTTAGTTTGAAGAATTGCAGTTCTTACGATAATGTTATCCATCTTTTCAGCGTCTGCTCCATCAAAATATAATTTTGCGAAGATACATTCACCTACGATATCGCCACATACAATCTTAATGTATTTCTTTAGATCTCTTTTGTTTGCCATAATTTTTTAATATTTAGGTTATTATTCTGCTAATTTACAAATTTATTAGGAAATAAGAGCATAATTTACGTAGAAAAACTCAAAAACTGACAGAATTTGTAGTTAAAACGATATAATTTTATTTCATAATTGCTAATAATTGGTTAATTGTGAAATTATTACTATCTTTGCACTTTCAAAAGAAAACAAGATAAAATATGAGTCAAAATAAAAAGCACTCAGAGCTAATTTTTGAAATTAGTTGGGAAGTGTGTAATAAAGTTGGCGGAATTTATACAGTATTATCAACTAAAGCCAACACATTATGTAGCCTGTTTCAGGATCAAGTGATTTTCATAGGCCCTGATTTTGGAAAAGAAAATACATCAAGCTCCTTCAAAGAGTCACCAAGACTTCTACAATCGTGGAGAAAAAGCAGCAATCTGCCTGAAGATGTAAAAGTGAGAGTAGGTAGATGGGACATCCCAGGTCAACCTATTGTAATCTTAGTCGACTATAAGTCGCTATATTCTCAAAAAGATTCATTGTATGGTGAAATATGGAATGAATTTAAGGTAGATTCATTGCATGCATACGGAGATTATGATGAATCTTGTATGTTTGCTTATGGCGCTGCATTGGTAATTGAGGATTATGTAAAGTTTGCAAACAAGGATAATAATCTGTCAGTTTATGCTCATTTCGATGAATGGACTACTGGTATGGGATTGTTATACCTTAAGAAACATATGCCAAGCATCTATACTGCATTTACAACACATGCAACAAGTATAGGTCGAAGCATTTGTGGTAACAATAAGCCTCTTTACGACTATATGTCGGGATATAATGGTGACCAAATGGCTGATGAGCTAAATATGCAATCTAAGCATTCGTTGGAAAAGACAGCAGCTTTACAAGCCGACATTTTTACAACTGTAAGTGATGTTACTGCTGTAGAATGTAAACAACTAATTGGTCGCGAACCTATTGTTACTCCTAACGGTTTTGAACTTGATTTTGTTCCTGTAAAGGCTCAATACACTAAGAAAAGAGCTGAAGCAAGAAAGAAATTGTTGCAAGTAGCACAATCTTTGATTGGTACAGAGTTGAATGATGATACTTTATTGATTGCAACATCAGGAAGAAATGAATTCAGAAACAAAGGACTTGATGCGTTCATCGATTCAATGAATATATTGCGCTCTAAGTGGACAAATTCAGAGAAAAAGATTGTAGCGTTTATGATGGTACCTGCATGGGTAAAGGAAGAACGCGCCGATCTTGTTGAGAAGATGAATTCAGGCTCAAGTGTTGAACTTGACAATAGAATAATCACTCATAATCTAAATAACTTTGGAGAAGATGCTGTCTATAATAAGATGCGCTACTTAGGCATAAATAATGATGCTAATGAAAATGTATATGTTATTTATGTTCCATGTTATTTGAATGGTAATGATGGCGTATTCAATATGGAATATTATGACTTGTTGATAGGTCTTGATTGTACTGTATTTGCGTCATATTATGAGCCTTGGGGTTATACTCCAATGGAAAGTGTAGCTTTCGGTGTGCCAACAATCACTACCGATTTGTCTGGTTTCGGACAATGGGTACTTTCAAAGTGTGGTGACGGATTTGAACAATCTGGTGTTAAAGTTATTCATCGCACAGACTCAAACTATAGTAGTGTTGTTGATCAGATTTCTACTAATCTGGCAAGCTATCTTGGAGAAGACCAAAGAGCTAAGAAAACAGCCCAAAATAATGCTAAGAAAACAGCTAAGAAGGCAACCTGGAATAGCTTCATCAAGCATTATGAAAAGGCTTATAAATCAGTGTTAAAGAAATAAACCTATGATATATGCTTGCATTATATTATATAATGTGAGCATAAGTAGTTATAGAATAAATTATAATTAGATATTATTAAATTCTTATGAAGTTACAAGTAAGTAAGACAAACACTCCTAATTGGAGAGAAATTACAGTAAAATCTGAACTTCCATCAAAGTTGAAAGACCTTGAAGAATTGTCAAAGAACTTGTGGTGGGTGTGGAATAGCGAAGGTAAGAACCTATTCCATGATATTGATCCTGATTTGTGGCGTGCAACTGGCGAAAACCCAGTTTTGATGTTGCAAAAGATTGATCACGAGCGTTACGAAGAAATTATGAATGATGAAGCTATGATGGCACGCATTAATAGTGTTGTGAAGAGCTTCAATAACTACATGAGCCAACCAATGCGTACAGATGTACCATCAATTGCATACTTCAGTATGGAATATGGTCTATGCGCATGTCTAAAGATCTACTCTGGTGGTCTTGGTATCCTTGCTGGTGACTACATCAAGCAAGCTTCTGACTCACGAGTTGATATGACTGCTGTTGGTTTCTTGTACAAGCATGGTTATTTCACTCAAACATTGTCGGTAGATGGTCAACAAATGGCTAATTATGAGCCACAAAACTTCAATCAACTACCTATCGAACCAGTTCTTGACGAAAATGGTTCACAAATCGTTCTTGAAGTACCATATCCAGGCCGTGTAATTTATGCTAACATCTGGAAGGTAAATGTAGGTCGCATGAATCTATATTTGCTTGATACAGACAACGATAAGAACTCAGAATTCGACCGTCCAATCACTTCTCAATTGTATGGTGGTGACTGGGAAAACCGTATTAAGCAAGAATATATGCTTGGTATCGGTGGTGTATTGATGTTGAAGCGTCTAGGTATCAAGACTCAATTGTACCACTGCAACGAAGGTCACGCTGCATTGCTTAACTTGCAACGCCTTGTTGATTATGTACAAGAAGAAAAGCTTGACTTCAATGTAGCTCTTGAACTTGTTCGTTCTACATCACTTTACACTGTTCACACTCCAGTTCCTGCTGGTCACGACTACTTCGACGAAGGTTTGTTCGGTAAGTACATGGGTGAATACCCTGCTAAGCTTGGTATCAGCTGGCAAGATTTGATGAACATGGGTCGTGAAAATCCTGATACAAATGAACGCTTCTCTATGAGTGTATTCGCTTTGAATACTTGTCAAGAAGCTAACGGTGTAAGCTGGTTGCACGGTGAAGTATCTAAGAAGATGTTCCAAGGCATTTGGAAGGGTTACTCTCCAGAAGAATCTCATGTATCATATGTAACTAATGGTGTTCACATGCCTACATGGGCTGCTTCAGAATGGAAGGCTTACTACAAGCAAGTTCTTGGTGAAGACTATGTTGAAGAACAAGCTAAGGAAGAAACTTGGGCTCCAATGTTGAATGTTGCTGATGAAGAAATCTGGAACCTTCGCATGGCAATGAAGAACAAGTTTATCAACTTCGTAAGACGCGACTTCAAGGAAAAGTGGTTGAAGAATCAAGGTGATCCTTCTCGTATCGTTAAGATTACAGAAAAGATCAATCCTAATGCTTTGATTATCGGTTTCGCTCGTCGTTTCGCAACTTACAAGCGTGCACACTTGTTGTTTACTGACCTTGACCGTTTGGCTAAGATTGTAAACAATGAACAATTCCCAGTACAATTCGTATTCGCTGGTAAGGCT
Source organism: uncultured Muribaculaceae bacterium (assembly GCA_904501735.1). Classification (GTDB taxonomy): domain Bacteria; phylum Bacteroidota; class Bacteroidia; order Bacteroidales; family Muribaculaceae; genus RGIG4576. The sequence continues at coordinate 117,644 of CAJGBY010000002.1, forward strand.
CACCCAGCTGATGGTGGTGGTCAAGGTCTTATCAAGCGCATTATCGAAATTTCTCGTATGCCACAATTCCTTGGAAAGATCATTTTCTTGGAAAACTATGATATGATTGTAGCTAAGCGCCTTGTGACTGGTGTTGATATTTGGTTGAATACTCCAACTCGTCCACTTGAAGCATCTGGTACATCTGGTGAAAAGGCTGAAATGAATGGTGTATTGAACTTCTCAGTACTTGATGGTTGGTGGTATGAAGGTTATCGTAAGAATGCTGGTTGGGCATTGACTGACGAAATCACTTACCAAGATACAAACCAACAAGACCAACTTGATGCTGCAACAATCTATTCAATGCTTGAAAACGAAATCATTCCTTTGTATTTCGCTAAGAACTCTAAGGGATATTCTCCTGAATGGATTCAATTCATCAAGAACTCGTTTGCATACATTACTCCAAACTATACAATGCAACGCATGCTTAACGACTATATCGATCGTTTCTACTCTAAGGAAGGTTTGCGTTCTAAGGCATTGATGGAAAATAACTATGCTAAGGCTAAGGAAATCGCTGCATGGAAGGAAATGGTTGCTTCTAAGTGGGATAACATCAATGTTGTTGAAATGAATCTATCTGATAGCTACAACAACTCACCACTTTGTGGCGCTGCTTCTGAAGCTACAATTAAGCTTGATACAGCAGGTCTTGGTAAGAATGTTGGTGTAGAACTTGTAATCTACAAGAACGAAAATGGTGAAGTTAAGTTTGAAGAAACTGTACCATTCGAAGTTGTTGCTGAAGAAGGTGATGTATTGACATTTAGCTTGAAGCAAACTATTAAGGATGCAGGTATGTTCAAGTATGCGTTCCGTGTATATCCTAACAATGCAGATCTACCTCACCGTCAAGATTTCGCTTACATGAAGTGGATTTAATCTATTTAAGGTTAATATAAAATGAAAGAATCGACAAACGAAAGTTTGCCGATTCTTTTTTTATGCCGAAAAAATTAAATCAATCCATTCATCATCGCATACACACTTAGGCCAGATGCGCTCTTGATCCCTAACTTTGAAGTAATGTTTTTGCGATGGGTAAGGACAGTATTAAAGCTGATATTCAATTCATCAGCAATTTCCTTATTTAACTTACCTAATACTATCAGTTTTAACACCTCTATTTCGCGTTTTGATAGCTCATTTTGAGCTGTTTTGATTTCGGTAAGAGTGTTGATCTTATTATTGATTTGTGTTATTATAGCTTCTTCGCTCCATTGAGATGATATGTAGCTATCAATATCGTCGATTGTGTTGTGAGAATCGCTTATTAGGATAATCTTGTATTTTGGGCCATTCAATTGAGCATGATATAAAGCAAATGTATTGACAGATAAGAAAATAAGGTCAAATTCCTCAAGGTTTGGAGATCTGTTTAAATTGTGTTCAATAGTAACTTTAGTATTGAACATTTCATTCATAATCTTCGCAAGACCAAGTGAAATCAGCGTATTCTCATGTATGATTATTACATTCAACTTTTTCATATTAATTGTAATGATGCTCAATTAGAGGGAACAAAATGCGATATCTTAGTCGATTGTTTTGGTTGATATCCTTTTTAAGTGCCATAATTGATATTAGCACTGCCTGGCATAGATTGATGTCGTAATTACCTTTTAGGTGTAACACGAACATGTTTATTAGGTCATTAAGTTTATCTTCAATCAAATCCTCACTTTCTGGTTTTAATAATTGCATTTCGTTGCTATATGTGCCAGATAGGATTGCATTTAGGATTGTCTTGTCAGATTCGATTCGGGTTAATAGCTCATTCTTTACTTCCTCGAAAAAGTTGCGAAGCAGACCAAGGTTGTTATTGTCGGCCGAACTGCGTTGTATCAATGAATTAAAATGTCTATCAATGTTAGGGATAGAAAATCTTAGGTAATATTCGTTCGTTTTGTGGGAATATTCAATTAATTTATTGATACTATGAGACTTAAGTATGTCTTCGGGGAAATAATTCTCATTGATGTATGTATTGAGAATTGTTGAAAAGAACTCGATATCAAGTTGCATCTCTTGACAAACATCAGTAAGAGTTTTATCGCCTAATCCTAAATATATGCCAAATCGATTGAGAACTGTCAATGTTGATGGTTCTTCAATAACCATATCGCATAATTTGCTATCGTATTTAATAATTGCCATATTTTTTCTTTTTTAAATTATCACACAATTTGGAGCTATAACTATATCCATTTTAATGTCGTGAGCATCAGTTGGGATCTCATCAACTAATTGGAAATCGTAGCAAATTCCTATTTTTAATGCATTGGTATTTGATAGAAGTTTATCATAATATCCTTTGCCTCGTCCTAATCGATTCTTTTGCTTGTCAAAAGCGACACCTGGTATAATAATCAATTCTATATCTTCTACTGGGAAATAATTGTTATCGTCTGGTTCAAGGATGTTATATGCTCCAGTTATAAGTCGAGACTTATCATAAGCAACTATTTTCAATGTATCGCCATCCACCTTAGGGAGAAAAAGTTCCTTTGATAACATTTTATCAAGGTACTCGATAGTCTGCAATTCATCTGGTAAAGAGTGATAGACAAGTACGCGATTAGCTTTTTCCCATTGTTCAAGTTGGAACAATTGTTTAAAAACTAATTCGGCGGCTTGTAGCTTGTCTTCGCTACTTAATAATTTCTTTTTTTGCCGAATTGATTTCCGTATGTCCTCTTTACTACACATTAGTTGACAACTATTTTACTGTTTCTTCGTCTGTGATAGGATAGGTTGCTTTATTTTCGTTCATAGCCTTTATTGCCTTCTGAATCATTTTGTCATTCTTGTTGTATATAGGATAGAACGCTTCGTTTCCAAAAATATCGCGAGCTATAAGTGCTTTAAGTTGTGATACAATTAGCTCTTTCGACATATTGATGTAGTACCATCTTGCAGGTATGCCATTTGACGATGCAAATGATATGAAATCATTAAGTAGGGCATAGTCGCTTGGTAAAATACGCAGAAAATGTTTGTAATCTTCTAATTTGCTGAATTCCTCTCTATTAAGTTCGGTAAATTCGTAAGCAAATTTTTGCAACAATCCTGCATTACTTACATTGATATAATAAGATGTTATACCTGATGTGTCCGATGGAACAAAAATATCAGGGATAATACCACCACCTCCAAATACTTTGCGATTGTGGCGAGTATAGAAGATGTTAGTCGTGTCAATCTTAATACTATCTCTGTTAGATAATTCGCCGTGCGTATAGCGGTCATATATGTCCATGTTATAGGCTGTTTCACCTTTCTTGTAATCCTTTTGGATACATCTTCCCGAAGGTGTGTAATATCTAGAAATTGTCATTCTAACAGCACTACTATCGCTCAATTCAAATTGCTTTTGAACTAAGCCCTTACCAAAAGAGCGACGACCTACAATCAAACCTCTATCGTTATCTTGTAATGCACCAGCGAAGATTTCACTTGCGCTTGCTGAATATTCGTCAATTAAAACTACAACTTCATGATCTTGGAATGAACCATTACCATCACTCCAGAATTGTTGATCATTCTTTTTGTCACGCCCTTGAGTGTAAACAATTAATGAATTTTCTGGTAGGAATTCATTTGCCATCAAGATAGCCATTTCCATATATCCACCTCCATTGCCCCGAAGGTCAATAATGTACTTTTCGGCGCCTTCATTTTTGATTTTAACTAAGGCTGTTAGGAATTCATTGTATGTAGTACGCGTAAACTTGTTAACCTTAACATATCCAATTTGCTTGTCTACCATGTAAGAAGCATCAATAGAATTAACAGGTATATCACCTCTAACAAGGTCAAAGTAGATTAATTTAGGACTTGTAGCTCGTTTAATACCTAATTTAACTGTTGAACCTTTTTTGCCTCTTAATTTGTTGAACACACTTTGATTATTAACAACATCGCCAACAAACACTGAGTCATCTATTTCAACAATGCGGTCGCCTGCCAACAATCCGGCTTTTTCAGAAGGACCACCCGACAATACTTCAACAATTCTCACAGTATCATTCATTATGAAGAATGAAATACCAATTCCACTAAAAGAACCATCTAATTCGTCGTTAACAGCTGTGAGGTCTTTTGCTGGAATATATGTGGTGTGTGGATCGAGATTACTCAACAAATCGGGTATGGTTTTCTCGATGATATTGTTAATATCAACCTTTTCAACATAACCATCGGATACCAAGTTAAGAATAGTGTTTAACTTTCTATCGTGGTTGCTTATGAATTTATTGTTTGAGAAGCCTGTTCCAATGATAATACCTGCTACTACCGAAATAGCAATTATAATAGGAATGAGAATAGTAGATTTTTTCATCTTTTAAAATTTGAAAATATGATGGTTATATTGGTATATGAACACATTCAATACCAGATCGTTCAAGTAATTCAATACCATCTTTCATTCTATATAGTTCAGAGAATACTAATCGTTTAATGCCTGACTGAATTATGAGTTTAGCACATTCAATACATGGAGATGTTGTAACATAGAGTGTTGCGCCTTCGCTACTATTGTTTGATCTTGCAACCTTTGTAATTGCATTAGCTTCGGCGTGAAGTACATAAGACTTGGTATTGTTGTCTTCATCTTCGCATATATTTTCAAATCCTGATGGCGTGCCATTAAAACCATCGGAGATAATCATTTTGTCCTTAACAATTAAAGCGCCTACTTTTCGACGAATACAATATGAGTTCTCTGCCCATATTGTGGCCATTTTAAGGTATCTTACATCAAGTAGATGTTGCTTTTCTGCATCAAATTTCATGATAAAATGAGTGTTTAAATTTAAAATTTCATTTTAAATAAATTTGTTACAAAAATAATCAATTTAAATCATAAAAAAAATAAGGGAAATCATCATTTCCCTTATTTTTTAGTGTAAATATTTATTTTGTAAGATTTAAGACCTTATGGTTTTATTTCTTACTTTTTTTGATACCGTCACGCATAAGTAGAGCATCAATCTTAGGCTCATGTCCACGGAACTTTTTGTAAAGCTCCATTGGGTTTTCTGTGCCACCTTTGCTTAGGATGTTTTCTCTATATGATTTTGCAGTTTCTTGGTTGAAAATACCATCTTCCTTGAACTTAGCAAATGCATCAGCATCTAACACTTCAGCCCATTTATAGCTGTAATAACCTGCTGCATAACCACCTGAGAAAATGTGTGAGAATTGTGGACACATCACACATCCTTCTACTGGATTGAATGATTGTACATCCTTAATTGCATTTAATTCAAATTCAAATACATCAGTCACAGGCTTTGTGATAGTGTGCCATGCCATATCCATATAGCCAAAACTTAATTGACGAACACATGCATAAGCTGCACCGAATTGTGCTGATGCAATAATCTTATTAATTAATTCTTGTGGCATTGGCTCACCAGTAATATAGTGCTTTGCAAAACTATCAAGGAATTCTTTTTCGATTAGATAGTTTTCGTTGAATTGTGATGGCAATTCAACGAAGTCTCTGTAAACAGCTGTTCCTGATAGTGATGAATATTTAACTTGGCTAAGTAGGCCATGTAGACCATGTCCAAATTCATGCAAGAATGTTTCTACTTCATCAAATGTAAGAAGAGATGGCTTAGAACCTGTTGGTTTTGTGAAATTCATAGTAAGTGAAACCAATGGGCGAATATCCTTACCTTCAGCATCAACATATTGAGCACGGAAATCTGTCATCCATGCACCACTGCGTTTAGAAGCTCTTGGGAAGAAATCTGTATAAATCATACCGATGAACTTACCATCAGTATCAATTACATTAAATGCTTGAACTTCTGGGTTAAATACTTGAGCATCGTGATTTTCAATGAATTTAATTCCGAATAATTTAGTAGCAAGACCAAATACGCCTTCAATAACATTATTCAATTCGAAGTATGGACGAAGCATTTCATCGTTTAGGTCAAACTTATTATCCTTCATCTTATTGAAGTAATAGCTGTAGTCCCATGCTTCAATTTTGATTTTCTTGCCTTCCATTTCGCTCGCGAACTTTTCAAGTTCCTTCATTTCTTTCTTTTGAGCAGGAAGATATGCATCGCGAAGATTGTTTAGCAAGTTGTATACATTTGCAGGAGTTTGAGCCATAGTGTGTGAAAGCTTATACTCTGCGAATGTGCTATAACCTAAAAGATTAGCAAGTTGACGGCGCTTGTCGGCAATTTGAGCCATAACTTCAACATTGCTATATTCACCCTTTGTGTTGCGAGAGTTGTAAATCTTATACATTTTTTCTCTTAGGTCGCGACGAGATGAATATTGCATAAATGGTCGATAGCTTGGTGCAGCCATTGTAAACAAGTAGCCTTCTTTGCCTTTTTCTTTAGCTGCTAATTGAGCTGCCTCAACTACATCTTCAGGAAGTCCTTCCAAATCGTTCTTTTCAAGCCATACTTCATATGTGTTAAGCTCTTTAAGAACATTTTGACCAAACTTAAGAGTTAACATAGAAATCTCGTTGCTTAGTGTGCGATACTTTTCGCGATCTTCGCCTTCAAGATTAGCGCCACTTCTTGCAAAAGATAAGTATGTTTCGTTAAGAAGCATCAAATCTTCTTTGTCAAGAGTGCTCTTGTCGATGTGATCGTACACAAATTTGATTCTTTCCCATAGCTTTTCATTAAGACTGATGCTTGTGCTATGAGCTGATAGGATAGGAGAGATCTTTGTTGAAATCTCCATCAATTCATCATTTGAATTTGCTGAGATATATGGATAGAAAACTCCTAAAACGCGATTTAGTGTTTTGCCCGAACGCTCAAGAGCAACAATAGTATTCTCGAAAGTAGCAATGCTTCTTTGATTTACAATTGCATTGATTTCTTGAGTTTGTTCTTCAATACCTTTTAAAATTGCAGGTTCAAAGTCACTGTTAGTGATTTTGTCAAATGGAACAGCTCCATTTGTTGTCTTAAACTCCGAAAAGAAGATGTTTTGACTATTTGCCATAGTTTGGAGTGATAAAATTAGTACTAAAACTAAAATGATTTTTTTCATTGTATTTTAAATTTATTTGATTATTGTTTGCTATTTAATGAATCTAACATAATAGAAATATCATATTTTGATACGCCAATAGAGATTAGGCAATCTATATCGGCTAGATAAGTTTCGTTAAATTTCTCTATAGAACCTTTTAATTCTTTTATTGAGTGGTTATACATACTTATGGCATCTTCGATTTCTTGTTTTGCAAACTTTAAGTGCCCATAATTTAAGTAGTCGGTTGCACTTGGGTTAGTGCTAAGAATCTTATTGTAATATGTATCGCTTGTGTCAAAATCTTTCATTAAGAATAAGCACCATGCAATAGGTCGCAAAGCCTTTGCCCCTGAATTGCCTAAGTAATAAACCTTATAGTAGTAGTTTAATGCATTTTTGTGTTGTTTTAATTCAAGATAGCAATGACCTATATTGAGCAAAATGTTGATATTCTCGGGTGATAAAGTTTCAGCATCAAGATAACATTGTAGTGCTTTGTCAACTTGCTTTTGAGCTTTGTAGCAAATAGCTAAGTGCTTGAGTGTCCAAAAGTCTTTGTTGGCCAATAACTCATATTTTTCGTATTCATTGATTGCTTTACTATATTTACCTATATTTTGATAACAAAAACCTATCTTTTGATATAGTACAGGATTGTCATTCTTTTGATTTTCATCTATTGACTCAAGATAGGTTGCAGCCTCATTGTATAAATTGTTTTGAAGACAATATTCACCGATAAGTGTGAGAATATCGTTTACGCAATTCACAGGTGTCAACCACTTGATTACATCGATATCAAACACATTTAAGAATGGATCGATGAACTCGCTTCTACGAGGATAGAATTTGAAGAAACGATAGTAATTTTGTAGTTGATTATTAATGACTGATTGTCGGTTTACCGCTTCGTTAATTTGTATTTCACTCGATTTTAACTCTTTGATTGCATTGTTTTGTTCTTCGATTTGTGCAAGCATAGAATTGCGTTGCGATTGAGGAACTAACCCTAATGATGCTACGAAAGAGTATTTATCACTATCACACAAGAATTTAGAATCAAGCATTGTGTTAAATGACTTAATTTCGTTGGCTTGTAATGTGTTGTGTAATAACGAATGACCTTGATGGAATGGCAAGAACCAATTGCTAATATCGTTGAAGAAAGGGAATGTTTTTAGATGACTGAAAGTGCCTGCAAATACATCGCTGCCATCTAATTGCATTTTGTTGAATTCTTCAATTTTCTTTGTTAACTTGTCATCGTCAAAAAGATTTTTCCATTCTGGATTACCTTCAAAATCGGCATTTTCGATGAAGGAATTATCTGACTTAAATTTCTTGACAAAATCAGGAGAAACCTTCATTAAATTGGGCAATATTTCGTTCTCCATCTTTTGTGTAATCTTCTCGGTGTTCCAACTCTTAATAAGTTGCAACAAGATATTTTTGATGTCTTGAGTGAAATTATCATTCTCTGCCATTACATAGAAGATATCACTTATTTGTTGTGACATCATCATTCTATCCTTATGGAGTATAGCCACAAGAACAATAGCAGTAAGAGCTTTTATTGCTATACTTGTATTTTGAGAATTATATAATTTCGCAAGAATAGAGAAAAGCGACTCGTCATAATATTCAAACAGCGATAGCATAATAGCCGATATGATCAACTCTTTGAAATATGTTGGGTAGTTTTCATTGTTGAATATATCATTAATACTTTCAATATCCTGAGCGTTGATAGGGAATATTGCCCATATATAATTAAATATCTCAACTTCAGTTCGTTCTATCTCAGCAGTAATGATATTATCATTTGATTCAAGCATGTTTTGTTTTGAAATTGCTTGAGAGTATTTATTTAATAGAAAAGATAGAGTTGTGTTGCTCTTTTGTTTGATGCGTTTATAACTGTAATATAAGTTTACATCATTTTTTGTGCGATCTTCACAAATTATCTTGTCAGTAATTGTAAACAATCGTTGGATGAAGTTGCGAAATATAGATTCTCTTTGAGGATCGCATGTCCCATTTTGAAAATAGGTCAGCAAATATTTATATTCTAATTTGATATTATCTAATTCAGTAGAAAAGTTTGCTACTGAAGTATATTTTTGTAAATCTTCGATGCCTCGAACGGCATTATTGAGCTTATATGCAGTTAATGAATTGTAGATAATCTTTCGTTGTTCGAGAATTTCGCTTCTATTCATATCCAAAATATAATATTATGCAAATATACACAAAATTATAATCTTAAATCGTGTTTTTTTTATGATTAATTGACTTTTAAAGTATTTTATATTGTCAAAATTGAACAAATAGATTAAATTTGCAATAAAATAGATTAAGCAAACATTTTAATTAATAAATTATGGTAATACAACGCATTCAATCGGTTTATCTGTTATTAGTAACAATATTAATGGCAATTTATTCTTTTTCTGATGTGGTTTTGGTGAAAACAATAGCAGAGTCATTTGAAAAAATAAGACTATATGATTTAAGTTTAGTGGCATTTATATTGAGCTTATTGGTTACATTGCTTTCGTTTGTAACTATCTTAAAGTTTAAATCGATGAAGTTGCAAATTGCTTTGTGTAGCGTAAATATTATGTTGGTGCTAACACAGTTGGTAGTGATGGTAGTTGATGCATTAGGACTAACGACTGTTCAGTTTGACCAATTCTTGCTATCTAATAGCTTACCACTTCTATCGGTAGTCTTCTTGGTTTTGTCGATTTCGTCAATCAAACGAGACATGAAACTATTAAGCAGTTATGATAGACTAAGATAAAAAAATAAGGAGTTGAAAAACTCCTTATTTTTTTTGTTCCAATTTTTCCTTAAGATATAATCCTGTATAACTTTCGTTACACTTAACCAATTCTTCCGGAGTGCCAGTAAATACGATACTACCACCATTTTCGCCACCTTCTGGACCTATATCGATAATATGATCAGCACATTTAATGACATCCATATTATGTTCGATAATCACGATTGTGTGGCCTTTAGAGATTAATTTATTAAACGCTAACAGAAGGGTGTTGATGTCGTGAAAATGCAAACCGGTAGTTGGCTCGTCGAATATAAATAGGGTAGGCGAATCTTTCTCCTGAGAAAGATAATAAGCTAATTTCACTCTTTGATTTTCACCACCCGATAGAGTCGATGACGATTGGCCCAATTTGATATATCCTAAACCAACATCCTGAAGTGGTTTCATTCTACGAACGATTGCCTTTTCGGTTAATCCATTACCTTCTGAGAAGAAATCAATAGCTTGATTGATTGTCATCTCAAGGATATCGTTAATGTTTTTGCCTTTATATTCAACTTCTAATGCACTTTGCGAATATCTTTTGCCTTGACAATGTTCACATTTTAATGTAATGTCGGCCATGAATTGCATTTCGATAGTGATTGTGCCTTCACCTTTACACTCTTCACATCGACCGCCAGGTGTATTGAATGAGAAATATCCAGAATTGTAACCCATTTGTTTTGATAATTGCTGCTCAGCATACAATTTTCTTATCTCATCAAATACTTTGAGGTATGTTGCCGGATTGCTACGAGAAGATTTGCCAATCGGATTTTGATCCACAAATTCAACGCCTTTTATTAGATGTAAATCACCTTCGATGCTTTGATGTTGGCCTGGCGTTTCTTTAGATTCGCTATAAATCTTAGCTAAAGCACGATATAGAATTTGATTGATTAGTGTTGATTTTCCCGAACCACTCACACCAGTCACTACTGTCATTATACCAAGTGGAATCTTTACATCTACATTCTTTAGGTTGTTTTCAGTGGCCCCTTTAATCTCGATATAATTGTTCCATCTACGGCGATTTTTAGGAACTGGAATCTTTAATTCACCGTTTAAGTATTTTACCGTTAAGCTTTCAGTTGCAGCGTTTAGACTATTTGTTTCACCTTGATAGATTATCTCTCCGCCTTTTCGCCCAGCTAATGGACCCACATCAATGATATAGTCGGTAGAACGAATGATTTCTTCGTCATGTTCTACGACAACGACGGTGTTACCTTGCTTTTGTAGCATGCGCAATACATGGATCAGTTTATCTGTATCGCGAGAATGCAGTCCAATGCTTGGTTCATCTAATATATAAAGAGAGCCTACAAGGGAGCTGCCCAAAGATGTAGCAAGATTAATTCGTTGGCTTTCACCACCCGATAGCGTAGATGATAGTCTATCTAATGTAAGGTAACCAAGCCCAACATTATATAAGAAACTTAATCTATTCTTGATTTCAGTAAGAATTCTTTGAGCTATTTGTTGATCATGTTCCGATAATTCAAGTTCCTCAAACCATTTCATTAAGTCTTTTATTGGCAACTTAACTAAATCGGTGATTGATGCACCATTTATCTTTACATATTCAGCATGTGGCTTTAAGCGCGAACCATTACATTCAGGACAAGTAGTTTTACCACGATATCGTGCCAACATAACTCTGTTCTGAATGATATAGCTTTTAGATTCTAAATAGTTAAAGAAAGCATTTATTCCTCCATATTCTCCATCCCCATTCCATAAAAAGTCCAACTCTTCTTGTGTTAGTTGATAGTAGGGACGATGTATTGGGAAGTTATGTTTAGCTACAATTCGTATAAATTCGCGCTTATATTCGCTCATTATTGGACCTCTCCAGCATAGGATAGCGTCATCATAAATAGACAGACTTTTGTCAGGAATGACAAGCGATTCATCTATACCAACAATCTTGCCGTAACCTTCACATTTTGAACAAGCACCAATAGGATTATTAAAGTTAAACATTAACTCGCTTGGAACTTGAAATAGAATACCATCAGCTTCAAAATGCTTCGAGAAAATATGTGATACAACATCATTGTTAGCCCACACTTTTAAGATACATTCATCATGACCCTCAAAGAATGCAGTTTCGATTGAATCGAGCAATCTTATGTCATCATCGGGGTCATGCGTTACGGCCATTCTGTCAACGAGCAAGTGATAACTACATTCATCATATTCTTTATCTTGATTCAGTAAATCAGTGATTGATATGAATTCATTATTGTGTTCTAATCTTGAATAACCTGCTTTGTATAGAATTTCTATTTGTTGACGGAAAGTGCGATCCTGGGGTATATGAATTTTTGCTAAGATCGCAAATCTTGTTCCAATGGGATAGCTATTAATGGCTGCTATTACATCTTGTGCTGTGTGCTTTTTCACCACTTCATTGCTGATTGGAGATATTGTTTTTCCAATGCGTGAAAAAAGCAGTCTTAAATAGTCGTAAATTTCAGTTGATGTTCCAACTGTACTTCTTGCATTACGATTGTTTACTTTTTGTTCAATAGCTATTGCAGGGGGTAGACCTTTAATGAAATCACACTCAGGTTTTGCCATTCTGCCAAGGAATTGACGAGCATAAGATGAAAGACTTTCAACATAGCGTCTTTGTCCTTCGGCATATAATGTATCGAAAGCAAGAGAGGACTTGCCCGAACCAGAAAGCCCAGTTATAACTACTAATTTATTTCGAGGAATTGTTACGTCAATATTTTTAAGATTGTTGACTTTTGCTCCTTTGATTATGATGTCTTTTGTGAACATTTCAGTAAATTTGAATAACAAAAATACTACATTCATCTTATTTGTACAAAAATTTTAGTACATAGTTGTACTGTGTCGAAAATATTTGTATATTTGTGGTAACAAAATAAGTGTAATTTGTAATTAGATTTGCAAGTCAACTATTTTGTTGAAAATATTGTTATTATAATTGAAGTATAACATTTTAAATTTATAAGATATGAAACCATTACATGTTGTTTTGGCAGTAGTAGGCGGCGCAATTGCTGGTGCTGCAGTAGGTCTTCTTTTTGCTCCTGAAAAAGGAACAGAAACTCGTAAGAAGATTGGTGAGTGTTTGAGAAAAAGAGGTATCAACCTTACAGGTAAGAAAATGGATGAGCTTGTAGATGAAATCTCAAGTGAATTTGAAAACTAATAATAAGAAAAGATATGAAATATAGAGGTCTTTTGTATGCGTTCTTAGGTGGCGCTGCAGTAGGATGTGCAACTGCAATCTTGTTCGCTCCTGAAAAGGGTAGTGATTTGAGAGCGCGAATCAAGCACATGCTTAAGGAAAGAGGTATTGATTTTAGTGATGACGATGTAAGCGAACTTGTTGATCAAATTACAGCTGAAATCGAAGACAGTAAAGCATAAAAAACATAAAGGCGTAGTAAAACATATTACGCCTTTATTATAATTAGCACTTCATGGATACATCATCATACAAAGAATTATGGGGTGAGGTGAAGAAATACCTTACTCTTCAAATTGATTATGCTAAATTAACAGCTGTAGAGAAAATTACAATATTAGTGTCAACAATGACATTTGTTGGCATAGTTATCGTTTTGTCTACATGCGCATTATTCTTCTTGTCTGAAGCGATTGTTAATTGGCTGGTAACAATTCTCAATAATGAATGTGCAGCTAATTTAATTGTATTTGGTGTGTTTGTACTGCTATTGATAATTGTGTTCTTATTTAAGAAACCACTAATTATTAATCCAGTTGCGAGATTTGTTACAAAATTGTTCTTAAATCCTCCTAAGAAATGAATACAAACAATAACCTTGAGCAAGATAATGCTAACACTTGGAATGGTGTAACAATTGACGAGTTGAAGTATATGCGTGCAGCATCACTAATCAGACTCGAAATGCAGAAAGACTACCTAAAAAGGAAGGTTGCAACTTCGATGCCAATGTTGTCAAGTGAGAAAAGAGGTGCAGTAAGTAGCATTTCTTCTGGTATGACGAAAGTGCAAAAGATTCTTCTGTTTGTGAAAGGAGTGCGTTTAGCAACAAATTTATTCTCATATTTCAAAAAGTCAAAGAAGTAAATTTATGAATGACTATATACAAGTGGATTTTGAACAAACACCACTTAATGAAATAGAAATTGATATTTTAGATGCATTGCTATGCGATGTTGGCTTCGAAAGTTTTGTTCAAAATGAAAAAGGTGTATCTGCTTTCATAAAAAATGAACAATACGATGAAGCGGCTATAGCCAATGTGGTGGATTCTTATCCATTTAGCAGTAAATTTGTTTGGAAATCTAATTATATCGAGGGCAAGGATTGGAATCAAGAATGGGAGAAGAATTTCTTCAAACCAATGGTGATTGCCGATAAGTGTGTAATTCACAGCTCTTTCCACGCTGATTATCCTAAAATGCAATACGATGTAGTTATCGATCCTAAAATGGCATTTGGTACAGGTCATCACTCTACAACCAACCTTATTGTTACTGAATTGTTATCAATGAATCTTGATAATCAAAAGATTCTTGATATGGGTACAGGAACAGGCATTTTGTCGATTATTGGTGTTATGCATGGTGCGGCAAGTGCTGTGGGTATCGAAATTGATGAAGCTGCCTATGTAAATGCTTTGGAAAATATTGAGTTGAATGATGTTCAAGACAAAGTGAACATACTAAGAGGTGATGCAAGTTGTCTTGAAAATTATGAAGAAAATTCATTTGACATCGTTTTAGCTAATATTAATCGTAATGTTATTTTAAATGACATCGATAAGTATGCTAAGATGTTGAAAACAGGTGGACTTATGCTCTTAAGTGGTTTCTATTTTGAAGAAGCTGATATGATGAAGGAAGCAGGAGCTAAGAACTCTTTAGAATTCCAATTTGCAAAGCAAGATAATAATTGGGCATTAGTTTGTTTGAAGAAATGCTAATTAATGAATCATTTCTTTGAGTTTTACTCATTTTATCGGTTTAATTCAAGAAAGATTCGTATCTTTGCAAAATAATACTGAAACCTTACGGGGCTGACTGGCTTTGACAGCGTGTAGAGGCGGTAAGTAAGCACGCAGAGCGATGATGGCTATGCTCTATAATCTCAGACATCAAAAATTTAACTGGCGAAAATAACTACGCTCTTGCTGCTTAATTGAAGAATAGTAGATTAGCTTAATCTCTGCAACAGTTGCGGAGACAAGACATCACCCGATTGTTTGGTCCCGAGACGCTTCGATACGGTGGTGCTATAAAGTCGGGAATCGAGTAATTCATGCCTTGGGGATTGCTCTAAATTTAAAGGATAAGTTTTGGATTGGTTGTCTTTGGCCTGTCCAATTCCGAAAACCAAGTAAAGACTAAGCGTGTAGAAAGCTTATTGGTTCCGCGTTTGGACGAGGGTTCAAACCCCTCCAGCTCCACAAATAAAAGAAAACAGGATGAAATGGTTCTTCCTGTTTTCTGCTTTTAAGCAAGCACTTGTTCTATGAGATTTGAATTGTTTGTAGCTAATAGAATGAAATCGGGGAGAGGTGGTAATACTAATCGCACTCCGAGCTTAAATATTGCAGTTGTTGGAATGACAATGGCAATATTTATAATGCTATTGTCATTGATGATAGTGCAAGGCTTCAAGAACGAAATCTCAAATAAATTATATAGTTTGGATTCTCATATTAAGGTTACACCTTTTCACTACAGCCCAGATGCATCGGGTATTATAAAGGTCGATTCTGAACTTATTAACCTTATTAAAAATACCGATAGTCAAATAACTGATGTATCTTTAGCTATAGAGAAATCAGTTGTACTCAAAACCACTGACAATTTTAAAGGACTATATTTCAAAGGCGTTGACTCAAGCTATAACTGGAATTATTTGAATTCTGTTATGGATGATGGATGTGCTCCTGACTTTTCGACTACACCTAATGGCGTGATACTATCGAAAAATAATGCCGATAAACTCAAGTTGAAAATTGGTGACAAAATTCGTGCATATTTTATTGGTGAAAGTGTCAAAACTCGGAATTTAGTCTTAACAGGTGTGTATAAGTCTGACTTAGAGGTTTTCGATAACAACTATATTCTTGGTGATATAAATTTATTGAGAGGTGTAGGGGGAATCCAATCAAATGAATGCAACTATATTGGTTTAAATTGTAAAGACTATTCAAAAATTGAAGAAATCACGCTATCGCTTAATAATGCAATCAATAATTCTCGATTTGGCGAATATCTATTAGTAACAAATACAATAATTCAAAATACAGGTTACTTTACATGGTTAGAGTTACTTGATATGAATGTAATTGTTATTATTGTAATAATGTTGATTGTAACATCTTTTACATTAATAGCTGGTATGTTGATGATTGTGCTTGAGAAAGTAAATATGATAGGTGTACTTAAATCTATGGGATCAAGCAATCATTCAATTAGCAAAATATTTATTTATGCCACCAATAAGCTAATCTTAAAATCTATGTTGGTTGCGAATGTATTAGCTGCGCTATTCTTTTTTGTTCAAAATAGATTCCATTTGATTACACTTGATGCCGAAGCGTATTATATGTCTTATGTGCCTGTTAGCTATGAATGGATTTATATATTGCTATTAAATTTAGGAGTTGTATTGGTATCTTACCTCACTTTATTGATACCATCGCGAATAGTGTCATCAATTAGTCCGTCTAAATCTATTAAGTTCTAATACAAAAGAAGAACCCTGTTGGGTTCTTCTTAATTTTTTACTAATTCATTACAAAAATTCCAAGTTCTGGACTATTCATTTTCTTTATTGAGCAGGCTCTTGCAAATTGCTTGATGAAGTTGATGCTGCTTTCTTTGGGTCCTGGTTGTGATTTTAATGAATTTAGTTTGTTTGTTAGAGTAAAGTTTTTATTCATAGGCAAGCCTGTTTAGTTGTTACATTATATTAACGCAACATGTTTGCCTATTATTGTATTACATAGTCAAAATAATATTATTTTCTTCTGCGATGCGTCGCATATTCATTATTGCATATCTCATTCTTCCTAGAGCAGTGTTAATACTTACATTGGTGATGTCAGCAATTTCTTTAAAACTCATATTCTTGTAATAGCGCATTGTAAGAACTTCTCGTTGGCTTTGTGGTAATGCATTAACGATGTTCTTAATGTCTTGATGAATTTGTTCAATTACCAGTGAGTCTTCAATTGTAGATTCACAAAGCTCTTTTCTGTTGAGTATGTTTACATCTTCAGAGTCGCATGATAGTGTGTTTGCCGACTTTTCTTGGCGAAATGTATCGATAATTAGGTTGTGTGCTATGCGATAAATCCATGGCAAGAATTTACCGTTTTCAGTGTATCTTCCTTGATTAATTGTAACGATAGCTTTAACGAATGTTTCTTGAAAAAGATCATCAGCTAAATCTTCGCATTTAACAATATGAAATATATAAGAATAAACTTTATCCTTATACCTTTCTACCAAAATATCGAATGCTGGATTTAAACCGTCAGCATATAACATTACTAATTTTTCGTCGGAAAGATTTATTAAGTCTTCCATTATAAATTATTTTAAAATTTGCGTAATGTTATATCTATAGGCAGTTCTTTTTTAGTTGTTATTAGAATATATTGGGCAAATATATACAAAAAAAATCAATTTTGTACAATTTTACCCTAATTAAATGATAAAAACAGGCGTTTTAGGGTTGAAAATAGACATTTAAGACTCTTTTTCGCTTAATTCAAGCCATCTTAATTCTTTTTCGTCAAGCTCCTCTTTTATCTGTTCATATCGGCTTGATAGTTTAATTAATTCATCGGCCGAAGCACCCGATTGGAACTTAGTTTCTATCTCTGCTTTCTCTTTATTAAGTAACTCCAAGTCTTTTTCAAGAGCCTCAAATTCTTTTTTCTCTTTAAATGTTAGTTTGTTGCTATTATCGCGTTGCTTACGCGTATCGTTAGAGTTTGAAACTTGATTTGATGTCTTTTTAAGATTTTCTTTTTCTGTTAAAGTTTTCCATTCTCTATAGTCGGAATAATTGCCAGGGAAATCCTTAATAACACCATTACCTTCAAAGACAAAAATGTGGTCGACAGTTTTATCCATGAAGAATCTGTCGTGACTAATTATAATCACGCAACCTTTGAACTTTGAAAGGTATTCTTCAAGTATTTCAAGTGTGATAATATCTAAATCGTTTGTTGGCTCATCTAATATTAGGAAGTTTGGCTTCTTCATTAATATTGTTGCCAAATAAAGTCGTCTTTTCTCACCACCACTTAGTTTAGATATAAGTTTTTGTTGATCGGCAGGGGAGAATAGGAATAATTGTAGAAACTGAGAAGCTGTATACTTAGTTTTTTCATCGAATACAATAATCTCGGCTATACGCGTTACTGCATCAATCACTTTCATTGATTCGTCAAATGCGATGCCATCTTGACTATAATAGCCAAAACTAACTGTTTCTCCAATATCAAAATTTCCACTATCAGGCTTTATTACTCCTAGTAGCAATTTTATAAAAGTAGATTTACCTACACCATTTGAGCCAACGATTCCAAGTTTTTCATAACGAGCAAAAGTATAAGTAAATTCGTCAAGAATAATCTTCTCGTTAAATCGTTTACTCACATTATTAGCATCAAATATTTTAGATCCAATATATGATGATTTTACATTTAATTTAATGCTGTTATCAGTGATTCGTTTCGATGCTTTATCTTTTAAATCATAAAATGCGTCAATTCTATATTTGGCCTTAGTTCCTCGCGCTTGTGGTTGTCTTCTCATCCATTCTAATTCAGTGCGCAATAGATTCTTGGCTTTCTCTACTTCGGCTGTTTGTGCTTCAATGCGTTCTTGACGCTTTTCGAGATAATAGTTGTAATTACCGTGATATGTAAAAATTGATTGTTGGTCAATTTCTATGATTTTGTTACACACTTTATCCAAGAAATATCGGTCGTGTGTAACCATTAGCACAGCAACTTTGCTTCGTGATAAATATCCTTCAAGCCATTCAATCATTTCAATATCTAAATGGTTGGTTGGCTCGTCTAATATTAATAATTCGCAATTATCAAGAATTAATTTGGCAAGTGCAACGCGTTTTATTTGTCCTCCGGAAAGTTCAGATATTGGTTGGTTGAAGTTTGTGATTTTTAATTGAGACAATGTCTGCTTGATACGATTTTCAAAAGACCATTCTTCTTCTTTCTCTTTATCATATCCACTTTGACATACTTCAAAAACCGTTTGATTGGGATTTAAATCTGGTATTTGTTCAAGGAATCCCACCTTAGCATCTTTACGATAGGTAACATTACCACTATCATAATCCTCTTTATTGCAGAGTATCTTTAATAATGTTGTTTTTCCAGTACCATTTTTAGCAATAATACCTATTTTGTCGCCCTCGTTGACGCCAAATGTTATATCACCAAATAATAGTCTATCGCCATAAGACTTTGTGAGATTTTCAACTTGTAGTAAACTTTCCATAAAGCAAAATTAATAAAACTTTGGCAATAATGTTGCTAATATATTGTGAATTGTTGTATTTTTGTAAAAATTATAAATTTGTAAAACTAATATTAATAAGGCTATGAAATTAAAACATTTATTATTGGCTACATTAATGGGATTTACAAGCATCTATGCAAATGCTGATAAAATTTCATTAATTGCTGATATTCACGTTAATCCAGGTAATCACCGCGAAGAAAAATTGAAGCAGGTGATTAATGATATCAATAATAATGACACCGAATTGGTGGTTTTGGCTGGAGACTTAACAGATGAAGGTAGCGACGAACAATTGAAAAATGTTAAGTCTATTCTTGATTTGATAAAGAAACCATTGTTCGTAATTCCGGGTAATCACGAAAACAATTGGAGCCAAAGTGCATGTAAAACATTCTTTGATATTTGGGGTAATGACCGTTTTGTTACTGAAACAGAAAACCTAATCATAGTTGGTATTAATTGCGGCCCTTATATGAAGATGGGCGACGGCCATGTGAAGCACGAAGACCTTTTGTGGCTTGATAAGACATTGGCTGAACGCACAAAATCAGGAAAGAAAGTTCTATCTATTTGTCACTATGCTCTAAACCCTGATTTGGATAGCTATCGTGAATATCTAAGCATTTTAAGTAAGTATCCAGTTGTTGCTCACTTAAATGGTCACTATCATCAATATAAGAATTATCGTGCATCAAATGTTGAAGTATGCCATTGCCGTTCTCTTGAAATGGGTAAGAAAGAACCAACATTTGGCTATTCAATTGTTGATATAACTACCGATTCAGTAAAGATTTTCGAAAAGACACTTAATGAAGCTCAAAACCTAAAAATCGGTTTTAAAATCGATTGTGAAACAGTAGCTCCATTAGCTGAATCAGAAAACTTAGATACTAATGTACCTACTAATTTTAAAATCGAATTAGCCTATAGAGATGATGCATCAGTGTTTACAAGATTGGGAGTAGATAAGGATAATATCTATTTTGGCAACTCATTGGGTTTTGTGAAATCAGTTAATAAGAAGACTGGTAAATTGAATTGGTCATATAAAACAACTGCGGGCTTGTTCTCTCGTCCAGCTGTTGCAAAGAAACATGTTATCATTCCATGTGCCGATAAGCGAATTGTTTGGCTTGATAAGAAAACTGGCAAAGTTGCATTTGAAAATAATGCAAATGGTCCTTATGTAGCTGATGGTATCATTGTTGGTAATACTCTTTATCAAGGTGGTTATAAAGTATTTCAAGCGTGGGATGTGAATAAGGCTCAACTTAAATGGGAATTAAATGATTTAAAGAACTATTGCCAAGCAGCGCCTGCTTTTGATAAAGATAAAGTTGCTTTTGGTGCTTGGGATACTTATCTAAGAAAAGTTGATGCTAAAACTGGTGATCTTGATTGGAAATGGTTCAATGGTAAAGAGCGTAACATGTTAGGTCCTGGTAACTGTGTACCTGTAATTGCAAATGACAAGGTTATCGTTGTTGCACCAGATAGATATATGACTGCTGTTGATTGGAAAACAGGTAAACAAATTTGGCGTGATAATAGCCACAAATATAGAGAAAGCCTTGGACGCTCAGTTAAGGGTGATAAAGTATATGCAAAGACTATGGATGGCGAAATAGTGTGTGTGAGCACTGAAGGTAATACATTCAAGGAACTTTGGTTGACTGATGCAGGTCTTGGATATGAGCATGCTCCATGTATTGTGTTGGAACACGATGGTGTTGTTTATGCAGGATCAAGAAGAGGTATAATTGCTGCTCTTGATGCTAATACTACTCAATTGTTGTGGCGCAAACAAGTAGGTGCATCTGAAATTAATGGATTTGAAGTTGATAACAAGGGCGATGTTTATGTCTCGCTTGTTGAAGGTTCAATCTGGCGAATTTCAAAGAAATAAATAATAAATAAAAAAACCTCCCAACTCGGGAGGTTTTTTATTTTATTTACTTCTTAATAAGAATGTAGCTTGTGAATGGTTTTAAATTTCCTCTTAGAATATTCTTTTTAACTGTGAACTTAGTTTTATATACCTCATCATAATAAGTACCATTTTTTAAATTTGTTGGCATTTCGATGGCTTGTTCGGTATCTGTTACATTTACTAAGGAAGCACCTTTGTTTCCACGACACACTTGAGCAACTGTTTTTTCAGTATTGAATATCAATTGTTCAGCCTTTCCACTCATTGCTCTGCGGAACTTGTTAGCAGCAATAACTTCAGGATGTTTGAATTCATCATTACCTTTTGCACCAGCAACATTGTTGCCCCATACATTGCTTGGGTTGCTACCATCGGGACGAGAATAAAATAGGGGCGTTCCATGTTGTCGTGATGTAAGGAAAACCCATGCTACTCTTATTTGCTCATTTGTTAGTGATGCCGATTCGTGAGCATTACAATAGGTGTCATGGCTTTCCACCCAAGTTACCAATCTATTTGGAGCAACAGAGTGTGACCAATTTGTTGCATCATCAGCATTAAAATTTTGAGCTTCTAGGATATTTCTTAGAATGTGTCCGTATGAACTTGCTGTAAGGTCAAAGAACTCAGCATATTCCTTTTCTTTTACATTTTTATCTTGAAGAACTTCACCATATATAAATAGGCTATCTCTTGGAATTGCAAGAGTAAGTCCTTTAACCGATTTTTGTCCCATTGCAACAGGCCAAAAGTCATTTTCTTTAGACTTTTCATCAAGGGGATCGCTAGGTAAACCGATGTGTTTTGCAGTGTCATAACGGAAGCCTCTTGCGCCGCAATTGAGCAAATCGTTGACATAAGTCATGTAATAATATTGAAAATCAGGGTTTTCTGTGTTGACGTCAGGAAGACCACCCATTTGACCAGTTGTACATTGTAGACGATCGTTATAATCTTTGATTTCATTAAATCCATTAGCATGGTAGAGGTTATCATGACCACCAACAGCTGCATCTAATTCGTCAGAAACGCGAGTGTCGTCGATTGAAGTGTGGTTAGGTAATACATCAACAATAATTTTTATGCCATATTTATTGGCATCATCACACATTGCTTTGAAATCTTCTTTTGTGCCTAGCATGTAGTTTCCAATTTTCCAATCGGTTGGTTGATAATAATAGTACCATCTACCTTTTCCAAATAATTGCATGCCGCCACCTTTGTCACCTTTTGTTTCTGTTACGCATTGTTGAGCTGGGGATGTTTGTACATACTTGTATCCTGCTTCCGATATATCCTTTAGGTTTTCTTTAATGGTGTTGAAGGACCAACTCCAAGCATGAAGAATTACATCATCATTAGTCTTTACTTCGGTCGGTTTAACGACACATCTTGCTGTAAAAGTACTTGCAAAAATGAAAAGTGCAATAAATATTAAATGTTTCATAAGTTAGTAATAAGAATTAAATTTGGTGTAAAGTTAATAATTATATTCAAGATTCTATCTAATATTATTTCATTTAACGACAAAAATATTTACCTTTGCATAAAATAACATGAATCTATGGATTGCAAAAAACATATATGTGATTTGTATCTTATATAAGAACAAGCAGTGATTACAATATTTTGGAATCATTACTTGTTCTTCATGTTTAATAATGGTTCAATAAATAAAGCAAGAATATGTCAGCATTAAGATTTAAAGTAGTAGAAACCGCTTTTAATCGTAAGTCAATAAATTTTGAGTACCCAACCGAGCCAACCTCTTTATATTATGGGAAGTATGTGTTTAGTAGAAAGAAGATGTATGAATATCTTCCTAAAGACACCTATGAGGCTTTGATTAATGCAATTGATAATAAGGAACCTTTGAGTAGGAACTTAGCCGACAGTGTTGCAGAAGGTATGAAAAAATGGGCCATGGATAATGGTGCAAAGCATTATACTCACTGGTTTCAACCATTAACAGATGGAACAGCTGAAAAGCATGATGCATTTATTGAACATGATGGGAAAGAAGGTGTTTTAGAAACCTTCTCAGGAAAATTGCTAGTTCAACAAGAACCTGATGCATCAAGTTTCCCTAATGGTGGTATCCGAAATACATTTGAAGCGCGAGGATATTCAGCTTGGGACATTTCGTCACCAGCATTTATATTGGACAACACATTATGTATTCCTACCATTTTTATCTCTTATACAGGTGAATCTTTGGATTACAAAACTCCTTTATTGAGAGCTCTAAATGCTATTGATAAAGCTGGTACATCTGTTGCACAGTTGTTTGATCCTGAAGTAAAACATGTTATTTCTTATTTAGGTTGGGAACAAGAGTACTTCCTTGTTGATGAAGCTTTATATGTTGCACGACCAGACCTTGCAATGACAGGTCGCACATTGATAGGCCAAGAAAGTGCAAAGAACCAACAGCTAGAAGACCATTATTTAGGTGCTATACCTTCACGAGTAGAATCTTTTATGGCAGAATTAGAAGTGGAAAGTCATAAACTTGGTATTCCTGTAAAAACTTGTCATAATGAGGTGGCACCTAACCAATATGAATTAGCGCCAATTTACGAAGAAACAAATTTGGCTAATGACCATAACCTGTTACTCATGTCATTGATGGATGATGTGGCTCGAAAACATAATTTCCGAGTACTACTTCATGAGAAACCTTTCAGTGGTGTGAATGGTTCTGGTAAGCATAATAACTGGAGCTTAGGAACCGATAAGGGCGAAATGTTGTTTGCTCCAGGAAAAACGCCTAAATCACATCTGCAATTTGTGACATTTATTGTAAATGTGATGGCTGCAGTTTATAACCATAATGGATTGCTTAAAGCATCAATCTCTTCAGCCACAAATGGGCATCGTTTAGGTGCAAATGAAGCGCCACCAGCTATTATTTCGATGTTCCTTGGTTCGCAAATAAGCGATATGTTGAACGATTTGGTTAATAATCGTGATAGCCGTAACTTATTGAAAGGTAAAGAAGGTTTGTCATTGGATATGGCACAAATACCTGAATTGCTAATTGATAATACAGATAGAAATAGAACTTCTCCGTTTGCATTTACAGGAAATAGATTTGAATTTAGAGCAGTTGGTTCATCAGCTAATTGTTCATCAGCAATGATTGCGTTAAATGCAGCTGTTGCCGATCAACTATTTACTTTTAGAAAGGCTATTGATGAACGCGTTAACAATGGTCAAGACTTAAACGATGCTATTGTTGATGAAGTTATTGAATTGGTGAAGTACTCTAAGGATATTCATTTTGATGGTAATGGATACAGCGATGAATGGAAAGAAGAAGCAAAAAGAAGAGGTCTTGATTGTGAAACATCAGTGCCATTGATTTTTGATTCATATCTTAAACCTGAATCTATTGAAATGTTTGCAAGAACAAAAGTGCTATCAAAAGTTGAATTAGAAGCGAGAAATGAGGTAAAATGGGAAGTCTATACAAAGAAGATTCAAATTGAAGCACGAGTGTTGGGCGATATGGCAATAAACCATGTGCTACCTGTAGCTACTCGTTATCAATCGATGCTTCTTGATAATGTGTATAAGATTAAAACATTATTCTCAGAAGATAAATTTAAAGATATCGCTGAACAAGATTGTGTTACTATAGAGAAAATAGCATATCACACAAAAGAAGTTCGTAAAACAGTCGATATCATGGTAGAGGCTCGTCGCAAAGCAAATAAGATAGAATGTGAACGTTCTAAAGCTATTGCATATCATGATGAAGTACTACCTTGTATGGATATTATCAGATATCATATTGATAAATTGGAATTGATGATTGATGACGAAATGTGGTCAATCCCTAAATACAGAGAATTATTGTTTATTAGATAATAAATTTATATATAATATTTTGTATGGAAAATATTAAGCATGAATGTGGTATTGCAATGATTAGATTGCGTAAACCATTGGAATACTACAAAGAGAAATATGGCACATATTTCTATGGATTTAACAAGTTGTATCTTTTAATGGAGAAACAACATAATCGTGGTCAAGAAGGCGCAGGATTCTGTTCTTTAAGTCTAAGTGCCGAGCCAGGTAATGAATATATTCATAGAGAAAGAGCTTTGGGTTCAGGTGCAATTAAAGAAATTTTTGCTGATGCTAAAAAGACTATAACTCAAGCCGAAGAAAATAATATACCAGATTCTCAACTACCACATGTAGCTGAGCTTTATATGGGACATTTAAGATATAGTACTGGCGGTCGTAAAGGTGTGAAATATGTACATCCATTTTTAAGACGCAGTAGCTGGCGCTCAGAAAGCTTCATGCTTTGTGGTAACTTTACAATGACAAATACAGATGAAATTTTCCAGTCATTGGTTGAAAAAGGACAACACCCAAGAGTTGATGCTGAGACTATAATGCTATTAGAACAATTAAGTTTTGCTCTTGATAAAGAAAATAAGCGTTGTTATGATATTTACAAGGCTCAAGGTCTTAATGGCATTGAAATACAACAAAAGATAAAAGAAAATCTTGTAATAAAGAATATTATTAAAGATGCCCCAAAGACATGGGATGGTGGATATGTTGTATGTGGAGCTGTAGGTAATGGTGACATGTTCGTTTTGCGCGATTCCAATGGTATCCGTCCTGCTTTCTATTACTATGATGATGAAATTGTAGTGGTGGCATCTGAACGTCCTGTAATTCAAACTGTAATGAATGTGAGCGTTAATTCTGTGAAAGAATTGACTCCAGGTTCAGCTATTATTGTTAACGCAAAGGGTGATGTTGAGATAGAAGATATTCTAGGAGAGAAAAAGAACGAAAAATGTTCTTTTGAACGCATCTATATATCACGAGGTAATGATAAAGACATTTATAATGAGCGTAAATCATTAGGTCGTACTTTAGCACCATCTATTCTTAAGAGCATTGACTATGATATTGAACATACAGTGTTCTCTTTCATTCCAAATACAGCTGAAGTTGCTTATTTCGGTATGATGGAAGGCATGGAAAATTATCTAACACAATTGAAATTTGAAGAGATTCAAAAATTAGATAAGGATGATGTCGAATATGCTGATAAGTTGAAGACAATTCTTTCAAAACGAGTAAGAACAGAAAAGATTGCAATTAAGGATATAAAACTTCGTACATTTATTACTGAAGGACAAGCTCGAAATGACTTAGCTGCCCATGTCTACGATGTAACTTATGGTCAAGTTCAAAATTTCGTCGATAACCTTGTTGTTATCGATGATAGTATCGTGAGAGGTACAACTTTGAAAGAATCTATCATTAGAATTCTTGATCGTTTGCATCCTAAGAAGATTGTAATCGTTTCATCTTGTCCTCAGGTTCGTTACCCTGACTATTATGGTATCGATATGTCTCGTATGGCTGAATTTGCAGCTTTCCGTGCGGCAGTAGAGCTACTAAGAGAACGCAATATGGGATATGTGCTTGACGAGACATATAAGAAGTGTAAAGCACAAGTAGGCTTGCCTAAGGAACAAATTGTTAACTATGTAAAGGATGTTTATGCACCATTTACCGATGAAGAGATTTCTAAGAAGATTGCTGAAATGCTAACTCCTGAAGGCATAAATGCTGAAATTGAATTGGTATATCACACTTTGGAAGGTATGCATCAATCTATTCCTGATAATCATGGTGATTGGTATTTCTCGGGTAATTACCCAACTCCAGGTGGTAATAAATTAGTTAATAAAGCATTTATTGACTATTACGAAGGAGATACAAAAGCTCCAATTTAAAATAATAAAAAAGCTAAAGATTAATTCTTTAGCTTTTTTTGTATGTATTATTGTCGGCATCGAATATGAGATAATTTTCATCGGTAAGCTTCCTCACGGTATCAATTATATCATCTCGATCAAATGATAGGGTGGTGATGAAATCATTTATTGTGCGAGGTGCATTTCCTACCATATATAGAATGCCATCAATTAAGTCTTGTAGCGTGTAGTTTGCTTTCTTTTTATTTGAGATACATACGTCGCATGAATTACATTTATCAATAGTATTATCTCCAAAATAATTAAGAAGTATCTTCTCTCTACATACATCATTGCTATATGCGTAATTAAGCATATTCGATATTCTGGATTCTATTTTAGCCTTCTGCTCCTCGTATATTGTCTTGGGAATGAGTATATACTTTACTTCTTCCCTTGATGTAGTATAAGTGATATATGGAGTGCGCTTTCGAGGCACATAATGCAGTATGTGCATTCTACTAAGAGCTAATAAGGACTCATATACATCCTCGTTTGTAATATTGAATTTCTTTGCTATATATTCTTCATTGATATATACATAATTGGCAAATAGTCCGGTATATTGGCGCAATATAGCTTGAAGTACACAATCTAATTTTGAATTAGTATTTTTAAGATTGTATAATTCGTTTTTGTCGGCAAGAATAATAACGCGTGACTGAGTTTCAATTTCTTCTATAAAATCAATATAACCCGCTTGTGTTAGCAGTCTGAGTGCGTTGTGTGTAGGAATAACTGGTAGTTTGTATGTCTTGCAGAATAGATTGAAATTAAAATCATATGTTTCATTAAATCCACCTCCAATTGACACATTTAAGAATACGCCCACAAGTTCGTACACTTTCTTTATAAAGTCTCTTGGTGGGAATAATTCTGCTACTCGTTTGTTCAAGGTCGCTTTGTCGGTGTGCGCAACTAATAGCACTGCATAAGCCTTTTTTCTATCTCTACCAGCTCTACCAGCTTCTTGGTAATACTCCTCAAGAGAATTAGGACAATCGAGGTGTATTACTATTCGCACATCAGGTTTGTCGATACCCATGCCAAATGCGTTGGTTGCTACCATTACGCGACAAGCACCACTATTCCATTTGTTTTGCTTTTCGTTTTTGTCCTCAATATTTAACCCGGCATGATAGAAATCGGCTGAGATGCCATTCTTTTCTAATTCTTTAGCAATAAGAGCAGTTTTGGTTCGACTTCTTACATATATGATACCGCTACCGCTTACATTGTTCAATATATGTATTGCTTGAGCCAATTTGTCTTCAGTATGTCTTACTACATAAGATAGATTACTACGAGCGTAACTCATAGAAAACACCTTATGATTCTTCAACTCAAGATTGTTAATGATGTCATTAACCACTTGAGGTGTAGCAGTGGCTGTTAACGCAAGAATAGGGGTGTTAGGCAATATCTTTCTTAAATTTGCTATTTTAAGAAAAGAAGGTCTAAAATCATAACCCCATTGAGAGATACAATGCGCTTCGTCAACGACAATTAATGAGACATTTAGCTCTCTAACATAATCGAGAAAAGAATCGGATTGTAGCCTTTCTGGTGAAACATAAAGAAATTTGAATTTACCAAAGATGCAATTCTCAATAACCTTTCTTTTTTCGTTTGTTGTGAGGCCTGAGTGTAGATAAGCTGCTTTGATTTTCCTTTTCAGCAAGTTATCCACTTGATCTTTCATTAGAGATATGATTGGCGTAACAACAATTGCCATACCTTCCATAGCCATCGCTGGCACTTGGAATGTAATTGACTTGCCACCACCGGTTGGCATAAGCCCTAATGTATCATTA
This sequence comes from uncultured Muribaculaceae bacterium, assembly GCA_904501735.1. GTDB lineage: Bacteria > Bacteroidota > Bacteroidia > Bacteroidales > Muribaculaceae > RGIG4576. The sequence continues at coordinate 146,639 of CAJGBY010000002.1, forward strand.
CCTTCAAGAATGGAGTTAATAATATCCTCTTGAAGGTAACGAAATGAGTCATATCCCCAATATTTAGAAAGAATCTCGTGTATTGTCATATAACAATGCCAATCAATCTTCGCTAAATCGAATATCCTTTATTTGAAACTGTATAGCACCATTTGTCTTATGCTTGTTTTCTTCGATTGTGTAGCATATATCAAATGGTTTGCCCGATTTGATATCATCAAAGTATTCTGACATATTGAATGCAATGCCATTGATTACTTTGTCTGATTTGCTATCAACCAATTCCAACTTTATGTGTTCTTGATTCTTTCCAACCAACTTGCTGGTGCTATAATCATAAACATTTTTAGTTAGGAATACAGGTTTTTGATTCCAAGGACCATATGGATTGAATAGTTTTAAATATCCAAGCAATTCAGATGTGATTTCTGAGAAATTAATTTCGTAATCGATATCAATTTCAGGAGTCAATTGTTCCTTGTTGATATTTTCTATTACATATTCCTCAAATCGACGAGTGAATTCTGGGATATTTTCTTCCTTAAGCGATAGACCTACAGCATATGTATGTCCTCCAAAGTTGTCTAAGAGGTCGCGTGTTGAATCTATTGCCTTGTAGATGTCAAATCCTTGTACTGAGCGTGATGAACCAGTTGCAAGACCATTAGCCAAAGTAAGAACGACGCATGGTTTGCAATATAGTTCTGTTAATCTTGATGCTACGATACCAATAATACCCTTATGCCAATCTTTGTTATAGATTACAATAGGCTTTTTGCTTGACACTATTTCACCTCTATCGGTCAAGATATTGCTTGCTTCTTCGGTGATTCGTTTGTCAAGTTCTTTTCTATCGCGATTATATTGGTCGATGTTTTTGCCTTTTTCGTATGCTTCTTGGAAACTCTTTGTAACTAATAGTTCAACAGCTTCCATACCTGATTGCATTCTACCCGAAGCATTGATTCTTGGACCAATCTTAAAAATAACATCACTTATTGTTATTTCTTTATTAGCCAAACCACAAATCTTGATTATACTTTTCAGACCAACATTAGGATTTGTATTTAATCGCTTTAGACCATAATAGGTCATAATGCGATTTTCGTCGGTCATAGGTACGATATCTGCAGCAATACTTACAGCCACTAAATCGAGTAGGGCATCCAATTCATGACGGTTGGTCAAGCCATTGCTTTGCATAAATGCACACATAAACTTGTAGCCAACACCACACCCCGATAAATGCTTAAACGGATAAGGGTTGTCTTCAAGTTTTGGGTTAAGAATGGCAACAGCATTTGGTAACACTTCATCGGGTACATGATGATCACATATAATTACATCAATACCCTTTGAGCGAGCATACTCAACTTCTTCAACCGCCTTGATACCGCAGTCAAGAACGATAATTAGTTTTACACCTACGCTTTCTGCGTAGTCAATACATTTATGTGAAATTCCGTATCCATCTTCGTAACGAGTAGGTATATAGTAATCCAATGTACCATAGTACGAAAGGAATTTATACACTAATGCTACAGCAGTGGTACCATCCACATCATAATCCCCAAACACGAGGATTTTTTCTTTTTCCCCCAATGCAATATTGAGTCTATTAACCGCCTTATCCATATCTTTCATGAGAAATGGATCATGCAAATCATTCATTGATGGATATAGGAATTTATCCACACTTTCTTTAGTGGTAATACCTCTTTGCACCAATAAATGACTTACGGCAGGGCAATTAGGAAATTGCTCTGTCAAAGCGGACTCGATAGTCTCTTGTTCGAATGTAGGAGATAAGTAGTTCCATTTACTTGTCATTTATGTAGTTTTTTATATATCAAGATAGTGAGCCTTATAAAAAGGCTATATAAAAACCTCACTCATCAGTGCTTTATAGTGTTTTATAAAGCCCGAATGCAAGGTGATAATCAGCTTTAATTTTATAAATAACCACTAAAATGCAAGCAAATTATTGCATTTTACAATAGCTGATTATATAATTACGCAAAATTAATCATAGTTTTGCAATATTTGATATAGTTTTGATATAAAATTGACAGTGCAATTCTTAAAAAAAGTTGCTTTTTAAAGAATTGCACTGTTTGTTTTTTGTATATCTGTATAAATTGTATTTATTTGGCTGTATCCAAATGCACATCCAATTGTGGGAATGGGAAGTTTAGACCCTTGGTTGGGAATATTTCATACACTTTTTCGTTGATGCTATAGAATACATCCCAATAGAACGAAGTATGTACCCATGCTCGTACACTAAGGTTGACACTATTGTCGGCCAACTCGCCTAAAAATACCTTTGGAGAGTTGTCGCCCGATGGTATAGTAGGGATAATTCCACTCAATTTTACTCTTTCCGTTTGTGGACGATTTTTATAGTCTTCTTCACATGTTGTTTTTACTATTCTATCATCTTCTAATAGTATAGATAGCAATGTGTCGCGCGCAACTTTTACATCATCACCATACGAAATTGTAAATGTCCATGTAATTCTACGGTAAACCTCAGAAGAGTAGTTGATTATAGTACCAGTAGCGAGACCTCCATTAGGTACTATAACTGTTTTATTATCAATTGTATTGATAATTGTACTAAATATTTGAATCTCTTTTACTGTACCTGTTAGAGTATCATGTTCAATGAAATCTCCAACACGATAAGGTTTTGTTAATAGTATCAATACACCGCCTGCAAAATTCTGTAGTGTTCCACTTAATGCAAGACCTATAGCAACACCAGCCGATGCAAAAATTGCCACAAAAGAGCTTGTTTCAATACCTAATATTCCAATGATGCTGATTACTAATATGAATAGAAGCACAATTCGTAACAAACTTTGCAAGAATGATGCTAACGAAGCTTCTACATTATGCTTTTGTAATATACGCGTAGCAATGATGTATAATCGGCTGATTATAAACTTACCAATATAGAACACAATTATCGACATTAGTAGTCTCAAACCAAATGTAACTGTAATGTCTACAATCTTGGTTATCAAGTCTTCAAATGAGGATTCTTTAAGTGTTTCTATAAGTGCATCTCTTTTAAAAAATGAAGAGGGAATTGAGTCGTTTACAGTAGCAGTTACAGTACTTTGTAACAATAAATAAATGTTGTTTATACTCATATTTTTGTATAACTAAATTGTGAAATCAGTATTAATTATTTAAATACATGTTGATACCAAGACAATGTTTTGTAATAATTCTCATTTACTCCATCTGGCGAAGTGCTACCAAGAACATAAGTCGATAGACCAGAATATTTTTCTGAATCTATGTTCAATCTGTTGAAAATGCTTGGCGTGGCAGCTTTGTATAAGATAGTTTTGTTCAGCATGTCGTTAAATTCTGACTTTAATGCGTCCAATTTTGCGCCATCTTCATCAGCCTTAGGGTCAAATGTGTTGTAATATTGTTTGAAATCATAGAACAAATAGGGTGAAGATTCCTTATACACTTGTAGCATTGAAAAATCCTTAGTCCCTTCGCCAATAGCATTCATTGACTTACAAATCAATGCCAAGTCATTTAACATAGAACAATCTATGAGAGAAATTGTGCAAGTTCGCGCCGAACCAGTTTTCTGATTGTATTTTTGATATGTATTATCGCAAACTATCGAAAGCTCTAAATCGTCAGCAAAGAAACACGAAATATTGTTGGCATAATCCATTCCATCTTTTGGAATTTCTGTCGTGCTACCAATAAAATATTTTGCATCATCTTTCAATTCATAAGCCACTTCAACACCACCCATAAAACAAGCATCTGCATAGATGAATTTAAATGTGTTATTTGGGATAGCTTCGGCTAATTCGTCGAGCTTCATGGTATTACTATAATCCTCTCCAAAGTCACGAGGAGTGATATTGCTACGAGTCACTAACGAACTTGCCCAACCTGATGCATGCGAACCAAGAACAAGCCCATATTCCTTTGCTGGAGCAGTTTTTATAGCATCAGTTATGACCTCTGTCATTCTCTCAACAGTTGTCGATCTAACATCATCAGTGTATGTCTTAATTGTAACGCGTTCTATTCGTCCTTTCACCTTCTTGATTTCAAACAAATAGGGTGCTTTAGAATAAGACACATGATATACCAACAATCGACAGTTGTTCATATCGTTTAGCAATCGTATTGACTCCTCAATTTCAGTAATATCAGAAGCGATACTTGTCGATAATGAGTTAGTTGAAATCAAGTACATTATAATTGTTCTTCGCGTTTCTTCTTTTGGCTCATCTTTTTCAATACATGATGCAAACAAAAGCGCAAATAGACCAAATATTATTGCTATGTTTTTAAATTTGTTCATTTCACGAGAATATTAAAATCGTACAAAGATAGTTAATTTTATTGGCAATTTTGATGATAGTTATCTTAGTGAAACTAATTATAAGTCCATTTAACAACTTTAATGCAAAAAATCACTTGATTATTACTATCTTTGTAAATTATTTATAAGATATGAAATACGAATTAAAAGCAACCGACCAAAATAGTAAGGCGAGAGCTGGTGTGATTTATACTGATCACGGTGCTATTGAAACGCCTATTTTTATGCCTGTTGGCACATTAGGTAGTGTCAAAGGTGTTCACATGCATGAACTTGAGGAAGATATTAAAGCGCAAATAATTTTGGGTAATACTTATCACCTTTATTTGCGTCCAGGTATGGAAATCATCGAACAAGCAGGTGGTTTGCATAAGTTTAATGGTTGGAAGAAACCAATACTTACCGATAGCGGTGGTTTCCAAGTGTTTTCACTTTCTTCTAACAGAAAACTAATAGAAGAAGGTGCTTATTTCAGAAGCCATATCGATGGTTCTAAGCATTTGTTTACACCTGAGAATGTTGTAGATATTCAAAGAACTATCGGTAGCGACATAATGATGGCTCTTGACGAATGTCCTCCTGGTACATCTGATTACGATTACGCAAAGAAGTCTTTGGCTCTAACCACAAGATGGCTAAAAAGAGGTTGGGATCATTTTAATGCAACTTTGCCAAAGTACGGGCATTCACAAGCATTTTTCCCAATCGTTCAAGGTTGCGTTTATCCTGATTTGAGAAGAGATTCAGCTAAGTTTGTAGCTGATTTAGGTGCCGAAGGTAATGCAATCGGTGGATTGGCAGTAGGTGAACCAGCCGAAAAGATGTACGAGATGATTGATGTGGTAAATGAAATTTTGCCCGAAGACAAGCCTCGTTATTTGATGGGCGTAGGTACTCCAGCCAATATTCTTGAAGCTATTGAGAGAGGTGTCGATATGATGGACTGCGTGATGCCTACTCGTAACGGTCGAAACGCGATGCTTTTCACTAAGAATGGTATCATGAATATGCGTAACAAGAAATGGGCAAATGATTTCTCTCCACTCGATGAAGATGGTACATCATTTGTTGATAAGGTATATTCAAAGGCTTATGTTCGTCACTTGTTCGTTAGTCAAGAATTGCTTGCATTGCAAATTGGTAGTATTCACAATTTGGCTTTCTATTTGTGGCTTGTTGGCGAAGCTCGCAAACACATTATTGCAGGTGACTTTAAGTCTTGGAAGGAAGAAATGATTGTAAATGTAACAAGACGCTTGTAATTACATGATTTTTTTAAAATACATAGAGAAGATTAAAGCATTATTTACAAAAGGAGGCGAGAACTCAAATCCTTATGTAAAATGGCATCATATAAAGCATTTTGACATATATATTATCAAGAAATTCCTTGGTACTTATGTGTTCTCAATCTTACTATTGCTTGCTATTGTAGTAATGTTTGACATAAATGAAAAACTTGATGCTGTATTGACTGCACCATGGAAGGAAACAGTTTTTGATTATTTCATGAACTTCTTACCATATTTTGCTAATCAATTCAGCCCTTTGTTTACATTTATTGCTGTAATCTTCTTTACATCTAAGTTGGCTGATAATTCCGAAATCATCGCTATGCTTTCGAGTGGAATTAGCTATAAACGATTGATGTTACCTTATTTGGTGTCAGCAACTATTATTGCTTCATTCTCGTTTGTGCTATCGGCCTATGTTATTCCTCCTGCCAACATTAAGAGAATCAATTACACCAATAAGTGGGTTAAAAACAAGAGTGTTGAATATGGTTCTAACATTCAGCTTCAAGTTTCGCCAGGAGTAATCGCATATCTCTCTCGTTACGACAATCGAACTAAAACTGGCTATCGTTTCTCTTTGGAAAAATTCGATAATAAAACTCTCAAATCTCGACTCACAGCACAATCAATAAAGTATGACACACTGAATCGATGGGTGTTACAAGATTATTCGATTAGAAATTTCGAGAATCTAAGAGAGACTATATCGTATGGTACTAAGAAAGATACTATTCTAAATATGGAGCCAAAAGACTTCTTGATTTCAAAGAATGACCAGGAAGTTCTTACTTTACCTCAATTAAAGAGTTATATAGAACGACAAAAAGATAGGGGAGTCGCTAATATTAAGAATTTTGAAATTGAGATGCACAAGCGTTATGCAATGACAGCAGCGGCTTTTATTCTTACCATTATTGGTCTTACATTGTCATCTAAGAAGGTTAAAGGTGGAATGGGGGTGAATATCGGTATTGGATTGGTGCTTAGTTTCACATATATCTTATTTACGACTATCACTTCCACATTTGCTATCTCAGGATACACTTCACCAATGGTTGCAATGTGGATACCCAATATAGTATATACAATAATTGCTATTTATTTATATCGAAAAGCAGCTATGTAATCTGTATTGTATAGGATAAAAAATAAGGCAGTAGAGTTCCAATTCTACTGCCTTATTTTGTTTATGGATTATTGTTTTATTTGATGTTTGGTTCTTCAAGACCAAGACCTTTCTTGTTATCAACAGCCTTAAGGATGAAACCAAGGATAAGTGCTGCAACACCAAGTGCTGCCAACATTACCAATGGAGCTGTGTAATCGTAAGAAATTGCTGCTTGTTCTGGAGTGATTGTACCATTTTGTAGTCCTAATACAAGTTCTGGATTTGTTTTATCAAGAACCTTACCAATTAGAAGAGGGAACAACCATAGACCAATGTTTTGGATCCAGAAAATAAGCGCATAAGCACTACCAATAATCTTTGCATCTACCAACTTTGGTACACTTGGCCATAGTGATGCAGGAACCAATGAGAAGCTTGAACCTAGTACAAGGATTGTCAAGTAAGCTACGATGATACCACCTACTGGGCTACCCTTGAACATTGGAAGTACAAACGCAAATGTAAGGTGACATGCAATAAGAAGTAGTGAACCTAAGATAAGCATTGAAGCAGCTTTACCTTTGTGGTCAACATAGCTACCAAGAATAGGAGTAATACCTACTGCAAGCAATGGGAATACTGCAAACACTGTTTCAGCGCTTTGACGCATATAACCCATATAGCAGAATACAACCAATGCTGCTACAGCTACTACAAGTAGTGAATATTTAGTTGCTTTCTTCTGTGAGAAATTAATTGCAAATGCAGCTGCGGCTACAATAAGCATAATACCATATTGAACAATTGTTACTGTATTAGTTGCCCAGAATGAATCAGCAGGAACTTCAGTGAATGTTAGGTTACATTGTAGCATATTTACAGCATATTTTTGGAATGGGAAAATAGCTGAGTAATATAGTACACATAGCAATGCTACCAACCAGAAACCGCTACTTGTAAGGATTTTGCCAAGGTCTTTAAGTTGGAATGGATCGTCTTTATCTTCTGCTTCGCCTGTTTGTGAATCCAATTTCTTATCCATGAAGAAATATACGATAAACATAATAAGTGCGATCATCAAAAGAACTACACCAAATGCTACTGATCTTGATACATCGATATCACCACCAAGTTTAGCGAATACTGGTGAGAAAATCATACAAGTTGCTACACCAAGGCGTGCAAGTGCCATTTCTGAACCCATTGCCAATGCCATTTCACGGCCTTTAAACCACTTTACAATACCGCGTGAAACAGTAATACCTGCCATTTCAACGCCACAACCGAAAATCATGAATCCGATTGCAGCAAATTTAGCTGATGCTGGCATACCTTGATAGAATGGAGAAATACCAAGTTCGTCAAATCCTGGTATATAGTTTAGATTTTCGTTGAACCATTGTTCCAACGAGCTGCCCATAAATCCTTCAGTTACTGCATACCAGTTAATTGTTGCACCAATTAACATTACAGCACCCGATAGAACGGCAGTAAATCGTACTCCCATTTTGTCAAGGATAATACCTGCAAAAATAAGGAAGAATACGAATACATTAAGGAATGTTTCAGAACCTTGCATTGTACCAAATGCAGTAGAGTCCCAACCACGAGTAGATTGCATCAAGTCTTTAATTGGAGATAGAATATCCATAAAGATGTAGCTAAAGAACATAGCCGATGCCAAAAGCAGTAGTGCGGTCCATCGCATAGCTGCTGAATCTCGCAATGTTGCTGTGATTTTGTTTGATGTTGTCATCTCTGTTTTTGTTTTTTATTTGATTAATATTGTTTTTAATTTTTGGGGTTTACAACTCTATCACCAAGATAACTTGCTAAATGCTTTCTAATATCATACAACTCCTGTAGTGATTTGAGTAATTCAAGCGATTCTTGCGAATCGGTTGTTGTAATTAATGCTTGTTGTAGCTCTTTGATATGACATTGTATAAGCGCGTCCTTCAAGTTGTATAAAGCTTGTGGTATTAATACATCTAATTTTTCAACATCATTCTTTAGAACTCCATATCTTGAATGTATCTTACTAAGCAAATGCTTTTCTTGAATCAATTCAAAAGCTGTTTTACGCACTTCATTGTCAAGATGCGAAGATAGTTTCTTTTCAAGATAGTAAATTTGGAATTCATTTCGCTTTGTTAGAGCATCATATTCTATTTGTGTATTCAATTCTCTTTCTTTTTGCTCGATTTCTTGAATAGAAAGAATTGATTCGCGTCTTATCTTGTTAATTCCTTCGTTTAGCGCTATTTCTTTTTCTTTAGTCAACTCGTCATCAAAAAATGCTAAATCAGTTTCATACTCATTCAAGTATTCTTTGCATATTGAGAAAATCTTCTCAAAAATAGGGTGGGTGAATGTTATATCATCAAGCGCTAGTTCTTCAGAGACATAACTTAATAAGGACATTTTCTTATCAGATGAATCTTCTGCACAGAAATCAATCATTCCGTACTTTACAACATATCTAATTATATCCTTTTCATACGGATATAATATTTTAGCAAACGAACTATCAGAATTTTGCTCTACTTCATTATTTTTATTTGCTACATCAATGGTAGGTACAGGAATAACTTCCTCTATTACCTTATTTTCTTCTTCTGATGTTTTCTTCTGCTTCTTTTCATATTCCTTTTGTTTGTTTGTAGCAATTTTCTTTGATATTTCACGCAAAAGGATTTCTTCATCTACACCAAATAATTCACTACATTCTTTAGTGTAAATTGATCGTTGAATTTCAAATGGAATTAATGCTATTGACGATACAACATCACCTACAACAGCTGCTCGTCTTATTGGATCATCTTTAACATTATCAAGCAACATTTGCTTCATGAAGCGAATGAAATCCACTTCATTATTGTCGATATATTCCTGAAATTCGGTTGCATTATGCTTTTTAGAGAAGCTATCTGGGTCATCTCCATCAGGCAAAAGTAAAACTCGCACATTAATACCTTCAGGTAGCAATAGATTAATTGCTTTTAATGCCGCTTTTATACCCGCACTATCACCATCATACATTATTGTAACATTCTCCGTAAAACGGTGAATCATGCGCACTTGATTTGGTGTTAGTGCAGTACCTAATGATGCTATTGTATTATCAAATCCTGCTTGGTGCATTGACACTACATCGGCATTACCTTCTACAAGATAACATTTGTTTTGCTTTACTATAGCATGCTTTGCCTGATATAAACCATAAAGTTCGTTACCTTTAGTGTAGATTATAGACTCAGGCGAATTTACATATTTTGCTTGGTCATTTTTAAGCGTTCTAGCACTAAATGCGATGATTTTACCGGCAACATTTAGAACAGGGAACACTACACGACCTTTGAATCTATCATATCCACCACCTCGCTTATCATCAATACATAAACCAGTGTCGAAAAGATACTTTTTGTTATAGCCCTTAGCTGTTGCCGTTCTGAATAGGTCATTACTATTATCTAATGAGTAACCTAAACGGAATTTCTTAATAATATTCTCGCTAAAGCCTCTTTCATAGAAGTAAGACATACCTATGTCTTGACCTTCTTGTGTGTTGAAAAGATTATTCTCAAAGGATTGAGTTGCAAATTCGTTCACTATGAGCATACCTTCACGCTCTGATTGTGCAGCCTTTTCCTCGTCGGTCAATTCTTTCTCAATTACTTCGATATGATATTTTTTTGCTAAGTATTTTAATGCTTCGTAGTAAGATAATTGCTCATGCTCCATTATGAAATTAACAGGGCTACCACCTTTACCACAGCTAAAGCAATGACAAATTCCTTTTGTTTTAGATACACTAAATGATGGCGTGCGTTCATTGTGGAATGGGCACAAACCAACATAGTTCACACCTCTGCGGCGCAAACTAACAAAGTCAGATACTACCTCTACAATGTCGGCAGCATCAAGAATTCTAGCAACGGTTGCTTTATCAATCATATCTTGTGCAAAGTTAATAAAAATATGCGCTAAAAGAAAAAGTCGGGCTATTGAAACCCGACTTTATTAAATATTTTATGGTGCTTTTTTATTCTTTTCCTTTGATGATTGAAACACCAAGACCTGGCTTATCTGCTGGAATTACCTTACCATCGATAAATGATAGACCTTCGAAACGGTCGTTTGCAATCAATACATTACCATCAAGGTCGGTAAAATCAACCATTGGAGAAAGTTGTGCAGCTGCAGCGATTGCACATGAAGTTTCAGTCATACAACCCAACATAACCTTCATGCCAAGTGATTTAGCCAAAACAGCCATCTTATATGCTTCGTGCAAACCAGTACTCTTCATCAACTTGATATTGATACCATCGTAAACACCCTTAAACTTGATTACATCAGGTAAGCGTTGGAATGCTTCGTCAGCAAATATTGGAAGTGGGCTGCGTTCGCGAAGCCATGCTGTTTCGTCAATCATTTCCTTTGGAAGTGGTTGTTCAACGAACAAACAGTTTTTGTCAGCAAGCCAATTACACATTTCCAATGCTTCTTCCTTAGTGTCCCAACCTTGATTAGCGTCTACACACAAAGGACGATCAGTTGATTTGCGAATAGTTTCAATAAGTTCCTTATCACCAGGAACACCCATCTTAACCTTCAACACCTTGAATGCTTCAGATTCTTTGATCTTTTGTTGAACCACTTCTGGTGTGTCATTACTAATTGTGAATGAAGTAGGGTGGATGTTTTCCAATGATAGTCCCCAAATCTTATACCATGGTTGACCCATAATCTTACCAAGCAAGTCGTGCAATGCAATATCAATAGATGCCTTTGCAGCACGGTTATTTGGAGCAACTGAGTCTACATAAGAAAGAATTTCATCCATTCTAAATGGATCAGTGAATTGAGCCAAGTCAAGTGAGTTCAAGAAAGTTGTTACACTTTCTACACTTTCACCAAGATATGGAGGCATAGAAGCTTCACCATAACCAACAATTCCGTCATATTCTAATTCAACTTGTACACCTGGTGTAGTTGTTCTACTTGATTTTGCCAAGTTGAAAGCATGTTTCAATTTTAGTTCGTAAGGTTTGAATCTGAGTACAAGATGACCAGATTTTTCAGTTTTCTTAGTACTGCAACCGAAAGCTGATAATGACACCAATGAAGATGATGCAATTAAAGCAGCTCCTGAGCCCAATAAAAATTTTCTTCTATCCATGTTATATTAGGTTTTAGTTAAAAGTATTATAAATTTAGAAATACCACAAGTGGTCTTTTACCATTGTGATGCCGCGAGTACCAATCTTACCATCGATACGGCTAATTGATAGGAATGGAGTTGTTAGGTAATTGTGCGCTTGTGGGTCTACACTGTTAATCTTAACTCGTCCTGAGCAGTGAATGTATTCACCATCTTTTAGGTAGATACCAACATGTGTAACTCGACCGCTCTTTGTACCCCAGAACAACAAGTCACCAAGTTTAGCTGTCTTCCAATCTTTAGCTTCAATTCTTTGACCAATCAAAGCTTGTTGTGATGCATCTCTGTGTAGAATGATACCATTTGCGAAGTATGACACCTTTACAAGACCAGAACAGTCAGTAACCTTAGTTGTTGTACCACCCCAAAGATAACCATGTCCCATTAATCTATGAGCAACTTTTGTTATAAATTCAGCATCAAATGTTTGATCTGCCCATGTTTCCAATGGCTTAACTTCTTCTTTGCTTACATATCCTTCTCGTCCATCAGGTGTAGTTAGTTTAACAAATGCACCTTCATCAGCAACCAATTGAAGAATATTACCCATTACAAGGTCTGTCACAGTCTTATCTGAGTTAGGTTCTTCAACAAGGCGAGTTTGATATGAAGTTACAATGTATCTTTTAGATTTTCTCCATTGGTCAAATTCAATTTGAGTGATCTTGTGTAGTGAATTAGATGGAACATATGAAATATATTCATCTGGACCTTGTACTCTTGCCCAATCGCCTGAGTATTCCAAAATCTTCACTGGTGTACCCATAATTGTTTGTGTTGCCATTTCAGCTGCGTGCTTACCTGCTGTGCGATGTGATGCAAGCGCCAACTTAACAATTGCCCATGGCTTTTCTTGAGTGTATTCAAGTACTGAAATGCTATCAATACATTGTACACCATTAGCTGAAAGGTTTTGGAGAATGTTATGCTTTAGGATATTGTTGTCTACCTTACCCTTGATAATCCATTTTTCATTAGCTTGCTTAGCTTCAAGTTCACATATTGCAATTCTTGCATCTGGAGCAAGTTGTTTCTTAATACTTTGTAAAAGCTCAGTTACATTTTCTTGTGCATTAATTGTATTGTAGCCCAACACAAGAGCACAAGACAAAGCGATTAATTTGATTGATTTTTTCATTTTTAGTTTTTTATTTTATAGGAGTTATTTTATTTACAATTAGATTTGATTTGTACTTTGTGATGTTTGCTTTCTTCCATTCTACTTCACCAGCTTGGAAGTCTACAGTTTCACATCTTAAATATTTCTTAGCAGGAGAGAACACGCCATTGATACCTTCATTAGTTGCGAAACGATAACCATCAATAGATGATTTGAAGAAGTCGGCAAATGGTTGCTTGTAAGTTGTTCTACCTCTTGACATATCGCATGGAACCCATCCTGTACCTTCAAAATAAACTTCCAACCAGTCATGCCATCCAGTAGATGTTTCAGTGAATTCCCAACCACTTTCCCAACGAGCAGGAATACCAAGGTTTCTAAGAAGTGAAATATAAAGAAGAGCTACTTGACCACAGTCACCGTGATTGATGTTAAGCACATATTCTGGCATTGATGGAATAGTACTATAATCGAGTGCGCCAGCCCAAGGATAATTAGCCGAAATCCAATCATAAATCATTGACGCTTGCTTTACTGGGTTCTTTTCTTTGCCAACAATTGATAGGGCAAGATCCAAATATTTCTTATTTACAAGAATGTGAGGCAACACCTGACATGTATTTTTCTTGTAATTTTCAGTTGTTCTGTCGTAAGGTTTTATATTGCGCAAAATATCAGCTTTTGAGAAAACTTGCGCTCCAACTTCGTAAGAGAACTTGATTTCGAAGCGAGTAGGTTTGTTCTTTTCAGCCTTTTGTTCCATATACACAGTGTGGTGAACACTACCTTGTGAATGTGTAACAGGAGAAGAAGAATAAGTTAGGTTGAAATTTCTTTGTCTGCCATTATCATATGGGAATGGAAGCCATGCACGAATGATTTCGCCTGCTGGAACTTCATTTGCTGGAACTTCCAAGAAATATGTCATTTCAACAGTCTTCCAATCACAAACATTGTTTTCATCTCGTTTTTGTGATAAGATATTAGCTACGATCTTATGTACATCAGCATAATCTTTAGCTCTATCTGTTTTAATTTGTTCAGCGTACAAGTCTTTGTTTAGAAGGCTAAAATTACGAATTGATTTTCTGAACCACCATTCTTGGCCGTCAATTACTCTTGTTTCAAGATATTTCTTATCTTTCCATTCTGCTATTTGGTTATCAGTAGCTCCAGGAACCTTTTCAAGAAGCAATTTCTTACCTTCTTCAGGAGTATATCTAAAATCATTGCGAATTCTTTGCATCATTGTTTGCAAAGAGTCGATAAGAACAGGGTATTGTTTCTTTTCTTTTTTACTTAACCCGTTAATTATATTTTCAACTTTTTTAAATTCACCATTATTTAAAAACTTTACAGCATCATTCTTCCAGCTCTGAGCTGATAGACCTGTGCATAATAAAGAGCACACAGCGAATGATAATAGTTTTTGGTAGTTTCGTTTCATTGTTTAATATTTATTTAATTGTTCACTACAAAAATAGTAAAAAAACAGCAAATTGAATAGCAGTTTAAACTAATTTTACGTGATATGTTGTAAAATATCTTAATATTTTTAGAACTGACATGTCAATCATATACAATTTTGCTAATTTTGCGAACAAATATTGACGACTTATGAAGATAAAAATTTCATTACTTTTATTAAGTATATGTTTTTCACTAAATATTTCGGCTAAAACTGAATATTATGAATTGGTTGATTCTGCCGAAGTTAACATAAAAGAAAAGCGATGGGATAGGGCTGAATCGTTTCTAAAAGAGCTGCTCCGTTCATATCCCGACGATAATAATAACTCTCTAATTATTTCAAATCTTGCAACTGTACAGAGATATCAGGGTAAAGTTAGTGAAGCAATTCGAAACTATTCGTTTGCCATAAACATGACTCCAAATGCAGTAACTTTATTAAAAAATCGAGCATCTTTGTATCTCGAAGTTGATAGTGTTACGCGTGCGTTAAGTGATTACGATCGCATATTGAGTTTGGATGAGAAAGACGAAGAATCTCGCTATTATCATGGCATTTTATCGTTGCGAGTTGGCAATTTGGATGAAGCTAAATTAGACTTCGATTATATCTTATATTATAATCCTGCTTCTGGTTTGGGACGAGAAGGTTTAGCTCATTACAATAAGATAAAAAAGGATTATACTCAAGCAATTAAATACTTCACTGAGATTATTGAGCAATTCCCAAGTGCTATTTTATATTCGAATAGAGCTGAGTGCTATTTGGCTCAAAAAAGGCTCAATGAAGCAGAAAAAGACATTGACAAAGCATTAGGAATCACTCCTGAAGACGGATATTTATATGTGCTACGAGCAAAACTGCGAAAACTAAGATTTGATCGTGATGCAATGGAAGCCGATTTGATGTTGGCCGAAAAATATGGCTTCAGTCGTGAGCTCGCAGAAGAGATTTTAAGAGTGAAATAATTTGCATTATTGTCAAAAAACTGCTAATTTTGTATTATGATTTCTGTACTAGACCATATAGAATACCTAACATCCAAGCATGATTGTGTAATTGTGCCTGGACTTGGTGCATTTATTTCGCACTACTCAGTGAAGAAAAATGCTAATGGTATGCCCATAGGTTTAAGTAGAGAAATTTCATTCAATCAATCAGTTGCACATAGCGATGGGTTGTTAGCTCATTCAATTTCTCGTCGAGAAAAAATCACTTATGAATTAGCTAATCTTGAAATTGCCAACTATGTCAATTCACTTCGTTCACAACTTAGCCACGAAGGTGAAGTGCCTGTGGGTAGAGTGGGGTATTTTAGTAATACAGCCGAAAATACATTGGAATTCTTCCCATTCCCATCAAGAAATGTAAATAATGATTTTTATGGCTTGTCTTCTATTTCTTTAAAACCGTTAGCTGTTGAAGAAGTTGCCGAAGTTAAAAAGGAAACAATCAAGTCAAATATCGTTCCATTTACAAGAAAGTTCATGAGAGCTGCTGCTTCAATTGTGCTACTCATTGGAATGGTTTTGGTGCTATCTACACCTGTTATCAATAATAACAGTCAGGATTATGCTAATTTAAATGCATTTACTCTTAAATCACAAGATATATCAGAAAATAGAGAGTTACTAATCTCAATTCCAGCTATCACAATTCAAGAAGAAGTAGTTTCAGAAGAAACTGAGGTAAAACTTAGCGAAGCTCCTGGAAATTATGGTCTTGTGATTGCTTCTCTACCAACTGAAGCTTTAGCAAATAAATATATTGCCGAAAATAACATAACTAATTGCGCAATATTTAAGTCAACTACAAAGTATCGTGTTTATATCGAAAAGGGTACTTATGATGAAATGATTTCATTAAAAGAAACTAAGTACGCCAATAGTGATGCTTGGGTTTGCCGAGTTAAGTAAGATTTTATAAATATCATAATAGTAAAAGAGAATGCATTCGCATTCTCTTTTTTTGTTTACCTGTACAGTACTACCACAAAAAATAGGAGAATATCTAATGATACTCTCCTAATGATTTTATTGTTGTCAGTTTTATTATTCAGCAACTTCTTCAGCAACAACTTCGAAAGGAATTTCAACTGATACTTCCTTGTGAAGCTTAACAAGAGCCTTGTAAGAACCAACTTCCTTAACTGCTTCCTTAACAACGATGATCTTACGATCTACTTCGTGGCCAAGTTTAGCAAGTTCTTCAGCAACTTGAGCGCTACCTACTGAACCATAGATAGAACCGTTTGCACTTGTTTTAGCTGTGATAGTTAGAGCTACGCCTTCAAGAGTTGCAGCCTTAGCTTCAGCGTCAGCCTTGATCTTAGCGATCTTGTGAGCGCGTTGCTTAAGTACTTCAGCTAGTTGCTTAAGAGCACCTGGAGATGCAATAACTGCCTTACCTTGTGGGATTAGGTAGTTGCGACCATAACCGCTCTTTACTTCTACTACATCGTCCTTGTATCCAAGGTTTGCGATATCTTCTTTCAATATAATTTTCATAAATCAAATCCTCCTTTAAAATTATTTCATCAAATCGGTTACATAAGGAAGAAGAGCAAGGTGACGAGCACGCTTAACAGCTTGAGCCACTCTTCTTTGGAACTTAAGTGAAGTACCTGTGATGCGACGAGGAAGGATTTTACCTTGTTCGTTCAAGAATTTCTTCAAGAATTCAGGATCCTTGTAGTCGATATACTTGATACCGCTTCTCTTAAAACGGCAATATTTTTTCTTCTTCACATCCACTGCAAGTGGAGTAAGGTATCTGATTTCTGATTGAGCTTGTGCCATATTACTTTTCCTCCTTTACTTCTTCATTGTTAGTTTTTGCACCCTTAAGACTTCTTCTCTTAGCAGCATATTCTGCAGCGTACTTGTCTAGGAAGAATGTCAAGAAACGGATAACTTTTTCGTCACGACGGAAAGCTGTTTCAAGCTTCTTGATTAGTGATGGCTCAGCATCAAACTCGATAAGATTGTAAAATCCGGTAGTCTTCTTTTGAATTGGGTAAGCAAGCTTGCGTAGGCCCCAATTTTCAACATTCACGATTTCAGCACCGTTGTTGCTTAGGAATGTTGTGAATTTTTCTACCGCTTCCTTCATCTGAACATCAGACAAAACGGGAGTTAAAATGAAAACGGTTTCGTAATGATTCATAACGTTTTGATTATTAATTATTTAAACATTTTGCTCACTTTGAGCAGTGCAAAGTTACGAATTATTTTTAAATTACACAACATTTTTTGTTTATTCTCATTGCGATATGTGTTATCAATCACATAATTAGCGATTGTGCGAGCCCATTATAAGAACCACAAAAAGCACAATATTTTTATATTTAAACAAAAGTGTATAATTTTGTTCCACATTATCACCTATGCTAAAATAACATTATTATGAAATTCAGAATGATTAGTTTTATAATTATATATGTATTCACATCCTTGTTTATTTTTGGTCGTGAATGGAATGTTGATATTTTAGGTAACGACTTTAAGTATACAACAATCGAGCAACCTGACGATTACTCTGGTAAGGTTATTTCAACTATAATCAAGAAAGAACCTATTATTAAAGGTGATAGAGCGATACTTTATATTCATGGCTATAATGACTATTTCTACCAAAAAGAAATGGCCGATTCATTTATAACGCATGGTTACAACTTTTACGCTATTGATTTGCGAAAATATGGCCGCTCAATTCTAAAAGACCAAACAAAATTCGAAGCAAGAAGCCTTGATGAGTATTTTCAAGACATCGATTCTGCGCTATATATAATAGAAGAAGATTGTATAAATAATGTCATTCTAATAGGGCATTCCACTGGAGGCCTGATTTCCGCTTATTATTTGTCGAGCAAAAAAGACCAAGAAGGCATCATAAAAGCGTTAATTCTCAATAGTCCTTTCCTTGAATTTAATCTTAGCGCATTTCAGAAAGAATATTTAGTACCTCTCGTGTCATCATTTTCCGGTGTTTTCCCCAACATTTCTATTCCTCAAAATAGTAATGATGCTTATGCGCAAAGTCTTCTACGCAATTATCATGGCGAATGGGATTATAACACCTCCTGGAAATTACCTCTATCTCCCGATGTTACAAGTGGT
Organism: uncultured Muribaculaceae bacterium; assembly: GCA_904501735.1. Classification (GTDB taxonomy): domain Bacteria; phylum Bacteroidota; class Bacteroidia; order Bacteroidales; family Muribaculaceae; genus RGIG4576. Next base: position 165,350 of record CAJGBY010000002.1, read on the forward strand.
TGGATTGGAGCTATATACAAAGCTCAGCAAAAGTTGCACAATGATGCAAACATTAACATACCTATATTATTAATGCGATCAGATCGTTCCATTTACGGCGAGGAATGGACTTCAGACTTTAATAGGGGTGATGCCGTTTTAAATGTGGATGATATTTCAAAGTATGGAAGAAAATTAGGTTCAAATGTGAAAGAAGTGGTAGTAAAAGAAGGCTTGCACGATTTGTTCTTATCGCACAAGCCTGTAAGAGATGCTTTATATAACTATATTTTTAATAGGCTAAAAACCAATTAAAATCATCTGTATTATTGTTGTAAAGATGCTTTTGTTTGCTCAATTTGTTTTTGAGCCAATTGCAGTTTTTGTTCCAAGAACATTTTCTTTATTATCGCTGATTTACCACGATTCTTATTCGTTGCAAATCTGTAAGTCTCGTTAATAGCTTTTATCATTTTAGGCTCAAGCTTAATTGAATATTGTTTTTTACCTTTAAATGTAAGCTTGACATTTGAGCTATTATTATTTGCAACAAAATAACCTAATGTATCGCATTCTTGATTGGTAAATGTAATGCTTTCGTAAGCTATACCGTCACTATTATAGCAATAATTGCGTGACTTATCATAAGCAACCGATTTTGAAGATACTTCGCCTGCGCCTGATGATAACGCAACAGAAGTGTGGCTTACACTATTACCTTTCAAATAAGACACAAGATAAAACATATCAGCTTCATCAATTCGTGGTTCAATAGTGGTTCTATTATCATCACCTGCCTTATCGGCAATAGATTTATGGATAAAATATCCTTCTACCATATCTTTGAGCTTTACATACTTGAAGCTTCCTGATAATTCCATGTTTTCCGACTCAAGAACCGAAATTAAACTATCATTTGATGCAATTTCATCTTTTATTAAGCCTTCTTGATTGAGGACTCTCAAGTACAATCCTTTCTTTAATAGATCAATATCATCCTTGTAATTATTTTTCAAAGAATCGAGTAGGGCAACTGATTGCTGATAATTACCACTTTGATATTGTTCGCTTGCTTGTGAGTACAATGATTCAGCTACATTATCATTGGAATTTGTGCACGAACACATTACACCAACCGATACACACATTGTTATTATAGCTCTCAGTGACATCTTATTAATTATTGCTTCTTTGAACATCTTTTACTCCTTTTATATTTCTAATCTTTTTAATCAAATCATTTAATATTGTGGTATTTCCAACTCCTATCACCAAATAACCTTGAAACAAACCATCATTTGAATCGATAGAGATATTTCTCAATGTGGTATCCTTTTCTTTTGTAATCAGTGATGTGATATTTGTTACAATGCCTATATCATCGTTACCCACAATTCTCAATGTAACAGCAAATTGCGAGCCAAGTTTACCCGACCAAGTTGCTTTTATTTCTCTATTTGGGTCTTTCTTTAATAAGTGCTTCAAGTTGTTACAAGTGGTTTGATGCACTTTAATCGCACCCGTACTTGAAATATATCCAGTTACATCGTCACCAAAAATTGGATTACAACATTTACTAAGCACATAATTAATACCTTTCATGTTTTCTCCAATAACAAGCACATCATTTGAGACACGGTCTTCTTTGGTATCGGTTGATTGAAGGACAAAGTTAGCAGCAGTTTCGTGTACCGCTGTTTCTTTATCTTTATTATCAATATCAAGGTATGTATCGATAACATCATTCACATTTAATGTTTCGTTTGATATTGACAAATAGAAATCGGTTACAGTTTTGAACCCTAATTTCTTAATAGTTCGCATCAATAGCGATTCTTCTTCTTCAATCTTTCTGTTTTTGAAACGACGCTGTAACAATTCTTTACCCAAATCAGCTGTACGAGCATTCATTTCGTTAACTGACTGCTTGATCTTGTTACGAGCCTTCGATGTAACAACAAAATTCAGCCAATCAAGCTTAGGAGATTGGTTTGATGATGTTATAATCTCTATTGTATCACCACTTCGTAGCTTATAGGTGATTTTTTGATTCTTACCATTTACCTTACCACCAATACATGCACATCCAAGTCGTGAGTGAATGTGGAAAGCGAAGTCAAGTAGGGTAGCACCTTGTGGAAGTTTATACAAATCACCCTTAGGTGTGAAGACGAATACCTCTTTGTCATAGATATTCATTTTTACGCCTTTCATTAGTGCAGTAGTGCCTTCTGAACCTGATTCAATAAGATCTCTAACATTGTTCATCCAATCATCAAGATTAGACTCACTCTTAATACCTTTATATTTCCAGTGTGCAGCAAGTCCTCGTTCAGCAATTTCATCCATGCGTTTTGTGCGTATTTGCACTTCTACCCATTGATTATCTGGACCATACACAGTAATATGAAGTGATTCATAACCATTTGACTTAGGTATAGTCAACCAGTCTTTCATGCGCGCTGGATTTGCTTTGAACATATCGGTCACGATTGAGTAAGCAATCCAACATTTTGCTTTTTCTAGTTCTTTGGGCGTATCTATTATAATACGGATAGCAAACAAATCGTAAATATCGTCAAGATCTGCATTTTGCTTCACCATTTTATTATAGATCGAATTAATCGATTTGGTGCGTCCTTTTATATCAAATTTTAACCCAGCTTTAAGTAGTGCATCCTTAACTGGAGCAATGAAATTAGCTATATACTCTTCGCGCTTAATTTTAGTTTGATTTAGTTTATGAGCAATCTGCGTAAAGACTTCACGCTGCAAGTATTTAAGCGATAAATCTTCAAGTTCTGATTTAATTTTATATAAACCTAATCTGTGCGCTAATGGTGCATACAAAAACTTAGATTCGTTTGCGATTGTGGTAACAAATTTCTCATCGGGATGATGATTTATCATTCGCATCAAACTCAATCGGTCCACAATCATGATGATAACCACACGAATATCTTCAGCAAATGAAAGTAGCAACTTATGATAGTTTTCGCTTTCAACTGCTGAGCGTTTTTTATAAAGCAATGATACTTGCAAAAGTCCTTTTATTAGCTTTGCAATGTCATCTCCAAATTCATTTTTAATTTCAGCTTCACTGATCACTCCATTCTTACACAAGTTATAGATAAGAATGGCTATTATCATATTGCGATCTGCTCCAAATGATTCAATAAGTGTGTTTGCGGTACTTAAATGTCGTAATGCAGGATTGATGCCGAATTTATCTCTCGTATAATTGTTCTCTTGGATACCTTTATTGATAATATTTGTAATTTTTACAACATCTTCATTACTTATAATATCATCAATTGATTTTCTGAGTGATTTATACAAGCGAATTATTTCATTGCGTTCATCATCAGTATAGTAATGTGTCATCATATTATTTGCACAGTAATTTTCTTCAAAATTAATATAAGCATTACATAAAAGCAAATTGTGTGTGCTAAAATTTGCAATTAAAGTATATTTACACTAACTTTGAAAACAATAAGAAACTTACAACTAATACATTTATAATATGCTTAACACAGAAGACTTAAAACTTTTACAGTCAAAAGGTATTTCGGAAGAAACATTGCAAGAACAACTTGATGCGTTCAAATCTGGTTTCCCTTATTTGAAGATTGAAGCAAGTGCTGCAGTTGGTAATGGTATCGTTAAATTTACCGATGAAGAAGTTGCACAATGTTCTGAAGAATGGGACAATTTCCTAACATCGGGTGGTGTAGTTGAAAAATTTGTGCCTGCATCAGGTGCAGCAAGCCGTATGTTCAAGAATATGTTTGAATTCATGAATGGCGAAAACAATGAACCTACTACCGATTTCGAAAAGAAATTCTTTGCCGAAATTGAAAAGTTTGCTTTCTATGATGCATTGAATGCTGCTTGCGAAAAGAATCACAACAAAGGCATCAAAGCATTGACCGAAGAAGGTAATTATAAGGCTGTAGTGGAATGCATGCTTAAAGATTGCGGGTTGAATTATGGTTTCCTACCTAAGGCTCTTTTGCAATTCCACAAAGTAGAAAATGAAGTTCACACTCCACTTGAAGAACATCTTGAAGAAGGTGCTCAATATGCTACTGATAAGGATAACAATGTGAATATTCATTTTACAGTGTCTCCTGAACATAAGCCTGAATTTGAAAAACTTATCAATGCTAAGTTACCAGCTTTTGCTGAAAAGTGGGGCGTGAAATACAATGTATCAATGTCTGAGCAAAAGGCGTCTACTGATACAGTTGCTGTTGATATGGAAAACAACCCATATCGTGAAGATGGAAAGTTGTTGTTCCGTCCAGCTGGTCACGGTGCATTGCTTGAAAACCTAAATGACATCGATGCGGATGTTGTTTTCGTGAAGAATATCGACAATGTTGTTCCAAGTAGCTTGCGCGCCGAAACAATTAAATTTAAAAAGGTAATTGGTGGCTACCTTGTAAAGGTTCAAAAGCAAATTAAGGCATATCTTGAACAACTTGAAAGTGGTGAATACACTATCGAAGATGTACGCAAGATGGTTGCTTTCCTTCACTCTACACTTTGTGTCAGACATGAAGACACAAAGCATTTAGAAGATTGCGAATTGGTGCTTTATCTTAAGAATAAATTTAATCGTCCTATCCGTGTATGCGGTATGGTTAAGAATGACGGCGAACCTGGTGGTGGTCCTTACATTGCTTACAACCAAGACGGCTCTTGCTCTCCACAAATCCTTGAATCAGCACAATTTGATATGAGCAAACCAGAATCTGCTGAACTTATCAAGAGTGGTACTCACTTCAATCCAGTTGATTTGGTATGTTATATCAAGGATTATAAGGGTAATAAGTTCAATCTTAAGAATTATGTTGACAAGCAAACTGGTTTAATCTCAGAAAAGTCTAAGTCTGGTACAACAATTAAGGCGCTTGAGCTTCCTGGTTTGTGGAACGGTTCTATGAGTGACTGGAATACTATATTTGTTGATGTACCTCTTGCTACATTTAACCCAGTTAAGACTGTTAATGATTTGCTTCGAGCACAACATCAAGGTTAATGTTTAACAAATACACAAACAAATCTATTATTGCTCTCATTTTATATGGGGGCAATAATATTTTAAACTTATCAAATATGAGAACTATACTTTTAAGCATTCTAATGATGTTTTGTGGCATTACCTATGCAGCATCACCTAATGTAAAAGAGATCAGTCAAGATCAATTTAAATCTATGGTAGGTGATTACTCTAAAGGATTCGCAGGATTTAAAATGGTAGCTAAAAAACCTGTTGTATTAGACATATATGCTACATGGTGCGGTCCTTGCCGTCGATTATCTCCAATTCTCGAAGAGCTTGCAACCGAATACAAAGGTAGGGTAGATGTTTATAAAATAGACTTAGATAAGAATAGGGGATTGGGTGACGCATTTGGTGTTCAATCCATTCCTATGGTAATATTCTTTCCAGTAGATGGCAAACCTCAATACATTATGGGTCTGTATCCAAAGAAAGAACTTAAAGATGTTTTTGAATATATGTTTTTCAAAAAATAAATAATTCAGCATAGTAAAAAAAGAGAAAGGCTATACATTGTATAGCCTTTCTTCATATTAATTTGTGTATGTATTATTCTTCAACAGCAGCCTGAGCAGCAGCAAGGCGTGCGATAGGCACACGGAATGGAGAACATGATACATAGTTCATACCAAGCTTAGCACAGAACTTAACTGAAGATGGTTCACCACCGTGTTCGCCACAGATACCAACCTTCAATTCAGGCTTAGTTGAACGACCCTTTTCAGTACCCATCTTAACAAGTTGACCTACACCTTCTTGGTCAAGTACTTCGAATGGATCTGTCTTGATAAGACCCTTTTCCTTGTAAACCTTCAAGAACTTAGGAGCATCGTCACGAGAGTAACCGAATGTCATTTGAGTCAAGTCGTTAGTACCGAATGAGAAGAAGTCAGCTACAGTTGCGATTTGATCAGCAGTCAAAGCAGCGCGAGGTACTTCAATCATTGTACCAATCTTGTAAGCTACAGTTTCACCTCTTTCAGCGAACACCTTTTGTGCAGTTTCGTGAATGATGTTAGCTTGCATTTGAAGTTCCTTAAGAACACCTACAAGTGGAATCATGATTTCTGGGTGAACATCGATACCCTTATCCTTAACATTAAGAGCAGCTTCAAGGATAGCGCGAGCTTGCATTTCTGTGATTTCTGGGTAAGTGTTACCAAGACGACAACCACGGTGACCAAGCATTGGGTTGAATTCTTCAAGAGAGTCTACGATAGCCTTAACTTCTTCAAGAGTCATGCCCATTTCTTCTGCCAATTCCTTTTGAGTAGCTGTTTGGTGAGGAACGAATTCGTGCAAAGGTGGGTCAAGAAGACGGATTGTTACTCCAAGACCGTCCATTGCTTCAAAGATACCTTCGAAGTCACCGCGTTGCATAGGAAGAAGCTTAGCAAGAGCTGCACGACGACCTTCTTCGTCACGAGCAATAATCATTTCGCGCATAGCCTTGATACGATCGCCTTCGAAGAACATGTGTTCTGTACGGCAAAGACCGATACCCTTAGCACCAAACTTACGAGCAACCAAAGCATCGCGTGGAGAGTCTGCATTAGTGCGAACATCTACCTTTGTATATTTTTCAGCAAGGTTCATGATTGCAGCGAAGTCACCATCAAGTTCAGCATCAACAGTTGATACCAAGCCATCATAAACATCACCTGTACTACCGTTCAATGAGATCCAGTCACCTTCTTTGTAAACCTTACCACCCATTTCAACAGTCTTTTCCTTATAGTCAACCTTGATTTCACCAGCACCTGATACACAGCACTTACCGATACCACGAGCAACTACAGCAGCGTGAGAAGTCATACCACCGCGAGCAGTCAAGATACCTTGAGCAACTGTCATACCACGTAGGTCTTCTGGAGAAGTTTCGATACGAACCATGATCACTTTCTTCTTGCGTTCAGCCCATGCTTCAGCGTCATCAGCGAAGAATACGATTTGACCTGTAGCAGCACCTGGAGATGCAGGAAGACCCTTAGCTACAGCCTTAGCGCTTGCCAATGCAGCCTTATCGAATACTGGGTGAAGAAGCTCGTCAAGCTTTTGTGGTTCCATACGCTTAAGAACTGTCTTTTCATCGATAACACCTTCACGAAGAAGATCCATAGCGATCTTAACCATAGCAGCAGCTGTACGCTTACCGTTACGAGTTTGAAGCAACCAAAGCTTACCATCTTGGATAGTAAACTCAAGGTCTTGCATATCCTTATAGTGATCTTCAAGTTTTTGTTGAGTTTCAATAAGTTCCTTAGCACAGATAGGCATAGATTCTTCAAGAGAAGGATACTTAGCAGCGCGTTCTTCTTCTGAAATACCTTGAAGCTTAGCCCAACGACGAGAACCTTCAAGAGTGATTTGTTGTGGAGTACGAACACCAGCAACAACGTCTTCACCTTGTGCATTGATTAGGTATTCACCGTTGAAGATATCTTCACCAGTTGCAGCGTCACGAGTAAATGCAACACCAGTTGCTGAAGATTCACCCATGTTACCGTATACCATTGCTTGTACGTTTACAGCAGTTCCCCATTCTTCAGGGATTTGGTTCATGCGACGGTAAAGGATAGCGCGTTCATTCATCCAGCTATCGAATACAGCGCAAATTGCACCCCAAAGTTGTTCCCATGCGCTTTCAGGGAAGTCGCGACCTGTTGACTTCAATACAGCTTCCTTGAACAGCTTAACAAGTTTCTTCAAGTCATCTACATCAAGTTCTGTATCAAGTTTAACCCCCTTTTCTTCCTTAACAGCTTCCATGATTTCTTCAAATGGATCGATGTCAGTCTTATTCTTTGGCTTCATACCAAGAACAACGTCACCATACATTTGAACGAAACGACGATAGCTATCCCATGCAAAACGAGCATTACCAGACTTACGAGCAAGAGCTTCTGCTACAGTATCATTCATACCAAGGTTAAGAACTGTATCCATCATACCTGGCATTGATACGCGAGCACCTGAACGAACTGATACCAATAGTGGGTTTTCAGCATCGTTGAACTTGTTGCCTGTCAAATCTTCTACATGCTTGATTGCATTTTGAACATCTGATTCGATCATCTTAACAACAGCGTCCTTACCTTCTTGAGTGTAAGTTGTACAAACTTCTGTTGTAATAGTAAAACCTGGAGGTACAGGTACCCCAATAAGATTCATCTCAGCGAGGTTTGCACCCTTACCGCCAAGAAGATTTTTCATATCGGCACGGCCTTCTGCGCTTCCGTTACCGAAAGTATAAACACTCTTCATAAATTATATAACTATATGAATTATAATTAATTAAATAATATATTTCAAATTTATGTTAACATTCCAATGCATGCGCACGAAATGCTAAATGCAAAAATAGTAAATTATTTCCAATAATGAAAGAAATATCACCATTCATTGACTAATCAAGGAATCTTTTTGTGATTCCACCATAATTCTCAATTCTTCGATCGCGCAAGAATGGCCACCAGCGTCTCACTTGTTCCGCGCGTTCCATATCCACTTCTACAATAGTTTCAATTTCTTTATCACTTGGTGCTTGATAGATAATTTCGCCTTGTGGACCTGCTACAAATGAAAATCCCCAGAATTGGATACCATTAGTTTGTCCTGATGGATCGTCCTCGTGTCCCACACGATTCACTGTAATCACTGGCAAACCATTAGCCACAGCATGACCTCTTTGTACTATTTGCCAAGCATTTTGTTGACGCATTTTTTCGGCATCAGTATCGCTGCTTTCCCAACCAATAGCAGTAGGGTAGATTAGCATATCAGCTCCTTTTAATACCATTAAGCGTGCTGCTTCTGGATACCATTGATCCCAACACACCAAAACACCTAATTTACCCACTGATGTTTGAATTGGTTCAAATCCCATATCACCAGGTGTGAAATAGAATTTTTCATAATATGCTGGATCATCAGGGATATGCATCTTGCGATATCTACCTGCTACAGAGCCGTCTTTTTCATACACCACAGCTGTATTGTGATACAAGCCAGTAGCGCGTTTTTCAAACATTGATGTTACCAACACAACACCACATGCTTTTGCAGTTTGAGCATACAGATCACACTCAGCGCCATTCAAATCAACAGCTAAATCGAAATTATCAGTTGATTCAACTTGGCAGAAATACAATGAATCATGCAATTCTTGCAACACCACCAGTTCAGCTCCATCACTCGATAGTTTCTTTACTTTTTCTATCAAGTTCAATCTATTTTTTTCAACATCAGCAGTATTCGATTGTTGAATAACACCAACTTTTAAAGTCTTTTTCATAATCCTTTTATTACATTTTTAGGGAATTGCATTGTAATACAATGTAGCGATCCGTGTTGTTTAATTAATGCTGTACAATCTATACCAACTACTTCATAACCCTCAAATACGCTTTGAATTACTTTCAATGCTTTTTTGTCATTTTCAGGTTGATTATATGTTGGCACCCACACAACTCCATTACCAATCAAATAATTAGCATAAGTAGCTGGTAAGCGTTCGCCATCTTCATCATAGATTGCATTAGGGAATGGTAATTTATATAATTTAAATGGAACACCATCAATTGTTTTGAAGGTTGACAATTGCTCTTCCATCTTTTTAAGTTCAGCATAATGTTCATCATTCTCATCATCACACCCTGCATAAATGATGCTATCATTTATCGCAATTCGAGCCAATGTGTCAATATGGCTATCAGTATCATCACCTGCAAATGCTCCATAATCAAGCCACAACACTTTACCCACGCCAAGTGTATCACACAAATAAGATTCTATTTGTTCTTTATTCATATGTGGATTGCGAGTAGGGGTCAACAAGCATTGTGATGTAACCAATAGAGTGCCTTTGCCATCTGTTTCGATTGAGCCTCCTTCTAGAATGAAGTTTTGGCAATTTTCAACATCACATTCAAAGAAGCCATGTTCATTCATTTGTGGAGTAATATTATTATCTAAATCCCAATTGAATTTACCACCCCACGCATTGAATTTGAAATCACATATAGCTAATTTATCATTATTCTCGATCGTGATTGCGCCAAAATCTCGACACCAAGTATCATTAGTTGGGAATTGCGCATATTTCACCTTAAAAGGATGATTATTACCGATTAGTTTTTCAACTCTTTCCGAATTCTCTGTAATAATAATCAAATTCTCTTTTTGTAGTATAGCTTTTGCTACATTTATATAACACTTTTCAACTTCATCAAGCATATATGCCCAATCAGTTTGTTCATGTGGCCATGCTATCATCACAGCCGATTGTGGTTCCCATTCGGCTATGAATCTACGATTCTGTTTGTTTTTAAATGACATTGTTTTATCGATAAATTATTTTTCAAATTTAACATATTATTTTCATTTATACAAATAAGGATTTAGAACCATATAAAAATTTAATTGTTACATTATTAAATTAAATTTTAAGATTATGAAAAAGATAATTATTTTAATGTTGTCAGTAATTGGATTACTCACATCATCATGCAGTCCGTTTACCTTAGTTAATAGTACTGTATACAATAATTCTGATGTAGGCGAGTACAAAACATTTCGAATTGTAGCTCCTCCCGAAGGTTCTTTGCCTCCTGGTATGACTATGGTTACTTATTACAACATTGCTGCTGCCATAAGAGAACAAATGGTTGAAAGGGGATTTACTGAATCGGCAATTTCACCTTTAATGGTAAACATTGCACTAACAGTTCAAAAGGAAATCGAAACAGCACCTGCTTTGCCTCCAGGATATTTTGCTTATAATGGAATGTATCCTTATTACATGTACCCACGAAACCTATATTGGCAAAACTACTATTCAAATGCTAAAGTCATTACTGGTATTTATCGTGAAGGAGTCTTAACAATGGAATTAGTCGACACCGATAAGAAAATCGCATTATATTCATCTTCGGTTTCTACCATTTTGCAGCCCGGCGATAGCCAATTCCGAAATTTGCCCGAAATTGCCGAAGCTGTCAAAACTCTATTCTCCGACTTCCCTGTAAAGTTGCTTCCTCAATATAATATTCAATCAAAGAAATAATTGATTATAAAAAGAAAAGGGATCATTCGATCCCTTTTTCTTTAGTTAAGTAACTGATATTTATTCAAATCAGTCAATAAAGTGTTGTATTCAAATTCTAAGTCTAATAATGTTTGTTGTGCTTCAAGGAAATATCTCAACTCAAGTAAGTAATCAAGGAGTGATATTTGACCACCTTCAAGGGCTTTTTGAAGCATTTTCTCATTATTCCCTGATTCAAGCACATTATTATATAAGTGAATTTGTGATTTAGCAGTTACAATGTGTGAGTAATCTGTCTTAATTGCCGATTCAAGTTCTGCTAAAACATCTTTTTGTGTTAGCTCAGCTGCTATCAGCTCCGATTTTGAAGCACTCACTTTATTACTATTAGCAAAGATAGGCACTGAAACTCCTACAGCAAAACCATTGAACTTTGAGCCCATTTCATTCGAATATTTATAACTCAATGCCAAATCTGGCAACCAACCCATTTTTGCACTTGAAAGGTTTTTGTTTGACGCATCTAAGTTGGCTACAAGAGTCAAGTAAGATGGATCGTATTTAATTACCTCTGCCAAATAGTAATCCAATGATTCAAGCGATTGAGTTGGGTAGTCATATAGGCTACTAAGATTTTCGATTTCTTTGTTACCATTCAAACTGGTTAGTTTTTCAAACAAGCCTGCTCTTTGCGACACCAATTCATCATATGCTCTCTTTGTGTTTAGCAATTCAATCTTTAGCTTATTGATATCCAAAATAGATATTTCACCATAATTAAATCCCTTCTCATATTCCGAATACAATTTAGTAATATTTGCAACGACTGTTTCTTGAACTTTTAGCTTTCTGTTCAAATTGATAATTTGAATACATAGTTGCTTTGCGTCAAGTAACACATTCAAATATTCACTCAATTGCTTGGCATTTTCGACATTTATCAACGCCTTGTTTACATCCGATCTGTTTTTATACAGTCCAGGCCATTCAAACTTTTGAGTAACAGAAATACCATATTTGTTACCATCAACATTTGCTCCTTCGTGATATTCAAATCCCACTTCAGGATTACTCAAATTATTAGTTGATTTAATACTGCTAATGGCACTATTCTTCGTTTGTTCTGATGCTTTAAGCGCAAAGTTGTTTTGCTTAACCGATTCAAGAACCTCATTAACTGTGAGTGCATGCGCTGTAATTATATTGAAAATACATGCTATGATTAATATACATTGTTTCATATTAGTTCTCCTCTTCATTTTTGGTAACTAAATAATATAGTATTGGCACGATAAACACATTAAGAACTGTTGATGTGATTAGACCACCAAGAATTACAATTGCCATAGGGCTTTGGATTTCATTACCTGGTTCCGTGCTCTTCACTGCGATTGGAATAAGTGCCAATGCTGTAGTAAGCGCTGTCATAATAATAGGCAACAATCGGTCAATACTACCTTTATAGATACGATCAAACAATGGTAGACCATCCTTCTTAAGTTGATTATATCTCGACATTAGTAGCATACCATTTCGAGTTGTGATACCCAACAATGAGATAAAACCAATAATAGCAGGAATATTCAATTCATTTGAACCAAGCTTAAGAATTAGCACACCACCAATCAAAGCTAATGGAATATTAACCAGTACAATCAACGATTGCTTAACATTCTTGAATTCTTGATATAGCAACATCACAACAATTAGCAATGCAACAGCCGACATCAATGCCAATGTTTTTGATGCTTTGGCTTCATTTTCAAATTGTCCTCCATATACTATATAATAGCCATCAGGTAGTTGGATTTTTTCGTTAATCTTTTCTTGAATTTCATTCACTGCACCACGCAAATCACGATCAGCAATATTACATGAAATCATAATTCTACGGCTCACATTTTCGCGGCTCACAGAGTTTGGTCCGTCCACCGATTTAATCTCTGCTACATAAGAGAATGGGATTTTGCCTTGATTGCTATCAATCATAAGATTCTTAATCTTTTCCATTGAATTGCGCTCTTCATCAGCAAGTCTTAATGTAACATCAAATGGCAAACCATCTTCATATACTTGAGAAACTACAACGCCCGACAATGTTACATTGATAAAATCTGTAAATTCACTTATTGTGATACCATATTTAGCAAGCAAATCGCGTTTTGGACGAATTCGTAGTTGTGGACGAGCTACTTGTTGTTCAAGATTTGCATCTACAATACCTGGAATAGTTGAAATTATGTTTTTGATATCGTTACCAGTTGTATATAGTTTATTCAAATCTGGACCAAACAATTTTATTGCAATTTGTGCTTTTGAACCCGATAGCATCGCATCAATTCGGTGTGAGATTGGTTGACCTATTTCAACATTAGCTCCTGGAAGGAATGCTAATTTCTCACGCAATTCCTTCAATACCTCGCTCTTTGTACGATCAGTTAGTTCGTAAGGCGCTTCAATTTCTGATACATTTACTCCAAATGAGTGTTCTGCTAATTCGGCACGACCAGTTTTGCGCGATACACACTTAACTTCAGGAATACTCATTATGATCTTTTCTGCTTCACGACCTATCTTGTCAGATTCTTCAAGTGAAACACCTGGCATAAGGTTTACATTGATTGTAAACGAACCTTCATTAAATGATGGCAAGAAGCTACGGCCTAAAGTAAAGAAGAATGCTAATGCAACAATAAATAGTACACCAGTTGTTCCTAAGATAACATACTTAGCTTTGAAACATTTTTCAAGAAGAGATTTATATGCTTCTTTAAGTTTTTTAGTTACCGCAGGATCACTTACAGCTTTCTCTTTATTATCTTTTAATAGATAGCTACAAAGTACTGGAGTTACAGTGAGTGCAACGATTGTTGACGCTACTAGTGACACGATAAATGAGATACCAAGTGGAATCAAAAGTCTACCTTCAAGACCCGACAAGAAGAATAGGGGAAGGAAACATGCCACAATAATTAATGTAGAATTCAAAATTGGCATACGCACTTCTGACGATGCATGGAACACCACATCAGTTATTGACTTTCTTTGATCTTTAGGTAATAACTTATTCTCTTTAATGCGTTTGTACACATTTTCCACATCTACAATAGCATCATCCACCAATGAACCAATAGCAATTGCAATACCACCGAGACTCATTGTATTGATAGTGTAACCAAATAGGTGTAACACCATTATAGCAATTAGCACTGACAATGGTAGGGCAACAAGTGAAATAACTGTTGTGCGTACATTCATCAAGAAAAAGAATAGCACGATAACAACAAATAATGCACCCTCAATCAATGACCCTTGAATATTAGAAATTGAGCTATCGATGAAGTTGCTTTGACGGAATGTGTCAGTTGCAATTACAATATCTTTTGGCAATGACTTTTGCAATTCATCTAAACTCTTAAGAATTGAATTAGTGAGGAATTTAGTGTCAGTATCTGGTTGCTTAGTAATTGTCAACAAAACTGCTGGTTGCGCATTCTTAGATGCAAGACCTAATTTAGGTGATTTAGCTCCAATTTTCACTTCGGCTACATCTCCTACAAGTATAGTTCCGTTTTCGTCGCTTCTTACTACGCAATTAGCAATATCTTCAAAATGTGTTGTGTTAATATCGCCCTTGATAAGATATTCGTTACCGAATTCATATAGCACACCACCACCAACATTATTATTAATATTATTGGTTGCCGATAATACTTCACCCATTGACACATTGAAATATTTCATTTTTGCAGGGTCTGCAAGAATTTGATACTCTTTGATATCACCTCCAATTACTTGAACTTCAGCCACACCACCTTCGGCCAAAATTCTTGGACGAATAATTCGATCGGCCAATGTTCTTAGCTCTAATAAGCTTGTAGAATCGGAAGTAAGTGACACAATAAGCATCTCACCTAAAATTGATGATTGTGGACCTAATACTGGTGTCTTCACACCATTAGGGAAATTACTTTCCAATGTAGACAGCTTTTCTGTTACGATTTGACGAGCTCGATAGATATCTGTACCCCAATCAAATTCAACCCACACAAGTGAAAAACCACTTGTTGACGATGAACGAACTCTACGCACATTGGTTGCACCATTCAACGCAGTTTCGATAGGGTATGTAACAGCCTTTTCAACTTCTTCTGGGGCATATCCATGTGCTTCTGTCATTACAGTTACTGTTGGCGCATTCAAGTCAGGGAATACATCAACTTCTGTATTGACAGCTACATAACAGCCACCAATCAATAGGAAACATGTAATCAAAAGTACAAGAATCCTATTGTTCAACGAAAATGTAATAATTTTGTTTAGCATATAGGTAACTTTTGATTAATTAGTGTTCGTGGCTATGACCTGGTACGGCATTAGATTGTGATGCTAACTTTACAATAGTTGCACCTTTTACTACGATATTTTCACCACCTTTAAGACCTGAAAGAATTTCAACCGAAACTCCATTGTTTAAGCCCAATTTCACTTCTTTCTTAGTATATACACCTGCATGAAGTTTTTGATATACAAAGTAATAGCCTTGTTCTTCAGTAAGTGCCTCAATTGGTAATACGATACAATTTGGCTTAGTTGCACCAATTAAATACACATCTGCAAATGTACCTGGTACAATTGATGCAGTGTTATTAAATTCAAAATTAACTGGAATATAACCTGGTGTTACAACACTAAGATTTTTGTTAGAAACGATTTTACCATTCAATTTTGCCAAATCATATACTTCTTCACTATATGCTGGCTTAAATTGAGCTGATGTGATAGTGTGCATTACATTTGAGTAGCGGTTAGGCAAATCAGCGCGAAGAATTAGCTTAGAGTTTTTAGAGACTACAGCGATTGGAGTACCAACTTCGACAAACTCACCATCTTTTTTCATGATTTCAGTAATTGTACCCGAAATATTACTTGTAGCTGAACTTCCTACTCCTGATTTGTTCACCATAGCTGCCTTTGCTTGTTCATACACTTGCTTAGCTTGATTATAATCCTTCTCTGTAATGATTTTATCGTTGTAGAGTGGGGTGATTCTATCAAGTTCGCGTTTTGCAGCTTCATAATTAATACGAGCAGTTTCATTTGCATCACCACCAGTTACATTTTGTGATGAAATAGATCCGATTGATGAACCTGCACCTAATTGTTTTCCTACAACAGCATTTGAGTTTAATCTTAAGATACCACTCGATTTAGCTGAAATTACAGACAATTCACCTTGTGCTGGTTCAATCTCACCACTTACCTTAATAATATCATTAAATGATTGTCTTGCTATTTTTGCAGTTACTACACCGAAATGCTTAGCTTTTTGTTCTGAGAATTCAATCGCGTCAGCATGATTGTGTCCATCATGACCGTGACCTGCATGATTATGACCAGCGTGGTTATGTCCAGCATGTGGATCTACTTCGTGATTGTGTTTGCTGTGGTCATGTGATTCAGAATGTTCATGATCAGAGCATGAATAGTTAACACCAATTGAGGAAATAGCAACAAAAGCTGCTACAATTATTTTATTATATTTCATAAGTTTTGTTTTTAATAAATTATCATATATAAAACCGATTGACAATAACATCAATCTTAAATATCACCTAATTTATTAAACCACTGGTGGGGCACGCAATAATCCTGCACCAATCTTATGAAAATCGTCTTTCTTTAGATAATAATAATGAGGGATAGTAACAGGAGTATCTTCAAGATAAGTTCCTGTTTCATTGAAAATATCACAGCAAAAGATACAATGATTAACATCCTCTTTCTCAATATTTACGATATTAATCTTTAAAGCACAACTTTTATCTTCTTGCTTATGTCCATCATGGCAATCGTGCGAACATGATTGCTCTTTTTCGTGCGTTTTCTTATGATTGTTATGAGAATGTTGCGACATATGATTGTTTATATCACAATTCAATGTGTAAACAATCATCTGACCATCTTCTGAGTGATGATGAAATTGTGCAATTGAGCAAAAAACTATCGTTAATGCTCCAACAATTGAAAATATGTACTTAAACAGTCTCATTTATGCAAAAATACATATATTTCATAACTTATTTGAAATATATGTATTTATCTTATATTAAATTAACATTTTAAATTACACATCAAAGTCAAATTCATCATCATCTTCGTCATCGTCTATATCTTCATAACCCATAAAAACAAGGTCATTAAATTTAGCCAATTCACGACCTTCTTTTTTTGTTGGACGACCTAAACCTTTCTGACGATCGATAAATCCACTTATTCGAGTGATTTCAAGCAAATCATATTGCTCTTTTGGTGTTACATTTTTCAAGTAATCAGGAACCAACTTCGCACCTACACGATTCTCTATTAACCCAACAACTTCAAATGAATATGTTATTGGTGGTTTCTTTACATTTATAACATCACCTATCTTAACACCATGCGAAGGCTTAACATTCATTCCCAATATAGTAACGCGACCTTTCTTGCACGCATCGGTAGCAATAGATCGTGTCTTGAAAACTCGAGTAGCCCACAACCATTTGTCTATTCTAACTTCTGATTTGCCCATGAGTAACTTGTTACTTATTGCTAAAATTATTCATTGCAAAGGTAAGGCCCGACAAGCAAAATGCCTTGATTGCATCGCACGCAACTTTCATTCTATCAGGCAGTTCGCGTGACTGCTCCTCAGTGAAATTACCCAAAACATAGTCGATTTGCGCGCCTCTCACAAACTCATTGCCTACTCCGAACCTAATTCTGGCGTAATTTTGAGTGCCTAATAAAGCAGCAATATTCTTCAAACCATTGTGTCCGCCATCACTTCCTTTACCTTTTATGCGAATAGCTCCAAAGGGTAGGGCAATGTCATCAACAATTATCAGTACATTCTCTAATGGAATGTTTTCCTTGTTCATCCAATAGCGCACAGCTTCTCCACTTAAATTCATATAGGTAGATGGCTTAAGTAGAACAAGTATTTTATTTTTTACTCGCACTTGCGCAACATCTCCATATCTCTGAGTAGAGAAAACAATATTGGATGCCTCAGCAAAGGCATCCAATACTTTAAATCCAATGTTGTGTCGAGTATCTCGGTATTCAGCACCGATGTTGCCCAATCCAACAATTAAATACTTCATTTGTCAGTCTTACTTTTGTGCATTAGCTTGAGCACCGCGAGCTGCACGAGTCAATTGAACTGCACAAACTACAGCGTTCTTAGCATTCATCAATTCAAGACCTTCGTAGCTCAAATCACCGATCTTAAGAGTCTTACCAAGTTCCAAGTTGTCAACATTAACAACAATGCGTTCTGGCATTTGTGAGTAAAGAGCTTTAACTTTTAGTTTCTTCATTGACAATGTCAACTTACCACCGGCCTTAACACCAGCTGCGTGACCTTCGATCTTAACAGGAACTTCCATAACTACTGGCTTGTTTTCGTAAACTTCCAACAAGTCAATGTGAAGAACTTCGTCAGTTACTGGGTGGAATTGCAAATCCTTCAAAACAGCCTTCTTAGTGTTGCCATTGATATTCAAATCGATAACGAAGATTTCTGGAGTGTAAATAAGCTTACGAACGTCAGCCATCTTTACAACTAGGTCAGTTGCAAGGATACCCTTTTCGCTTTCAGCACGCTTACCACCAGCAAGCTTCTTACCAGGAAGAGTTACCAATTTAGCGCCACATTCTAGAGCACCATTGTAAGGAAGTTCTACAACTTCACCACCGTTAAGAACTACAGGTACAAGACCTTCTTTACGGAAAGCCTTAGTAGCTTTCTTTCCTAGAGCCGTTCTTGGCTCTGCTGTCAAATTAAATGTCTTCATTTGTTTTTTTGTTTGTGTTACTCAAAATTAAGTTGCTCCTAATTTCCCATCACACGGTATTTTTAAAAAGCGGTGCAAAGTTACAAAAATTATTCCATATAACAAACAACCCAAGCGCTTGAAATAGAAGATTTTCACCTATTTAGCACAAAATTCTTTAAATTTACAATATTCACAGCGAGTTTCATCCTCCGTTTGAGTAAATGGAACATTTTCATCAAAAATTTCAGTTACTATTTTATTTAAAGATTTAATGAACTGGTCAGTGAAATTTGTGTGATTATATATAATCTCTTTCTTTTTTCCTCCTGGAGATTTAACAACGACTTCAGCTTGCGACATGTTCTTAACTGTATAAATCTCAGGTTTTATTTCCACATCAGTGTTATTTTTAGAATTATAGAAATGGCAATACATAAGTATTTGATTAACAGCTTTTGATTCATAATTTAAACGAAGCCTATCATCATCTATATATATCGAAGTTTCATCTTTACCAGTTTTATAATCCACTATACGATAATATTCATTATCTCCATCAATAACTAAATCCAAACGGTCGATTACTTGTTTGAAATTAATTTCAATATCATCCCAATATCCTAGTTCTACTTGTTCACCCTTTATATAAATAAACTCTTGCTGCTTATCTTTTTTTAGTATCTCATATACATAATGTTTAATTACATCATGCAACATATAGCCAACACCATCTAAAGGGTCATCACAAAATTCACCTTTTTTATTCAATAGGTAATTAACGACTTGTACAATAACTCTATCAATAGCTAATCCATTATTCTTTTCAAGTGATTCAATATAGAATTTAGATATGAGTTTTCCAAGACCATTACTTGACGGGCTTGCATTCTCATATAATCTTTTCATTATTTCATGTACAATTGAACCAAAAGTACTTGCATCAATAAATTCATTAATAGAGTCATTGATGTACAAGTGTTCCACTTTTTCAAAATAGAACTTCAAAGGACAGCTTAAATATGAGTTAATTGAGCTTGCCGACAAATATCGTTCTCCTCCTTTTTGATACTCAGATAATCTTGTTAGAATGCGATCCGATTTAGGAATTATTATTTTGTTGTCAGCTGATTTAGATAAGCCGAACGACACATAATCAATTTTTGCATTACTATTGCCATACACTCTACATAGTTGTTGGATAAAACGAGAGGGGTCACCAGAGCCTAAACCAGTAGTTCTTGCATCATATAATAGAAATACATTTTCAGCCTTACTAATCATTCTATAGAAATAATAAGCGTACATTGATTCTTGATGCTCCACTGTAGAAAGTCCATAACCCTTGCGTAAGGTATATGGAATAAAGCTTCTTGAAAAATGTTTTCGTGGAAAAACTCTTTCATTCATTGATAGAATCACAATATTACGGAAGTCTAAACAACGAGTTTCAAGTACACCCATAATCTGCAAACCTTCAAGAGGTTCACCTTGCATAGAAATCGTTTGACCCGAAATAAATCGATCTATCAAATAGAAAAATGTAGAATCATTGAATTCAAGTGTATATTTTCCTATTAACTTTATTAAAGTATTAAATAATTCAATATACTTAATTGCACAACTACGCTCAACAGCTTCTTTTTCATTGTTAGTGAATGATGGAATAATATCTTGTTCAATACAATGCATAATTGACTGAACATATTGTATCAAACCACTAACAGATTTCTCTTCAATAGGAATAAACAAATGATTAAATGATTTAAACCTATTTTTCAACAATGAACTGCTTACATAAAATGGCCTTTCTTTCGCCAATTCACTAAATAATATTTGTGCTTCCTTTTGAGTTGTAAGCTTCAAAAAAGGATGAGATAATAATTCCTTTAAATCTTCAATATAATAGCACCATTCATTATTTATTTTTCGTGATTGACGATGTAGTTTTGCAACCAATGACAACAGTACTGATGTCAATGATTTTTTAAGTGGAAATCCTAAAGTAATATTAGTAGTTCTGGTTTGTTTATCAATCGAACCACATAGAGGTATAAATAGATTTTCATCAGGCAATACTATAGCAGTATCTATTAGATTATTAACATCTCTGACTTGATTTTTTTCAACTAATTCGTCAATAATGGTTGATGCATATTTAACTTGACCTACATTAGTTGGTAATGCCTTTATCTTAATATTAGGGAAAGTTGTAATATCTCCACCAGGCAACTCATATTTAGATTTAAATCTTTTCGAATTCAAGCTTATGAAACGAGTAGCTTTGTTATTCTCATCGCGCAAAGCAGGTGAATTCATATCCCAATAGAAATCAGCAATGCCTTTGTTTTTTAATCCTTCAAATATTTTAATTTCTGAAGTAGATAGAACATTAAATCCAACAAACACATATTGTTTAAAATTTAAGCTATCAGGATCAATATTGCTTATCATTTCGGCTGCAGCACGATAAATGCGTCCTCCATATGCCAACCCTTTTTGAGCTAATCGCTTATTAAGGTTCGTATACAACAATCCCAGCATTTCCCATAGTCTGAAATACTCTTTAGTGTTTCCTTTTTCGGCATTATGGTTTCTTGTGTGTTTCCAAAAATACTCTTTTCCTAATTCATTATTTGAGAAATTATCGCCAAAATATTCTTTTAACGCCTTTTTCTGATTTTCATCTAAATAATCAGTTCCAATCTCATTATATTCTCTTAAGTTCTGGAACATTTCATCTGCATCAACCATATATAGGTCGACATCGTTAAAGTCGTTTAGAATTACTTCGCCCCAATATGAGAATTCGTCAAAGCTTTCGATATTTTCTTTCGCGATAGCTCTATATTCCTCATATAAATCAAGCATCAATTCAATGCGACCACATTCGGTCTTGTGAGTTAAATCACACACAAACTCCGAGATGCTTGTTATTCCAGGTAATATTTTTGCATTGGTTGATGTTTCTTTTAAATATTTTTGAAAGAATAAGCCGCTTCTTCGGTTAGGAAATATAAAACAATAATCTCTTAATTCATTTCCTACATTATCCAAAAATACATTTACTATATTCTGCAAAAATTGTACCTGTTGATGCATTTCTATCGTTTTATTAAAATTGTTATCTTAATTGCTAAATCAAAAAGAATTATCTTGCCATTTCCATTACCCGCAATATCAATTTCAGCTTTATTAAATTCATCAAGCATCTTAATTACATTTAATTCATTGATAAAAGGAGAGAACTTAACGCTGAAATCTTCCTCTTGGCTTGTCATATAGTTTAAATGTGGCTCGCGTATATTATATATATAGTTTTCACGAACCATTCGGCTTGCATATTTCAAAAAGCGTCTAATTTTCTCACGCTTATAATTAAAGACATTCTCCGACCACACTTTTAATTGTTTCAGGTCTCTCGAATAAGCAAGACGCATTAGTTGCACAAAATCTTTAAAGAATTCTTTGTTTTCACTATCAAAAGCAAGGTTTTTTTCAGCTTGCGCCACATTTCCATCTGCAGTTGCAGCAATCGATATAGCATCTTGCTCCGACAAACCATATTTGCTTTGAATATATGATGCAACATCATTAATTGATAATCTCTTAAGCTCAATTCTTTGAGTTCTTGAATATATAGTCGGCAAAATAGCTTTTGCATTATCACTCACCAATATAAACAATGAATCTTCCGAAGGCTCTTCAATTAATTTCAGCAACTTATTAGCACATTGCTCATTCATTTTTTCAGGCAGCCACATAATTAGTACCTTATATTTTGAAGTCATTGAAGAAAGCGACATCTTGTGGACTATATTTGCACTTTCACCAACATATATGATTGGTTGTGCATTTTCGCTTTTCATTACTTCAAGCCACTTTTCGTAGTCTTCAACCAACGGATTTTCTGTCAAGAATGTCTTCCATTCCTGTATAAAATCGTCAGAACAAGCTTTTTTTGCATCTACTGAAGCTTTCTTCACAATAGGGAATGAGAAGAATGTATCCCCATGATTGAATGATTGATGTTGTAAACATGATGCGCACTTACCACATGAATCACCATTTTGCTTATTTTCGCAATGTATATATTGAGCCATAGCTCTTGCAAGTGCTAATTTAGGGATTCCTATTTCACCATGTAATAATAACGCATGTGGAATAGCATCACCATCTACCATTCTTACTATACGCTCTTTAGCACTATTATGTCCTAAAACTTCTGCAAATTTCATAATCAATATATATCAGATGCCACTTGTCTCACACTCTCGGTTGCGTTATGAGAGTAAAAATGAATACTTGGAACTCCTGCTTTTATCAACTCTTTAGCTTGTAGTTTACACCATTCAACACCAACTTCTTTAGCTTGAATGTCATCTTTACATTTAGATAATTCAATGGCTAAATCACTTGGCAAGTCGACATGAAAAACTTTAGGGAGAATTGTAATCTGATTCCTATTCACAATTGGCTTAATTGCTGGAATAATAGGCACCGAAATTTCAATCTCACGGCATCGTTTTACAAAATCAAAGTATTTCTGATTATCGAAAAACATTTGTGTAACGATATAATCGGCACCCATATCAACTTTCATCTTTAACATTTTAATGTCAATATCAAGATTGGGTGCTTCTTCATGTTTCTCAGGATATCCTGCTACACCGTATGAGAAGCGATTCATATTAGCGCTCTCAATAGGAGTGCCATCCACAAAATAGCCTTCATTAAACTTATTTATTTGATCTGCAAGTTCATTGGCATGCAAGTGGCCATTTTCATTAGGAATATATCTATTTTCGTGTTTTGCTTTATCTCCTCGTAAAACCAACAAATTGTTAATTCCTAAGAAATTGAGATCAATCAATGCATGTTCAGTCTCAGTTCGTGAGAAACCACTACATATTATATGAGGCACAGCAGGAATGCCATATTTTTGTTGTATTGCAGCTGCAACTGCAACTGTTCCTGGTCGGCTGCGCTCAGAAACTCTTTGATACAAGCCATCAGCCGTACCTTTAAACACCATTTCACTACGATGAGTTGTAATGTTTATATATAAAGGATTAAATTCCTTTAATGCATCTATGTTTTTATATAAATGTTCAATGCTTTTCCCTCTTAATGGTGGTAAAACCTCGAAAGAAAAACCCGTTTTATCAGGTGATGATAATATTAATTCTGAAACTTTCATTTGTAGATTATTTATTTAACAAAGATAACGCAAAGACTTAGTAAATACAAATATATTTGCAACAATAAACTATTTTGTCTATATTTGTTGATGTAAAATTTTACGATTATGAAAGGAAAGATTTTAGTCACAGGAGGTACTGGATATATCGGTTCACACACTACTGTTGAACTTCAAAATAGTGGATATGAAGTCATAATAATAGACAATTTATCTAATAGTAATATTGATGTGCTTGATGGTATCAAACGCATCACGGGTATAAAGCCAGAATTTGTACAAGGTGATTGTACCGATATTGAATGTCTGGAAAACATTTTCAAGAAGCATAGCGATATCAAAGGTATCATTAATTTTGCAGCAAGTAAAGCTGTAGGGGAGTCGATTGCAAAACCACTTCTTTATTATCGCAATAATTTAAATACTTTGATGAATTTATTGGAAATTATGCCAAAATATGGCGTTAAGGCATTAGTATTTTCGTCAAGTTGTACTGTATATGGAGAACCTGATGAGAACCCTGTCACTGAAAATTCTCCAATAAAAGCAGCTACTTCACCTTATGGTAACACAAAACAAATTTGCGAGGAAATAATAACTGATTATATAAAGTCGGGTGTAAATATTAAAAGCACAATTCTAAGATATTTCAATCCTGTGGGTGCGCATCCATCGGCTGAAATAGGTGAATTACCTAATGGTGTACCTCAAAACCTCGTTCCTTATTTAACTCAAACAGCTATTGGCGTTCGAAACGAGCTAAGCGTGTTCGGTAATGATTATAGTACACCTGATGGTTCTTGTATTCGAGATTTTATTAATGTAGTAGATTTAGCTAAGGCTCATGTGTGTGCTCTTGATAGGATGATAGAAAATCCTGAATGCGAGCCTCTTGAAACATACAACCTTGGTACTGGTAATGGAGTATCTGTAATGGAATTGATTAATGCTTTTGAGAAAGTTACAGGAGTTAAAGTTCCTCATAAGATAGTTGGCCGAAGAATAGGGGACATCGAAAAGGTGTGGGGAAATCCAAATAGAGCAAATAGCATTCTTGGTTGGAAAGCCAAAATTGGTATCGAAGAAACTATGCTAACAGCATGGAATTGGCAACTACAACTACGAAAAAAAGGAATCATGTAATTACTTATAAATAAAACAAAAAAATGCTCCGATTTCGGAGCATTTTTTTGTTACGCGAATATTTGTTAAAATACAATTATTCAGCTGTTTCAGTTGCTGCTTCTTCAGTTGCACCTGCTTCTTCTGCTGCCTTTGCTGCAGCTGCTTCAGCGGCTGCCTTAGCCAATTCAGCCTTCTTTTGTGCAACAGCTTCTGCCTTAGCTGCATTCTTAGCAACTTCAGCTTCAAGACGAGCCTTTTTGTCAGCCTTCTTTTCGTCTGACAATTTGTTCTTCTTAGCTTCAATTGCAGCTACTTTTTCCTTCTTCCAAGCTTCAAAACGCTTTTGAGCTTCTTCAGCGCTGAATGCACCCTTCTTAACACCACCTTCTAGGTGCTTCATCATCAATACTCCTTCATAAGAAAGAATGCGACGAACTGTGTCTGTTGGGATTGCACCGCAATTTAGCCAATACAAAGCTCTCTCAAAATTTAAACTTATTGTAGCAGGATTAGTATTTGGGTTATAAGAACCAATCCTTTCAATAAATTTACCATCACGTGGTGCCCTGCTATCAGCGATTACAATAGGGTAGAATGCGTAGTCTTTGTGACCGCGACGTTGTAATCTAATTTTTACTGCCATTTTTTTGTATAGTTTAAATTTGTTAATAAAAACAGAAACTTACTCGAAGTTCCCAGTGATTTTGTTGCCCAAGAAGGATTCGAACCCTCACAGGCGGAACCAGAATCCGA
>CAJGBY010000003.1 GCA_904501735.1 uncultured Muribaculaceae bacterium
CTCTATGTGGGTAACCAAATTAGATATAAATCGAAAAAATGTTGGAGAATATTTGTGAAAGATATTCTCGGGGGACAAGAAATTGGCAAAGAAAA
The DNA here is from genome assembly GCA_904501735.1 of uncultured Muribaculaceae bacterium. Taxonomy (GTDB): domain Bacteria; phylum Bacteroidota; class Bacteroidia; order Bacteroidales; family Muribaculaceae; genus RGIG4576. The sequence continues at coordinate 96 of CAJGBY010000003.1, forward strand.
TCATATCAAATACAAATACAAGCATCAATTTGCTGAAATAATCATTTGCATTTAGGCTATATATGTTTGTAATCTTGTGTTTTAACCCCTAAAAATAGCTGTTTTTGTCCCTCGAAGTGCCAGAGGGACAAAAAGGGACAAAAAAATTATGTCCCTCGAGTGTCTGGGGGACAACCGGGGGACAAAATTGACTTTTTAGCAAAACGTAAAATCGCTAAAATAAAGACTCAATATATTGTATATCAATGAGATATGCACTTATTTAGTAGTTTTTTTATTTGTTATTGTAGAAAGTGTAAATCGCTGATAATCAATGCTATATACTTTGCTATTTCCCGATGCAGAAGCGGGTGAAGATGGAGCCGAGGATTTGGTCGGTGGTGATTTCGCCAGTGATTTCGCCGAGGTAGTGCATGCATTCGCGTATGTCTTGGCTCACGAAGTCGCCACTGATGCCGAGTTGTAGTCCGTCGATGGCGCGTGTGATGGCTTCGCCTGCGTGTAGGAGTGCTTCGTAGTGGCGCGAGTTGGTCACGATGACTTCGTTGGCATTGTCGGTGTCGGGCATGGCAGCGCATTGCACTAATGTTTGCTCGAGTGTGTCCATACCGATGCTATTTTTTGCCGAAATGAATGCCACGGTGCCTTGTGTGCCCACGATGTCGTTCATGAACGATGCGATGGCTTGTTGGCGTAAGTCGTCGAGGGTGTCGATCTTGTTGACAACGGTGATGAGTGTTTTGCCCTCGCTATCGGCAAGAATGCGTTGGCTCAACTCGGTGATTTTTTCGAATGGTGTGTTGGCATCGATCACCCAAAGCACGATTTGTGCTTCGTTGAGCTTCTTGAATGTTCGTTCGATACCCATCGATTCGATGGTGTCGTCGGTGTTGCGAATGCCGGCTGTGTCGATGAATCGGAACAATGTGCCACCGAGTGTGATAGTGTCTTCGATGACATCGCGAGTGGTGCCATGAATGTCGCTCACGAGTGCGCGATCATCGCGAAGCAAGTGGTTGAGAAGGGTTGACTTGCCAGCGTTGGTTTCGCCCACAATGGCACAAGGTATACCGTTCTTGATGGCGTTGCCCACGGCAAAAGAGCCTGCGAGGCTGTCGATCTTGTTCTTGATGAGTGTTGCTAAATCGAGTAGGCGAGAGCGGTCGGCAAATTCGACATCTTCCTCGGTGAAATCGAGTTCGAGTTCGATGAGCGATACGAATTCAAGGAGTTTTTCGCGCAGTGCCGACAGTTCGTTGCTAAATGCGCCACGCATCTGATTGAGTGCGATGCGGTGTGATGCTCGCGACGATGATGCGATGAGGTCGGCAATGGCTTCGGCTTGCGAAAGGTCGAGTCGTCCGTTGGTGTAGGCACGACGGGTGAATTCGCCACCGATAGCAGTGCGGCAACCACATTCGATGAGCGTATTGACGATTTGTTGTTGAATCCATGACGAACCATGGCAAGCAATTTCGATCACATCTTCGCCAGTGAACGAACGAGGGTTGCGGAACAGGGTGAGCACCACTTCGTCGAGAATGTCGCCATTCTTGTCGATGATGCGTCCGAAATGTGCTGTGTGGCTTTTCATTTCGGCAATGTTGGCGCCTTTCCAGCATCGGCTTGTGATGAGGATTGCGTCGTTACCGCTTACGCGTATCACTGCTATGCCACCCACGCCTGGGGCTGTGGAGATGGCGCAAATAGTATCGTCTAATTGGTTGGTCATTGTGATAAAACTTGCTTATTGATGACAAATATACGCATTATCTCAAAGAAGTGTGCGTTATTTGTTTGATTTTTTCTTGTTCTTAGGTCTCGATGCGTTCCATTGCTTGAAATCGCATGTAGATTCGATTTGTGGTTCGATGTCGTCGGGGAGCGACGAGAAAAGGTCGAGCCCAGTGATGTTTTCGATGTGGTCGATGCTCACGGCGTGGTCGGCAAGGGAGCCCTCGGCCTTCTTGTTGGGGTAAACAAAGGCAATGGCGCGCATAGGGGTGGTGTGAGGTGCAAGGATAGCCTTATACATGCTGCTTGGCACTACCACGCGAGTGTCGCCGATGGTTGTGTCCCAGTCGTATTTGCTCAAAATAGGACCTGTAACGATGATCAATGCGCTGTCGCGAATAGCCCAGTTGCGCACTTTTTGCTCCAACTGGTTCCAAGCGCCCGAATTGAGAGCTTGCTTTTGTGGCAGCATGTTGGTGAGGTAGAAACAGTCGTTCATAGCCTGTGTGCTCCATTTCATGTCGCCTGCAGGAACGAGGTGCCCACGGTCGTAACCACTATATTTGTAGTCGTCGAGAGTGGGACATCCTTCAACTGAAGTGTCTTGTTGAAAATTGTCGATGCGTTTGCCAGTGGCTTGAGCTTCGCCAATGGTGAGTTCATAGACAGTGCAGTTGGGGATGTGTGTGTCGCGATTGAAATATACGGTAAAACCTTCGTAGTTTACTATTTCGTTGGATGTTCCTTCGGGGATAATCACTTTTTCAAGGCCTTCAACTTGAGGCTGAGGAGCGGGTGCACTGTTTTCGTCGGCGAAAGTCTTAACGAAGCCCACGATGAGCATCACAACCAAAAATGCCACAAGAGATTTCCACGAAGTTGTATTCTTTTTTTTGCGAGTAGTAGTCTTTTTATGTGTTTTCTTTGCCATAATTAAATGAGTTGTAGGACTATTGTAATAACTCTTGCAAAATTACAAAATAATTGCTTACCTTTGTGTATTAACTTGAAAATAATAACCTAAAAACGATATAAGATATGAATGTAACTGACAGATTTTTGAAATATGTGAAGTTTGACACTAAGAGTGATGAAAACACAGGTGTTACTCCATCGACGCCAGGTCAAATGGTGTTTGCAAAGTACCTTAAGGAAGAACTTGAAGCACTTGGTTTGACCGAAATCACTCTTGACGACAATGCTTACTTGATGGCTACATTGCCAGCTAATACTGACGAGGATATCCCTACAATCGGTTTCATTGCTCACCTTGATACATCTCCTGACATGTCGGGCGAAAATGTGAATCCTCAAATGGTGGATTACAAGGGTGGCGACATTACATTGAACGCCGACAAGGGTATCGTATTGTCACCAACACAATTCCCTGAACTTAACGACTATGTGGGTGAAACTCTGATCACTACAGATGGTACAACACTTCTTGGTGCTGATGATAAGGCTGGTATCGCTGAAATCGTAACAGCTATTGAATATCTAAAGAATCACCCAGAAATCAAGCACGGAAAGATTCGCATTGCGTTCAATCCAGACGAAGAAATAGGTCAAGGCGCTCATAAGTTTGATGTAGAGCTATTCGGTGCTGACTGGGCTTACACAATGGACGGCGGTGCAGTGGGTGAGCTTGAATTTGAAAACTTCAATGCAGCAGTGGCTCGTATCACTTTCCAAGGTCGTAATGTTCACCCAGGATATGCAAAGGGTAAGATGATTAACTCTATTCGCGTGGCAAATCAATTTGCATCGATGCTTCCTCGTTGGGAAACTCCTGAACATACCGAAGGTTACGAAGGATTCTACCATGTGGTGGGTATTGAAGGTAGTGTAGAAGAAACCACATTGACTTATATCATTCGTGATCACGACCGTGCTCGCTTCGAAAGTCGCAAGAAAGAACTTGAACACCTTACTCGCAAGATTAATGCAGAGTTCCCTGGCGTGGCAACATTGGATATGAAGGATCAATACTACAATATGCGCGAAAAAATTGAGCCTGTGATGCATGTTATAGACATTGCAAAGCAAGCTATCGAAAATGCAGGCGTAACACCAAAGGTGCAACCAATTCGTGGTGGTACTGATGGCGCGCAATTGTCGTTCAAGGGATTGCCTTGTCCAAATATTTTTGCAGGTGGTTTGAATTTCCATGGTCGCTTCGAGTTTGTACCTGTTTCTTCGATGGAAAAGGCAACTCAAGTGGTGGTGGAAATATGCAAACTTGTGAAGGGATAATAGTTTTAATCATAAAAGCCGAGAGTTATGAAAAAAATAGCATGTTTTTTGGCTATGGCAGTCGTAGCGATTGCAGTGCAAGCCGAAAGTTGGATCCGAGTGAATCAAATGGGCTATTTGCCTAATGATATAAAAGTGGCTGTGATGATTATGGAAAAAGCCGAAGATGTGAAAACATTTAAGGTTACTAATACAGCTACAGGCAAGAGCGTGAAGATTGACAAAGTGAAGCAAATGGGAGAGCAATATCCATTTGGCGGAACTGCTCGTCTTGACTTCTCTCAAATCACAGAGGCTGGTACTTACTATATCACAGCAGGAAGTGCTAAGTCGCGTGAGTTTAAGATTGGTAAGAATGTGTATGCAGGTGCTAACGAAGTGCCATTGCGTTATATGCGCCAACAAAGATGTGGATTCAATCCATTGTTTAACGATTCTTGCCACACTCATGATGGTAGACTTGTGTTGAGCGGTAAGGACGACAATAAGAAGGTTGATGTGACAGGTGGTTGGCACGATGCATCAGATTATCTTCAATATTTGTCAACATCGGCAAATGCTGTGTATCAAATGCTATTTGCTTACTCAAAGAATCCACAAGTGTGGGCCGATGAGTATCTTGCTAATGGCTTGCCAGGCAAAAATGGTACACCTGACATTCTTGACGAAGCTCGTTGGGGACTTGAATGGATGGTGAAGATGAATCCTAACGATAGCACATTCTACAATCAGATAGCCGATGACCGCGACCACACATTCTTGGGTTATCCACAAAATGACACAGTAGATTACGGTTGGGGTTATGGAAAGGAACGCCCAGTATATCCATGTTGTGGCGAACCTTATGGATTGAGAAAATACAAGAATGATAGCAAGGGTCTTGCTTCATCGGTGGGAAAATTCAGCTCATCATTCTCGCTTGGAGCAAAGGTGTTTGAAAAGATTGACGCTAAGTTTGCCGAAGTGTTGAAGGCAAAAGCAGCCAATGCGTACAAAGTGGGTAAGGCTAATCCTGGCGCATGTCAAACAGCTTGTACAATCTCGCCTTACTACTACGAAGAAGACAACTGGAGCGATGATATGGAACTTGCTGCTGCCGAAATGTATCTCGCTACTGGCGAAAAGAGCTATTTGAAAGATGCTATTGAGTATGGTCGTCTTGAACCAGTGACTCCATGGATGGGTGCAGACTCGGCTCACCACTATCAATGGTATCCATTTATGAATATGGGCCATGTGTTGTTGTCGATGGAGAAAAATGAGCGTGTGAAGGCCGAATTCCTTCGTAATATGAAGGCTGGTCTTGAACGAGTGCGCGATCGTGCTGGCGATAACGCCTTTATGCATGGTATTCCATTTATATGGTGTTCAAACAACCTAACAACTGCATTTATAACACAAGCAATGTTATATCGTGAGTTGAGCGGTGACACACAATATCAAGAAATTGAAACTGCAATGCGCGACTGGTTGTTTGGTGTAAATCCTTGGGGTAAGTGTATGATTATTGCGTTGCCTGAGAATGGTGATTACCCAGTAGACCCTCATGCACCAATCTCTAAGATGGGTAACTATCGTCTTGATGGTGGTGTGATAGATGGTCCAGTGTATGCTAATATCTACAAATCGCTATGGGGAATTCATCTACGCAATGAAGATACATACGCTCGTTTCCATAATATAGCAGTGTATCACGATGATTATAGCGATTATTCAACCAACGAACCAACAATGGACGGTACAGCATGTTTGACCTATTTCTTGGGTTGTCTTGCTGCTGAGGCAGAAAAGTAATAAAATCAAAGATATTAAGAACGATAAGAATCTCGGTGTATGTTGGCATCGAGATTCTTTTTTTGTGTTTTAGCTTAAAATGAAGTACCTTTGTGGTGAAATTTGAATTTATGTCACAGGATATGAAGTTACCATTGATAGGAATGACTTTGCCTCAGCTTAAAGAAGTTGTGGCAGAGCTTGGAATGCCAGGTTTTTCGGCAGGACAAATAGCACAGTGGCTTTATGAAAAAAGAGTTACCGATATAGAAGAAATGACCAACCTCTCGAAGGCAAATAGAGAGAAGTTGGCGGCCAAATATTGTGTGGGACGCTACGCACCAAGCAATGAGATGCGAAGCATCGACGGAACGGTGAAATATCTATTTACTACAGCCGATGGTCAAGCCGTGGAAAGTGTGTATATCCCCGATGATGACCGTGCAACATTGTGTATCTCGTCGCAAAAGGGTTGTAAGATGGGCTGTAAGTTCTGTATGACAGGAAAACAAGGCTTTAATGGCAACCTTACAGCAGCCGAAATAGTAAATCAGGTGTTGAGTATACCTGAAAGTACTACATTGACCAATGTGGTGTTTATGGGTATGGGCGAGCCAATGGATAACTTCGACGAAGTGCTAAAGGTACTGAAAGTGATGACCGAAAAGTGGGGATTTGCGTGGAGTCCTAAGCGAATCACAGTGTCGTCGATTGGAAAACTTGACACGCTACGCCGATTGCTCGACGAAACAAGTGTGCATGTGGCAATAAGTGTGCATTCGCCTTATCATGAAGAGCGCCTGAGTCTTATGCCAGTGGAAAAACCTTATCCAGTGCGCGATGTGATGAAGTGCTTGCGACAATATGATTTTGCACATCAGCGTCGTTTGTCGGTTGAGTACATTATGTGGAGTGGATTGAATGATGACGATACACACGCACAAGCGCTTGTCGACCTTTTGGCAGGTTCTAACTCTCGTGTGAACTTGATTAGATTCCATGCTATTCCAGGGGTGAATCTAAAGACAACCGACGAACAGCGAATGGTTGCATTCCGCGACTATCTTAATAAAAAGGGCGTGATAGCTACAATAAGACGCAGTAGAGGTGAGGATATATTTGCAGCTTGTGGTATGCTTGCAGGAAAAGTGAAGAAGAAATAAAAGTGGAGCTGAAATGAAAAGAATATTATCGATATTATTCAGTGTAATGAGCGTGTTGATGCTGAATGCAGCAGCACCAGCTGGTTATTATAGTAGTGCTGAGGGCAAGAACAAAGGCTCTTTGCTTGCTGCACTTGAAGATATAGTAGGTCCTCACGAAGCACTTGCATATAATGAGTTGTGGAGCTTGTATCGCAAAAGTGATGTGACAGCCGATGGATATATATGGGACATGTATTCCACTTCAAAATATACTCCAGGAAGTGATCAATGTGGTAGCTACTCGAGTATAGGTGACTGTTATAATCGCGAACACTCATTCCCTAAGAGTTGGTTTGATGATCAATCGCCAATGGTTACAGATGCATATCATATTTATCCTACTGATGGTAAGGTGAATGGTCAACGAAGCAATTACCCATTTGGTGAATGTGCTAATGGTAGCTATGTGGCATCGAGTGGTAGTGTGAAAGCACTTGGACGACTCGGTACATCTACTTTCTCGGGATATAGTGGAAAGGTGTTTGAACCAGACGATCAATACAAGGGCGATTTTGCGCGTTCTTATTTCTATATGGCAGCCGCTTACAATTCATTTATTGACGATTGGAATAGCGCACAACTTGCAGGTAATTCTTACCCATGTTTTAGCGATTGGAGTGTAAACTTGCTAATGAAGTGGCATCGTGAAGATCCTGTGAGCGAGAAGGAAATCAATCGTAATGAGGTGGTGTATAGTTGGCAAGGCAATCGTAACCCATTTATCGATCACCCCGAACTTGCAGAATATGTGTGGGGAACAAAGAAAAATGAGGGATGGACTGCGCAAGGTGCGTCGAGCGACCCAATAATCGTCAATCCTAATGCCAATGAGGAGTATGATTGTGGTGTGGTGGCTGTGAATAAGAGCATTTCGCTTGAAATTCCATTGAAAACCGTAGGTATAACCGAAGAGTTAACTGTTAAGATAGCTAATAATAGCAATTTTGTGGTTTCGCCTAACGAAGTGAGTGTGGCGTCGGCAAATGTGGGAACAAATCTTGTAGTAACCTTTGCTCCTAAGACAGCTGGAAACCATTCAGCAAAATTGCAAATATACAATGGTGAGGTAAGTGCTGAAGTAGAGGTGAAAGGTGTGTGCGTAGACGGAATTCCTGCGTTGAGTGCAACCGATATAACCTACGATGGCTTTACTGCTCGTTGGACCGATGTAGATAATGGCGGAGTGTATTCGCTTACTGTGTATGAGAGCGACGGCGAGACAGCAGAGGCAGGATATCCAGTGTCGGTGGCTTCAAATCTTCAAAAATATGTAGTGTCGGGATTGAACTACGAAACCGATTATTATTATCAGTTGTCATGTGATGGAAGAACTTCAAACAAGGTGAAAGTAACCACATCTTCGCCTAATAGAATTCTTACATTCAACAATATGCCTGAAGGTGGTTTGAAATTTACTGCGGCGCCAGGTGAGCCATCTGCTATCCAAGAGGTGGGTATCTACACTGAGTATATCGAGGATAAGATTAATGTGTCGGTAACAGGTAATTTTGAATTAAGTCAAGATAATACCACATGGAGCGATATGTTGAGCAATATCGATCCAGATGGCGAGACCTTCTATGTGAGAATGAAGGCAACCCAAGCCGAAGGAAGTTATACTGGAGTGTTGTCGCTAAGTACAGCTTCAGTGGAAGGAACCGAACTTGATGTGAATGGAACCGTTGCAGCGCCACGAGCATTCTTTGAAGACTTTGAAGCAATGGAAACTTCTGGTTATGATACTGGAAAATTTGCAGGAACTGCTTGTGTGTGGTCTTTGACAAAAGTGGGCGCTTATGGGCGAAGTGGTCAAGACCGTTTTAATGGGAAGCAAGCATTATGTACTGGTAAATCGGGAACGCGCAAGGCTGAAATGGCCGAAGATAAGGCAAACGGTATGGGACGATTGAGTTTCCTTGCAGGATTGTTTAGTAATGATGAGTCGGCTGTGGTGGAAGTGTCTTATTCGGTGAATGGAGGCAGCAGTTGGACTGTGATTGCAACCGAAACAGTAACTACAGCATCGCTCACAGCTTATAGCTATGTAGTGAACGCGAAAGGTAATGTGCGTGTTAAGTTTGAGCAAAAATCGGGCAAGCGCCTAAATATTGATGATGTCGAAATTACCGATTGTGTAGAAGGCTCATCAATCGATGAAACTAAGGTTGCGCCATGGCTTGCATATAGCGTTAAGGGAGGCCTTGAAATAGATGCTCCTAAGGCTATGGAAGTAGAGGTGTACTCGGTAGAAGGCGTGAGAGTATATAATAAAATGGTGTTGCCAGGAAAAACAAAGATACAGCTTGATAAAGGTCTGTATGTCGTAGTTAATGGTGATGATTCTAAAAAAGTTGTGGTGAAATAAAGCTAATTTAGTCAAAAATGCTTAACTTCGCCGAATCTTTAAATTTGAATTAATGATAGAAAATCAAAAAATACGCGTTGGAATAACCCACGGGGATACCAACGGAATAGGATATGAAGTGATATTAAAGACCCTTTCAAATCCTATGTTAATAGAGTTGTGCACACCAGTGCTTTATGGTTCGACAAAGATTGCAACCTATCATCGCAAGGCATTAGATATGCCAGGTATCAACTTCAATGTGGTGCAAGATGCGTCGGGTGTGAAAGATGATGTGAACAACATCGTAGATGTGATAAAAGAAGAAGTGAAGGTGGACCTTGGTCAACCAACAAAGGCAGCTGGAGAGGCTGCATTCGTAGTGCTTGAACGAGCAGTAGCCGATTTGAAAGCAGGCAAGATAGATGTGCTTGTAACAGCTCCTATCAATAAGAGTACAATCCAAAGCGAAGAATTCAACTTCCCTGGTCACACTGAATATCTTGAAGCATCAATGGGCGATGGCAATAAATCGCTTATGATACTATATAATGAGCGCGTGAAGGTGGCTCTTGTAACAACACATCTTCCTATCTCACAAGTGTCGGCAGCAATCACAAAAGAAACTGTGCTTGAAAAGTTGGAGTTGTTCAACAATGCGTTGAAGCAAGATTTTGCTATTGAATATCCACGCATTGCCGTGTTGGGACTTAACCCACATTCGGGCGACAATGGCTTGATAGGAAAAGAAGAAAAGGAAGTGATAATTCCTGCATTGGAAGAGGCTGCCGACAGAAAGATTTCATGTTTCGGACCATATTCGGCCGACGGATTCTTCGGTAGCGGACAATATGAGCATTTTGATGGAGTGCTTGCAATGTATCACGATCAAGGTCTTGCTCCATTGAAGACAATTGGCATGGAGTCGGGCGTGAATTACACAGCAGGACTTCCATTTGTTCGCACTTCTCCCGATCATGGTACAGGTTATGATATAGCAGGTAAGAATCTCGCGGACGAATCATCTTTGAGAGCCGCTATTTATCAAGCAATCGACATTTCCCGCAATCGTGAGATATATAACGAAATAACAAGCAATCCGCTGCGTCGCCAATATGTGAATAAGGGCGCAGATAATGTGGTGCTTGACCTCACAAAGGTGGAAGACGAGCATCAATGATATAGAGCTTGTAGATGAACTATGCAATAATAGCCGCTGGGCAAGGAAGCCGATTGGCGCAAGAAGGTGCTAATGTGCCAAAACCACTTGTAACGCTGAATGGTGAACCTCTTATAGGTAGACTCCTCAGAATATTCACGCAAAATAATGCCGAAAGCATTAGTGTGATAGTGAATGAAGAAGCAAAAGAGGTGAGGAGCTATCTTGAATCGTTGGCTGTGGATTGTGAACTGAATGTGGTGGTGAAGACAACACCAAGTTCGATGCATAGTTTCTATGAGTTGTCGAAGGTGATGAAGCAAGGGCGTTTTTGCTTGACAACAGTAGATACTGTGTTTCGCGAAGATGAATTTGCTGAGTTTATAAAAATCTTCGAAGAACTGGAGGGGTGTGATGGACTGATGGCTGTTACGCCATTTATCGATGATGAGAAACCTCTGTATGTAGAAGTAGACGAAGATAAAAATATAAAGGCATTCCTTGACGAAAGGGCGAGTGAAGGCTTGTTGGTGTCGGGTGGCGTGTATGCCCTTGGTGATGAAGCCAGAGAAGTTCTTGCTGACTGCGTGGAAAAAGGTGTGCATCGCATGCGCAATTATCAGCGCGCGCTATTGATGTCGGGCTTGAAACTGAAGGCGCATTCTATTGATAAGATAATAGATGTTGACCATGTGAGCGACATAGCAAGTGCCGAAGAATTGCTACTTGATGAATAGAATCGAGAAGAGTAGAGAAAATAGAGTAAGTTAACAGAAGTAATAGATATATGTCGGAAATTAAAATAGCAGGAGTGATGCGCTCAAGGGATTATTCTCCTAATCATATAGGGAATGATGCCGCTATATTCAACGCTACAGCCGAGCAATTGCGTAAGCGCGGTTTTGTGGTGAATGTGTATAGTGAGGAAAAATTCAAATCTTGCGACATAGAAGAAGATGTGGTGCTGAATATGTGCCGAGATGCCGCTTCGATAGCTAAATTGCAAAAGCTTGAAGATGCAGGCAAGTTGGTGCTTAATTCGGGCTACGGAATTGAGAACTGTACGCGTGAGCGTATGGCTCGCATATTATTGGGAAGTGGAATCCCTTATCCCGAAAGTATCATTGTGAACACCGATGAGAGCGTGAAAGACATGCTTACTCGTGTGGGAATGAATAATTGCTGGGTGAAGTGTGGTGGACACTCTCAACACAAAGAAGATGTGAGCTATGTGCGTCATCGCGATGAGGCTCAAGAGATTCTACAAGAGTATTTCTATCGTGGTATCAATCGTGCTGTGATAAACAAGCATGTAGTGGGTGATTTGGTGAAATTTTATGGCGTGAAAGGCTCACCATTCTTTCACTGGTTCTTTCCATTCGAACGCGGTCATGTGATGCAAGACTATGGCGTGGATATTGATTTGACAAAGGAACGCAAACTTGATGAAGCAAAACTGAAAGAGTATTGCGAACATGCTTGCGAAGAATTGAATGTAATGATATATGGCGGTGATTGTATTGTTGGCCCAGATGGAAAAATCACAATCATTGATTTCAACGATTGGCCAAGCTATGCACCTTGTAGCAATGAGGCAGCCCCTCATATTGCCAAAAGTGTGCTTGCTGAAATTAAGGAATTTATATCAAAGAGAGAAAAATGAAAAAGTTTCCATTGTTTCATAAATTAATTGCAACAAGTTTTGGCGCAGGCTACTCGCCAGTAGCTCCTGGCACGATGGGTGCTGTGGTGGCTGTGGCTGTGTGGTATGTGTTGTGGCTAAATCTTGACTATTGTGCGTTGCAATGGACTTTGGCAGCCCTTATAGCAGTGTTTACAGTGCTTGGTGTGTGGTCGGCAACTGTGAGCGAACAATTTTGGGGCGAAGATCCAAAGAGAGTAGTTATGGACGAAACTGTGGGTGAGTGGATAGCTCTACTTGCTGTTCCTGCATCGGGACATTGGGGATATGTGCTTGCTGCGTTTGTCTTGTTTCGCTTTTTTGATATAGCCAAGCCACTTGGAGTGCGCTCAATGGAGAAATTTAAAGGAGGATATGGTATAATGGGCGATGATATACTGTCGGGCGTATATGCAGCAGTGTTGATGCTCTTATTTAACTATTTTGTATAGAGATGGAAGAAAGTACAAATAAAGTCAAGAAAAAAGGTAGAGGCATATTTTTGTTCTTGAAAGCATCGGTGTCGTCGCAGATAGCTTCCTGGGTGGATATGGGGCTTAGCTTCGTATTGTTCAGTGTAGTAAATTTGACCATGTATGATGGTTTCTTTGCTAAGGCGATAGGTGCTGCTACAGGTGGAGTTATCAACTGTTGTATCAACTATAAGTGGACATTCCGTCCTGAAGGATGTAGTAAGCGCACAGTGGCAGTGAAATATGCTATGGTTTGGATTGGTAGTTTGTTGCTCAATTCGTTCGGTACAGCATTTGTAACCGGTTTTGTGAGTGAAATACCAGTGCTAACAGAGTGGGGAATCTCGAAAGATACAGTGTTCTTTGTGGCTCAGCTTGCGGTGTCGCTTGTGGTATCGATATGTTGGAATTTTATGCTACAAAGATATTTTGTGTTTAATAATGTAGATATTAAGGGAAGAGTAGAAAAAGTAACGAAAAAAATAAAACATCATAATGGAGAATAAAAGTATGTTCAATAAGATGCGCGACACATTGCAGTTGGGTATCTATAAGGTGATTAATCCACTTGTGCATGGAATGATTAAGGTAGGAATCACACCAAATGTGGTTACTACAATGGGTTTCTTGGGTAATCTTGCTGCGGCAGTAATATTTGTGTATGCAGCATTGACTCAAAGTGGAGCTATTGATTATGACTTGGTGTGGATAGCAGGTGTAGTGCTAATATTGTCGTCATTGCTTGATATGTTTGATGGTCAAGTGGCGCGTATTGGTAATATGCAAACAACATTTGGCGCTATGTATGACTCGGTGCTTGATCGTTATAGCGAACTTGTAACACTTGGTGGTATTTGCTACATGCTAATGGCTGGTGGCTATTTGGCTGGTTCAATTATCACATTTGCTGCATTGGTGGGTTCGTTGATGGTAAGTTATGTGCGTGCTCGTGCCGAAGGTCTTGATATCGAATGTAAGGTAGGCTTTATGCAACGCCCAGAACGCGTGGTTGTAACTTGTGTGGGTGCAATCGCTTGTGGTGTGTATGGTAGTTGTGCTGAAAGTGCATCGTTTGACCCAATGTTGATAATGATTGTTGCAATGGGTGTAATCGCATTGTTTGCTAATATTACAGCATTTGTACGCATTGCACACTGTCGCAAGGAATTGGAAAAGAAAAATAAGTAAGAATATTATATGACAAATCGTATAAAGTTGCCTTCACGCAAGGAGTTCCTTATCCTTGTGGCTTGCTTGTTGCTGTGGCTTGTAGTTACGGTGATGTTTGTGGGCTTTCGTCCTGAACACCCAATGCTTGCATTGCTAATAGCATCAATGTTTTTGGCAAGTGAAAAGAGCCGTAAACTTGTTATGGCGTTGATGCCATTTGCGGTGTTTGCAGTGTCGTATGACTGGATGAATATCGTACCTAATTATGAAGTAAATCCAGTGGATGTGCGTGATTTGTATGAAGCAGAAAAGAGCCTATTCGGTATTACCACAGCTACAGGCGTAGTAACACCAAATGAGTTCTTCGGTATTCATAATTGTGCATTTATGGACTTTATGTCAGGCGTGTTCTATTTGTGTTGGGTGCCAGTGCCAATTATTTTCGGTATTGGTCTATACTTTTCACGCCAACAAAAGATATATTTACACTTTGCATTGGTGTTCTTGTTTGTCAACCTAATCGGTTTTGCTGGATATTATATCCACCCAGCTGCACCACCATGGTATGTAGCAAACTATGGCTTCGAAGCTATACTTGGGACTCCAGGTAATGTGGCAGGATTGGGACGCTTTGATGCTATGACTGGATTGCCAATATTCGATTTCTTGTATTCAAGAAACTCAAATGTGTTTGCGGCAGTGCCATCGTTGCACTCAGCATATATGGTAATCGCATTCTACTATTCGTTGAAGGCAAAATGTCCTAACTGGTTGCGTGCAATATTCTTTGTGATAGTGCTTGGTATATGGTTTACAGCTGTGTATTCGTTCCACCATTATTTGATCGATGTGATCTTGGGTGCGAGCTGTGCATGCTTGGGCATATTCTTGTTTGAAAAGTGCTTGATGAAGTGGGGCGCGTTCAGCCGATTTATCGATAGTTATACAAAATATGTGTCGTAATTGCTGATGCAAGAACTGAAGAAAATAAAGGAACAATATAAAAACAGCTTAAAGTCGATGGATACTGAGGAATTCATCGATTTAGCTTTTTATCGTCCCCTTGGTTACTTGTGGGCGTTGCTATGTAGTAAGCTTGGGATTACTCCCAATGTTATTACCATAGCAAGTATTTTCCTGGGTGTGGGAGGCGGTGTGTTGCTTTATTTTCACAGTGAATTGCTGTGGCTGAACTATGTGGGCATATTGCTTATAGTGTGGGCCAATACATTCGATAGTGCCGATGGACAATTGGCGCGAATGACAGGTCAATATTCAAAACTTGGTCGCATCCTTGATGGAGTGAGTGGTGATTTGTGGTTTATTGCCATATATGTAGCCGTGTGCTTGCGCGTGAATGAAACCGATGCTGTATTTGCCGAACAACCTTGGATGGTGTGGGCGATTGCAATATTTGCAGGTGTGTGCCATATGAAACAAGCAGCAACGGCCGACTATTATCGTCAATTCCATTTGTATTTCCTTAAGGGAGAATCGGGAAGCGAACTTGATAGTTGTAGAGCACTTGATGCTCGACTTGCAGAAATGTCGTGGCGCAAGGAGTTTTTCTCTAAACTGATGTTGTTCCTATATCGCCATTATACAGCAAATCAAGAAAAGTTCTCTCCATATATGCAGATGCTACGAATGGAACTTAATAACCGATTTGCAGGTAAGGTGCCACAGGCGTTTCGTGATGAATTCAGAAAGCATAGCCGTCCGTTGATGAAATATACTAATATGCTCACATTCAACACTCGCGTGATAGTACTTTTTATTGCTGTGTTGATAAAAATGCCTTGGTTGTATTTCGTTTTTGAATTGTCGGTGCTAAATGTGTTGCTTGTGTATCTAATCAATAAGCACGAAGGAGTGTGCGACCATTTTATTGGCGAATTGTGCGATGGCAAGTATGAGTAAAATCAAAGGCATATTATTCGACTATGGGGGAACTCTCGATAGTAGAGCTCAACATTGGAGTGAAATAATCTGGCAAGGCTATTGCAGTGTAAATGCTCCGGTGTCGAAAGAGCTTTTTCGCGAAGCCTATGTGTATGCCGAACGATTTCTTGGCCGTGAGCCAATAGTTAAGCCGAATTGGAATTTCATAGAATTGATGCATGCCAAAATTGATATTCAAGCTAAGTATTTGGAGTCAAATTATGGGTGTGCAGTCGATAATCAACCATTTGTGGATGCTGTAGCTAAATATTGCTACGACAAAGCGCGTGAGTGTGTTGAGGAGTCGAAACTGGTGCTTGATGAGTTGAAGGAAAACTATCAACTTGGTGTGGTGAGTAATTTCTATGGCAACCTTAAGACCGTGATGGCCGATTTCGGTGTGTTAGATTATTTTAAGTGTGTGATAGAAAGCGCTGTGGTAGGGATAAGAAAACCTGACAGCGAAATATTTAGATGCGGAGTTAATGCGCTCAATCTCACGGCAGATGAAGTGCTTGTGGTGGGAGATAGCTATGAGAAAGATATAGTGCCAGCGATGCAGATAGGATGTGATGTAGTGTGGTATGAAGGAGTGGGTTGGGAAACCCAAGCTAACGATGGTATATCTGTAAAAAAAGTGCATAATCTGGCCGATTTAAGAAAAACTATATTAGTAACCCTTAACTAAAAAGTGCTTATTTTTGGATGAAATTAACACTAATTCACAAAACAATAGCTTTATATATAAAATTTAACCTATTTAATGTGAAGAAAATCTTTAAATTATTTTTCTATTAAGAAAATAGGCGGTAATTTTACAACGATTTTCAAAAAAGTGGTGCAATTTTGCTGTTGCGCGCAATGTTGCGTGCTGTAAAAGAGTGCCCATTGAAACCGACAACAAATTAAAACTTATATAATTAAAGTAAGAAATTATGGAAAATTGCAAAGTGCAAAAAGCTGAAGGTAAATTAGGCGTTTTGGTAGTAGGTCTTGGTGCCGTTACCACTACTTTTATGACAGGCGTTTTGATGGCTCGCAAGGGTTTGGCAAAGCCTGTAGGTGCAGTTACTCAATACGATAAGATTCGTGTTGGTAGAGGTGCTGAAAAGAAATATCTTAAGTATGACGAAATCGTATCAATGGCATCATTGAACGATATCGAATTCGGTGCTTGGGATGTTTATCCAGCAAATGCATACGAAGCAGCAATGAATGCGGAAGTATTGAAAGAAAAAGATATTGAACCAGTTAAGGACGAGCTTGTAAAGATTGTTCCTATGAAGGCTGCTTTCGATAAGAACTATGCAAAGCGTCTTGATGGTAACAATGTTAAGGATGCAAAGGATCGTTGGGATATGGTTGAACAACTTCGTGAAGATATCCGTAACTTCAAGAAGGAACACAACTGTGCTCGTATCGTAGTTCTTTGGGCTGCTTCAACTGAAGTATATGTTCCAATTAATGAAGCTGTACACTACAAGTTGTCAGATCTTGAAGCTGCAATGAAGGCTGATGATAAGGAAAACATCGCTCCTTCAATGTGTTATGCTTACGCTGCATTGTCAGAAGGTGCTCCATTCATCATGGGTGCTCCTAACACAACTGTAGATATCCCTGCAATGTGGGAAATGGCAGAAAACACTAAGTTGCCTATCGCAGGTAAGGACTTCAAGACTGGTCAAACACTTGTTAAGTCAGGTTTCGCTCCAATCATCGGTACTCGTAAGCTTGGTTTGAACGGTTGGTTCTCAACTAACATCCTTGGTAACCGTGACGGTCTTGTACTTGACGAACCAGCTAACTTCCGTACTAAAGAAGTTTCTAAGCTTTCTACATTGGAATCAATCCTTGTACCAGAAGATCAACCAGATCTATACACTGATTACTACCACAAGGTTCGTATCAACTACTACCCACCTCGCAACGACGATAAGGAAGGTTGGGATAACATCGATATCTTCGGTTGGATGGGTTACCCAATGCAAATTAAGATCAACTTCCTATGCCGTGACTCTATCTTGGCTGCTCCTCTTTGCCTTGACTTGGTACTATTGAGCGACCTTGCAGCACGCGCTGGTCGTTGGGGAACACAACGCTTCTTGAGCTTGTTCTTGAAGAGTCCACAACACGACTACACTCAAGGTGAAGTTCCAGTAAACCACTTGTTCCAACAATATGTTATGCTTAAGAATGCTATCCGTGAAATGGGTGGTTACGAAGCTGACGAAGAAATTGATTAATACAATTTTGATATATAATTTGGGAAAAGAGACGCAAACGCGTCTCTTTTCTTGTTATTAATGTAATAATAATGGAAAATATTGACTATCTTTGCCTAATATACAATTAATAACAAAGAAATTGGACACATAATACAATATTGTGATGCAAGAATTTGAGAACAATCAAGTAGAGAATAAAGAGGTGAGTAGTGAAATACCTATGCGCGAATATTTTGCTGCTTGCTGGAGTAATTGGAAGTGGTTCGTAGTATCGTTTTTGATATGTGCTACGCTTGCCGTGCTTTTTGCTAAATCTCGCACAAAAGAATATAGCTCTTCGGCTTATGTTTTAATAAAATCGAGCGAAGGAGCCGGTAACACTATGTCGACTGCTATGTTTACCGATCTTGGTTTGATAGGCGACAATTCAAGTGCAGTAGAAAACGAAATCTATGTTATGAAATCAACTCAGTTGATGGACGATGTAGTAAAAAAACTGCGAGTGAACAACTTGTATTTTGTGAAACGAGGTTTGCGTAAAGTGAATATTTACGGTCAAAACCCAATTGAAGTAATTCTTCCTGCTGATTTGAAGTACACCGAACGCGCAAAACAAGTGGTGGTGCGTCCGTTGAACGAGAATGAATATGAATTTGAAACCGACAGTTTGTCGTGGACAAAGGCTAAATTTGGTGAAGTGTATAACACCGAATATGGTGAAATGTCGGTAGTTAAGACTCCAAATTTCTCGGAAAAAGCTTGTGATGAAAATATCTATGTAAGCGTGTCGGGAATTCATGCAAGAGCTGTGAAGTTCTGTGAAATACTTGATGTAAAGAAGGCTGACCGTGAAACTGTGGTGCTTCAGTTGTCGTTTACAGGAAGCAATTACAAGATGTGTCAAGACATTTTGAACAATCTTATCGAAGCATATAACGAAGATGTTATCAACGATAAGAATCGTGCGGCTCTTGCAACTGAATCGTTCATTGTAGACCGTATCAATGCTATAAGCAAGGATCTTGGTGGTATTGACTCTCAAATAGAGCGTTTTAAGTCGTCGAATAATATGCCTGATTTGCAAAAGACTGCTGAAGTGTACATGAGAGAAGGTTCGGAATTTGCTACAAATGTGGCAGAAGCTGAAATCCAATTGTCGCTTGTGCAATCGGTGAGAGATTATATGCTTGGAATGAAGGAAAACGACTTGATTCCTGCTAATACTGGTATTGCTGACGATGGAATTAATGCGTTGATATCGGCTTACAATAAAGAGTATATAGAATATTCTAAGATGGCGTCAGTGTCGGGTGATGCTAACCCTGTAACAATAGAAGCAGCTAAGGCATTGTCGTCAATGAAGGCTAATATTTTGCGTTCTATCGAGAATTTGTCAAAGACTCTTGAGGTTAAAGTAGAAAAAACTCGTCTACAAGAACGCTCGGCAAATCGTCGCATTGCATCGGTGCCAACTCAAGAAAAAGAAATTATCGATGTGCTTCGTCAACAAAAGATTAAGGAAGAATTGTACTTGTACTTGCTTAATAAGCGCGAAGAAAATGCACTTAAGCTTGCTATTACTGAGCCAAATGCGAAGATTATTGAACATGCTGGTGGTGATAGTAAACCAGTGGCACCACGCACACTATACATTCTTGTGATAGGAGCATTGTTTGGTGTTTTGATTCCAGCTGCAGTGATTTACATAATTTTCTGGATAAAGATGCTTGATATGAAGGTGAGAACACGCCACGATGTAGAATCGTTGTGTAACCTTCCTATCGTAGGTGAATTGCCAAGTAAATCAAAGGAACAAGAGACTGAAGAAATCGTGGTGAGCGAAACTGGTCGTGATGGCTTGAGTGAAGCATTCCGTATTGTTCGTGGTAACATCGACTATATGCTTGGCAAGACTCAAGATGGCATGGGTAGTGTGATTCAGTTTACATCAACAATCCCAAGTGAAGGTAAGAGTTTTGTGGCAATCAACTTAGCGCTTACTTATGCTCAATTAGGTCATAAGGTAATCGCTGTCGACCTTGACTTGCGTAAGGGTAATTTCTCGAAGTATCTTGGTTCAAGAATGAAGGTGGGTGTAAGTACCTTCTTGTCGGGAAAACTTGATAATGTAGATGAAATCATCAAGAGAGGTGCAATCCACCCTAATCTTGATACATTATCATTGGGACCTGTGCCACCAAATCCAACACAACTATTGTTGAGTGATCGTTTTAAAGAACTTATTCAATATTTGCGTGAACATTATTCTATAATCTTGTTGGATACAATGCCTTATAGCTTGATTGCCGACCCTGCGATCATTAATAGAAGCGTAGATATGACAATCTATGTGATGAGAAGTGGTAAGATAGACAAGCGTTACTTGCCAGAAATCGACAAGATGAGCCGTGAAGAAAAGATTAAGAATGTGGCAATGTTGCTAACCGATGTACCTATGGGTCGTGGAAACCAAAAGGGCTATGGATATGGCTACGGTTACGGCTATGGTTACGGTTATGGCTATGGAGACGAAGAAAAGTAAAAACTAAAACTAAAATAGAAAAATCCCAAGAGCACATCTTGGGATTTTTTCGTTGTTATAGAGTTATTTTTTGATTTTATCGGGATTCTTGGCAATGAAGTCTTTCCATGACTTGTAGCCCTTCTCGGCAAGAGGCTTTGACGATTCGTAGTAGTGACAAACTGCAGCGGCGAGTCCGTCGGTGGCATCGAGAAATTCGGGCATTTCCTCTTTTGGGATATTTAGTGTGCGACGCAACATCTCGGCAACTTGCTCCTTAGATGCCGCACCATTGCCAGTGATAGACATTTTAATCTTGCGTGGCTCGTATTCGGCAATCGGAATGTCGCGATTGAGAGCTGCAGCCATGGCAACACCTTGTGCGCGTCCCAATTTGAGCATAGATTGCACATTTTTACCAAAAAAAGGCGCTTCGAGAGCCATTTCGTCGGGAAGATATTGTGCTATAAGCCCAGTTACGCGTTCGTAGATGCGATGCAAACGCATATAGTGGTCGTCGAACTTGCTAAGTTGAATCACTCCCATTGCAATGAGTTCAAGATTCTTCTTGTTGACGCCCAATATACCGTATCCCATTACATTAGTACCTGGGTCGATACCTATAATAATGCGCTCGTAGTTGAGTTTTTCGTTCATTAAAGGTTATATAATGTCCATTACAGTCATGATGGTTGTAAATCCCACCACCTTTTGTCCGAAAGTAGTTTCCAGCTCGTGAAGAAGCTGTGCGCCTTGTTTGTGGTACCACTTTTCAAGAACATCTACATTCTCAACAGTGAATTGAAGAGAGAAGCTATTGGTTTTATCCTCATTAGTTACCATTAGGTGAGCTAAACGAGCCTCTTTGAGTTCGTTGCTTTCGGTTGCAAGAGGAATGTAGCGGCTGCGAAGCCACTTGATGAAAGCAACAGCCTTGTCGTTGCTAACGTTGTAGGTTGTGTTGTATATTATCATAATGGTGCAAAGATAGTGAATAATTAGGAGTTGTTGTAGATAGAGGAGTCTTAAATCGAAAAAAATGTGTAAGAGTCACATTTTTAGATATGTTAAATTTTAAATTAGGTTTACAAATATTATTGAAATGTTAAAAAAAATTAGTATCTTTGCGTCCGAAAAGATTTATAAGGCGAAATAAACAAAATTCAATATAAATAAACATCTTTATTATTAACTTCATTCATTTTAATTATGATTAAGAATCTAAAGACGTTGCTTTCTGTGTTTATGCTTATGATTGCAGTAGGTGTGAGCGCTCAAGTAACAACCTCATCTCTTGGCGGTATCGTATTAGATGAGAATGGTCAACCATTGGCTGGTGCGACTGTAGAAGCAAAGCACAATCCTTCGGGAACGCTTTATGGCGCAGTAGCAAATGTTGATGGTCACTTTACAATGCAAGGTATGCGTACTGGTGGTCCTTACACATTGAAGGTATCTTTCATCGGTTATCGCAAGACTGTTGTAAACGACATTACATTGCAACTTGGTGAGACTTACAACATTAATGTAACAATGCAACCAGGCGACAACATGCTTGAAGATGTTGTTGTGACTGCAACAAAGACTAAATTTGCTGGCGAAAAGACTGGTGCTGCAACAAACATCAGCAACGCTCAAATCAAGGCAATGCCTTCAGTGAGCCGTAGCATCGCTGACATTGCACGCGTATCTCCTTATGCTGGTAGCGGTATGAGTTTTGCAGGTGGTGACGGTCGTTCAACAAACTTTACTGTTGATGGTGCGAACTTTAACAACAACTTTGGTCTTAGTGACAATCTGCCAGGTGGTGGTTCTCCAATTTCACTTGAAGCAATCGAAGAAATGCAAGTAGTTATCGCTCCTTATGACCTTCGTCAAACTAACTTCGTAGGTGGTGGTCTTAACGCAGTAACTAAGAGTGGTACAAACACATTCAAGGGTACAGCTTACACTTACCAATACAACGAAAACTTCCGTGGTAACACAGTAGCTGGTGAAGATCTTGGCGAACGCGCTAAGGACCGTAAGCATGTATATGGTGCTGCAATCGGTGGTCCTATCATCAAGGACAAGTTGTTCTTCTTCGGTAACTTCGAATACCAAAAGGTTCCTACAACTGCAACTGAATGGAAGGCTTCGGCTGATGGTCAAGGCGATGCAAGTAGCTATGTTTCTCGTACTACTCTTTCTGACTTGGAAAAGGTTTCAAAGCACGTTAAGGAAAAGTATGGTTACGAAACTGGTTCTTGGACTAACTTCCCAGCTGACGAAAGCAACCTTAAGTTCTTGGCTCGCGTAGACTGGAACATCACTCGCGATCACAAGTTGGCTGTACGTTACAACTACACAAAGAACTCTTACTGGAATGCTCCTAACGGTAACTCAACAGATGCTGGTTACAGAAACAAGACTTACAACCGTATGTCAGTAATGTCAATGGCATTTGCTAACTCAATGTACTCAATGGACAATGTGGTTCACTCATTCTCTGTTGACTTGAACAGCCGTTTCGGTAACAACATGTCAAACCAATTCCTTGCTACTTACACAAGCATCAAGGATATGCGTGGTACAAACTCTGACATCTTCCCATTCATCGACATTATGGGTGGTTACGATGTATCAACAGGTGTACAAGATATGACTCCATATATGTCACTTGGTTATGAATTGTTTACTTACAACAATGGTGTAAACAACAAGATCCTTACAATCAACGATAACTTTACTTACAACCTTGGCGCACACAAGTTGATGGCTGGTCTAAGCTTCGAATACCAAATGGCTAACAACTCTTACATGCGTAATGGTACAGGTTACTATCGTTACCGCAGCCTTGATGATTTCTTGACAGGTGCAGAACCAGAAGCTGTAGCATTCACTATTGGTTACAATGGTCAAACTAATCCATCGGCTCAAGTTCGTTTCAACCAATATGGTTTGTACTTGCAAGATGAATGGAACATCAACAAGAACTTCAAGTTGAACTATGGTGTTCGCTTCGACCTTCTTGCATTCAACGATGATGATATCATGACTAATAAGGCTATCTATGACTACAACTATGGTGGTCGTCACATTGATACAGGTGTTTGGCCAAGCAACCGTGTTAACATCAACCCTCGCGTTGGTTTCAATTGGGATGTATTCGGTGACAAGAGCTTGAAGGTGCGTGGTGGTACAGGTATGTTCACTGGTCGTCTTCCATTGGTATTCTTCACTAACATGCCAACTAACTCTGGTATGGTTCAAAATGCTGTTAAGAACATCAACACTTCTTACAACAAGGATAATACAATCAAGAGCAAGCACCCTGACTTGGCTAAGTTTGCTGGTGACCTAATCACTGATGTATATCAAATGGCTCAAATTGCAGGTGCACAAACAACTATCTCTCCTGATCAAGGTGTATCTCAATCTACTCCATGTGGTATCGACAAGAACTTTAAGATGCCTCAAGTGTGGAAGTCTTCAATCGCTGTTGACTATCAAGTTCCAGTATCATTCCCTCTTACTGTAACAGGTGAACTTATGTATACTAAGAACATCAATGCAGTAATGCTTGACAACTACAACA
Source organism: uncultured Muribaculaceae bacterium (assembly GCA_904501735.1). Classification (GTDB taxonomy): domain Bacteria; phylum Bacteroidota; class Bacteroidia; order Bacteroidales; family Muribaculaceae; genus RGIG4576. The sequence continues at coordinate 24,152 of CAJGBY010000003.1, forward strand.
TCAAGCCAATTGATGAATCATGGGAACGCTTCGCTGGTTCGGATAATCGTGTAATCTATCCATCTAACTATACATATTATTCAACAAGTCAAATTCAAACTGCTTGTGTACTTACTAACACAAACAAGGGTTATGGTTACACTGCAAACATTACAGTTAATGCACAACCAGTTAAGGATCTTAATGTAATGCTTGCTTACACTCGCACTGAATCTAAGGAAGTATCTGGTATGCCAGGTTCTGACGCTAAGTCAGCATGGACAGGTCTTTACACTATCGATGGTCCTAACTACGCAACAGTACAACGCTCACAATATGTTACTCCAGACCGTTTCATTGCAAGCGTAGGTTATGACTTGAAGTGGAACAAGACTTTCACTACTCACTTCAACTTGTTCTATAACTGCTTCTCTCCATCAGGATATAGCTACTATATGACAAACGATATGAACGGTGATGGTATTGCTTCTGACTTGATTTACATTCCTAAGGACGAAAATGATATTATCTTCGTTGGCGAAAATGCTACACAAGATGCTAAGGATTTTTGGGCATTTGTTAACCAAGATAGCTACTTGAAGAATCACAAGGGTCAATACGCTGAAGCTTATGCTGCTCGTGCTCCATTCGTTCACCGTTTCGACTTCCGTATCGCTCAAGACTTCAACATCCGCGTAGGTAAGACAAACCACAAACTTGAAATCTCTGCTGATTTCGTGAATGTAGGTAACTTGTTCAACTCAAGCTGGGGTGTAACTAAGAACATGAGCGCATGTAACAATGGTGCAATCTTGACTTATGCTGGTCAAAATGAAGCTGGTAACCCAACATTCACTCTATATCGTGATAAGAAGGGAAATGCTCCAACTAAGACTTGGGAATACAACCGCGCAACTGGTCAATGCTGGCAAGTTCAACTAGGTGCTCGTTACACATTCTAATCGAGATTTCCAGGTATCATAATAAAAATGCGACAACCATTAGGCTGTCGCATTTTTTGTTTATATGTGGTTGAGATTTTTATTGCTCACGCTTTAATCGCTTGATTTGTGTTACGCAAGTAGGGATTTCGTTGTCGTAGTGAGTTACATAGATGAGTGTTTGCCCTTGTCGGTTGGCTATGAACTCAATGGCTTGTGTAACTAAAGCCTTGGTAGTGATATCCAGTCCGTGAAGTGGTTCGTCAAGTATGAGTAGTGGGGCATTTTTGAGCAATGTGCGAGCAATGAGGGCGAGGCGCTGTTCGCCACTAGAGAGAGTGGGGAATCGGCGTGAAGCAAGATGCTCGATCCCGAATCCTTTGAGCCATTGCATAGCGATGGCTTTTTGTTCATCGTTTGGACGACGAAAACAACCAACATTGTCGAAGAATCCTGATGCTACAACTGTGATCATATCGGCTGCATCGTTGAAGTAGAGGTGCATTTCGGGCGAAATGTAACCAATGCGTCGTTTTATGTCCCAGATGCTTTCGCCTGTACCTCGTTTGTGGTCGAAAAGAGAGAACGAGTTGCGGTAGCTTTGAGGGTTGTCGGCATACACAAGACTAAGAAGAGTGCTTTTCCCACTACCATTAGCACCAAGAAGGGCCCATTTTTCGGCTGCTTTCACTGTCCACTGCACATTGTGAAGGATAATGGTGTTGCCATAGCTCACATTACAATCATTTAGCTCAATTGCTGTGTCGAAGTCGACTGTGTTGCATTCGGTCGCGATAGGTAGGTTGTCAAAATTGCCTTTCGCTGGGAATAATTCAGAATAAAAGTTACTGTCGCAATCGCTTGTGGAACGCATTTTGCCGATAGTCATATCTTTGAGAGGCAATACATAGTTGCATAGCTGAGGAATATCGGTTGGGTTGCACAAGAGGAGAATGACAGCAGTGCCATCGTTGACAATAGATGCTAAAAGTTCGTTGAGCAAGTCGCGCGATGGTGCATCGAGCCCAATATAAGGATTGTCGATAATTAGAATATCGGGAATTTCGGTAAAGAGGTTAATTATAAGGAATTTTCGTAATTCACCACTCGATAGGTAGTTGATGCGCTTGTGCATAATGTCGGTGAGCGATAGTCGTTGGCACATATCGTTCCAACGATCGGTGGGAATGCGGTTGGCAATGATTTCTTCTACAGTGGGAATGTCGTCGTTGTGAGTGGCTTCAAATCGTTGTTGGTAATAACTTACATTGCTACCAGTGATTGAATGAATGTCGGAAAATTCTATATTCTTGATTGATAGTGATTTCTTGTCGCCACGAATTACATTTGTGCAAATGTTCCAACCCTTCTCAATGATCTTGGCGAGTGTGGTTTTACCACTACCATTTTCGCCGATAACGGCATAACATTTGCCTCGTTCGATAGAGAATTGGTGAGGATTGCTCAAGGCGCGCCCCATATATTGAAGTTTCTCGCTAACTGCAGTGAGTAGAGTATCTTTTTCGCTCATAGTGTGATAAATTTTCACAAAGTTAAGCAAATTTGTTAACTTTGTAGAGCTAATTATTGTTGTGGTAGTAGTATTTATGGAAGAAGGTCGTGAAAATGAGATAAAGTCGCCATTGGTGTTTAAGAGGCTCACATTGGAGTCGCTCGGTGACATATATCCTTATTTAAAAGTGTTCAAGGGAATGTCGTGCGATTATACGGCAGGTGGATTGTTGATGTGGATCGACTATTTTAAGTATGAATATTGTGTGTATGGAGGAACGCTATTTGTAAAGAGCGTTGCTGAAGATAATCTTGACCATGTTGCATTTGCCCAACCATTGGGTACTATGCCACTTGATGAAGCAGTGTCGCTATTGGCCGAATATTGTAAAGAACAAGGTTATCCACTCTCGTTTTCGGCTATAACAGAGTTTAATCTTGAGAAATTCATTGATTTGCAGCCTGTGCGAGTGTATCCTCTAAAGGCGTGGAGCGACTATGTGTATACCATGGAGGCGTTGTCGACCTTGTCGGGTAAAAAACTTGGAAAGAAGCGCAATCATTGCAACCGATTTGTGGCAGAGAACCCAGACTGGACTTTTGAACCGATACAGACTCACAATCTTGACTTGGTGCGAGAATGCTTCGCTCAAGTGTGTGAGGGTGCAAGCGATGCTCCTATGGCTCAATATGAGCGTGCGCAAGTGTGGAAGGTTCTCGATGATTTAGAATGTTATCCATTCGAAGCAATGTGCTTGAAAGTGGGCAATAAGGTGATAGCATTTAGCATCGGAGAAGTGCTGAATAATGTGTTGCATGTGCACATTGAAAAGTCGTTGCGTGATGTGAATGGCTCGGCCGAAATGATAAATTGGCAGTTTGCGCGTTATATCTCCGAAAAATATCCTGTGGTGGAGTGGGTTAATCGTCAAGATGATGCTGGCGATGAAGGTCTTCGCAAGGCAAAGCAATCGTATTATCCTGCCTTTTTGCTCCGCAAGTATAATGTATTTTTCTAAACCCCTATCAGAAAGGGCATTGAGTGGTGATTTTTATCTCTACCTGAGTGATTGGGTGGGTAAAAATGACTGATTCGGCGTGTAGATAAAGGCGCTCAGCAGCAGTGCCATATAGAGTGTCGCCTATGATAGGAGTGTTGAGCCCTTCGGGGTGAGCCGAGTGTACTCGAAGTTGGTGCGTTCGTCCTGTTTGAGGATAAAATGCGATGCGCGTAGTATTATCTTTGCGTTCCAAAACCTCAAATCGAGTGATTGTAGGCTTGCCATGTGTGTGGCTAACTATCTGGAGTGGGCGCTCTTGAGGGTTGAGTGTGAGAGGCAACGAAATAGTGCCGTTGTCTTGTTCGATAATGCCATCAAGAATAGCGATGTAGCGCTTAGTAACTCGGCGTGAAGCAAATAGCGCTTGCATGAGTTTGTGAACAGTTTGCGACTTGGCAAAAATGAGCAATCCCGATGTTGCCATATCGAGTCGATGCACAATGAGAGGCTTATCGCCCTCAGGGTAAAGCCTTTGCACTTGTTCTTGGATTGAATCTACCGAGAGCTTGCCAGGCACTGAAAGCACGCCCTCTGGCTTGTTGACTACAAGTAGGAAATCATCTTCGAAAACTATGTCGAGCGATGATTCTTGAGGAGCATTTTCCAACGGATTAGGCTCAACATCAAGACCTTGCATTGCCCAATTAAGAATAGGTTCACATTTGGCTTTGCATGATGGATAGAAATGTCCGTGACGACGAATTTCCTCCTTTGGAGAGTTGCCCACCCAGAATTCTGCCATAGCAAGTGGCTTATAATCATTTAGATAGGCATATTGAAGTAGCTTAGGAGCAGCACATTCGCCTGCGCCTGCCGGAGGTGCTGACTGAGGTGTCGAAGCGAAGATGTCGCAGAGGTCTTTGCGTTCGCCGCGCGCATTTAGTATGATAAAATGGCGAAAAATACGTTCTTGGAGGGCTGCGCTGCGGAGGTGGCGCTCGCTTTTCCATTCGGCCACTTTTTTGTCGCGTTCGGCTAATTCGTTTTTAATCAAAGAGATAGCTTGTGTCCAACGCGTTTGAAGGCGCTTAAATTCGGCTTTTTGGAACTGACTTTCGGAGATGAGGGGCGCGATGTCGCAACCACTGTTTCGCAGCGTATCTCGTTGAGCCTTAGCTTGTTTCATGAATATTTTGTAGGCTGATATCTCTTTTTCGGCCTCTGACTGTGAGGCAGTTAGCTTGTCGCTCAAGGCTTGTCGCTCGGGCGACGACATCTCTTCATCGATGAGACGATTTATAGCAGAAATGTTGTCCTCTTCGGGACGGAAAAAGCCTTTTTCGGAAAGCAGGTCGTAGACAGCAGGAACAAAGTAGGGGTGGTTGTTGCTATGAGCAAGGTTGCCCGAGAAAGCAGCAAGAAATCCCACTTGGTCGTCCTTTTTAACTACCAACACGCCCATCATCTTGCCTTGTTGGAGTTCGTCGTGCCATTCGGAGCGAGAATCGAGGTAGGCTTGTACCTTATTGCTTGCTAACACGCACAAAGGGTGAGGCGTGTAGTGAAAGGGGAAAGTGAAAAGCTGAGGCAAAGTAGCCCCAGCTAAGTCGTTATCGGAAAAGCAATGAAATCGCTCGTCGTGCATGAGAAAAAGTGTTGTTATCCCTTCTTTACTGGGTCGCATGTGAGACCTACTCCAAGTTTTTGGAATATCTTGCGGTCCACTTCGCTAAGCATAACAGTAGAATGCACCTGGCACCCCTTGAGTTTAGGCAATTGTTCGAGAGCCTTGCTACAGTTGTCGTCGGTGTTGCTCAAGATAGATAGCGCCACAAGCACTTCGTCGGTGTGAAGTCGAGGGTTCTTGCCATGCAAGAAATCTACCTTGGTGCGTTGTATAGGTGAAATCATCGCTTCAGGAATGAGCTTGACCTCGTCGGCAATGCCTGCAAGATGCTTAGTAGCATTAAGAATGAGCGCTGCACTTGGTCCAAGTAGTCCACTTGTGCGTGAAGTGATGATAGTACCGTCGTGAAGTTCGATAGCAGCTGAATGCACACCCGATTGTTCTTTGCGAAGTCGAGCCGCAACAGTTGTTTTGCGGTCGTCGGTAGTGATTTTAGCTTGCTTCATGATGAGAGCAATCTTGCTCACCTCGTTTTCGTTGTTACCCTTAGTAGCAAGAGTACACAAAGCATAGTAGTAACGACGAATAATTTCGTTCTTGGCAGCTTCGCAACAAGCTTCTTCGTCGCTCAAGCAGAAACCAATCATATTCACACCCATGTCGGTAGGCGATTTGTAAGGGCTTTCGCCGTAGATGCCTTCGAAAAGAGTGTTAAGTACAGGGAAAATTTCGAGGTCGCGATTGTAGGTTACAGCGATTTCGCCATGCGCTTCGAGGTGAAGAGGGTCGATCATATTCACATCGTTGAGGTCGGCAGTAGCAGCCTCGTAGGCAAGGTTTACTGGGTGCTTAAGAGGGAGATTCCACACAGGGAAGGTTTCGAACTTAGCATATCCAGCCTTGATTCCTTTCTTGTTTTCGTGATATAGCTGGCTAAGACAAACAGCCATCTTACCGCTACCAGGTCCTGGCGCAGTTACTACGACAAGAGGGCGTTGAGTTTCGACATAGTCGTTCTTGCCGAATCCTTCGTCGGAGTCGATAAGAGCTACATTGTGAGGATATCCGTCGATAGTGTAGTGGTAATATACCTTGATGTTGAGACGCTCAAGACGATTGCGATAGGCGTCGGCACTTGATTGACCATTGTAGTGAGTGATGACAACACCTCCCACGAAAAGACCGATTTTTTCAAATTCGGAACGTAGACGCAACACATCTTCGTCGTAGGTGATACCAAGGTCGCCGCGCATCTTGTTCTTTTCGATGTCGATGGCGCTGATGACCAATACCACTTCGGCATAATCGCGTAGTTGAAGGAGCATTTGCAACTTGCTATCGGGCATAAAGCCTGGTAGCACACGACTTGCGTGGTGGTCGTCGAATAACTTACCACCAAACTCAAGGTATAATTTGTCGCCGAACTGAGCGATGCGCTCTTTGATGCGTTCGGATTGTATCTTTAGATACTTTTCGTTGTCAAAACCTACTTTCATCATAATGTATGCAAAGATAGCTCAACTTTCCAATCCATACAACAAGCGAGGTGTTATTTTTGCTTATCTTTTTTTTATTGAGAATAGTTTTGTATTTTTGTAAAAAATAAATGTAAAGAAAATTTATGGCAAAGAAAAAGGTAGATGCAAAGTACGCGGCAGAGTGCCGTAAGTTTTTGGCAGAAGTGTCAGCTCAACCCGATGTGCGTGAAGTGAGCCAAGGCGTGCTGATGAAATATATCGAACAAGGAACAGGAGAGGTGTGCCCTCGTGCTAATAATGTGGTAACAGTGAAATATCGTGGTACACTCATCGATGGTACCGAATTTGACTCAAACATGAATGACTGCTATCCTGCAGCATTCCGCTTGAAGGACTTGATAGTGGGTTGGCAAATCGTGCTTACTCAAATGGTGGCTGGCGACAAGGTGATGGTGTATATCCCATCGGAAATGGGCTATGGCGATCGTCGCGAAGGTAATATCCCTGGTGGTTCAGCTTTAATATTTGAAATACATTTGGAAGGTGTGATGTAAAATAGGTCATAAAAAGAAATAAATGCGGAGTGATGGTATGTTAGGCCTTCACTCCGCATTTGTTTTTTAGACATAAGGGAAGATTCTTATTAGACAAAAGGACAAAAGAATCTAAAAATGGAATGCGTTGCACAAGGTGCAACATACTTTCAAAGCATCTGAAATGAAGTTTATCTATGTCGAAGGCATCTATATACAATAAAATGGCTCAATTGTTGTTATTTTACCACCATTCAACTTCTCCATTTGAATATCGGAATGGGCGATAACCAATGCGACCAGAGTTATTGGCAGGCCTTACAACCAACAAAGCACCTTTAGGCACATTATCAAACTTTATCGGTTTACCTCCATTTTTTCTATCTATGGATTTCCACTTTCCATTCCAATAGCACAATTCATATTCTACACCTTCACTAAATTCATTGCTAAGATATGGACAGAATCGTACTTCTGTCACATTAGTGTTTTCTCCCAACTCGAATTCAATATAATTACTATTGGTTTCGTTGCAATATCCTGTTGACGAATATTTATCTAATAACATAGATGCATTCTCTCCTCTCATTGAGGAAGGCAAACTATTCTTGATTACTATATTTTCTATCTTCTTTAAGCCTTTTTTAGTAGTTGTGTAAAATTCAATACGACCCAAAGCTATTCTTTTTCGTGGCGTTATCATTTTCACAGTTTTTGTTGCCTTATCACATTGTGATTTCACACAAATAGTGTTTAGTTCCAATCCTTTAGGGAATTTGCATATTGTATCATTATCATCACTCAACAAAACTGTACCACTTATATCTTCAAAAAACGTTTTTGTTTTCACAAATGCTAAAGCTCCCGAAAAATGGCTGACAACAATACTTTCTGTTTCTTTTTTTGGCTCAATATATTCTATTTTGCCACTCTTATTCACAATAATAGGATCTCCACATGGTAACATCACCCCATTTTTGCAATACATCGGAAGATATAGCACTTCTTTCCCCATTTCCAAGAATACAGCCCTCCCATTCTGTACCTTTCCCCATTGAACTGGGGACCAACTGCCATAGTTAAGCACGCACAGATAAACGTATCTCACCGATTTATCTAAATTCTCAAAATCAAGTGTTACATCTGTTGTTTCAAAATACTCTTTCGACACATCTTTCTTACGTTCGTTCTTAAAGAAAACAGGAATGTTTGCAATATCCTCATTCTCGTCAGCCATTGGTCCTTCTATGTATCTTCTGTAGGTGTGGCGATACACTTTAGGCAATCGATAACGCCCCCACACGCTATCACACTCCTTATTATTGTAAATTCGCTTGTATTTCCAACGATCATTGTCCCAAAAGGATTCAAATGCGTAAGATTCCCCATTTTTTATAACTACATTCCACGTATGAGAATTATTTCTATTACCCCACGCAGGGACAAAATCGGTTGCAGAAGCCATACCAAGCGACGATAATAAAATGGTATTAAACCAACAACGTTGTTCACACAACCCATGCCGTAATCGTTCCATAGCGAGCGGACTTAATACCGGTATACTCATTCCGGCAAAACCTGAATGAGTTATGTGGCTATACTCACACATCAAGCTATCCACTTCATCGGTTAATTCTTTGTTTTCATTTACAAAGAATCGACCTTTATGCCGTTCCCAAAACTCGTGCCTTGCACTTTCTGCTATCAGTCCGTTTCTTTGTCTGTAGGGTAATATATATTCACAAAATTCATCAAATGAACATAATCGAGAATACACATTCTTTTGCCACGCCTCAAAAGCGAATTCTATTTCATTTATCAAATATTCCGACGATATATTTTGCAAATCCATCACTGCCGGGTAATCCAATTTGTCTCTATTCTTTTCACTATAATCTGCCCATAGGCTATCCACTTGCCTATCCCACACATCCATTTTTCCATAATCAAAAATGTGTGTTAATGAGTCATAGCTATGCACACGCATCAAGGAATCATATTTGTTATAAAAATCATCGCAAGCAGTTTCTATCTTGCTATCATAGCCGTATGCACCCACCATATTCACTATAAGAAATCTCGCAGCCTCATATTTCAGTTTATCATTCTGATAATGACTTAACACTTTTTCCAATTCTACACGATTCTTTCCCGATTGCATTAATGCTTCTTCCAATTCTACATCACCACTGCAACCACAAAAAACAAATACAATCAATATAATAACATATACAATCCTATTCATGCTCCTTGTGCTTTAATAATCCGCTTAGCTTCTATCTTCATTCGTTCACTCTCCCTTGTTTCCTTTTTCAAAGGCATACCGAGCATATATTGAGCTGTTTCAATAGCTTTCACATCTTGGTTACTCAATTTATATAATTTCAGCAGTTTATATTGAGGTGTAATATATGCAGGCAACATATAAGAAACCAGTTTATAACAAAACTCTGCATTATCATATTCCGCTGTTTTTTCATAGCATTTTCCAAGGTCATAATACACTTCGGGCGAAGCTTGAAGTTCTCGCATTCTATCCAGGATGGGTATAGCCTCAGCATAATTGCCTGTTTCATATAATAGTCTGCCATACCTCGACACAAGCATTGGTTCATTTTTAATGTTATGAAAATTGGATTTCACATATTCCTTTTCACTTATCTCCCAACAATATTCTTTCAGTGCATCATCAAATCTTTTAAATTCCCACCACTTCACACCTGCCACACTCAATAAGGCAACCACTATTATCACTGTTATGTATTTGGCGCATTTATGTCGCAGATATAATACAGTTTTCCCCTTTCCTGTAGCAAGCAATAGGGTAAATATGGTAAGTGTTACAATATTTGAGAAAGGATAGGAGAACATCCCGAATACAAGTATACACATCACGCCCACCGAGGGTGTACCACCTATTCCATTACAAGCAAAATAAGTCACCACCACACTCAAAAACAATATTACCCCTATCACTCCATAAGAACAAAGTATATCCAACAATTCATTAAAAGCATAATTATTGTTTGCTGTGATAAGACGTTCTTTTTCTGTTCCTCCATTTTGAAAATAATCGGCTTGATAGTGCATATATTCTCGTCGCACTGCATCAGTTCCCGCTCCTGTTAATGTGTTTTCCTTTGATATATTTCCACACACTTTCCATATCAGTACGCGAGCGTCTGCCGACACCGGTTTATGGTTGTAGAGCGGAATAGCAACCCATATCGCCACCACTCCTACCACTACCATTTTCCAAAATCTTTTTAGCCTCCATTCCCTCAGCAATATTATTATCACACCAATGCCAAATGCAACCCACGAAGCACGTGAATCGGATAATATCAAAACAGGAAGCATATATGCGATACACACCACTAGCACCCAACGTACAGCATTTGATTTTAATTTCAATTCACTCACTGCTACAGCAATTGACACAGCTACGATACAACCGAGCAATGCAGGATTTCCAAAACTGCCTGTACAAGCAAATGCACTATGGTTAGAGCGTAGAACGCCCGCAAGTTGAAGATAAGCAATTGTGCTCTGCACCACTCCGCACAGCAATATCCCTATTGCAATTGCCTTAATCGAGTTTTTTTCATCAGTTTTTACAATAAGATAAAGAAATACAAGTAGGCTATATAGCAAATAGCGTTCTGTTATAATTCCTGACGATTGAATATCTCTCACAAGCACATATGAGCAAAAAAGCAAAACAATTAGATCAATAATATTTACTCGAACTGGAGTTTTTTGATTAAGAATATTCACGCAAAGCATCACTGCACTTATGGCTACAAGCATTGCAAGAAAAAGCAAATTACCAGAATCGGCAGTTCTGCCCACCAAAGGCAGAACTGTCATAATTCCAGTAATTAGAATTAAAGAAATCTTTTTTTCTTTAGAATCCATTTAATAAATTATGAGAATCCTATTTTTAGCGGATGTTTTTGTAATTGAATATTCATTACTTTGTTTATCAGATTGTGATAGAATATTCTAGTATCTCTATGGTATTTATAATAATGTTGAACATGTTTATAATTAGTGTGATATCTGCGGTATATTTCGGTGTCAAAGTTATAATTCGATTGGAAAGTACCATCAACCACACCATAAGAATCGGATACTCCCATTACTTGCCCTTTGAAAACATCATTCTCATATACCGAAGCTACAAGCAAAATTCCGACTAGATTTGAGTTAATATTTATTCTATATGAAAGACTGTCATTCTCTAAAAATGATATAGGAGTAGTTACTACTCTACAAAAAGTGTATTTATCAACACCCAAAATTTTCAATTCAGAGAATAATTCTCCATTATTAGTTGCTACTTTTAATGGTATTATTAATGATGCTTCAAAAGTGGTATCACTTACAAAATATGCATCATTCCACACTGGAGTAGCTCTATATGGTTCTGGGGCTATAGTGTCACCCAAAAGAGCGTTAATCTCAAGTGGTAACATTACCTTGTTGTCTTGTGCTTTTAGTGTCTTTTTTGCATATTGCAAAGTGCTTTTTTGTTCATTATTTAAATGTTCTGCATTTATTGAAATAACATCTTGTGCCATTGCGCTAAAAGCTCCTACAATAACTACTATAGCAGTTAATATTAATCTTTTTACGTTCATAATTAATCTGTTTAATAGGTTGATATTTGCAAATATAGTAAAAATAAATTTTACGCAAAATGAACTCATGCATTTATATTCTATTAATTAGAATCAACTAATAAAACATTTTGTATCGCTAAATTCTCATAGTTGTTGAAATAATCTTTTTGAACTACGTAGATTTTATAGTCATTGTGATGAGCATAGATAAGATCTCCATCGTATTGAATACCAAACACCGTAATATAACTATTACTAAATTTTACAATAACAGGATACCCTGCAGCTACGGAATTCTTTATATTAGCTGAAGTAAATACATCAAAGTTGTTTTTTATAAAATCACTATCTTTATTAAATTCAATGTTTTCATTTGGAATAGTTTGGTATGTTTGAATATAATAAAAATATAAATCATCTTGAGTTAATGTTGAGTCAAGAATATAACAAGCCGTTTCCAATGCAGACAAAAAACTACAATTATACATATTTTCTATGCAAAAATACACACCAGGTAAAATTAGATAATCTTTGTGATTAAATTTATATTCTGTTGGAGTGGTATTCTTTTCACAAATACAATAATATTCTTCACAAACCTCGCATAGTTCTAGTGCAGGAGGTGGTGTAGGATTGTTGCAAACGCAGAAATATCTGCCACAAATTGAGCATTGAGAACATCCGCATCCACCATCACTAATACCGCAATTGGGACATGGTTCTTTATCCTCTTCACATATACAATTAAATTTCCAATTCTCACATTTCTCACAATATTCGAATAGATTTCCACAAATGCATTCAGTTTGAAAGCACAAAGAGCACACATCGTCTTCACTACGGGTGCTATAAGTCGTGCTTCTGGATTGATTCGCATTTTGCAAATTGAAACTCAATGATAATCCTTTGTGTTCGTGATTATGATTGTGATTTTCGGTACAGTTATAATCGTGGCACTCTGTAGTGGCTGGTGCAAAGTAGTGTCCCAACACACCTTCGTTATACAAAAAGCCCTTCATCACTTCGCCATTTAAGCGTGATGACACAATGAGACCAGTGAAATCTAATTCGGTTGGGTTATATCTCATTTCTTGTTCAATATCGTCAAATGTTGAAGCGTAACTGCTTTCAGGCATATACGATAGCACATAAATACCATTTTCGCCCTCGCTTGGTTTTACTATCATTCGTGAAAATACTTTTGCAAATTGATACGAAGTTTCTTCGCCATCTGTAATAGACAATGTAGAGCGAATGTCTTCGTCGCATTTTAGAGGAACTATAACTATAGTTTCATTGCCTTGTTGGTAAGTAAATGTTTCGTCCCACAATGGTTCTAAATCGGCAAGATAAGAAAACGAACTTCTTGAAGCATTATTTTTGTTCGCTTTGGGATTAGGCAAGCATACCGAACTTCCTTGATTTTGATAAATTTGTTTCGCCACAGCCACAAGTTTTGCGTTGTTTTGCATTGTATCTTTGTCATAACTCAAATCTTCAGAACAAGAGATTAGCACAGATGATGTTACTGCTATAAGACATAATAGCAGACTTAACGTTTTTATTTTCATTGTTTTAATTTTAATGTTTAGTTAATTATTTAGTTTTTATTTTATTTCTTCTTGCAGATATCCTTCGTAGACGATGCCGTCAGCAGTTTCAAGAATAATAAGGTTACATTCCTTGTCGCAGAACACTCTGTTAAGGTTGAATGTCAAGTTGTTTACACTATGCACAGTTTCGCCGTCAGCGTAATAAACCGTTAGCACACCTACACTATGCATTGTCACATCTATGATATGCTCTTCGGTGTCATACCACGCTTCAGGATCCATCACAAGCTCTCGCTTAATTGGTATATCTCTACGCTTTAATATAATTTGCTTAAAATCTTTTGCTTGTAAAAAGCTGAAGATTAAACAACTGAAAATAAATGTAATAATTAATTTCTTTTTCATTTCACAGTAAAATTTGTTTACTGCAAAATTACCCCACTTTTATTTATCTTACAAAAAACAAGCGTTCGTAATTACACGACGTAACACATTCAGCATAAGCACCTTACTTACTTTCAGCTTTAATCCACCCTATTTTGGCCTATTTTTTTCGATATAAATTCATCTATAGACATTGATATGTCCATTTTCTTTGCTATTGCCTCTTTTCTCTTATAAATAGAATTCTTATGAGCATATCCTAAACAAATACTCATATCAATATATGAAAAATCACAACATATCATTGCTATAATTCTCAAGTCATCAAAAGATAATACGGAATATTCTTGTTTTAATTTTGTTATAAAATCATTGTAATGTTTGTCTACAAATGACATTAATTCTTCACCCAATTCATTATTGTTATTTTTTATAATTTTATCTATATCTCTAATTTTCGTTTTGAACAATTTTGGATTATGTTCAAAATTGTCTACGCAGTCTTTTAATTCTTTAATTATAGTTATATATGATTTTGATAATTGTTGAATTCGCATATTATCTACACTTTTTTCAGCGCATATAATACTTTGTTTTTCATCTTTAAGTTGACTTGCAAGTTTTTTATAATAATTCACCCTATTTTTTTCTTCTTTATAAGTATAGCCATCATAAATTATAATTGCAATTAAGAGTACAAATAATATATATTGCATCGCTACTTTCTTCTCTAACTTTCCTACATCATTCTTTAAGCTATTTTGTTTATATAAATTTTCAGCTTTTTCTATCCGGTTTTCTCTATCTGATAATATATTTGATGCTCTATCTTCTTTTTCTTTAATCAAAAAATAAGCTCGATTCATATCCTGTTTTAACACTGAAATAATCTCACTCACAAAGATTCTCATTACGATTTTTGAATCTTCCTGTGGATGCTCCGCTGTTTTATCGAAGTAGAATTGGGCTGAATCTGCCATTCCTATTTTTGCATAGGAATAAGCAAGGTCATAGTATATATCATCATCGATATAGTCGGTGCCATTATTGGCAAGATAATCCAACGACAATGCTTTCGATTCTGCGTACAGTGAATCTTCATTATATGCCCTTGCAAGCATTTCTGTTGAAGAATACAACTCTATTTCATCATTAAGCTCTTTTGCCAACGTGATTGCCTGATGAAGATAATAATAAGCACTATCCATATTGCACTGTCTATATCCTCCTCCTATGCTGCTAAGGCACATTAGTTCGTAACTCTTGCTACCTGCTTTGCGAAAATAGTGTAATGCTCGGCGTTCTTTCTCCAATGTTTCATCGTTATCGGCATAATTAAGGGCATACAGCATTGCCATTCGCAAGTTGGCTTGACCGAGATTCATATAATCATCGGGCGAAGCATTATCTTCGGCTCGCTTATACCACTCCATAGCCTCTTGCTCCTTACCGAGTTCTTGCATCACAGCACCCTTGTAGATAAGTGTGCGGGTGTTGAGTTCACGATTGTGATTATCGGAATAGTGGTGTAAAGCGATATTTATAAGCGAATCATTGGGTATGCTATCGAAATTCTTGTATTGAGCTTGTGTGTAGAGCAAGGCATAATAAGCCTTGTCGGAACTGCGAGTCAATTCGTGTGGATCTATCCCTTTTAACACAATAAAAGCGCTATCGGCACATTCATCGATTAATTTGTCGGCAAGCACGAGACGACTATCGACCGAGCGACTACACCCAGCCAATAGCATCATCATGACTAATATTACACCTACAAGATGCTTCATAAATGCAAAGATAGACTAAAAAATGGAATAATGGTGTGTTTTGTAGTATATTTAGTTTGTACTTGTGATCCTTCCTAAATATTCGCGCTGCTCATCATAGGGTTACTATTGTGAAACTCCCTTCGGGCGTTTTATGTTTTATTGGACATAAGAACGGGTTTTATTAGACAAAAGAACATAAAAAATGATTGGTTCGCGTCTTTGCAGACGCAATTTATCTGAATGGCTATGTCCCGTAAGCTTAAAAGCATACGGCTATGCATAAAATCAGTCCTTCGGACTATTTCGTTTTGGGGTTGAAGGGTGAGGCTTTAGCCGAGTGTGGCAGTCGCTTTGCTCCTTTACACTCGGTTAATAGGCCGTTTTATGCTTTCAGCATATATAGCTTGTTTAAATGGTGTCGGGGTTGATGGGGCTTGAGGCGAGGATTTTGCGAGCGAGGTCGAGGTGGCGACGGAACACAAGTACTCGCACCATACCATAGTTGATAGGAGCAAGACTGAGCACGGTGGACATAATCTCGTTGGTGAGCATGGCAGGTACGCCATTGGTTTCGAGAACGCCCTTTACCATAGAGGCTTCAATGGCGTTTTCGTATTCGCTTAATACGGCAAGTTCGTCATTGTTCATATAAGATAATTTTTGTGGGTTGATTGCAAATGTAACAATTTTGGTGATGATAGGGTTGCGAAAAAGTGCAAAAAATACTTTTTTCTGAAAAAAGTGATAAAAAACTGTTGACAAACGCTCGTGGAGGTTGTAATTTTGCAGTAAAATGGGTGTTGTGCGCTCATTTGAACTGAAAATGGAAGAAAAGAAATCGAAAATATCATATTTTAGTGCTAATATTACGCCAATAATAAGTGTGTCGCTTGTGTTGTTGCTACTTGGAATAGTGGCAATGCTTGGTATTGCAGCTAATAGCCTTACTGATTATGTGAAGGAGAATATAGGGTTTGATGTGGTGATGAAGAACGATGCTTCGCAACAAGAAATAGATGCGTTGAAGCAGATGTGGACCAAAGCTCCCTATGTGGCCAGTGTGAAATACATATCGAAGGAAGATGCGTTGCAGTCGTGGGAAAAGGAAACTGGCGAAAACTTGATGGAAGTGATAGGGGTGAATCCGTTGAGCTCGGAATTTGAGGTGCGTGTGAAGCCTCAATATGTGAGTGTGGATAGCCTCAATAGGATAGAATATGCATTGAGTCAAAATAAGTCGATAGATAGTGTGAAGATGCACAAAGATGTGGTGGAAAAGATAAATAGCAATGTGAATAGCGTGGTGCTGGTGCTTGGTGCTGTGCTTGTGTTGCTGGTTATTATCTCGTTTGTGCTTATAAATAATACAGTGCGATTGGCCGTGTATTCGCGTCGCTTTATTATCTACACTATGAAGCTTGTGGGTGCTACACCGGGATTCATACGCCGTCCGTTCGTGCTTACCAATGTGGTGAACGGCTTGATAGCATCGTTGGTGGCAATGGCGATGTTGTGTGGACTGATGTATTATGTGGTGGAGGTGAACTATGACTATGCTAACTTGATAGAAATGAAGCATATAGTGATGGTGTGTGCCGGACTTATGGTGGTGGGCGTGATGATGTGTGCCTTGGCAGCATTGTTGGCCGCTAATCGCTTTATCTCACTCAATTATGACGAATTGTATACTAAATAGAAACTGAAAAAGATAATTATTATAGATTATGGCAATAAATAACGACAAAAACGGAAAGAAAACATCGATCAATTACAATGCATTTCCATTGGCACCAGCCAATTTTATTCGTATGGCAGTGGCATTGGTGCTGATAGTGCTTGGTTTTGTGTTAATGGCAGGCGGCGCTAATGATGGCGAGGTGTTCAATAGCGATATATTCAGCACTCGTCGCATAGTTGTGGGTCCTACAATCTCATTTATAGGATTTGTGTATATGGCATTTGCAATCAACTATAAGAACAAGAAAAAGAATCAAACTGAAAAAGAAGACTAATCAATGGATATATTACAAACGATCATTATAGCCATTGTAGAGGGCTTGACCGAGTTCTTGCCAGTGTCGTCGACAGGGCACATGATTATAGCTCAAAATGTGCTTGGCGTGGAAAGTACCGATTTTGTGAAGGCATTTACATTTATCATTCAGTTTGGTGCTATCTTGTCGGTGGTGGTGTTGTACTGGAAGCGATTCTTCCAACTCAATCACACTCCAGCTCCTGAAGGCGCATCGGCATTGAAGCGATTCCTACACAAATATGATTTCTATTGGAAACTGCTTGTGGCGTTCATACCAGCTGCAGTGTTGGGGCTATTGTTTAGCGATGCTATCGATGCCATGCTTGAGCGTGTGGAAGTGGTGGCAGTAACACTCATTCTTGGTGGTGTGTTCATGCTATTCTGCGACAAGATATTCAACAAGGGAAGCGAAACTACCGAATTGACCGAAAAACGAGCATTCATGGTGGGTTTGTTTCAATGTATCTCGATGATACCAGGCGTGTCGCGTTCGATGGCAACAATCGTGGGCGGTATGGCGCAAAAGATGACACGCAAGGCAGCTGCAGAGTTTTCGTTTTTCTTGGCAGTGCCAACAATGTTTGCAGCAACAGCATATAAAGTGTTTAAGCTGATCAAAGATGGTGGTACAGAAATAATAATGGATAATATGTCGACTCTTGTTGTGGGCAATGTGGTAGCATTTATAGTGGCTCTATTGGCTATTAAATTCTTCATCAGTTTTGTTACCAAGTATGGCTTCAAAGCATTCGGTTGGTATCGTATCGTGGTGGGAGGAGCTATCCTTGTGATGCTCATGATGGGTTATGACTTGACAATAATGTAATGGATTTCGTAAAAGGAGAAATATTTCATATCGATAAGCCTTATGGCTGGACATCGTTTGCAGTGGTGGGCAAGTTGCGCTATCACATAAGCCGTCGCACAGGCATAAAGAAGATAAAAGTGGGACATGCCGGAACGCTTGACCCTCTTGCGAGTGGCGTGCTTGTGATATGTACAGGAAAGGCAACCAAGCGCATCGAAGAATTGCAAGCAGGTGTGAAAGAATATATTGCCGAGATAAAACTCGGAGCCACAACGCCTTCGTTTGACCTTGAGACTGAGGAAGATGCAACCTATGCATGGGAACATATCACTCGCGAACAAGTGGAAGAGGTGTTGAGCACCCAATTTGTGGGAAGTATATCGCAAGTGCCACCAGCATATTCGGCATGCAAAATCAATGGTAAGCGCGCTTACAAGATGGCTCGCAAAGGCGATGAGGTGGAGCTGAAGGCGAAAACTCTCGTTGTGAACGAAATAGAAGTGCTTGAAATGGAAGGTCAACGCCTCGTGATAAGAGTGGTGTGTGGAAAGGGTACTTACATACGCGCTTTGGCACGCGACATTGGTGTTGCACTGGGCAGTGGAGCGCATCTCACAGGCTTGCGACGCACCCAAGTGGGCGAAGTGCGAGTGGAGAAGTGTATGAGCGTGGACGAAGCTGTGGACTTGATAAATACAGTAGAGTTAGAAACAGAGGAAAATTAATAATCAGGTGATTGAAAGAGATCGCCTAAGACAAAAAATATAAGATGAAGTTATCGGAATTTAAATTTAAGTTGCCAGAGGAGCTAATCGCAAAGTATCCAGCTCCTGTGAGAGATGAATCAAGATTGATGGTGATGCACAAGAAAGATGGTAGCATCGAACATCGAGTGTTCAAGGAAATCCTTGAATACTTTAATGAAGATGACCTATTCGTGTTCAATGACACTCGTGTGTTCCCAGCAAAATTGTATGGAAACAAGGAAAAGACAGGTGCAAAAATCGAAGTGTTTATGCTTCGTGAACTTAATAGCGAACACAAATTGTGGGATGTGCTTGTGGAACCAGCTCGTAAGATAAGAATCGGTAATAAGTTGTACTTTGGCTTAGATGATTCGATGGTAGCAGAAGTGATCGATAATACAACATCACGCGGTCGTACATTGCGTTTCCTATATGATGGCGATCACGATGAATTCAAGGAAAACTTGTTTGCTCTTGGTAACACTCCATTGCCTTACTATATCACACGCGAACCAGAAGAAGAAGATGTGGAACGCTATCAATGTGTGTTTGCAAAGAACGAAGGTGCAGTAGTGGCACCAGCTGCAGGTTTGCACTTCAGCCGCGAATTGCTTAAGCGCATGGAAATCAAGGGTGTGAACAGCGGCTTCCTTACATTGCATTCAGGTCTTGGTAACTTCAGAGAAATCGATGTGGAAGACTTGACAAAGCACCGCATGGACTCGGAACAAATGGAAGTGAACGACGAACTTGTGGCTCTTGTGAATTCAACTAAGGATGCTGATCACAAGGTGTGCGCTATCGGTACATCAACATTGAGAGGTATCGAAAGTACAGTGGCTATGAATGGTCACATCAAGCCTTACACTGGTTGGACTAACAAGTTTATCTTCCCTCCTTACGACTTTACAGTGTGCAACGCACTTGTGAGCAACTTCCATACACCATATTCAGTGATGTTGATGATGGTGGCTGCATTTGGTGGTTATGATCAAGTGATGAATGCTTACAATGTGGCAGTGAAGGAAGGTTATCGCTTCGGTGCTTACGGCGACGCAATGTTGATTGTAGACTAAGAAGATTAATAACTTGATATATAATAAGCGACCGAAATCATGATTTCGGCCGCTTATTGTTTTATAGTGCATTATGTAGATGAAAAAAGTGCATTGAAATGAGAATCAATGCACTTTAAAAAGTATTGTTTTGTTGAGATTATTTGCGACGGCGGACTGAGCGGGCTGCGTTGGAAGAGGTTTTTACTTTGGTGGTTTTTACCTTAGTTTCTTTCTTCTTAGAGTCGGATTTAGACTCGGCACGCTTGCTCTTGGCGCGTGTGCTGCGCACTGTAGAATGCTTGTTGTCGTTCTTCTTGTCCTTCACTTCTTCAGGGTTCTTAGCAGCTTCGATAGAGTCGCGTTTAGCTGCCATTTCTTGAAGTTCTTCGCGAGAAGGCACCCAAATGTTGGCATCGAATGAAGCAAGTCGTTTCTCGATGCTATCTTGAGCGTGTTTGCGCTTAGTTTCGTCGGGGAACATTTGCATCATTGACAAGTTGCGTAGATTCTTGTATTTGTAGATTTCGCCCTTGTAGTTGTTGTCGGCAAAGTAGTCGTCAAGATTGGTCTTTAGAAGGTTGTTGTCGTTGTCGGTGAATACATATTGATTCACGATGAAAGGACGAAGGTCGCTCATCTTCACCCAGAACATAGGGTATTTGATAGCTTCGCCACCGAAGTCATCGCTACGATGAAGAACAGGGCAGATAGCGTCAACTTTGCGAGTTACCTTGCTATTGAGACGATTGAATTCGTACTTTTCGAGGATGTAGTAGCTCAATACTTCGTTGGCAGGAATGTCGGCATTCTCAACTACATATTTAGGGTTCTTTTCAGAGCTACCCTTAGCCTTGTCGTAAAGAATGTGGAAGCGATCGAACATATCGCTCACTTTGACACGGTATTCGTCTGTGAACATTTCGCGTCCGTCGAGGTATTCGTAGGCCGAAAGCGAGTTGTTGGCAAGATTCTTCATGATGATGAAGAAAAGGTTCATACCGTCGGCACCTGGCTCTTCAGGATAGTAAAGAGGCATGTTTTCGGCCTTGTTGAGGTCGAGCGAGCGATAGATGATGCGTTGCCATTGAATGTCGGAATCGGACGCTTTCTTTTGTTCGAAACGAGCTTGAAGTCGATCGGACACTTGTTCTGATTTTTGTTTCTCTTTGTCGCTGTCTTTCTTCTTTTTTACCACTTGTGCTTGAGACGGAAGAGCAAAAGCTGCAATCAAAAGAGCTGCTGATATGTATTTTAAAGCTTTCATCATAGCATTTGTTATGTTCGGATTAGAAAATTTATCAGTTTATAATCACTTCCATTGGAGCAAGAATGCGTTCGATGCCATCGGGACCCACAGCCTTCACTCTTGAGATGTAGAAGCGCTTGCCACGAGATAGGCGTCGGAAACTTGCTCGTTGACGCTCAGAGAAGTTGCTACCATTAGAAACTTCAGGAATAGCATTGCCCATAGAGTCGAAGAACACTGTTTCGAAACTCTTCACTTGGTAGGCAACATTTAGCATATCGTCGTCGATAGCAGCTTCGATGCCTGGAGATTGAAGAAGAAGAGTCTTAGAGAATGGTTTTCCACCCTTGTAACGCTCAGGGTTGCCCTTAGCATCCTTGTAGGCGATGAATGGAGTAGGATCGGGCAATTTGCGCACTCGGAAGTCGGTCTTAGCCACTGTTTGCGCGCGTCCATTCATATTGGCAGTAACTGTAATCACACAGTTGGTACCCACCTTAGCAGGTCGTGCAATCCAGTTGTTTCCACTTCGAGTGATAGTACCGTTGGTGATAGTGGCATTGATGGCATTGTTAGGTACTCCAGGTACAGCAATCGAGATAGGGTTGTTGATACCAGCATAGAGTACATTAACCATTGTAGCCGACACCGAAGCCATAGGCTCGATAACGGTGTAAGAAGATGCAAATTCGTGCTTTGTGACGCTACCGTCGCCGTGAGGCACTTCGATGTAGCCTGAATAGTCGTAGGTACCAGCGCGTCCTGTGCCAAATTCGTAGATACCGCGGTCGTTGTCGAGAGGTTTGTCGCCGATGACAACAAGAGGTCGTTGAGTGGTGTCGACAGCAGCAAGAACGATGTTAGCCTTGTAGTTGCTACCACTCATTACGATGCGTGATTCAGGAATTACGAAAGCTTCGACTTGATTGACACGAATGTCGCCTGCATCGACATTAGCGATAAGCGAATTGAGCACTTCACCTTCTACATAGCGCAAGTCGTTTTGTAGCTTGGTGAGAATGGTGATGGCTGCAATGGCAGGCATATTGTCAAATTGTCGTTCTTCCCATGATTTTTCGGCACCGATAGTGTTCTTCTCTTTGAACGAAGCAGTGGCAAGCACTTTCTCGATATTGTTTTTCTTGATAGAGTCGCCAATGAATTGTTGAGAGAAAGAGCGATACTCGTCGATGCGCATTCTTAGGTCGGCACCCTTGCTATTGATAGGCGCAAGCATTACAGCCGCTGCAGCTTCGAGGTCTTCACGATTTTCGAGGTTACGAGGGTCGCCATCGCTACCATCGGCTTGCTTAGCAATATTCAATTTTAGCTCACTGATATAGTTGTAAAGGCTGTCGGTCTTTTTGAAGACATTTTGAGCCTTTTGCAACCAGATGCCACCCTTTTCAGGGTTGGTTTTGTTGAATTCTTCGAGTTGAGCAAGAAGAGCCACATTACGCTCGGTCGCAGTTTCGTTGGAGCGTGCCAAACCGTCTTCCACTTGTTGGAAGCCGTTGAGCACATCACCCGACACATTGAGCGCAAGCATAGCAGTGAGGACGATATACATCAAGTTTATCATCTTCTGTCGTGGCGACATTCTGCCTATGGATTGTGAATTAGCCATTGTCGATTAGTTAAGCGTTGTCGTCGTTTTGGTTAGCAGTGCGGCGTCGATATTGTTCGGCAGCCGACAAATTATCCTCGTCGGTTTCGAAAGAACCCATAGGGCGATACATGTTCACAGTGAGAGCTTTCACCATTTTTTCGTAAACGCTGTTGAGTTGCTTCATATTGTGAGCCAATCGTTCAGTTTCGTTGCAATAGTCGGCACTTTCTGCAGCCGATTTTTCGTACATATCGCGAATATCCTTCAAGCCACGATTTACGCGGTCGATGTTGTCGAGTTGTGAAGAAATGCTCTTCAATTGGATTTCGTAGATAGTGTTAAGACCACCGATATTGCGGTTGAGCGCCTCCATTTGTTCTACATATCCAGTAGAGCCTTGAGAGATAGTTTCGGAATTGTCGGTGATAGCGCGATAGCTTCCAAGAAGAGTAGTTGACACATCGTTGAGAGCTTGAGTGTTTTCGCGAAGTTGAGCCATTTGCTCAGAAATGCCAGCAATTTGGTCGAGATATCGTTGAGTAGCTTCGGTCATTTCGGCCATGCGAGAAAGTTGGTCGCTTGCTGCAGCCATTTTAGCGATGCTTTCGCTAAGGCTACGAGTGTCGCTTTCAGAAAGTTCGATGCCTTCAGGAATGCCTACGGCACGGCGAGCTTGATCGTCGCTCACAGCATAAGCACTTGCAGAGTTGCCACCATTGATGATGATACCACCACCTGAGTTGAATTCAGGACGATCTTCAGGGTCTTGAGTAGCCAAAACTGGGAACACAGTTTCCCATTTGTAAGGCTTTTCAGGACGGTCGAAAGCAGTGAGAATGAACATCAAGACTTCGGTACCCATACCGATACAAAGCAATGCATTACCACCAGCAAGGTGAAGAATCTTAAATAGCGCACCAAGGATTACGATGGCAGCACCAATACTATATGCGAAGTTGAAAAAGCGTTGTCCTTTTTCGCCCGAAAGGAATTTTTCAACGATGTTTTTATATCTTTTAATTTTGCCCATATCAAATTATGTTATAAAAGGATTAGTCTTAAGTGTTTTATTTTCTCTTGCTTTTTACGATGCCCGATTGTGAGCGCACGCAACGGAAACCGATGTAAGAGCGTTGCTCGTTTTGGTATTCCCACATGCGGATGTCGCTACG
Organism: uncultured Muribaculaceae bacterium; assembly: GCA_904501735.1. Lineage (GTDB taxonomy): Bacteria > Bacteroidota > Bacteroidia > Bacteroidales > Muribaculaceae > RGIG4576. Next base: position 48,228 of record CAJGBY010000003.1, read on the forward strand.
AATGTTATGAGCCACATCTTTCCAAGAACCACCACGCACAATCTTGCGAGTCATGCGGTAAGGGTCTTTCACATTGTCGCCAGTAGCAGCATTGTAGCTGTATTCAGGGTTGATATCGTTGGTGATTTTGTTTACACTTTCGGTGTAGGCAGTAGAAGTCCATTCGCTCACATTACCAGCCATATCGTATAGACCGAAGTCGTTAGGAGTGTAAGTGCCAGTAGCCGAAGTGATGATGTTACCATCTTTCACATAGTTACCTTCCATAGGCTTGAAGTTGGCGTAGAAACAGCCATCTTGTTCGGTGAGAGGAAGGTCGCCTTGCCAAGGATATTTGTTGGCCGTTACACCAGCGCGAGCAGCATATTCCCATTCAGCTTCAGTAGGCAAACGATAAGGTTCGATTTGTTTGCCAAACTTGCCAAGAGAGCGACGCAAGAAGTCGGTTCTCCACACGCAGAATGCGTTAGCTTGTTCCCAACTTACCCCAACAACAGGGAAATCGTTGTAGGCACCTTGAGAGAAATAGTTGCGCACATATCGTTCGTTGAGAGAGTTTTCGAAATCGTTCACCCAGCAAGTAGTGTCGGGATAAACATTCACGATATATGTGTTCAAGAAGTCGTATTCGCTTGAAAGCGGACGCGAGATGACTTCGCGACGGATATTGCCTTCGTCGTCAACATAGGCAGTGTCCTTAGAAATCATTGGCATTTCTTCATCGACAGGGTTGTCGGTGTTGTAGTCGCGACGCTTAGGATCGAGGCGGTTTTTGCGTTTTACAGCCTCGGTCATGTTGTATACTTCGTAGCGATAGTTGAGCTGAGTAGGGTCGAGCTCTTTCACACCAGTGATAGGGTTGGTGCGATACACGCTTTCGATAGCTCGTGCTTCGTCTTCGTTAGGATTGCGCCAAGGAATTGGTCGTCCCCAGTCAAGATAAGGTTCGATAGGGTTACCGTCGCGGTCTTCTTCAATCTTGAATGCTTCGTTGCCACCATAAGCAGGGTCGGCAAGTCGTTCACGAATGATAGAGTCGCGTACCCAGAATACGAATTGCTTGTATTCGGCATTGGTAACTTCGGTTTCGTCCATCCAGAAAGCGTCGACCGACATACCACGAGGGTCGGCTTTGATGCCCCAAGCAGTATCGTTTTCGAGTGGACCTGCTTTGATAGAACCACGGTCAACAAGCACCATTCCGTAAGGAGTAGGTTCGTTCCAAGAAGTTCCGTTAATACCAGTTACTTCACCGCCTACACTCGAACGGCTACCTTTAGACGACATACATGATGATACTGCAATCGCTACTATTGTGAAATAAAATATTCTTTTCATAAATTACATTATACGAATACTTTTATGTTTGTTCTTATTCTTTTCTCTCAAGTCAAGTTTTACTTTATAACCTAAAAATAACTCGTGGCTGCCACTTGTTCCCTTCGATACATTAGAAATAGGGTAGTCGTAGCTATAACCCACAGTGATATTTTTAAATTCAGCCCCCACCATAATGGCAACGGCATCATTCCATCGGTAGGCTAACCCCGCAGTGATGAATTTGTTGTAACGAGCTCGTGCAGTGAACTCACCAGTGAATACACTTGTATCGGTTTTAACCAAAATAGATGGTTGTAATTCTATTAACGAATTTTTTATTGGAATATTGCTTCCTGCCATTAAATAAAAAGCGCGGTCGGTAGCAAATTCGTAGTTTTGTTCGCCACTACCTTCTTGTGAAAGGATGATTTTAGGACTTGTGATGTGTGTGGCAGAGAGTCCAGCCCAGAACCATTTGTGAACATAGAATGCTCCAAAGTTTAGGTCGAGAGCAGTACCAGCAATGTCGTTGGTAGGGATAGCATTGTCGCTGCCTTCGTGATAATCATCGTCGCCAGGGAGAATGACTTCGCTACCCTTATAAGCTTGGTTGATAATTCCGACTTGAAGCCCTATTTGTAGCTGTCCTTTTAGGAAATTTTGCTTGATAAAAGCTAATTGTGCACCAATGTTGAGTGTGCTGAATAGCCCTGCACTCTCTTGGTGTAGCACGAGACCTGTTGCAAATCGCTTGTCGAGAAATTTGAAAGGCATATCGGCTTGCGCTGTGAGTCCTTGAGGAGCATTTTCGATACCTACCCATTGCAAACGACCAGCTGCGTGAATGTCGATGAAATCGGTGCGACCGATAGCTGCAGGGTTGAAATAACCAGGCATAGCCCAATAGTGGGTATACTGAGCATCAACCTGCGATTTGGCATGAAAAGCATTGAGTACCACCAATAGAGATAGTACTGTGATGCGTAATATGTTGTTAAAAGCCTTATTCATAGATTGATGAGAATTATTCAAAATAGAAAGTGAGAACAATCATGTTCGACTTGATATTCGAGATTGATTGTGTGTATTTTTGCATTTCAGGGTTGTCCTCTAAGTCGGGGCGTTTAGTCTCGAGCATGTCGCGCAGACCGAAGCAGAATTTAATTTCGGGGCAGAACTTGAAGTAAGGCAGATAGAAGTCGCAACCCATACCGATAGTGAGCATAGCATCGGTGGTTTTGAGTTGAATCTGCTCAGAGCGCTTTTTAGAAACATCAAGTATACCCATCACACCACCTACAAGATAGGGGCGAAGGTTCTTGTATCGCAATGCCGAATATTTTAGATCGACAGGCACTACCACATAATTGCTCTTGATGTCCTGCTTGGTGATGTCGCCAGTGATAGAATTGCGGAAATGCACCTTTTTGTTTCCAAAGTACATACCTGGCGATACGCGAAGGTTGAGATAATTGTTCAATCTCAAGTCGGCAAGCACATTCACGCAAAAACCAGGAGAATAGGCAGGAACATCGGCAAACCATGATTCGCCTTCGGGAGTTACATAGCCATTGTTGGAAATGTTGAGGTCTTGCATGTGTAGACCAACCGAAAAGCCGAAGTGAATAGGCTTCATGTCGGCATAAGGACGATTTACTGGTCCATCCTTGTGTCGTTGAGCCATTGCACTTGCGCTAAAGGCAAGCAATACGAGTAGAATAATATGTTTAAAATGCAAATTCTTCATAATATATAGCTAAATAACGAAGAAAAGTGGTAGATATTGCAAGATTGGTAGAAAAACCTTAATTTTGGTGAAGAAAATAATAAAAAAGACTATGGATTGGAAAGAAAAACTTGGAATGGCATTTAATATAGACCCTGCGAGCGTACAAAATGAGCCCGAAGTGGAAGAAACTGTCGAAGAAAAACAATGCACCCAACGACTCGATGTGATGCTTGACAAGCGCAATCGCAACGGAAAAAAGGTTACCCTTGTGGTGAACTTTGATGGTAGCGAGGAGGCGTTGAAGCAGCTTGCCAAAGAGCTTAAGCAACATTGTGGTGTGGGCGGCTCGGCTCGTGGTGGCGAAATCCTTATACAAGGCGATTTTAGAGAAAAGATTTTGGCGTATCTAAAGGATAATGGCTATAAAGCACGCATCATCTAATGTGTGTGTAACTCATTAAGCGAGAAAGGAAAACGACAAATCTTATCGGGATTTGTCGTTTGTTGTTTCTAATAGGAATTCAGTGGGCGTTTTGCCCATTATGCTCTTGAAAACAGTAAAGAATGCTTCGCGAGAAGTGAAACCACTCTGGAAGGTGAGAGAATCGATGTTTTGTTCTCTGTGCACATCGTTGTTCAGCACCTTTACTGCTCGATCGATACGCATCTTGTTGACAACGACAGTGAAATGAGTGTTGTCGGAGATTTCGAGAGCTCGTGAAATTTGGTTAGGTGAATAACCTATAGCGTCGGCCACTTCTTTGATGGTGAGAGCGGGATTTAAGTAAGATTTCGATGTGGCGAGATAGTCGAAAGTGGCGTTACTTATTTCTTTAGCTTGGTTGATGCTGATAGGTCTACCTTTGCTAATTTCGTAGTCGAATTGTATTTCGGTAATAGCCTTGTTGACATATTCGTCGTGTGTAGAGAAAGGGAAGTTGGTGGCGTTGTAGACGAAATACAGTATGATTACGATGTCGAACAGATTGAGTGTCCAACTCCAGTTGTGCTCGATAATGTGATGACACAGCAAAAGTACCAAAAATGCAATGGTGAGGGCCGAGATGAGTCGTGGAATCCAAAGACTTCGTTGCCATTCGGCGAAGGTGTAATTCTTGCCAATGAATTGCTTCACCTTGTACATGTAGAGTAGGATAATTGAGAAATATATTATCACTTGAGAAATGAGAACTGTGATGTTGAGGCTTTCGATCCAACTTACCCAAAGAGTGTTTTTGTAGACAAAGAAATTAATCTTTTCGGGGTAGGAAAGTAGGTGAATATAGGCAGTGTAGATGATAAAACACACCAATGAAGGGAAGAAATGGAATAGGCGTATTTTACTGAAAGGCGTTTGGCTGTTGAAATATTGGTGGATAGCAATCCATAAAGCAGGCAGAAAAGCCAATCCAGCCGAGTAGGCAAAAGGAGCAGTCCAAAGAGCCCATTTGAATTGTTCGGTATAGAAAAATATGTTGTAAAGGTAGAACGGAATTGTAGTGGTAATTACAATTAAGTGGGGAACGATTCTCCTCTTGTTGTTACGCTTAATGCATAACAGCAATATAGATAAACCAATCAAGAAGAAAATACTTACAATGTTGATTATCAGTATAATTGTCTTGTAGTGGTACATAACAATAGAAATAAGGAGTGATTTTGTGAGTGCTAAAGTATGATTTTTTTTTGGCTTTTGAAAATAATGAGTTATTTTTGAGATAAAATTTAGGAAAGAGTAATGATAAAGGTAATAAAAGCGTCGGCAGGGTCGGGAAAAACCTATCAGTTGACTTATGAATATATCAAACTTCTCTTGGGCGTGAAGCGCAAGGGACGATATGAATTGGTGAAGCCAAGCGATGTGGAACGACATCGTCACATATTGGCTGTTACATTCACCAACAAAGCAACTGGTGAAATGAAAGAACGCATCATCAAGGAATTGTCGATTTTGGCAGGCGAAGAACCTGGCAAAAAGAGTGACTATCTCGATGACTTGTGTCGCGATTTTGGTAATGTGCAGCCCGAAGATGTTAAAAAGGCGGCATATCGAGCAATGGTGGAAATATTGTTTGATTACACCAACTTCAATGTGAGCACGATTGATGCATTTTTCCAACTTGTGCTACGCACCTTTGCCAAAGAATTGAAGATGTCGTATAACTATGATGTGGAAATCGACGATGACTATGCTATCAAAGTGGGAGTCAATGATTTCTTCTCAAGTTTGGCACACACGAGATCTTCATCGAAAGAAGAAGTGGAACGAGCAAAACGCGCCAAGATGTGGATTAGAGAGTTTGTGCGCGATGAGGTGAAAGGCGGAAAATCATGGAATATCTTTGTTGCAAGCGAGAAAAAACCATCGAAAAAGAAAAATAAATCATTCTCTTTGGGTAAATTCCTTGATTGCCTGAAGCAAGAAGATATGCGTCAATATCTTGATGCCTTGGTGGAATATATCGATAAGAAAGACGAATCGGAAGAAAAACCAACCTTCTATATATACAAATTTAAGCGTGCATTGTATGATAAAATGCAAGACTTAAAACAAGCTATCTGTGATGCACGAAAGGCTATATTGAAATTGAGCGAACAAGATGGTTTGACCGCTGATGATTTGAGTGGCAATGGAGGAATGATTTGGATTCAAAAGATTGCTGACAATCCTGCAAATTGCGATGTGAGCGTGCTCGAATATGAAAAGATAGCTAAATGCATAAGCAATGGGCGCGAAAACAAGATAAGGTGGTTCAAAAAGAAAAAAGAGGCCGGAATAGAGTTTGTACTATCGGAACAGACGATAGCCGATATATGCGATCAGCTCGAAATAATGGGGGACAGCCTGAGCAGCTATGAGATATGTCGTGATATGCATCGCAATATCTATATGCTTGGTCTGCTTGGCGAGGTGAAACGATATATGGAGAGGTATCGTAGCGAGAACGAAATGATTTTGCTTGGCGATACTAACGATCTATTGCGCAAGATTATAAATAACGAGGAAACACCATTTGTGTATGAACGCGTAGGAGTGTGGTTGAGCCATTTCTTGATAGATGAGTTCCAAGATACATCGCGTTCGCAATGGGAAAATATGCGTCCGTTGCTGTTCAATAGCTGTGCCGAAGGTAGCGACAACCTTATAATTGGCGATGAAAAGCAGTGTATTTATCGTTTTAGAAATGCCGATTCATCGTTGTTGCGCACCGAGGTGGCTCGCCATTTCACTGTAACACAAAATGATGGTGCAGTGAGCTACAATTGGCGTAGTATGCCCAATGTGATTGAGTTCAACAATATGTTTTTTACCTCGTTGGCCGAAAAACTTGAAGCTCAAGAGGAATATAGCAATGTAAAGCAAGCCATACCCGAAAAGAAAAAACATAATAATCCTGGCTATGTGGAGATTAATTATGTGGAAAAGGACGCAAAAGATGCTGAATCAACATCGGACGATGATGCCAAAGGATTTAAATCGAAAGTGCTGAAGCAATTACCCGATTTGATTAATAGCATTGTGAGTCGTGGCTATCAATATAAGGATATAGCCGTGCTTGTGTTCTCCAACTATGATGGGGTGGATGTGGTGCAGCATATCATCAACTATAATTCGAAATTGGGCGAAGGTGAGAAGAAAATCGATGTGGTGTCGAACGAGTCATTATTGCTTAAGAATTCGGCATCGGTGCGACTAATAATAAGCCATTTGCGCTATCTCGACTCGAAATTGCTTTTACAGAAGGCAGAGGAAGGAGATGATAAGAAGAAAGATACACCAATCGACAGTGAAGGGTATGTGCATAGGTTGTTGCGTCATTACGAGCACCTTATGAATACTGAAAAGTGTGAGCCAGGCGAAGCGCTTGAACGAAGCTTTGAAGAAGTGTCGAAGGATGTGGAGGACTGTGAGTTGTCGCTAAATTCGCTGTTGCCCGAAAATACTGAGTCGTTTAATATAGTTTCGATTACAGAACATATTATAGCTCAAAATGTGACAGATGAAAGGCTTGAGCATGAAAATGCCTACATTCAAGCATTTCAAGATTGTGTATTGGAATTTAGTAACCGTTCGAACGCGTCGATTCACGAATTCCTGAAATGGTGGGACAAAGGAGGATGTAATACATCGATTAATTCGCCCGAAGGTCAAGATGCAATCAATGTGCTTACGATACACAAGTCGAAAGGTCTTGAATATAAGTGTGTTATATTGCCATTCTGTAACTGGTCGCTTGAAGGTCAAGAGGAAACTTTGTGGGTTCCAAAGCAAGAAGTACTCGATTCGGGATTGTTGTCAACATTTGACGAAGATATAATACCTCCTGTGGTTCCGGTGAATCCGAAACCAAAAGCGGGAGTTAAGGACAGCGCATTGGGTAATTATTATGGATTGAAGTTGCAGGAGCGCAGAATAGATGCGTTAAACAAGACTTATGTGGGATTCACTCGTGCCGTTGACGAAATGTATATCTTTACGCCTAAAGAGGAGTATTTGAAAAATGCTAATCTGGAGTCGTACTTGGCAGAATATAGAGAAGGCGAGGAGTTGATATATACAATGGGCGAAAAGGGTCAGAAAGTTAGCGATGGTAAAGAAGCCAAGGAAGAAACTGTTCCAGCGCCTAAGCAAGAGGAGGCTAATGAGTTGAATCTGCCCGATAAGATGCCTAAGTATAAGGTTGATAACATCAAACTCCAATATAAGGTCGTGGATATGTTTACCAACGACCAACGACAACAAGGAATTCGCTTGCATGAAGTGATGAAGCGCGTGAGAGTGTTGGCTGACCTTGATTATGCTTTGTTCAACTACAAGGTGAGGGCCATGCTGGATGAGGAAATCTACGAGGAAGATTGTCGTGTGTTGAAGAAGGCTGTGGAATGTCCACAGGTGCAATGGTGGTTTGATACGCGCAATCGTGTGTATAATGAACGATCGTTGCTCGATGACGACGGCACTATAACTCGTCCCGATCGTTTCTTTGTAACTCCAGATGGTCGCACGGTGGTGGTTGACTATAAGTTTGGCAAAAAGACACCAGAGAATGTGGAGAAATATAAGAAGCAAGTGAGAGGATATATCGATGTGTTAAAGAAAACTGGAATCGACAATGTGGAGGGCTATTTGTGGTTCCCACTTGAAGAGGATAGTGATGAAGCAATAGTAAAAGTGTGAAATAATGGATGCGATATCTTTATTAGAATATAATATTAGGATAAAGCGATTGCTTGCTTCGCCCGATGTGCAAAAGTGCTGGATAACAGCCGAATTGAGCGATGTTGCTGTGCGTGGCGGACATTGCTACATGGAACTTGTGCAAAAGGACGAAAGCAATACGCGTATATTGGCCAAAAATCGTGGTGTGATATGGGCTAATGTGTTCAATCGATTGAAATGCGAGTTTGAATTGGCTACAGGAATGGCATTCGTGAGCGGATTGAAGCTATTGATTGAGGTAACAGCCAATTATCACGAGCAATTCGGGCTGTCGCTTGTAATATCGGACATCAATCCCGAATATACACTTGGAGGAATGGCGATGAAGCGTCGCGAGATATTGCGAAGACTTGCTGAGGAAGGTATTATCGACATGAATAAGGAGCTTGCATTTCCCGATGTGCCACAACGCATAGCAGTGGTGTCGGCCGAAGGAGCTGCAGGTTATGGCGATTTTATGAATCAGTTGGAGAACAACCCTTATGGGCTACAGTTCTACACTAAACTGTTCCCTGCAGTGATGCAAGGAGAGCGCACTGTGCCTACAGTGATAGCTGCACTCGACAGAATTAATGAACATCAAGAATTGTTTGATTGTGTGGTGATTATTCGTGGCGGTGGTGCGACATCCGATTTGCATTGTTTCGACGATTATAACTTGGCTGCCCATGTGGCACAATTTCCATTGCCAGTGGTGGTGGGAATAGGTCATGAACGAGATGTAACAGTGCTCGATGATATAGCAGCAATGCGTGTTAAAACGCCTACAGCAGCTGCTGAATGGCTGATATCGCGTGGTGAGGCGGCGTTGGCGAGAATAGGAGAGTTGTCGAATGCTGTGGTGGGGTCGGCGAGTGGATATGTGGCTCGTGCGAATGAACAATTGGCTTATTATAGTAGCACTATTCCACTTGTGGCGCAAAATATGATAGACGCAGCAAATATGCGATTGAATCACTATGCGCAGACTATCCCTGTAGGTGTGCAAAATCGTATCGCTACGGCTCGCACACAACTGATGTACCTATTCCAGTCGATGAAGCAGGCTGGAGAGCAACGATTGTTGCGCGAAAAGATGCGCGTGCAGTCGATTGCGGATAAGGTGGAGATTCTTTCGCCACAAAATACGCTTCGCCGAGGTTATACACTCACTATGAAGAATGGAAAGGCTGTTACGAAAGCCGAAGATTTAAAGGCTGGCGAATGTGTAATAACTATCTTTGCCGATGGCGAAGTGAAATCTATTGTTGAATAATAAAAATAAACTAAAATATGGAAGAAAAGAAAATGACTTATTCGGAAGCAATTGCCGAACTTGAAAAGATTGTAGCAGAAATGCAGAGCGAAAATTGTAGCATCGACAATTTGTCGGCTTATACATCACGCTCGCTTGAATTGTTGAAGGTGTGCAAGGCAAAATTGCTCACTACCGATGAAGAATTGAAGAAAATCCTTGCTGAATTGAAGTAAGAATGCCTATTTGATAGGAACTGCCAAGCTATCAACGAGATAGGGCGCGATTTTTTCGTAATCTTCCTTGCTCATATAGCTTTTTAGGCTATGGCGGGCATTGATGATATTCTTAGCGGGATTGATAGAATAGCAAATGATAGGGAAATCGATCGAATTAAGGACGGTTTCCTTTTTTGTTTTGTCGCCTTTAGGAATTTTGATGAAGTTCTTCATAGATGGTTCTTTGAAGAACTTTTTTGTGTCCAATTTCTCCCAGCGAGTGTTAAAAAACTCAATGCGGCTATCTTTGGCAGGAAGGTTTACCGTTGTTATAGCCACAATGATAGAGTCTTTTTTGTGCTGAGTGAGTAGAAGCTCTACGGTGTGATTTTTTGAAGTGTTGATTGATAAGTGGTTGTCGGACACCTTATTAATGCGACAGCCGTCACCAAGAGCATTAGGGAAATCTTTGTATACTCCTTCGTTGCAATAGTCGATCATATCCATTTTAACCTTTCGGTTGAGCAATGGAAACACTTGGCCCGATTCTTCGATGAAAAGTTCCTTTAGGGTGCTGGCTTCGGCGGTTAGGGCGAAGACGGCGAGGAGTGTTAAAAGTAATATGATGCTCTTGAAATTCTTCATTATATATGTGTGGTTAACACTTTTATTTCGTGATGATTAGCGTTTCTTCTTTTTAGAGAAAATGTCAAAATTACCATGTTTTGGGGCTTCGGAGTTGCGTTTTTTCTTGCCCTTTCGTGGTTGTTGTGATTCGAATTCAACTTCCTCAAAACGAGTGCGTTGGCTACTGCGGCGAGGCTTGTCGCTGTCGTGACGAGGCTTTTCGGCGTCGCGACGAGAGCGATTTTTATCGCGTTGATTGTCGGTGATTTCGCTGCGTGATGCGCGTTTCTTTGCCTTGACGCTGTCGGCTGTATAATCCTTGTCGATAACAGCCACTTCGGCATATACTCGTTTGCCGAAAAAGTCGGAATTCTTGAGTGCACTTATAACTCGGTGTGCGTCGCCTTTGTTTACATCAAATAGAGAATATTTGCTCAAAAGGTCGATTCGTCCCAAGTTGATACGAGAACCCTTTGTGTTTTGATTGATAAGGTCGATAAGGTTAGGAGGGAAGAAACCATCCGCTTTACCAAGGTTGATATAGATGCGTTCGTAACCCTTTTCGGCAGTGCGACGGTCTTTCTCGTCGAGAGTGAACTCGCGAGGATCTTTGCGATTGCCTTTCTTGTCGCCCTTCTTTTCGGCAACAGGAATGTCTAGAACAGGAGCGTCCTTATAGTATTCGAGCAGACGGTTGAATTCAAGCGAAAGCACACGCTTTAGCAAGTCGACACCAGAGAGCCAATCGAGCTTTTTCTTCACTCCAGGTAGGTACTTGTCGATTTCTTCCTCGTCTACTTTCACCTTTTCGATGCGATCGGCAAGGTTGTAAAGTTGCTTCTCGATGATTTGTTGAGGATTAGGCACTTCGAGGTGTTCGAAAGTCTTGCCTATGCGCTTTTCGATAAGTCGAAGTTTGCTTTTCTCCTTGGTGTGAATGATAGCCACCGAGATACCAGTTTTGCCAGCGCGTCCGGTACGGCCACTGCGGTGAGTATAGGTTGCGATATCGTCGGGAATACCGTAGTTGATGACATGAGTTAGGTCGTTGACATCGAGTCCACGAGCAGCAACATCGGTAGCCACGAGTAGCTGAAGGTTGCGTTCGCGGAATTTCTTCATCACGGTGTCGCGTTGAGCTTGCGAGAGGTCGCCGTGAAGCGAATCGGCATTGTAACCGTCTTCGATAAGTTTGTCGGCGATTTCTTGCGTGTCGCGTTTAGTGCGGCAGAAGATGATACCATAGATATTAGGGTTGTGGTCGGCAATTCTTTTCAGCGCAAGGTATTTGTCGCGAGCTTGCACAAGGAAATAGATGTGACGCACATTTTCGGCACCTTCGTTGCGAGTGCCGATGACAAATTCTTGTGGATTGTGCATGTAGTTCTTCGCAATTTTCGCAATTTCGGCAGGCATAGTAGCCGAGAAAAGCAACATTTTGCGATTGTCGGGCACATTGGTAAGAATTTCGTTGATGTCGTCCACAAATCCCATGTTGAGCATTTCATCGGCTTCATCGAGAATCACTGTGTGAATGTTTTCCATCTTCACAGTGTTGCGATTGATAAGGTCGATGAGTCGTCCAGGAGTGGCAACGATGATTTGAACGCCTTCACGAAGAGAGCGAATTTGACTTTCGATGCTCGAACCACCATAAACGGGAAGGACTTTGAGATTATCGATGTACTTAGAATAATCGGCAAGGTCGCTACCGATTTGCAAACAAAGTTCGCGTGTAGGAGAAAGGATAAGAGCTTGAGGACGCTTCAATGAAGTGTCGATGCGTTGTAATACAGGTAAGCCGAAAGCTGCAGTTTTTCCAGTGCCAGTTTGAGCCAACGCCACAACATCGCTATCTTCGTTGAGAAGGTGTGGAATTACTTTTTCTTGCACAGGCATAGGGTGTTCGTAACCCATTTCTGTAATCGCTCTCAAAATATCCTCGCGGACTCCTAATTCTTCAAATGTCATAGATAATCGTATTTTAAATTTTCGCAAAGATACGAAAAAGTTAGGAGTTGGTAATTAGGAGTTAAGAGTTTTTAGGTGTTGATAGTGAAATAGCAAAGGAAAATTGTGTTGAGATGCATGGATGAAGAGGTTTCTTGTCATCAGAGATGGTGTAATAAAAGAAATAAGCGGGGTGAGGTGTACTCACTCCGCTTATTGTATGTGCATGGAAAGATTATTTCTTAGTGCAAGGTTTTTTGCATTCAGCTTTCTTCTTGCAATCTTTTTGTTTTTTGCAATCTTGCTTCTTAGTGCATTCGGCTTTCTTTTTACAGTCAGCTTTCTTTTTACAGTCTTTTTGCTTCTTGCAATCTTTCATTTTAGCGCATTCAGCCTTTTTCTTGCAGTCTTGTTTCTTTTCGCAAGCTTTCTTGCAATCTTGCTTCTTGTCGCAAGGCTTAGTGCAATCCTTACAATCTTTCTTTTCAGGACAATTAGCCTTCTTTTCGCATTGTTCAGTCTTAGTGCATTGCTTTTGCTTAGGGCATGGGTTGGCAGCAGTAGCCGAACCAGCAATAAGAGCTATAGCCATGATGGCAGTTACGATTAGTTTCTTCATAATATATTCGTTTATAGTTAATGTTCTACATTGCAAAGATAATGTATAGTTTTGCAAAAAGAAAGAATATAGAATATAAAAAAACTTAAGGCTTGTTGATTAAAGCAACAGCGTAGGCTGAAATACCCTCTTGTCGTCCAGTGAAACCGAGCTTTTCGGTAGTAGTAGCCTTGATAGAGATGTCGTCGATGTCGCAACCGATACAACGAGCCAATTCCTCTTGCATAGCAGGAATGTGAGGGTTGATTTTAGGTTGTTCGGCACAGATGGTAATGTCGGCATTGCAAAAAGAGTATCCTTTTTCGCCCAAGATGCGTACTACTTCGATGAGAAGTATACGACTATCGGCACCCTTATAGCGAGGGTCGGTGTCGGGGAAGTGGTATCCTATGTCGCGCAAGTTGGCTGCACCGAGCAGCGCATCGCAAAGAGCATGTATAGCCACATCGGCATCGCTGTGTCCTAAAAGTCCGAGAGAGTGTGGGATTTTCACTCCACAAAGCCATAAGTCTCTGTTTTCAACAAGACGATGCACATCAAATCCCATTCCAACACGAATTTTCATAGCTTAAGAGTGTTTTTTAGTAATTACCTCCGAAAAGGTTGGTAAGACCGTCCATATCAAAAGTAAGCGAGAAACGAAGAGTTTGGTCAAGAGGGCTACTTTGAGCTGTAGCAATCATATATGCAGCATCAAGTCGCACAATGTTAAGCGCGAAGCCTGCACCAAGACCAAAGTATTGACGATTTCCCTTATATGCACTTTCGTGATAATAACCACCACGAAGGAAGAATTGTTGGTTGTAGTTATATTCGGCACCAATTGAATAGTTGATTTCGCGAAGTTCTTCCTTAGCTCCACCAGGTGCGTCGGTGAAAGAGTTGAACACACCAGCGATAGGCGACATGTCTTTCCAATCTTGAAGCGCATCTTCGTAGGCTATTTGATCTTCGAAGTCGGTTAGGCGAGGTTTAGCAGGTACAAGAAGTTTGTTGACATCGACCGATAGCGCCAAAGAATGGTAATCGGCAAGAGGGAACATGAACATAGTACCAAGTCGCAAGTTGGTAGGCAAGAACGCTGGTTCGTTGCCACCATTGTAGCTCATTTTACTACCGATGTTAGAGATGTTGAAACCAAGAGACCATTGGCATTCGTTGCGTCCAACAATAGGGTAGGTAGTGTAATAACCAGAGATGTCGGCAGCAAAAGCCGAAGCTCCCTTAGTGTCGTCGCTCGAAAAAGATTCATCGAAAGCAAGGTCAGAATAGATGTATCGCAAAGCGACACCCATAGAGAAACTTTCGCTCAACTTGCGAGAATAGCCAAGGTCGAACGCCATTTCAAAAGGGTTGATGCTATTGATAGAAGCGCCTTCGTCGTTGGTCATCGATACTTCACCAAGTGAGAAATAGCGAAGTGAAGCACTGACAGCTTGGTTGTCCTCTTGTCCGAGTTTCCAATAACCAGCCAAGTTGGCAAGATAGATGTCGTTGACAAGTTTTCTCAACCAAGGAGTGTAAGAGATAGACACCCCAGCCTTGCTATAAGCAAAAGCATACTTAGAAGGGTTCCAATATTGAGAGTTAGCATCGGGATCGGTAGCCGCACCAAGGTCGCCCATAGATGCACCACGCGCATCGGGAACGATGCCTAATGATACCACACCAGTAGTGATGGGGTTGAATTCATTCTTCATGTCTTGTGCGTTTGCCACGAAAGGCAAAAAGAAACACACAAGAAGTAGTATTGCAGTTTTAGAAATAGTATTCATCTTGTCGAAATTATAGTTAGTTGATATATATAACTACAATTTTGTTGAAATATTGTGTTGAGGTAGTAAAAGAATGCCGAGAAAGGTCAATTACTTGTTCAATACAATGATTTTGATGGGTTCGGTAGCACCAGAGCCTTCATTTCCTTCGAAAGTAGCAAAGATGGTGTATCGTCCAGGCTTAACACGGCTGCCATTGGCATTCTTGAGGTTCCATGTGAACGCACCATTATTGTTTTGTATAGTTATAATGGTGTTTTCGGAACTATCGCGAACGAAAAGAGTAGACTTGGCGATGTGATGCTGAGTGTCGATGTTGAATTCAACACTATGAGATACAGTTTCGTCGGAAGAGGTGAGGGTGCAATCGAGAGCATCGTCGATAACATAGAAAGTAACTTTTTTCTGAGTGGTGTTGCCAGCGCAGTCGCTCACTTCGAGTTGAAGCGTGTGTCGTCCAGCCGAAAGGTTGTGAAGTTGCACACTTGCGTTAACGGTCTTTCCGCCATCGGTAGCCGTAGCGAAGTTGCTAAGCGAAGGAGTGCTAATCTTGCCATTGTCAACGATGATTTTCATTGAGCCTTGAAGGTCGTTAGGCTTGGTGTTGATAGCCATGTTATCGGTAGCACGGAATTGAATGACAGGAGAGCTTGAGGCTTTTGTGTTGCCCGAAGCATTTTGTCCGTCGATTACGATAGAACGGATGATAGGAGCAATGTTGTCGGCAAGAGTCTTGCTTGCTGCCTTGATAATGAGGTTCTTGTTGGTGCCCGAAACGAGTCGTTTGTCGTTGCTTTGAGCAAAGATGCGAATTTCGCAAGTGTCGCCATCGGCTTGGCAATTGGCAGGCAGAGTTACTGTAATGCTGTATTGACCATTTACCACCTTGCCAGTGCTGTGAGATAGCTTTTCGCGAGGATAGTAAGAGTTGTAAACAACCTTAGTGTTAGGCGATGTCAAGTCCTTGTAGTGAACAGCCTTGTCGAATACCGAAACAGTGGCATCACCATTGAATGACTTGTCGATGTTGCCAGCATTGTCGGTTACATATCCCTTGATGGTGATAGTAGACAATGGAGTGGCAGATACAGTGCTATTGGCAACCGATGATTGGTTGATATGAGAAACACGGCATCGGTCGACAGGGAAACGGAATCGTAGAGCAGGGTCACCGAATAGTGTGAAACTTAACTTGTTGTAATTGTAAGAAGTGCCAAACGATTTCTTAGCTTCCATAGAAGCGTCGCCGATGGTGCGATAAGAATCATCAGATTTGAGTGTGAACAACAATTCGCCAAGAGCCTTGTTGAGGCGGTCGTTTTGCGAAGAGTATACGGTGCGCGCAGCAGCAAGCACTCCGATAGCGCCTCCGTTGTTGGCAAGCGTGAGTTCTTCGCAGAAAGAGCGTTCGTTGTCGTCGTATTTGGCTGTTTCGCATGCCGATAGCGCAAAGAATGGGAGATGTTTGTACTTGGTGCTTCTCACCTTGGCACTTGTCCATAGACGGTGGTCGTAGGTGAGTACGGCAGGTCCAGCGTGTCCGATGTAGGAAACATAAAGTAGACCTTCGTTGAGAAGATTGCCTAAATGTTGGCGACCGAAGTTTTCGGCACCATTTAGGTTGTTGTCCTTGATGATAGACGACATATACCAATCCTGGTACAACTTATTAATGTATATACCATTAGCTTCCTTTGTGTTGCGAATGATTTGTTCAAGACCTTCGGCTTGAGTTGTGTGTAGTTCGTTGTCGCCTTCGTCGGAAATGATGAGGATGTTATTTTTCCATTCGGCGTAGTCGTTGTTGGTAATGTAGTCGATGAGCTTGCCAATGGCAGCTTCGGCATCGTCGACATCCATAGCCGGAATGCGACCTACAGCGATAGAAAGAATGTCGGTAGGAAGGCTATTGCCCGAGCCATCGGCAAGGAAACCGAAGTAGTCGTCGGTAACATAAGATGACACGGAGCCTTGGCTATCGTTGCTTTGGTAGGTGAGCAATTGGTTTTCGCTCTTGAAGCCTGTGATGCCACGGTTGTCGTAAGAACCACATCCTAAAAGAAGGAGATATTTCAGTTTGTTAGGGTCGCGATCATAAAGCATCTTCAAGAAAAGACGGTAGGCAGTGGCATCCTTAGCCCCCGAAGAAAATTCGTTGAAAATGAGTTGCTCGTCGACAGCAAGAACATCATATCCGTCGTAGCTGTGGTGAATTTGCGCAAGTTTTTCGGCTTGTTGCTTGAAGTTGCGAGGGTAGATGATAACCATATCGGGGGTTGTGGCGCTGTGAAGGTTTTGATTTTCGACAGCCCCCTCGATAGTAACTGATTTAAGCGTTTGAGCCGGTTTGAACGCGATAAACTGTTTGTATCGTTCGCTTGAAGAATCTAATAAATAAGGTTGGAACGATATTTTGTTGTTGGAAGGAGTGATGGTGAATTGCTTTTGAGGTCCACCATTTTTGATATTCCACACAGTGATAGGTTCGGCAACATTCTTGATGACAACATTAGATTCGCTTGTGGTGCCCATAAGAGCCAAATGCATTTGAGTGCTGTCGGTGTCGAAGATGTTTTCTCTCTGATAGGTTACAGTGAAGAAATCAAGGCGCATGAGATGTGCAGTGTTGCCATCGACACTGATGTTGAGAGTGTAGTTGGATGCAGCATCGAGCGTGGTAGATGTGCCATAAGGCGAAGAAATCTCAAATCCCTTGTTAGATGCAAGTTTTGATAGTGAATTAGATTTTAGCTCGATGTTGGATCCATTGATAGTGGCCGAAACAGTAGTCTTAGCACTCGAACAAGCTGCAATACTGAAAGCCAATGAACAATGAGCGCCATCGATGTAGTGAGGCATAGTGAAATTGAGATTGTTGTTGGCCATTAGATCCTCGCCGTAGAAAGTCTTTCCACTGTTGATAAGAGAAAGGATTTCACGGTTGTGAATGAGGTGAGTGTAGCTTGTAGTTATGTCGTTGTCGGAAGAAGCGGCGGCTTCGTAGGCAGCTTCGTTGGTATAGAGAGGTTGGAACGCGTCGCTATCGGTAATGAAATAGTAGGCGCGAGTAGAGTAGGGGTTAACCTTTATGGTGTGGTAGGGAATGCCCGAAGAGAAATTAGTAGTAGCTTCGACGCAGCCCTGTGCATAGAAAATCACCTTGTTGTTGGCAACGAGGACGGGAATTTGGTTGAGGTCGTCGGGGAGATTGTTGTTGAGAACCTCGTTGAGCGCTGATCCACCATGACCGAAAACCTTGACTTTAGAAAGGTCGTTGAAACCCATTTCGGCAAGTTGGGCGGCAGTGATTTCGTGAACACCAGTTTCGTGGATACTCACTTTAGCCCATTTCCCTGAGGCAAGTTTGGAAGACGCCGCAAAATGCGAAGCCGAAAGTGCTTGCATCGAAAGCGGAAGTATTGCTATAACGCAAAGAAGCAAGATTTTGAAATAAAGTCTTGTTTTCATAGTCGGATAATAGTTAGTGTGGATAAAAACCACTATTTTACTTTGAAATGTAATGCTTGAGCGCCGTTGATAGAGCCCTCGATTACATCGTTGATAGAAAGCTCGAAGCTATTAGAGTCGGCATAACCTGTGAAAAGGATATCACCAATCTTGAAAGTGAAATATTTGCTCAATTCCTCGATAAGCGAGTCGATGTCCATAGAGAGGTTGTCCGAATTGAGCGTGATGCACTCGCCATTGCCATGTTTTACAGAGAATTCGCAGTTGTTAATGTCGGCAACCTCTTCAACTGGAATGAAATCGCCCAAAACAGCTGCTCCGTCGAACGCATTTACCACTGAGTCGCAACCAGCGATGGTGTTGGAATGCTTGAATCCTTGAGCTTCGACACATAGACCAACTGTTACTGCGTCGTAGTAGCGCGAAGCAAAACGCTTGGAGATGTTTTTGCCAAGGCGATTGATGCGAACGATGAAAACAGGGCGCGCAATGAATTTTTCGGCAAAATCGGGCAAGAATAGAGGTTTGCCGTCTTTGAGTAACGAAGAATCAGCCATTAGGAATACTTGAGGCTGAGAAGGAGTGTTGTTGATGGTGTAGTTACCTTTTATACCGATTACTTTCATTTTGAGTTGTTTTTAGGAGATTCAGTTTTCTCGCATTCTTGCATACGGTTGTAGATGAGTGCAAGGTGAGCGTAGATAGAAGTGTTTTGGATCACAATGTTTTCGGGTGCTTTGATGCGATAGGGCGTGAAATTCCAGATGGCTTTTAGTCCGCAAGCAATCATAGAGTCGGCAGCTTCTTGAGCATGTTCGACAGGAACAGCAAGGATACCAATTTCGGTGCCAGTAGCTTTTTGGAGTTGGCACATTTCGTTCATGTTGAGGATAGGAACACCACAAATATTGGTGCCTACGACATCCTCTTTAACATCGAATCCTGCAATGATGTTGAGCCCATATTGCGAAAGACCAGAGTCGTGAATCAAAGCTCCACCAAGACTACCTACTCCAACCATAAATGCGTTGTGGCTCTCGCGAAATCCAAGGAAATCGGCAAGTTCGTTGACGAGCGTTTTCACCTCATAACCGATGCGCGTTTTGCCCTTGATGTTGAGGAACGAAAGGTCTTTGGCGATTTGAGATGCGTCAACTTTGATTTCTTTAGCAATCTGAGTAGACGACACAAATTCCACCTTTTGGCTGTGCAAAAGGCTCACATAGGCGAGATACCAAGGCAATCGTCGCAAGGTAGGTTCGGGAAGAATGGTTCTTATTTTGAGCTGATTGTCAGACATTGTGTTTCAAATATATTCGTGCAAAAATACGAATTATTCCATTTATCCCCAAATTTTTATTGATAATAGGGCGCGCGAGAGGGTGAATGATCAAGAAAAAGAGTAGAAGAAATGTAAATAATTGAAAGTAAGATGAAAAAAGTTTTGTGGAATAAGAAAAATGTTGTAACTTTGTGCGCTGATTTCCGAATAGGCTCAAAATTAAGTGTTCGAGCATGTAGACTTGAACCGCCTCACGGGTTAACTTTTATAAGTTTTTTAATTTAAATGTACGCAATCGTAGAAATTAAGGGACAACAATTCAAGGCAGAAGCTGGTAAGTTTGTTTATGTCCACTACCTAGGCGAAGAAGTAAAGGCTGGTGATTCAGTAGAATTCACTAACGTACTTTTGGTAGACGCTGAAGGTGAAGTAAAAGTAGGTGCACCACTTGTAGAAGGTGCAAAAGTTGTATGCGAAGTAGCTGAAACTCTAGTAAAGGGTGACAAGGTACTAGTATTCAAGAAGAAGAGAAGAAAAGGTTATCGTCGTTTGAACGGTCACCGTCAATATTTCTCTAAGTTGGTGATTAAAGAAGTAGTTGCTTAACCCTCTAAAAATTTAAAGAAATGGCACATAAAAAAGGTGTAGGTAGTTCTAAGAACGGTCGTGAATCGGAAAGCAAACGACTTGGTGTTAAGCTTTTTGGTGGTCAATTTGCTAAGGCTGGTATGATTATCAAGCGTCAACGCGGAACAGTTCACCACGCAGGTGAAAATGTTGGCATGGGTAAGGACCACACATTGTATGCTTTGGTAGACGGTACAGTAACATTCGTTACAAAGAAGAACCGTGACTATATCAAGGTAGAACCAGTTGCTGAAGCTTAATTGAACCCCGTAAGGGAAAGCGAAAGTAAAAACTGAAAAAAATATGTGCGTGACGCAGAATCAATAATGCGTTATGCACATTTTTTGTTTTAAGATAATAAGATTGCATAGAAGTTGAAATGCTCAATATAGTAGTAATATCGGTGCTTGTGGCGTATTTTGCGCTGTTGCTGTTGGTGTCGCGCTTTCTTCAACGAAAGAAGCACGATAGCAATGCCACATTCTTCACTGCAGGACGAAATGCGTCGTGGTGGGTGGTATCGATAGGCATGATAGGGGCGAGTGTGAGTGGAGTGAGCTTTCTCTCGGTGCCTGGATTGGTGCAAGGTATAGGGTTTCAATATATGCAAACGGTGCTTGGCTTTGTGCTTGGTTATGTGGTGATAGCCAAGGTGTTGCTGCCTGTATATTATAGGTTGAAGTCGCCAAGTATATATGAATTTTTGTTGAATAGGTACGGCAAGAAAGCCTATAAGACCGGTGCGTGGTACTTTCTCGTGTCGAAACTATGTGGTACAGCAGCCAAGGTGTATGTGATTGCGTTGGTGCTACATTCGTTGGCATTTGCGTCGCTCGGCGTGCCATTTGTGGTTACGGCGATGTTGATAGTGCTAATGATATGGCTCTATACCCGTCGTGGAGGATTGGATACGATAGTGTGGACCGATGTTCTTCAAACTGTGTTTATGGTGCTTGCACTTGTGATGATAATCGCATGGTTTGTGGGCGAAATGCAGCTCGATGCAGAAGGCGTGATGGCACTTGTGCTTGATAGCGAGTGGTCGAAATGGATAGAACTTGATGACTGGAGCAGCAGACAACATTTTGTGAAACAATTCCTATCGGGAGCATTCATAGCACTTGTGATGACAGGTCTTGATCAAGATATGATACAGAAAAATCGTGCTATCCGTACACTTGAGCAGTCGCAACGAAACATGTATTGGTATGGTTCGGCTTTCGTGCCATTGAATTTTTTGTTTTTGTTGCTTGGAGTGCTGTTGCTTCAATATTCAACAGTGAAAGGTATAGTATTGCCAGCTAATCCCGATGAGTATTTGCCATTCTTTGTGAGTGGAGGATATTTTGGAGTGTTGGTGAGTGTGTGCTTTGTGGTGGGCGTGGTGGCAGCCACATTTTCGAGTGCTGATTCGTCGCTCACATCGCTCACGACATCGTATTGCGTGGATATAGCCGAGAAACAAGATGATGTGAATTATCGCAAACGCGTGCATGTGGTGTTCGGCGTGTTGTTGGTGGGATTGATAGTCCTTATAGAACAAGTGAATAGCCGTTCGCTAATAGATTTGATATATGTGATGGTGTCCTACACTTATGGCCCGTTGTTGGGGCTTTTTGCATTCGGATTGTTTACTCGTCGTGAGGCGTGTGATAAGGCAATTCCTTACATTTCGATAGCATCACCATTGTTGTGTTGTGGGGTAGAATTGTTGTGCAGATATGCATTAGGCTACTCATTTGGTTACGAATTGCTTATGCTCAATGGGGCAATAACCTTCGTTGGTTTGTGGCTGGTGAGCAAAAAGGGGTAATACTTTTAAGATAAAATAGCGGTAAAAGTGGGAGTAATGTGATTTGCTTTTATTTTTTTACTAACTTTGCAAGATAAATAATAAATTATAGAGATTATGTCAATAGATAACATTATATCACAGGCAACAGCCGATGCTGTGAAGGCTCTTTATGGATTGGAGCTACCTGCAGAAAAAATCGTGCCTCAAACTACAAAGAAAGAGTTTGAAGGAAATCTAACAATCGTAGTATTCCCATTTGTGAATGCTGCAAAGAAGTCGCCTGAAGCTACTGCTCAAGAGATAGGTGAATATTTGCAAGCAAATTGCGATGCAGTGAAGTCGTTCAATGTAATCAAGGGCTTTTTGAACATCGTAATCGAGCCAACATTCTGGGTGGGTGTGTTAAATCACATTGCTGAAACACCTGATTATGGTTTCAAGGCAGTGACACCAGAGAGTGAACTTGTGATGATTGAATATTCATCGCCAAATACAAACAAGCCACTACACCTTGGCCACGTGCGTAACAACTTGCTTGGTTACAGCTTGTCGCGCATCATGACTGCAAATGGTTACAATGTGGTGAAGACAAATATCGTGAATGACCGCGGTATTCACATCTGTAAGTCAATGCTTGCATGGCAAAAGTGGGGTGAAGGCGTTACTCCAGAAAAGGCAGGCAAGAAGGGCGACCACTTGATTGGTGATTTCTATGTGATTTTCGATAAGAAATTCAAAGCAGAGGTGAATGAATTGATGGAGAAGGGCATGAGCGAAGAAGAAGCAAAGCAAGCCTCTCCACTTATGGCCGAAGCTCACGAAATGCTTAAGAAATGGGAAGCTGGCGACGAAGAAGTGCGCAGTGTGTGGCGTATGATGAACGAATGGGTATATGCTGGCTTCGATGAAACATACAAGCGTCTTGGCGTAGACTTCGATAAGATTTACTATGAAAGTGAAACTTATCTTGAAGGTAAAGAAAAGGTGCTTGAAGGTCTTGAAAAGGGCATTATGTATCGCAAAGAAGATAACTCAGTGTGGGCTGACCTTACAAACGACGGTCTTGACCATAAGTTGTTGCTTCGTAGCGATGGTACATCGGTGTATATGACTCAAGATATTGGTACAGCAAAGCTACGTTATCAAGATTTCCCAATCGATCAAATGATCTATGTAGTGGGTAATGAGCAAAACTATCACTTCCAAGTGTTGTCATTGCTTCTTGATAAGCTTGGCTTCAAGTGGGGTAAGGACTTGGTACACTTCTCTTACGGTATGGTGGAACTACCAGAAGGAAAGATGAAGTCGCGCGAAGGTACAGTGGTAGATGCTGACGACCTTATGGACGAAATGATTGCAACAGCAAAGGAAACATCGGCAGAACTAGGCAAACTTGATGGTTGTAGCGAAGAAGAAGCAAACAATATTTCTCGCATCATCGGTCTTGGTGCATTGAAGTACTTCATCTTGAAGGTTGACCCACGCAAGAATATGACATTCAACCCTAAGGAATCAATCGACTTCAATGGTAATACAGGTCCATTCCTACAATACACTTATGCTCGTATTCAATCACTTCTTCGCAAGGTGGCTGAAGCAGGCTTGAAGGAAACTTATGGTGCAGTGTCGCCTCAAGAAAAGGAAATTACACTTATCCAACGCCTTGCTGACTTCCCAAGCGTAGTGGCAGAAGCAGGAAAGAACTATAGCCCAGCATTGATAGCTAACTATGTGTATGAGCTTGTGAAGGAATACAACCAATTCTATCACGATTGCCCAATCATGAAGGAAAGCGATGAAGATGTGCGTGCGTTCCGTATCGCATTGTCACGCACAGTGGGCAATATCGTGGCTCGTGCTACTGGTTTGCTTGGCATGGAAGTTCCTGAAAGAATGTAATACGGAGCGAACTTTTGAGTTTCGTGAAGTGTTTTTCTATGGATAAAATAAAACAGTTAATCAACTAAAATAGAATAAATATGAGTTACTATAATTATAGCACAGATGTACAATCGGTGAATGTATCGAAGGTGATGCGTCGAGTGTTCTCAAAGATGTTCATGGCGATGGTGATAACAACACTTTCGGCATACATGGTGTTGAGCGTACCAGCATTGGCATCGTTTATCTTCACTAATACATGGGTTTATTGGGGATTGCTAATAGGTGAAATCGTGATGGTGATTGCACTATCAGCATCAATCAATAAGTTGAGTAATGCAGGAGCTACAGCGTTGTTCTATCTATATTCGATACTTAATGGAGCAACATTAAGTTGCATTATGCTTGTGTATACACAGGCTTCAATAGTGCTTACATTTGCTATCACAGCAGGTGTGTTTGGGACAATGGCAATATATGGCTATGTTACTAAGAGCGACCTATCTAAGTTTGGCTCATTCATGACAATGGCTTTGTTTGGCTTGATAATTTGTATTGTGGTGAATATGTTCATGCATAGCAGCACAATGGAATGGATTATCAGTTTTGCAGGTGTTGTGATATTCATTGGTCTTACTGCGTGGGATGTTCAAAAAATCAAGCGCATGGCAGCCATGAGCGATGCAAGCAATGAAGGTAAGGTGGCAACACTTGGTGCGTTGAGCCTATATCTTGACTTTATCAACTTGTTCTTGTACTTGCTTCGTTTCTTCGGCAGTAGCCGCGATTAATAAAGCGAAGAACATAGAATATTATAGTGTAAGCGAGCTGAAGAGGCTCGCTTACATTGTTTTTGAGGGGCTAATGAGCGGTAGATGGGAGGAGTAGTCTCTTTTCTTGTGGAATTATTTTAATTTACGAGTGTTTAGGGCTATCTTTGCAGTATGAAAAGAAATTATAATATGAAAAAATTTGTTACTCTGCTTTTAATCACATTAGTGTCGGCTATCGGAATGGAAATTAATGCAAACACAGCATTGGCAACCGACACATTAGTAGTAAAACCTGTTTTGATGGATAGCGCAACCAATTCGGAAGTAGATACACTTGCGATGAGCGTTATTGCACCTGAATTGAAATGGGATGTAGTGGGAGGAAAGAGTGTGACTGTGAAACCAAATTATTTGTTCATACCACTAATTTTCGAACAATATCCAACAGATTCGTTGGTGGCTGCAAGCGATGCAAATGGCGCGTTTATGTCGGGTTTAAATCTGGATGTAGCAGATGAATGGCTAAATAAATCGCTTGAAGAACGCAATAGTGTGTCGAAGTTGCGATTTGATGCAATGGTGAACCGTCCACAAAATGTGCAATATAACGAAAAGGACCTACCAGAACCTCCAAAGAGCAAGGTTATAAAGGCTGACCCATCGAAGCGTTCGGTAACTATCGAAGAACGCACATTTGAAAATGTGCCAACAGCTCAAAGCGAAAAGGTGAAGGTGCGCAACTGGATTCACTCGTTCAGTGCATCGGTGCA
Source organism: uncultured Muribaculaceae bacterium (assembly GCA_904501735.1). Taxonomy (GTDB): domain Bacteria; phylum Bacteroidota; class Bacteroidia; order Bacteroidales; family Muribaculaceae; genus RGIG4576. Next base: position 73,517 of record CAJGBY010000003.1, read on the forward strand.
AGTATCACAAGCCTATTTGTCGGAAAACTGGTATCAAGGTGGTGAAAACAATGTGAATGTGCTTGGCGACTTTGTGTGGAATGTGAAGCTAAATCCAAATGTTTACAAGAAGCTTCTTTTTGAAAACACTGTGCAATACAAGGTGAGTGTGAACTCAGCATCACAAGACTCAATCAGAGGTTATACAATTAGCCAAGATCAATTCCAAATTAATACAAAGTTGGGTTATAAGGCGATCAAGAATTGGTACTATTCAACCAACTTGCGCTTCAAGACACAGTTGCTAAACAACTATAAGATTAATACGCGCGATATGAAGGCGTCGGTGTTGAGTCCAGCTGATTTGAATATTGGTGTCGGTATGACTTATAGCACAGCATTGAAAAATAGCAAGCTAAAGTTTGACTTGTCATTGTCACCATTGTCAATGGATATGAAGCTATGTCGTGAAATCAAGAAGATAGATCCTACATCATTCGGTATTGAAAGTGGCAAGCATGTCAAAGCATCATTCGGTTCGAATGTAGAAGCAAAAATGACATGGCAGTTGAGCCGCGAAATGATTTGGACAAGCCGCTTGTTTGCCTTCACCGATTATGAAAATGTGCAAGGAGATTGGGAAAATACTCTTAATTTCACAATCAACAAGTATTTGTCAACACGAATCTATGTGCATTTGCGTTACGACAATTCAGTTGATAAGCACGATACATGGAAGTATTGGCAATTCAACGAAATCTTGAGCTTCGGCTTCAACTATAGATTCTCAATGTAATAATAGAAAGCCGTTGCCGTGATGAAAACTATTGTGAAATACATAGTGGTGGTGTTGGCGATAGTTGTGTCGTCGGTCGATGCGATGGCGGATAAGAAATATCCTTTTCGAGGCGAAGTGCTCAACGGATATGAGGAGAGTGTAGTGCGAGCGCGATGCGACTCGATGGACTTGCAACCCATAGAAGGCTTGTGGTACTATCCCGAAGAGGAGATGACGGTGATGATAGAACGGTGCGAGGGCACGAAGTTGCCCGAAGCACAGGACTATCGCATAGTGCTTGTGGATAGCGAAGATGTGTCGTTGTTGCCAGGAACGGTGATAGGATATTGCAAACCAACAGCCGATGCACGCAAGTATAAGGTGTGGATATATGGCGAACAGAAGTTGAGCATTCTTGAAAATCTGCAAGCGTGTCTTGGCGAACTTAGTGAAGATGCATCGCTCATGTTGATAAAGCGCAACGAAGTGAAGATGCGTGTGCGCATGAACTTTACACGATTCTTGCCAACCTTGCTGAATGGTTTGTCGGTAACGGCAACGAACAGTAATGATGTAAAATTTCCCGACGGATTCAGAAAGATATATCCTAAGGTGAAAACAAAGAACGGAAAGGTGCGCTATTTATAATCATTAATACAGCCGATTATGAGAAAGAGTGTGTTGATACTACCAGTTGCATTGGCTTTGTGCTGTGGCGTGTGTGATGCTCGTGTGAATAGTACTCGCAAGGGGCTTAAGACGAGTAGCGAAGTTGCCGACACTGTAACAATGGTGGTGGATTCGATGAAGGTTGACGATATGACTCGTTTTGCAAAAGGCGCAGTGGTGATGCGTGGTTATGCAAAGCAAACGGGTTCGTCGAAAGAAACCTTTATGCTCACTAATAACACCAATCTACACATTTCGTTGGTCGAAATAATATTTAGATATACCGATGTGAAGGGCGTATTGCTCCACGAACGAACCGAAACTGTGGTGTGCGACCTTCCTCCATATTCGTCGCGACAAGCATGGGTGAAAACCTGGGACGAAGGACATAAATTCTACTATTACAAAGGTAAATCGCGCAAAGATGCTATAGCCTATGATGTGAAGGTGAGGGTGAAGCGATATGATGTGAGAGTGGATAACAAAGAATAAAAAAACTCAGTGAGAATGATCACTGAGTTTTTTTGTATATATGTAGATGTGCTGATTTAGAATTTCATCTTCAATCGGTCGCCAGCATCTCTTACGATAGCATTGTAGTACTCTTGGTTGTAGCCAGGGAAGTCAGGTTGAACAGGAAGGCCGTCTTCGTTGCGCTTAAACTGTCCATTTTCTTCCTTTTTGCGATTGCCGTCAAGATATTTTACCAACAAGTATTCGCCAAGTTTGCGATAGCTTGTAGTAGCTTTTTCGGCAACGAAATGAGAGTAGTTGTTGAGGTATTCGATAGCCTTTTGAGGCGATTCCTTGTAAAGTCGAGCAGCTTCGTTTTCGATGAACGACATATTTTGTTCGAAGCTATCTTCGAGAGATTTTTGCACCTTAAGAATGTCGTCGATCATAAGAGAATAACGACCATAAGCTTGGTTGGCTACCCAGTTGTTAACCCAGAATGCCGATTCAAGTGAGAAGTTGTAAAGGTCGGCAGTGTTTTCAGAATAGCTCTTAGGCGCGCTTGTTAGACAGCAATAAAGAGGAACGAAAACATTGGTAGCTGCATCGTCAACGCCAAACCAGTGGATACCACCGATAGCGTTAGGCAACCAAGAGCGCATTTGGCTCACAAGCACGAAAGCAGTTTGTTGAGTAGCAATGGCGCGTTCGTTGAAGTATGTCTTACCATCAACATCGAAGTTCATAGGACGGAAACGATAAGGAGAGTCCCAGAAAATCTTAGAGCCAGCATCCTTAGTCATGTCGAGAGGAGTGCCTTCGAAGTGGTCGCGCATCATGTTTTGCAAGTCGCGAGGAGTTACCTTCTTGTTAGGCTTAACATAAAGAGGAAGAACTTCGGCATTTTCTTCTCCATCGATGTAAGGAAGGTATTTTTCCATTCCGTCGCAATAGCGATTGAAGAATGCCCACACGCGAGCGTCGCAACCACGATAAGCAAGGTAATCCCAGAAACCGTAAGCCTTAGCAAAGTCGAAATCTTCGTCCTTACCCTTGAAATATTTCATTTTGCGAGCAAAAGAGATAACATCCTTAGCGTAGATACAGTTTTCGGAATCGTTAAGAGGGAAAGTGTGAATGCGAGGAGCGTTGGCGTGTCCTGAGATACAATCGTTAGGAATGCGGCGTGCTACCCACACAGCGCCTTTTTCTTTGCCACCTTTACCACACATTTCCATAACCCAAATTTCGTTAGGGTCGCCGATAGAGAACGATTCGCCGTGGCTATTGTAACCATATTCGGCAACGAGGTCGGTCATAACCTTGATAGCTTCGCGAGCAGTCTTGGCGCGTTGAAGAGTGATGTAGATGAGGCTACCGTAGTCGATAATACCAGTGGTGTCGACAAGTTCTTCCTTGCAAGTCCAAGTAGACTCGGTGATGGTGAGCTGATGCTCGTTCATGTTGCCCATTACCTTGTAGGTTTGTTCTTTTTCAGGAATGAAACCCCAGTGCTTGTTGGTGTCCCAATCGCGTACTTCGCGCATCGCGCCAGCTTTGTGAGTGGCAGCAGGGATGAACTTAAGCGCACCGTAAAGAGTGTGAGCGTCGGCTGCATAAGTGATAAGAGTAGAGCCGTCGGTTGTGGCCTTAGTACCAGCAAGCAAGCTTGTACAAGCTTGTGCTTCGCTTGTGTAGCCCAATATTGCCGTAAGGGCAAGGCTGATAGTAATTAATTTCTTGATCATATCGATGTTTTTTTGTTGTTTTTTATTTTGGGAGTAGCGATAGTAATCATAAAACTACTGTCGTACTTGTAATGTCTTATTTTGAAGTGATGCTTCTTCTTGTCCTTGATAGCTACGAAAGTGTTGGTGTAGCTTATAGGTTTGTAGATGTCGTTGCGAAAATCGATTCCGTTGGCTTCTACAGCTTTGTATACAGCTTCCTTTGCTGTCCAATAGTAGAGATTGATGACTTTGTCGTTGGGCAAGGTTATAGCCAGTTCGGTGTCGTTGAGGAATTTATCTCTCACTCGTAGTACTTGGTCGGCTTTGTGCTCAATGTCGAGACCGATTTGATAAAGATTCGATACTGCAATACCCACCAAGTAAGATGAGTGGGAAATGCTGATGAAAGTGTCGGAATCTTTAATGCGAGGAGCGCCTATTTCGGTGTGATAGAGCTCGGTTCCTTTGCCAAAGATGTGGTTGATAAGGAGCAGAGTGGATAGCTTTTCGCAAGCTCTGCTATAGGACTTGATATTCTCAATCTCGGTGGTGTCGATACCTGAATCGTGGCACAATGATATAAGTTCATCTTTGGTTTCTTCAATTTCCCATAGATAAATGCTTGTATCATTGATGTTGATGGTTTCGGGTACTAAGGGCATGTGGGATTGATGGTTACTTTAATGTTCACAATGCGTCGTTTGGTCACTTTCATTACTTGGAAACGGAAGTGGGCATATTCGATGGATTCTTTTTCCTTAGGGAAATCGCCCTTGAGGCTAAGAAGAAGTCCAGCAATGGTTTCGGGGTCGTCGTCGACATCGTCGAACACATCTTCTTCACAATCGACAATCTTGTAGAAGTCGTTGAGTAGTGTTTTACCCTCGAAAATATAGGTATTATCGTTTATCTTGCGATAAGACTTGTCTTCTTCGGTGTCGTATTCGTCGTCGATATCACCCACGATTTCTTCAAGAATGTCCTCAAGGGTAACGATACCTTGAGTGCAACCAAATTCGTCGACGATGATTGCCATGTGAATCTTTGTTTTGCGAAAATCTTCGAGAAGGTCGCCGATGGCACGCGTTTCGGGTACGAAATAGGCTGGTCGCACAAGAGTGGTCCAATTGAAGTCCTTAGAGCGCTTGCCGATGTAAGGAAGAAGGTCCTTAGCGTAAAGCACGCCCTTGATGTTGTCGTAGTTTTCTTCGTAGACAGGCATGCGTGAGTAGCCATTTTCGACTACGATTTTCACTACCTCGTCGAAGTTCTCGTTGTACTCAATGTCGATCACATCGACGCGTGGTCGCATGATTTCGGCCACAGTTTTGTCGCCAAAAGTGAGGATTCCTTCGAGTAGCTCCTTTTCGTTTTCGGAATTAACTTCGGAAAGTTCGAGAGCTTGAGAAAGTTCGTCGACTGAGATGTTGTCGGCACGCTTGGTAACCACCTTGTTTACAATGAAGGTACTTTTAACCATAAGTTGTGATAGGGGGTTGAATAGGCGGCTGAGGAATGAAATTCCAGGCACAGCAAATCGCGTGAACTTTATGTTGTTGTTGGAAGAATAGATCTTAGGAATGATTTCGCCGAAAAGAAGGATCAAGAAAGTGAGGAATACCGATTGAATGATGAAATCGAGCACAGCACTACGCACCTCAAGAATCTGGTTCAACGCGAAGTTGAGCAGAATAATGATGGTTACATTGACTAAATTGTTGGAAATTAGAATGGTTGCGAGTAGCTTCTCTGGGTTGGAGAGAATTAGTCTCACTTTATCGGCAATATCGGGGTCTTCAAATTTGTCGAAATCGGTCTCCTTGAGCGAGAAAAAAGCGAGTTCGGAGCCAGAGACAAAAGCCGACATGCAAAGACATAGCATTGCAGCGAAGCAAGCAATGATGCTTGAGGTTTCGGGAATGTTGAAAGATATAATGGATTGCGCATTGTTAGCAGCAGCCATTATAAGAGAAAAAATACACGATAACGGGTCGGTGTCCAAAATTATATATAATTAGTTAAACATAAATGAGCCGTTGAGGCTTCAAAGTGCAAAGATAGTGAATAAAAACTATTTAAGCATATTTTGTGGTATGTTTTTTTAGATGGGAGGAGGGGTAGAGGCTATAGTAGAGATAGTGGCTATAGTTTATTATAGACAGAAGGGTGGATTTTTTAGACAAAAGGACAAAAGAACAGATTTTTGTAGGGGGAAAAGAAAAGAGGATGCTGAATTAGCATCCTCTTAATTATGAAAACTTATGTGTATGTTCTTTAGAATTAAAGAGCCTTACCGTCGCTACCAAGAACATTGATGATCTTGTGCTTGTAAAGTTTTTCCATGTTGTCGCGAGCTGGACCTAGGTACTTACGAGGGTCGAATTCAGCTGGAGATTCAGCGAATACCTTGCGAACAGCAGCAGTCATAGCAAGACGGCTGTCAGAGTCGATGTTGATCTTACAAACAGCGCTCTTAGCTGATTCACGAAGCCATTCTTCTGGGATACCGATAGCAGCCTTCAAAGCACCACCGTATTGGTTGATAGTTTCAACTTCGTCTTGAGGAACAGAAGAAGAACCATGAAGTACGATAGGGAATCCAGGAAGCTTTTCTTCAACAGCCTTCAATACATCGAATGCCAATGGAGGAGGACCAATCTTACCGTTTTCGTCCTTAGTACATTGTTCTGGAGTGAACTTGTAAGCACCATGAGAAGTACCGATAGAGATAGCCAAGCTATCGCAACCTGTGCGAGTGGCGAAGTCGATTACTTCTTCAGGGTCAGTGTAAGTGTGGTGGTCGCTAGATACTTCGTCTTCAACACCAGCCAATACACCAAGTTCGCCTTCAACAGTTACATCATATTGGTGAGCGTAGTCAACAACTTGCTTAGTAAGTGCAACATTTTCTTCGTAAGGAAGGTGTGAACCGTCGATCATTACAGAAGAGAAACCGCAGTCGATACAGTCCTTGCAAAGCTCGAAGCTGTTACCGTGGTCAAGGTGAAGCACGATTTGTGGGTTTTCCCAACCAAGTTCCTTAGCATAAGCTACAGCACCTTGTGCCATATAGCGAAGAAGAGTAGCGTTAGCGTACTTACGAGCACCGCTTGAAACTTGAAGGATAACAGGAGACTTAGTTTCAGAAGCTGCCTTGATGATAGCTTGAAGTTGCTCCATATTGTTGAAGTTGAATGCTGGGATAGCATATCCACCTTCGATAGCCTTAGCGAACATATCACGAGTGTTCACAAGACCAAGTTCTTTGTAGTTTACCATAAACTTTTTATTATAGTGTTGTTTTTAAAAAATATGTTTTTTCAAATTTGTTGCAAAGATAGCAAAATATAAGCAATGAATTATGGTTATAAATAAAAAAAGTAGTAATTTTGTGCGGCCTTAGTGCTAAAAGTGAGAAAAGAATCGCGAGATTCTTGTTTTTTTGATATGATAACAGTATCGATAGTAACATATAAAACAGATACGGAAGAGCTGAAGCATTGCCTTGGCTCTTTAAATTCGTGTCTTGTTCGCAAGATATATGTTGTGGATAATTCACGCCAACAAGCCACAGCCGATTTTTGCTCTACTGTTGAGAAGGTGGAGTATATAGGAAGTGATAATGTGGGCTATGGTGCTGGTCATAATATTGCGATACGCAAGGCTAAGAAGCTCGGAACCAAGTATCACTTGGTGCTCAATAGTGATGTGTACTTCGGCGAAGAGGTGTTGCCAGCGCTTGTGGACTATATGAATGCTAACGAAGATGTGGGCCAAGTGCAACCTAATATCGTGTATCCTGATGGTACATTGCAATATGGTTGCCGATTGTTGCCTACACCGATAAACCTTATTTCTCGTCGTTTCTTATTCCATAGTTGGAACGAGGTAATCAACAAGTCGTTCTTGTTGTATGATTTTGATAGAAAGACACCAATGAATCTGCCTTACCATCAAGGCTCATTTATGCTATTTAGAACCGATTGCTTCAGAAAGGTGGGCTTGTTTGACGAACGCTTCTTTATGTATCCTGAGGATATAGATATGACTCGTCGTATGCACAAGCATTACCGCACCATGTTCTGGCCCGAAGTGACAATAGTTCACGCTCACCGTGCCGCAAGCTACACAAGCCTGCGAATGTTGTGGGTGCACAGCTATAACATGATTAAGTATTTCAACAAGTGGGGCTGGGTGTTCGACAAAGAGCGTAGAGAGTGGAATAAGCAAATCCTTAGTAAGGTGAGAAAAAACAAGAAATAATCCTAAAAAGTCAGGATTAGGAAGAAAAATCTGTGTTTTTAGCGCATATCTGCTGAAAAATCTCGAATTATATTTTATCTTTGCGTAGCGTTTTTATGCAAACGCTCAACGAGTAGTTAGTATTATTAATTTAATAACCTGTTAATACATTATTAAAGTAATGAGAAAATGGCGCATTGAAGACAGTGCTGAATTGTATAATGTTAAGGGGTGGGGTCGTTCTTACTTCTCAATAAATGAAAAAGGGCACGTTCAAGTAACACCAAAAGAAGGCTATGCCGCTGTAGATGTTAAAGATGTTTTAGATGAATTGCAGTTGCGCGATATCACACCACCAGTGTTGCTGCGTTTTCCCGATATCTTGGACAATCGTATCGAGAAAATCTCAAAGTGCTTCAAGCAAGCATCGGAAGAATATAAATATAAAGCACAAAACTATATAATCTATCCGATCAAGGTGAATCAAGTGCGCCAAGTAGTTGAAGAACTTGTGGGTCATGGAAAGCGATATAATATAGGTCTTGAAGCCGGTTCAAAGCCAGAACTTCATGCAGTACTTGCGCTAAATAATGCCGATAAATCGGTGATTATATGTAACGGTTACAAGGACGAGAACTACATAGAGCTTGCACTACTTGCTCAAAAGATGGGTCGTTGCATCTATATCGTTGCCGAAAAGCTAAACGAAATAAAATTGATGGCTACTGTGGCTAAACGCCTTGGTATACGCCCAAATATTGGTGTTCGTATCAAGCTAACAAGCTCGGGTAGCGGAAAATGGGAAGAATCGGGAGGTGATAGCAGTAAGTTCGGCTTGAACTCAAGCGAATTGCTCGAAGCGCTCGATTACCTTGAAGAAAAAGATATGAAGGACTGCTTGAAGTTGATTCACTTCCACATAGGCAGTCAAATCAATAAAATTCGCCATGTGAAGAACGCATTGCGTGAGGCTTGTCAGTTCTATGTTCAATTGAGCAAGATGGGCTTCGGCGTAGAATTTGTGGACATAGGTGGCGGTCTTGGCGTGGATTACGATGGAACTCGTAGTAGCGCAAGCGAATACAGCATGAACTACTCAATTCAAGAGTATGTGAACGACGCTGTGTCGCAACTTGTGGATGTGTGTGATAAGAATGAGTTGAAACACCCAAATATTGTAATAGAATCGGGTCGTTCGCTCACTGCACACCACTCAATTCTTGTACTTGATGTGCTTGAAACAACACATCTACCAATATGGGACGACGATGATGAAGTGGGCGAAAACGAACACGAACTCGCTCGTGAATTGTACCAAATATGGGATAAATTGAATCAACAACGCATCTTTGAAAGTTGGCACGACGCATTGCAAATTCGTGAAGAAGCGCTTGACTTGTTTAGCCTTGGTCTATTGGATTTGCGCACTCGTGCAATGATTGAAAAGCTATTCTGGTCGATAGCTCGTGAAGTGAGCGATATCGCAAATGCCTCAAAACATGCACCAGAAGAATTGCGCAAGGTCATAAAGATGCTTCCAGATAAGTATTTCTGTAATTTCTCACTATTCCAGTCGTTGCCTGATTCATGGGCAATCGATCAAGTGTTCCCAATAATGCCACTTGCACGCTTGGACGAAAAACCAACTCGCCATGCAACTTTGCAAGATATCACATGCGATAGCGATGGTAAGATATGTACTTATGTGTCGTCGCAAGGTGCATCAAACTACCTTCCTGTGCATCAATTGAAGTCAAATGAGCCATATTATCTTGGTGTGTTCCTTGTGGGTGCATATCAAGAAATTCTTGGCGACATGCACAACTTGTTTGGCGATACAAATGCGGTGCATATTGATGTGTATAAGGATCACTACGAAATAGACCAAGTAATTGAAGGCGAAACAGTTGCCGAAGTGCTTGAATATGTAGAATATAACCCTAAGAAGCTTGTGCGCAATGTGGAAACTTGGGTTACTGCATCAATGAAGAGCGGCAAGATTACGCCAGAAGAAGGTCGCGAATTCTTGAGTAATTATCGTTCGGGATTGTACGGCTATACATACTTGGAAAAAGAGTAATAGTAGATGCGTTATTTTTTGAAATTGGCTTATAACGGTGCGAATTACCATGGTTGGCAGTCGCAACCCAATGCCGAGTCGGTGCAAGAATGTATCGAAAAGACGTTGTCGATGGTGCTTCGTGAGCCGATAGCAATTACAGGAGCAGGAAGAACCGATGCAGGTGTGAATGCTGCTGTGATGTATGCACACTTTGATGTGAATGAGCCATTGAAAGATACGACTACACTCGTGATGCGCTTGAATAGCATTCTGGGTAAAGATATAGCAATATATGATGTGTTGCCAGTGCATGATGACGCACATGCTCGATTTGATGCTACTGCTCGCACATATAAGTATTTTGTACATACCGAGAAATCACCGTTCCTTTATCCGTTCAGTTGGAAGTCGACATGCAAACTTGATTTTGACTTGATGAATGAAGCAGCAGAGTTGCTGAAAGGGTATACCGATTTCACGAGTTTCTCGAAGCTACATACCGATGTAGCAACCAATAATTGCAAGATTACTCATGCTCGATGGGAGCAAGAGGGCGGTCAGTGGGTGTTTACCATTACAGCCGACAGATTTCTTCGCAATATGGTGCGTGCGATAGTGGGTACGCTTGTAGATGTGGGGCGTGGAAAACTTACGATAGAGCAATTTTGCCAAGTGATAGAGAAGAAGGACCGTTGTAGCGCAGGCACATCGATGCCAGGTAACGCGTTGTTCTTGTGGAAGGTTGAGTATCCTTATATTTTTTGATAAAAAACAAGAAACAGTCTAACAAGGAGATTTTAATAAGAGAAGAGGTTGTCAGCAATGACAACCTCTTTCTGTGTTATGGGGCTGTGGTTATAGAACAACTTTCGAAGTCTTGTTGCCTTGACGCTTGATGAAGATACCCTTTGAAGGAAGGGCAACCTTCATACCTTGTAGGTTGAAATACTCGGCAGGGGAGTTGCTGTCGATAACAGCATCTTCAATGCCCGAAGGGATGGTTACATCGTCCAACTTGGCAGTGCGAATAGCGCTGTTGTCCCATTTATTGAACTCAAGATTGTCGAAGTATAGGTCGCCATGCCATTCTTTATTCACGCCCGATTCGTTGACATGACGCAAGAAGAAGCTATCGAAACGCCAAGCCGAACTTAGTACATCGGTGCCAGAGAATGCAGCGTAATTGTCGTTCTTCAAATCCCACGTAACAAGTTTCCAACCGCGGAAATCAATCATAGTTTGTGGTTCTTGATACTTCAAACCGCCGCTGCTTGATGTAGCGCGAAGCATAGCTGAAACAGAGTTGTTGGAAGCGTCGCCGTAAAGCCAGAATGTTAATATTCCATTAGTGTTGCTGTGAGAAGTTGTGCTACCCAAGCTGTAATATTCGCGTATTTGCCATATACCATCGGCTGAAGAAGGGTCGAAAGTGTAGTGCAACCAACAGCTTGAGTTGCTTGCTTGGCTTGCAGTGATAGCCGAAGAAGAAGTCCAAGTGTTGCCGTCTTCGTCGGAAACCAATCCCTTAGTAGAGCCCGAGCCGTTAGGTATCCACCAATTAGAAGTGTTGTCGAGCGCAAGCACAGTTTCTTGTGCAGTTTGTGGGCGGTATTCGCTAAGAAAACGGAAGAAGAAATCGTCGGTAGGATTGCCATAAAGGTCGTTCAAGCCACCTTTGACAGTAACCAAGAATGCTTTGTCGAGAGGAAGGTCGTTGTTGAAATAGAAGTGAAGAACCGACTTGTTGCGCACAACAGCGTGGGTTAGTTTACCTGCGTATTCATTGCCAGCAGCATCGGTAACAGTGATGCAGTTGCCATTCTTGTCTTCGTCCCAGTTCAATTCTTTGTCGTACTCAATGCGAATCACTGGGCGAAGAGTGTAAACAACCTCACCGCTGATAGCAGGGTCGGTAGAAACCACAACTGGAGCAGTGATGTCAGGCTCGCTTGCGCTGCGATGTTGAGCGAAAGTCAATCCACAACACATTACAATAGCCAAAGTCATGAGTAATTGTCGTTTCATTGTAGTAGGTTGTTCGTTTATAGGTTTAATAGATATTGTTATGATTGTAAAGTTAAGGTATAATATTTGATTTTTCAAGATTTAAGAAAAATAAAAAGCCGTAGAGAATTATTCTCTACGACTTTTCGCGAATATATAAATGGAAATTTTAATTATTCGTTTTTGCCATGGCAGTTCTTGAATTTCTTGCCACTACCACAAGGACATGGATCGTTGCGACCAACACGAGGACCTGAAACGATAGGCGAAACAGGGCGTTGTGGACCTTGAGGAGCAGAAGCGGCAGCGCGTTGAGCTTCGGCACCTGGATAAGCTTCGCGAGAAGTGCGATATTGAGGTGCTTGAGGACGCAAAGGCTGTGCAAGAGCTTGTTGAGCTTGTGCTTGAGCTTCTTCAGGATTTTCAGGAACAATGATTTGTCCACGCATCAACTTAGACACCGAACCAGCATTCATAGTGTTGAGCATGTTGGTGAATAGGTTGAACGATTCGATCTTGTAGATTACAAGCGGATCTTTTTGTTCGTAGCTTGCGTTTTGCACTGAGTGGCGCAATTCGTCAAGTTCGCGCAAGTGTTCTTTCCACACATTGTCGATAGTCATAAGAAGAACAGCCTTTTGCCAAGCCTTAGCGATAGACTTGCAATTAGTGTTGTAGGCTTCTTCAACATCGGTCATGATGCGGTAGCCACGCTTACCGTCGGTGATAGGCACTTGCATAAGACCCTTAGCACCGTGTTCTTCAACGATAGTCTTCACAACAGGCATAGCCACTTCGGCGATGTAGTCGGATTTGCGATTGAATACTTCGACAGCATAGCGATATATTGCATCAATCTTAGAGTCTTTGTCCATCTTAGCAAATTCTTCTTCCTTGAAAGGTACTTCCATTGCGAAAGTAGAAAGTACTTGCATCTTCAAGTCGTCGAAGTCGCTAGGAGAATTGTATTTTTCGACCAAGTTGTTAGCACAGTCGTAGATCATGTTCAAGATGTCGACACCCATGCGTTCACCAATCAAAGCGTGGTGACGGCGGTTGTAAACGGCGTTGCGTTGATTGTTCATCACATCGTCGTAGTCTACCAAGTGCTTACGCACACCAAAGTGATTTTCTTCAACGCGCTTTTGAGCGTTTTCGATTGACTTAGTAATCATTGACGATTCAAGCATTTCGCCTTCCTTGAATCCGAAGCTATCGAGACGCTTGATCATGCTATCAGAAACGAACTTACGCATCAAGTCGTCTTCGAAAGATACATAGAATACAGAAGAACCCTTATCGCCTTGACGACCAGCACGACCACGCAACTGACGGTCGACGCGACGAGATTCGTGGCGTTCGGTACCGATGATAGCAAGACCACCAGCAGCTTCAACTTCAGGAGTAAGCTTGATGTCGGTACCACGACCAGCCATGTTGGTAGCGATAGTAACCACACCAGGACGACCAGCTTGTGCTACGATGTCGGCTTCCTTTTGGTGAAGTTTAGCATTAAGTACATTGTGTGGAATGCGACGCACAGTAAGCATACGGCTCAAGAGCTCAGAGATTTCTACTGAAGTGGTACCCACAAGAACTGGGCGACCCTTTTCGAGCATAGCTTGAACTTCTTCGATAACGGCGTTGTATTTTTCCTTCTTAGTGCGATAAACGCGGTCGTTCATGTCGATGCGTTGCACAGGACGGTTAGTAGGGATTGTAACAACATCAAGTTTGTAGATATCCCAGAATTCACCAGCTTCAGTTTCGGCAGTACCAGTCATACCCGCAAGCTTGTGGTACATACGGAAGTAGTTTTGCAAAGTGATAGTAGCAAATGTTTGAGTAGCTGCTTCCACCTTTACATTTTCCTTAGCTTCGATAGCTTGGTGTAGACCATCGCTATAACGACGACCTTCCATAATACGACCAGTTTGTTCGTCTACGATCTTAACCTTACCATCTTCGCTCACCACATATTCAACATCTTTAGAGAATAGAGTGTAAGCCTTAAGAAGTTGGTTCACAGTGTGAACGCGTTCAGCCTTAACAGCATAGTCTGCCATAAGTTCGTCCTTCTTAGCGATCTTTTCGGTGTCGCTGATGGCTTCGTTTTCAACTGCAGAAAGTTGAGAAGCGATGTCAGGAAGTACGAAGAACTTAGGATCGTTGATGCGACCAGTAAGGATGTCGATACCCTTGTCGGTCAAGTGTACGCTATTGTTCTTTTCGTCGATAACGAAGTAAAGAGGGTCGGTAACGATGTGCATTTCGCGGTTGTTGTCCTGCATGTAGTGAGCTTCGGTAGCAAGCATAGCAGGCTTCACACCTTCTTGGCTCAAGAACTTGATAAGAGGACCATATTTAGGAAGTCCCTTGTAAGCGCGATAAAGTTTAAGCGAACCTTCTTTTACCTTTTCCTTGTCGTCGCTTGCCATAAGGTTCTTAGCTTCAACAAGAAGGTCGGTAACAAGACGGCGTTGTGCGTTGTACACATTTTCTACATTTTGACGGAACTCCAAGAATAGTTGGTCGTCGCCCTTAGGCACAGGACCAGCGATGATAAGAGGAGTACGCGCGTCGTCGATAAGAACTGAGTCGACCTCATCGACAATAGCATAGTTGTGAGGGCGTTGCACCAATTCTTCTGGAGCCATCGCCATATTGTCGCGCAAGTAGTCGAAACCAAATTCGTTGTTAGTACCGAAAGTGATGTCGGAGTTGTAGGCAGCGCGTCTTTCGGCAGAGTTAGGTTGAGTCTTGTCGATACAAGCTACCGATAGACCGTGGAACATATACAAAGGTCCCATCCATTCCGAGTCACGCTTAGCAAGGTAGTCGTTGACAGTAACGACATGCACGCCATTACCAGTCAATGCGTTAAGGAATACTGGAAGAGTAGCAACAAGAGTCTTACCTTCACCAGTTGCCATTTCGGCAATCTTACCCTTGCTGTCCTTACCGTTACCGTTGTCGTTAAGAACGATACCACCGATAAGCTGAACATCGTAGTGAACCATAGTCCAAGTGATTTCGTTACCACCAGCTACCCAATGGTTCTTATAGTAAGCCTTATCGCCTTCGATAGAGATGAAGTCCTTGCCTTGAGCAGCGAGTTCGCGGTCGAATTGAGTGGCTGTAACCTCGATAGTTTCATTTTCTTTGAAACGACGAGCAGTGTCCTTAACGATAGCAAACACAAGTGGAAGCACTTTCTTAAGTTCCACTTCCAAGTCTTCAAGGATTTCCTTGTTCAACTTATCAATTTCTTCCCAAAGTGGTTCGCGCTTTTCGTAGTCGAGAGTTTCGACTTCTTCTTTGAGCGCAGCTACTTTGTCACGCTTAGTTTGCACGCTTGCACGAAGTTGAGCTTTTACTTCGTCGATTTTAGCACGCAGTTCGTCGTGTGATAGTTTTTCCAATGTTGGATAAATCGCTAAAATGCTGTCGAGCACTGGACGGATTTCACGCAAGTCACGATCGGATTTGCTACCGAATAGCGATTTTAAAAAGTCTACGAATCCCATTTTATATTTGTTTTTTGTTTTTTCAGTAATTAAAAGGCTTAAAGTACCCCATTTAGCCCAACTTTAGATGCTAAAGTGAGCAAAAAGGGCAAAAAGCACCAATATTTTGCAAAGATAATGAAATGTTGCGTAAAACCACGCAATTAAGTGGTCTTTTATTCAAGAATAAAAGGTTTTCCGCTGGCAGCATTAGGCGAGCGGATGCGCAAAAGTCGAGAAATGGTAGGAGCCAATAGAGTGGCATCGACAGGAGAAGTTATTTTTTGCGCTTTTATGCTTGGGTGCAAAATGTAGGCAGGAGTGCTGATAGCAGCCGTGCGAATGTGCTTAGAGCTTGGGTTGGTAGAGTCTTCGGTTTGCGAAATAGTCCAACCTGGCATAACTTTCACAATCACATCGCCCACATGGTTGGCAATGAGTCCGTTGTAGATGTGTTTAGACACGCCGTCGGCAGGTCCGTCGATGATTTCGTCGACCGAGTAAGCTTCGGCTACGCCACTCATGCGACGCAAGAAGCTGCTGGCGTTGTTGCGCACTTCCTTGAGATTAAGTCCTTTCTCCTTGATTAGCTTTTGGTTAAGGTAGAAATAATCGTCGTGATAGTTGTCTACCCATTGTGCATTGCCATACACAGCCATAAGGTAAAGGTTGAGGAGCGATTTAGCCTTTGAAGGGCTGAAAATTCCTGAAGGAATTCGGAACTTTTCGTCGACAGGAGTATTTTCCTTGAAATAGCCTGTAGAGGCAAGTACAACGAGGGTTTTATCGAGTCCTACACGGTTGTCGATAGCATCGAGAAGTCGACCAAGTTGACGGTCGAGACGCAAGTATTTGTCGAGCAATTCAACACTTCCAGCACCTGCATTGTCGCTATAGGTAGATAGAGAGTAAGCGATGTTGAGCATGTCGGTTTCGCCACGAGTACCCATTTTGAGCGATTCGATGAAGTCGAGCGCCACCGAAGTTACCTCTTCATTGACAAGAGCCGTGCGCTTGTAGTTGACATAACGGTCGTTGCGAGAAGCAGAGAAAATGTATTTGAAAGGGTAGAATTTCTTGTGAGAAGGAATGCCTGGATATTTAGCCAAATCCATCATCGGAGCCCACGACATAGTGTCGATGCGCGATGATAGGGCATTCTTGTAGTTGCGATTAGAAATAGCTTGAGGAACATCGGTGTAGAATGTTGATGTAGACCATTTTCCGTTGATGTCGTTGATCCAAAAAGCACCATTACCAGCGTGTCCGGCAAGAATGATGGCTTGTTGAGCATCGGGTGCAATAGAATACACATATCCGAGTCCGTCGCTATGTATTTTTAGCTCGTCGCTAACAGTTGACGATTTAAGGGCAACAGGCGAAAGTTTCTCGTTGGTAAAATTGCCCATTTTTGATGGGTCGGCAAGAATCTTTTGAACAGCCTTCTTTTGTGGGTTGTAAATGTACTCGCCACTAATGCCGTTGATGCGAGGATAGGTTCCAGTAACGAACATTGCAGTGCCCGATACTAAATCGACCTCATCGATGTCGAAATCAATATTCTCGAAGCACGCCCCATTGGCAGCAAGGCGTTTGAAACCCGATTCGCCCAAGTAGTCTTGCAGAAGGTCGAGGTAGTCGCTTCTTAATTGGTCTACCATGATTTGAATAACCAATTGAGGGCGTTCTCCCGATGATTGCGACATCGCAGAGATAGCTACCATCGAAGCAAGAATCGATGTTATTAAACGAGAACTGTGATTTTTATTTTGCATTTATTTTTGTTTGCGAAAAATTAAAATATAATTGACCGAACGCACTGCCGAACACAATATTAACGGCAAAAATGCGAGGTTAGCTACTTGTGGAATCCAATACCATGCCACAGTGAGCGCTAATAGCACTGCAAAGTTAGTAAAATGATAGAAATAAAGCACTCTTTTTGCCGATTTTATCCACACCAAAACAGCAGGAAGTAGATAAAATGGGTTAATCCACACTCCATTCCAGTTGGGTGAAGTTGCTTCGTGGGTTGAAATGAATATCAAGAAGAACATCAACAATCCGTCGAGAGCAAAAGCGCTATACATAATGGAGTCGAACCAACGCGACACTTTAGTGCGTCGCAAATCGAAGATAGTAAGGGCTATGGCTATGGCAAGCAATAGCGAGAATACAAACATTGGAGTTGTCCACCAAGGGTTTGGTGGTAAGATGTCGCCTTGCTCGCTACCTTCGTTAAGTGTGATAGTGTTCTTGACAAGAGGAACGCGCTCGCCGTTGTGCTCGATAGTGGCACCAGCACAAGCATTCATGAGCACCATAGGGACGAACATTTGTTCGCGATAGGTAATGGTGCGGTCGAGACCTGTTCCGAGAGCCAAGTCAATACCAAATTGCGACCATGCATAGTTGGCATTGTAGCGATGCATCATTTTTCGGAAGGTGGTAGTGTCCTGCATAGGAGGGTATTCGATAGTGCCTCCTGAGGCATATTCAATCACATCGCGAGGGCGTGTGGAACAGTTGTCGAGAACATAGTTGTAGCGATAGGTCGCGTTCCAAGGTAAAGCGTTGTTGTAGAGGTACTCGGCAGCACGATAAGCCTGTTCTTGAGTTAGGTTGAGCACCTGTTCGACCACCTTGCGGCGAGCATATCCACGAAGCATATATTCCGAGCTATATCCCTTGACCATGTAGTCGGTTTCGCCCTTGATGAAGCGATAGACAAAGTTGGGAGAGTTGAAGTCGAAAATACCATAGTTGTATAGCACTCCAGAGCCATCTTTAAGCCCAATTTTGATACCTGCGTGACCATAAAGTTCGTACATTATGCTACCTGGATAGTAGGTGATTAGGCTCACGCTAATGCTATCGCTCACACCTTCTTCGTAGTGCGAAAATGGGTTGTTTGGGTTCAAAGAGCTTTGTGCGTTAGTAGTTGCGATGGTCCACAAACATATAATTAGGAAAAATATCTTTTTCATTGGTGTAATTGTGCGTAAAACAGTTGATTAGTTGGTTTCGTGGTCGTTCTTGAGACGATATTCTCGAGGCGACATGCCAACATGTTGCTTAAAGAATTTTCCGAAGAATGATTGGTTAGGGAAGTTGAGCGCAACACTCACCTCTTGAATCGTGTTGGCACTTGAACGCAACATCACTTTAGCTGCAAGAATCACATATCCATCGATCCAAGAGCCAGCAGTGCGTCCACTCACGGCTTTTACCACAGTAGAAAGGTGCTTAGGCGTGATGCAAAGTTTGTCGGCATAGAATTGTACCGAGCGTTCTTGGCGGAAATTGTGTTCGAGTAGGGTGAAGAAATTGAAGAAAATATCTTCGTTGCGCGAGCGCTTTACTGTTTCGTACATATTGCGCGATTTGTAGGCTGAAAGTGCAGTGTAGAGCAACGATTGAAGCATACCGTTGACCACTTTCTTTTTGTATAAGCCCACATCGGAGCGAACAAGCATCCACAAGAACGAGTGCATCTCCTTGAGTATATCCATTTCGGTCGCATTAAGCTCAACGACAGGCGAATTACGGAAAGTCATAATGGCAGGTAGAGCAGTGAGGATGTCGGGGATGAGTTCGTCGACACAGCGATTGCTTACAGCGATAAACAAGCCTTTGAAATCGTCGCTATGCTTGTAGCCATGCAAAATGTGGTCGGGCATAAGTGTAACAAGGCTATTAGAAGGCACATGGTACTCTTTGAGATTGAGTTCGATGTCGGCACTACCTTGCACACACATTACGAAAATCGGCATTTCGATAACTACAGGAGTATCGTCGACGGTTACACTTTTGATGTCGTCGAAAATGAAAACATCTTCGTCGACCTTGTCGGGATTGACTAATTTGTCAAAATCGGTAACCTTTATAAGGGCTTGTTTTTCTGTATTTCGCATAATAGTTAAATATTCACCACAAAAGTACTCAAATAATCTTAATAAATAGCCGATTTTAGGAATTTTAGGACAATTATTTCGTTAAAAGACCTTTTAGAATAGAAAAAATAGAACCAAATTTGCAATCGCAAAACATAAATTGCACTTTTCTATTATTTATAGATTCTATTCATAAATAAAAAATGCCGAGCTCGTGAGAGCCAGGCATTTTTGCTTTTTATAGGGTTTTACTTTTGAGTGACGAGTGATTTAATTGCTCGGAATAGCAATCCACCAATGAAAACTAATGATGTTCCACCTATAATGCAAGTCCAATCGTGTGTGGTGAGCGGAACTACATTGAACATTTTTCCACCAAAGTTGACAATGAGTAGTTGTCCCAATAGAATGACTATCATCGCGCTATAGAATACCTTAGTTTCGCTGAACTTAGTGAAGAATGCGTCGGTAGAATCGAAGTGCTTCACATTGAGCATACTCCAGAATTGCAAGAATACAAAGATGCTAAAGAATATTGTGCATTCTTGAATAGAGAATGAATTGTTGTGCGAGAAGTTGAGGTAGTTGGCAAAATATTCGGTGAATGAGAAGCTGTCGAAAGAGTCAACAGTGTCGTTCATAAAGTATTGAAGCAAACCGAATAGGAACAAAATGAATAGAAGTCCGATGCCAAACACATATTGCCACATCGACTTGGTGATGATGAAATCGGTGCGTCGGCGAGGCGTGTTGTTCATAACACTTCGAGATGCAGGAAGAGATGCGAAAGCAAGTGCTGCAAAAGTGTCCATAATCAAGTTCACCCAAAGCATTTGTGTTACTGTGAGAGGTGATTGGTAGCTCATGAATGCACCGAGCGAAACAATAGCGCACGCAACTACATTCACTGTGATTTGGAATAGAATGAAACGTTGTATGTTCTTGTAGAGCGAGCGTCCCCACATAACAGATTTAGAGATGCTTGCAAACGAGTTGTCGATGATGGTGATGTCGCTTGCTTCCTTAGCCACCGATGTGCCATCGCCCATAGACAAACCTACTGAGGCTGCATTCAGTGCAGGAGCATCGTTGGTGCCGTCGCCAGTTACTGCAACCACTTTGCCGATGCTTTGTAGAAGGTTGACGAGGCGAGATTTGTCGCTTGGACGCGCGCGCGACATAATTTTTATTTTTTGTGCTTGCTTAAGAGCTTCTTCATCGCTTAATGCTGCAAACTCTGGACCTGAGATGTGGTTTTCGTTGAGCGAGTCGCCTTCCTTCCATAGTCCTACTTGTCGGCCAATCTCGGTTGCTGTGCCTGCAATGTCGCCAGTGACGATTTTTACTTCGATGCCCGCGTTCAAACACTCGTTGATAGCATCGGGTACATCGGCACGAACAGGGTCGGCAATAGCAACAATGCCGAGTAGAGTTAGGTGGTTGGCAACAACCTTGTTGTTCTCAATTGCGTTATCGTCGTCGGCTAATTCTTGGTAGGCAAATGCAAGTGTGCGCATAGCCTTAGCTTGGTATTCGGCAAGGAGCTTGATAATGTGCTCTTTGTCGACATTTCCTTCGATTGATTCGCACATGTTGAGTAAGATTTCGGGTGCGCCTTTTAGGTAAAGCACCTTCTTCCCGAGTGCGTTGCTATTGACAATGGTTGCCATGTATTTACGCTCGGTAGAGAATGGAAGTTGCTCCACGACAGCAGTGTTTTCTCTGATAGGTAGATAGTCAATACCATTGTTGCGCAACCATAGTATGAGAGCACCTTCGGTAGGGTTGCCGAGTGTCTTAATGCGGTTGGGGTTGGTGTCGTCGATAAATGCAGTGGTGTTGCAAGCAATACCTTCGGCTACAGTCTTCGAAATAGCATTTTCGCTACCAAAGAAGTGAACCTGATGAACGCTCATCTGATTTTGAGTGAGAGTACCAGTTTTATCGGTACAAATGATATTGGTAGCACCCATAGTCTCGCAAGCATGCATCTTGCGCACGAGGTTGTTGGAATTGAGCATTCGTCGCATGCTCAGTGCCAAACTTAGGTTGACACTCATTGGCAAACCTTCAGGGACACTTACCACGATGAGTGTAACGGCAAGCATCACCGTGAAAATAGCGTAGTTGAGGAAATGAGTGGTAACAAATTCGGCACTATAATCGTACATAGCAAAGCGTCCTAACAGGATCAAAAGCGCTACAGTGTAGCTCATGTAAGAAATGACTTTGCCTAATCGGTCGAATTGCTCAAAAAGAGGCGTTTTGCTAGTGCTTTCGATTTGAGCTTCGGTGTAAACTTTACCATATTCGGTGCGATCGCCCACTGCAAACACGCGCATTAAGCCGTGGCCTTCGATAACCGAAGTGCCTTTCATGGCGTGGTTGGCAGGGTAGGTGGTGTCGGTTGATTTCTTGTTGGCTTCGTTGCTATCGTGCGTTTTTCGAGTCATTGGTTCGCCGGTGAGCGTGCTTTCGTTGATACTGAGCATCATTGAATCGAGCAATTCGCCGTCGGCTGGTACTTCGTCGCCAGTTTCGAGAATCACAATGTCGCCCACCACGATGTCCTTGCGAGGTGTTTCGGTGATTTTGCCATCGCGTATCACCTTCACCATGATTTCATCGTTGACCTGGTTGAGAATCTTGAATTTCTTGTTGGCATTCACTTCTACAATAAAACCTACGCCAGTGGCAAGAATTACGGCAATAAAAATGCCTAATGGTTCAAGAAAAACCGATGCATCGGGCTCAATGCAGAAATACTCGTAGCTTGCAATTCCTATCGATAAAAGGAATGCAACCAAAAGAATGCGGATCAGTGGATCCTGGAATTTTTCCAAGAACTGAATCCATAGAGGTGTGGAAGGCGGTGGCGTGAGGATGTTTTCCCCATACTTGGCACGACTTTCCAACACCTCGTCGTGAGTGAGACCATTTAGTTGTAGTTGATTCATTTTTCTTTCCTATATCTATTCTATTCGGGGTAATTCCTATACGGTGAATGTGAGGCGTTGACCTCTTATGTTGGTGTTGATGGTGTCGTTATCGAAGACTTTCTGGCCATTGACAAAAGTAGTTTTCACTTTGTTGTGTAGTCGTTCGCCTTCGAATGGCGACCATGCACACTTAGACTTGATGTCCTTAGCTTCTACAACATAAGAAGCATTAGGGTCGACGAGCACGATGTCGGCGTAGTAGCCTTCGCGAATAAAGCCTCGCTTGTTGATGCGATAGAGAGTGGCAGGCGCGTGGCACATCTTGTCGACCACCATTTCAGTGGTGAAGATGCCTTTGCGAGCCATTTCGAGCATAGCTACGAGGGAATATTGTACAAGAGGCATACCTGAAGCTGCTGTGAAGCAACCACCTTGTTTCTCACTTAGTAGGTGAGGTGCGTGGTCGGTAGCTACGACATCGATGAGTCCGTTATTTAATGCGTTGCGTAGTGATTGACGGTCGGCATGAGTCTTGATTGCTGGGTTACACTTGATGCGATTACCCTTTTGAGCATAGTCGTTGTCGGTAAACCAAAGATGATGCACACACACTTCGGCAGTGATTTTCTTTTCGGCAAGAGGAGCATTGTCGAGCAACTCCATTTCGCGAGCCGAAGAGATGTGAAGAATGTGAAGACGGGTGTTGCATTCGTTGGCAAGTTCGACAGCACGAGCAGTGCTAACATAGCATGCTTCGGCGCTACGCACAAGTGGGTGGAAGAATACAGGCAAGTCGTTGCCAAATCGTTCACTATAAATAGCTTTGTTGCGGTTGATGATGGCTTCGTCCTCGCTGTGGATAGCAACGATAGAAGGAATCTCGCTGAAGATGCTGCGAAGAGTGTCCTTGTCGTCGACGAGCATGTTGCCAGTAGATGAACCCATAAACACTTTTACACCACACACGCGAGAGAAATCGACCTTGCGTAGTTCGGCCATGTTGTCGTTGGTTGCACCAGCATAGAAACTGTAGTTGGCACACGACACTTGTGCTGCACGGTCGTATTTTTGTTCGAGAAGTTCGACAGTGGTAGTGGCAGGCTTAGTGTTAGGCATATCCATAAATGAAGTAACGCCCCCTGCAACTGCTGCATGTGATTCGCTCTCGATGTTGGCTTTGTGAGTTAAACCAGGTTCGCGGAAATGCACTTGGTCGTCGATGGCACCAGGAAGAAGTAGCATACCTTGTGCGTCGATAGCTTCGTCGCACTCACTGATTAAAGCTTGCAAAGGTGCGCTTTCGCCCACCTTTGATATAATTTCATTATCGATTACGACATAACCGATAAATCGTTTGCCTTCGTTGATAATCTCGGCATTATGTATTATCGTTTTCACTTTCTTTCGTATTTCTTAAACCAACTACCCACTTTGAGCTTGATAACGCCAAGCACAGCTTCACCAAAGATGCCACCACTCATCTTGCTTGTGCCAAGCACACGGTTGACGAAGATGATAGGTACTTCCTTGATTTTGAAACCGAACTTGAAAGCTGTGAATTTCATCTCGATTTGAAATGCATATCCCTTGAATTGGATCTTGTCGAGGTCGATAGTTTCGAGAACTTCGCGACGGTAGCACACGAATCCTGCAGTGGTGTCGCGCACGCTCATGCCAGTAACGATGCGAACATACATTGAAGCGTAGTAAGACATCAACACGCGTCCCATAGGCCAGTTGACTACATTCACACCAGTGATGTAGCGTGAACCAATCGAAAGGTCGGCACCTTCTTCGGCGCAAGCCTTACGCAAAGGAATAAGGTCGTTAGGGTTGTGAGAAAAATCGGCGTCCATCTCGATGATATAGTCGTATTTTTGCTCGATAGCCCACTTAAAACCTGCGATGTAGGCAGTTCCTAAGCCTTGCTTGCCAGGGCGCTTAAGAATGTGGACACGATTCTCGCGAGTCATAATGTCTTCCACGATGGCAGCAGTGCCATCAGGAGAGTTGTCGTCGATAACGAGAATATCAAACTGTTGCTCAAGTCCAAGCACAGCATCAATAATCTTAGAGATGTTTTCCTTTTCGTTATAGGTTGGGATAAGTACGATGCTATCCGATTTCATAGCTTTTATAGTTATTAGTTTTGATGTTACAATAGTGATAATGGTGGGGTTACTTCATTACGAAGATCTTTGAGCCAAGACGATAGTTGTCGGCAAAGATTTCGACACGATATTCACCTGCTGAAAGAGGTATGTCAACATTCCAGTAGATAGTAACTTCCATTTCTTGACCAGTGTATTCCACCTTTTTGCAGTCGGTGAAAGGAACCTTAGCATCTTCGAAAGAGAAAGTGCCTCGCTCGCCGAGCAAAGTGCCTTCAGGGCTTGTGATGCGCATGAAGATTTCCTTTTCGCCCACAGGGGTAGAGTTATTAGGAGAAATGGTGAAAGTAACCATTAATTGTTTAGCCTTAGTGATGTTCTTTTCCTTCTTGCCGTTTTTCTTCAACGCAGAGAGGTTGAGGTTGGTGATGTTCATCTTTTCGGCAAGAGTCATTCGTTCTTCAAGGTGAGCCTTTTGTTCTTCTACCTTGCTCATCTTGGTTGAAAGTTTCTTGTTTTCGCTCTTGATTTGAGTGTTTTCGGCACGCAAACCAGCATTTTCTTTGTTGAGTGAGTCGATGATAGACACATAGTGGCGAATAAGACCCTTTAGTGATTCGATTTCTGATTTCAACTCTTTGATGCGCTTGTTGCTTGTGATTTTTTGAGTCTTCAATTCGGCAAGAAGCTTTTCAACCTTGCTTTTTGCTTCGGTGTACTTGTTGAGCAAAGAGTCGTTGTTGATGAATTGAGTTTGGCTTTCGAGGCGTTGATATTCGTCGTTAAGATTTTCGTATTCGCCAGCAAGTTGTAGCTGTTGGTTCTCAAGTTGTAGCAGCTCGTTGGCTTTTTGCATATCATTGTTAGACTTTACGATAGAGCCAATGATAATAGCCAAAACAAGTACTGCAGCGGCGATACCGCCAATCATCAAATATTTTTTATTGTTTGGAGTCATTTTTGTAAAATTTTATAATGATATCATTTAAACTGCAAAAATAATTGTAAATTTCTACATAATCAACCTTTTGACTCCTAAAAGTTCATAAAATGAGATGAGAAAATAGAGTGTTTGTGATATATAAACATCAAAAAATGCCTTAAGGTTGGGGCGAAAGGGTTCTTTAGATAGAAGGGGTGGGAGATTTTTTAGACAAAAGGGCAGAAGGGGATGGGGTGGATGGGGGAGATGGTGTACCTAAACGGCACGCGGTTGTGGTGTGGTTTCTACCCCGCACTGAAGTACGGGGTTACCTTAGATGTAGCCCTCGCGGGCTGAGGGGTGAATAGTGGCTATAGTAGCTATAGTGCCAATAGGGGGGTGAAGCGAATGGGGCTAATGGCTCTTTAGACAAAAGGACAGAATGACAAAAAGGGCAAAGGGGGGATGGAATTAAGAAAGCCAACTTATCTGATTGTGGATAGGTTGGCTTTTGGGGTGTTAGCTAAAAGTTTTCATTTAATCTAAAGGTGGATATATTTGTATACTTCGATCTATTAAAACAGGTATATTCTGTTCTTTTCCTTCTTTTGTGAGAATTAATTTAATATTATTAGCGAAAATGCTTTCATTTTGTTCCTGAAAATATATAGATTTCGCATGATTTCGTATTAGGAAACAAATAAAATCTGTAAGGATTCTTTCGTTAGAATCATTGCTAAAATCAGCTGAACACATAAAATTCAATGATTTCGGTTTGCCTTTTATGCTAAATTGAATTGTATAAACAAATAGATTATTATTCATAATAGATTATGAGAGTATAATTAGTTCGAATATTTAGTTATTGCCATTTGAAATAATATTTTATTGTAAAATTATCACTATCAGTCATAGTACATGTTTTAATATATCCATCATCAGTAAATGTATATTGTATATCAATAATATCTTGGGTATTTCCACTACTATATTTTTCAACTACTTTATCCGGCAACTGTTTAGTTCTTAAACCCACTAATTCGGGGTGTGCATAATAAAGTTCATACCAAAAATAATTAAGTCCACTATGAATCGTATATTCTAAAGCTTGATGCATCAAAGGAAAATATCCTTTACAAGTTTTGTCGCTATAATAAAACTCTACAGTATCGCCAAATGCTTTAATTATTGTCTTTAAATTACCTTTTTCCCAAACAAGTTCAATCTCTTTATCAATAGGGTAAGTCCATGAAATCATTTGTTTTGAAGAATTATATTTATGGGCATCTTCTATATCTTTAATATTATAGCGATTTAAACTATATGTTTCAGAGACAAGTCCTTTATTTAAGCCATAACACCAAGGATCATTGTCATCTTCACCATAATAATTTTCAATAAGATTTTCCTTCCAAATGTAATATTCTGTATAATTATCGGAACTGTTTTTAGCTTTAATTAATCTTTTTTGTTCGTCATAAACAAATTTTATTGTATGACTCTGTTCGCCCCATCTTGTTACATAATAATCTGTTATTTCAACAACTTTCTTTTCGTTAGAAACAACCCCAGAATCATTTTTTTTAGGTTCATCATCTTTGCTGCAAGAAGCGAAATTAGCACACATAAGAATAGACACCACAGTCATTCCAATCAACTTAAATGTTTTCATTTTTGAAATTTGCTTTGTGTTCTTCAATCCTCCGAGTGGAACCGTAAATAAACAAAGAAAGCGTGAGGACTGTATTTCGCTTATCTTTCAGTCTGGCTTCTCGCATTGCCTTTGGGACAGATAAGCAACAGTCGCCCACGCTTATCCGATATATAGAATCCAATGAGGATAGTATATAACCAAAGCGTGAGCATTGTTGCCACCTTCTTTGTCCCTTTTTCAAATTTTGCGAGAATTTGACTGAACAAGAAAAGTTTCAATAACGCTCTTAATAATATGTCTTGACTATCTTGTGATAATCATAGGCAAAAATAATCAAAAAATGTTATAGTGGGAGCTTTTTTGAGAAATATTTTTTCGGGGAGATGTCTATAGAGGGTGTTTTCGTGAAGTAGCACCCTTCAGGTGCATGTTTGTTGTGGGGTGTAGTCCGGTGGTTGCGCTTTGCTTAACCACCGGTTAATAGTAGTGTCATCCTACGGATGAAGATGATAATTTTTTAGACAAAAGAACAAAAAGGGATGGGGTGGATGGGGAGATGGCGTACCTAAACGGCAAGCGAGTGTGGTGTGGCTTCTACCTCGCACTGAAGTACGGGGTTACCTTAGATGTAGCCCTGCGGGCTGAGGGGGTGAATAGTGACTATAGTAGCTATAGTGCCAATAGTGGGCGAATGATTTTTAGACATAAGGACAAAAAATGGGGGAAGATATGGGTAATAGTGGGTGATGGGGTTGAAAAAAACAAAAAAAAAGGAGTTACGATTGTAACTCCTTTTGTGTCGGGGTACCAGGATTCGAACCTGGGACCCCCTGCTCCCAAAGCAGGTGCGCTAACCGGACTGCGCTACACCCCGATTGCATTCATTTCTGAATTGCGAGTGCAAAGATATAACCTTTTTGCGAGATGTGCAAATATTTGTGATAAAAATTTTGATTTTTGTTGATAAATTTATGAAATCGTAGCTAATGCTGCGATTAAATCGTTGATAGAAGTAGCTGTGATGAGGCGATTTGCTTTCTCGATGGAGAAATTTCTTGGCGATGTTGCTGTGATGGTGATGTCGCACTGAGAATCGGAGTTGATGCGATAGCCATTGCGAGCAAGAGCGTTTGCAATCCAGCGAGTTAGGACGGCGTCGTCGCTTTTGAGGTTGACCGAATGAGGACAATCGATATTGATGCAGAAATCGCCTTGTGAAAGGTTGAACGATATGTTTTGTGAAGCGAAAATAGAGTCCATAGCCCCAGTGAGAGCAAGATCTTCGGTGTTTCCGCTTAAAACTTGTCGGTCGTGAGTAATAATCCACAACTCGTCGGCAAGCATGACAGCTTGAGAAAGGTCGTGCGACGAAAGAAGGATAGCCTTGTTGTGCTCGTGGGCAAGGCGATGGAGCAAGAGCATTGTTTCCATGCGGCTTTCCACATCGAGGAAGGCTGTTGGTTCGTCGAGAATGATGATAGGAGTGCTTTGTGCAAGTGCCTTGGCAATCATCACCTTTTGTCGTTCGCCATCGGATAGCTCGGCAAGGAACGAATTCGCCTTGTGGCTGATTCCTGCTTGGTGCATCGCATCTTCGACGATAGAGCGATCATTGCTATCTAATATTCCCAAGAAGCCTGTGTAGGGTTGTCGACCAAGCGACACGAGTTCGCGAACGGTGAGTCCACCAGCCTGAGTGCGGTCGGTGTTGACGATGCTAAGAAGTCGCGATAGCTCCTTTTTGCTGATAGAGTTGATTGGCGTTCCGTTGAGGAGAGTGTTGCCTTCGAGCGGAGCTTGGTCGCCCGTGATGGTGCGCAGGAGGGTGGATTTGCCTATACCATTGGCACCAAGAAGAGCTACAAGTTTGCCTTGCTCAACCGATAGATTGAGTGAGGAAAGAATAGGAGTATCGGTGTTGCCTTTGCGATAGCCTACTGTGAGATTGTGAGTGCTTAGTATAGACATATTTAGTTGAAATACTGTAGTTTGCGACGGTTGAGAATGATGTATATTATCACAGGTACACCAATGATAGGAGTGATGGCATTAATAGGAATGATTCCTATTGAAACAGGCGCAACGCTCACGAGAGAGCACAATAGAGCCATTACGGCACCTGCCAACATGGTTATAGGTGTGAGAATATTGTGGTTGGAAGTTCCGATAGATAGACGAGCTATGTGAGGAACAACCAATCCGAGGAAGCTGATAGGTCCACAATAGGCAGTAACCACAGCTGTGAGAAGTCCTGTGATGATGAGTAGCGTGTTGCGAGTGTGCTTGATGTTGACACCAAGGTTTTCGGCGTAGCGAGTGCCGAGAAGTAGCGCGTTGAGAGGCTTCACCATGAGGATAGCAGCCAAAAGTGAAATGATTATGGCGATGGTGAAGAATGAAATCTCATCGGCCGATACGCCAGAGAAGTTACCCATACCCCAAATAACGAAAGAGTGAACGCCCTCTTCGGTAGCAAAGAAATTGAGCAGTGAAATGGCGCTCGAAGTGAGATAGCTCACCATAATACCGATGATGAGAATCATTGTGGCACTCTTGACGAAAGTTGAAAATACGATGAGTATAGCCAACACAGCCATTGCGCCGATGAAAGCCCCCGATAGGGTGGTTAGGTGGGCTGCCAATGAGCCTGTGATGCTTGATAGAGCGCTACCACCGATGAGCATAACGATAGCCACGCCAAGACTTGCGCCTGTGGATATACCTAATATAGAAGGGTCGGCAAGAGGGTTGTTGAAAACCGTTTGCAAGAGTAGTCCACACACAGCAAGAGCCGCCCCAGCAAGAGTGGCTGTGATGATGGTAGGGATGCGAGATTGGAAGATGATGACCTCCCAGATGTGGTTGTCGCATTTTTCGCCAGTGAGCATACCGAAAATTTCGCTCGCAGGAATGTCTACAGAGCCAATCAGTAGGTTGCCAATAATTAGAGCTATAAGCAGTGCTAATAGGGCAATGGTGGCAATGACAAATCGTCGATTGTGTATGTTGGTAGAATTACTCATCTAATAGAGGTTTGTAATATTGTGTATTGTAGTCGGGGAGCAATTGAGGGTTGAAAATTGCTATATATTCTTTTAATAAAAGTTCGGGGTGGAAAGGGAAATCTTGATACAAGGTGGTGCGCTCGGTGTCGCAGAAATAGATGTTTTTCTGCTTGAACGCCTTAAATTCGGCATTAAGAGCATTTTGAACCTTGAGTTTGGTGTAGCTAAACGAAGATTCTAAGCTCTTGATGAGCCACACATCGGCATCGTGAGACTTTTCGAGCACCTGAGCCATATCGAGAGGAATAGAACCAGTGGTGTGAACATCACTCCAAGCATAGGCGCCACCAGCATCGGCAAAAAGTTGAGCCATATAGCTATCGCCACCAGGAACATACCAAGTGCCATTGATGATGTTTTCGGATAGGACTTTGGTTTTGTGTTGCGATTGAGCAGCAAGTTGCTTGAGTTGGTTGTATTCAGTTAACACATTATTGTAAATGCTGTCGGCTTTTTCTTGCTCGCCAAACAATTCACCAAACAGTTTGATCCATTCAGCTCTGCCCAGAGGAGAAGTTTCCATATAGTCGGCACATTGTACCACGGTGATACCGAGTTTTTCGATGTCTTTGAACTGAGAATCTTGGTAGGGCGACACGATGACAGCATCGGGTGAAAGCGCGATGATGCGTTCGATGTTAGGAGAAGCACTTGAGCCCACATTTACTATAGAACCATTGTAGACGCCCTCGATAATTTCGGGGATCGTGAAGTATTGAGGATCGCACACACCCTTGATGGCTGATAAGTGTCCCAGTTCTTTGATGATATTGGCGTGAACGGTAGAATATACGATAACTCGTTTGAGTGGGCGAGTGATTGCGTTGTTAGGAGTAGACTCATTGTTATCAGAGAGTGTGAAAGAGCATAGATTGGCGTCTTTTTTCCACGGATTGATGATAGAGATGCGAGAGTCGTTGCTTGAGTTGTGCTCAATGGTGATGCCATTGGCATGGAGCATAGGGACGGGGGTAAAATTGTCGTTGCCCGAATAAGATGAGTTGTGCTTGCTTGTAGGCGAACAAGCAATGAGCATGAAAATGATAGGAATGCAGAATAGCTTAAGTAGTTTCATTTTAATGGCGCACAAAGTGTAATGCAAAATTAAATAATATCGGTGTAAACACAAAAAAATAAGCGACTCAATCGTTGATTGAATCGCTTAACATTTTGTTGTGGGCGTTGACGGATTCGAACCGCCGACCCTCTGCTTGTAAGGCAGATGCTCTGAACCAGCTGAGCTAAACGCCCTATTGATTTCTCAATTGCGATGCAAAGGTATAACTTTTTTTTGAATTGGCAAAGAAAAAAATGAAAAAAGTTTAGAAAAATTGTTCAAAGTGTTGTAAATTTGCAATGTCTAATAAGTAATGAAAAGATTAAACGGCTGATTGATAGATTTTTCGCAGAAAAAAGCACAATCACCGAAAAATTAAAGAAAAAATAACCCAATAAATAAAAAATAAAGAAAATGAATTTAAGTACCCTCACAGCCATTTCGCCAATCGATGGCCGTTATCGTGGAAAAACTGAATCTCTAGATGCTTATTTCTCAGAATTTGCATTGATTCGCTATCGTGTGAAAGTAGAAGTAGAATATTTCATTGCATTGTGTGAATTGCCATTGCCACAACTTAGTGGCGTGGATGCAAGCAAATATGCATCATTGCGTGCAATCTATGAAAACTTCTCGTTGGAAGATGCTCAACGAATCAAGGATATTGAGAGCGTAACCAATCACGATGTTAAAGCTGTGGAGTATTTCTTGAAAGAGTGCTTCGATGCACTTGGATTGAGCGAATGCAAGGAATTTATCCACTTCGGATTGACTTCACAAGATATCAACAATACATCGGTTCCAATGTCGGTGATGGACTCAATGAACGATGTGTTGGTACCACTTGTACAAGAAGTAATCGACCAATTGAATGCATTTGCTGAAGAATGGAAAGAACTTCCAATGCTTGCAAAGACACATGGTCAACCAGCATCGCCTACTCGCTTGGGTAAGGAAATAAAGGTGTTTGCTTATCGTCTTGAAGAACAACTTGAACAACTAAAGGCAGTACCAGTGAGCGGTAAGTTCGGTGGTGCAACAGGTAACTTCAATGCACACCTTATCGCATTCCCTGAAGTGAACTGGCTTGAATTTGCTGAAAAGTTCTTGAGCGAAAAGCTTGGAATCAAGCGTGAGCGTTGGACAACCCAAATTTCAAACTACGATAATTTCGGCGCAATGTTTGATGCAATGAAGCGCATCAACACAATTATCATCGACCTTGACCGCGATATTTGGCAATATATATCAATGAACTACTTCAAGCAAAAGATTAAGGCAGGTGAAGTGGGTTCATCGGCAATGCCTCACAAGGTGAATCCAATCGACTTTGAAAACTCAGAAGGTAACCTTGGTATTGCTAATGCAGTGCTTGAACACTTGTCGTCAAAGTTGCCAATCTCTCGTTTGCAACGCGACTTGACCGACTCAACAGTGCTTCGTAATGTGGGTGTTCCTGTGGGTCACATGGTGATTGCAATGAAGAGCACATTGAAGGGTCTTGGCAAGCTTGTTCTTAACGAAGAAGCAATCTATGCCGATCTTGATAATATGTGGAATGTGGTGGCTGAAGCTATTCAAACAATTCTTCGTCGTGAAGGATATGAAAAGCCATATGAAACATTGAAGGCATTAACACGCACAAACAGCGTGGTGAACGAACAAAGTATATCGGAATTTATCGATACACTAAATGTGAGCGACGAAGTGAAAGCCGAGCTTAAGCGTATCACGCCTCACAGCTATACAGGATATTGATAACAAAACATGAAATACAAATCTTTTTAGGTGCAAAAATTGTTGTTTCTACAAAAAACACTATCTTTGCACCTTAGAAAAGATATAATAGAGAATTTATATAAATACCGCAGTTGAATTTACTATTAGCTATAAAGGTATTATAGCAAAGTGATTTATAAAAGTTCACTATAGAGAAAACAAAATATAAAATAAAAACAACCTTACTTTTAATCGGAATTATTTACGCGCAACCGCGAGGCTGCAAAACAAATTAGATTTATGGAAGAAAATCTCGAAAAGAAACCAAGAAGACCAAGAATTGGTGAGTCAAGAGGGACTGAAGGCGTTGGTAACAACGAACAGTTTGAAAAGGTGAGTTATAATCAAGAACAAGGAGAGAACTCTTATTCTCAGCGTTCTTATGGTAATCGTCAAAATTACGGATATAATCGCCAAGGCGGTTATGGCAATCGTCAAGGCGGCTATAATAACAATCGTCAAGGTGGTTATGGCAATCGCCAAGGTGGATATAACAATAATCGCCAAGGTGGCTACAATCGTTATAACAACAATTATAGCAACAACTATGAAAATAATGTAGCTGAAGGCGAACAACAACAAAGCAACAATAGCTATGGCACACGCCAAGGCGGTTACAACCGTCAAGGTGGCTTTAATAATAATCGTCAAGGTGGTTACAACAACAACCGTCAAGGCGGCTTTAACAATCGTCAAGGTGGTTACAATAACAACCGCCAAGGTGGTTTCGGTGGTAACAACCGTCAAGGAAACAAGAAATTCAATAAGGGAGGCGAAAGAATCCAACAAATGCGTTTCACTCCACGCCCAAAGCGTGTTGAATATGAAATGCCAATCGTGGATCCAGAAGAAGCAATCCGCTTGAATAAGTTCATGGCAAATGCAGGTGTGTGCTCGCGTCGTGCTGCCGATGAATTGATCCAAAAAGGCTATGTGAAGGTGAATGGCAATGTGGTAACAGAACTTGGTACAAAGATCACTCACTCAGATGTTGTGGAATACAACGACAAGGTGGTTGTGCTTGAAAGCAAGTGCTACATCCTATTGAACAAGCCAAAAGATTGTGTAACAACAAGTGATGACCCAAATGGTCGTAAGACAGTTATGGACCTTGTGAAGGGTGCATGCGACGAACGCATCTATCCAGTGGGCCGTCTTGACCGCAATACAACAGGTGTGCTTCTACTTACAAATGATGGTGATTTGGCATCAAAGCTTACTCACCCACAATATGTAAAGAAGAAGATCTATCAAGTGTGGGTAGATAAGGCAATTTCGGAAGAACACATGCAACAAATTGCCGATGGTATTATGCTTGAAGATGGTGAAATTCATGCTGACGCAATCAGCTATGTATCGCCAACCGATCGTAAGCAAGCAGGTATCGAAATCCACTCAGGTAAGAATCGTATTGTGCGTCGTATATTTGAATCGCTTGGCTACCATGTGGTGAAGCTTGACCGTGTATACTTTGCAGGTTTGACAAAGAAGGATCTTCCACGCGGACGCTGGCGTTACTTGACTCAAGATGAAGTGAACTTCTTGAAGCAAGGCTCATTTGAATAATCAGAACTATAAAAACGATAAGAATATACATCATTATGAGTTTGAAAAGGACAAAGATTGTTGATATTTTCGATGCATCACTTGTGGGACAACAAGTGTGCGTGAAGGGTTGGGTGAGAACTCGCCGTGGCAACAAAAATGTACAATTTGTGGCATTGAACGATGGTTCAACAATCAAAAACATACAGATCGTAGTAGACCTTGCAAAGTTCAGCGAGGAAGAATTGAAACCTATTACAACAGGTTCTAGTTTGTGTGTAGAAGGATTGTTGGTAGAATCGGAAGGTAAGGGTCAAACTTGCGAAATCCAAGCTGAAAAGATCCAAATCTACGGTACAGCCGATCCAGATAGCTATCCATTGCAAAAGAAGGGTCACACAATGGAATTCTTGCGTGATATAGCTCACTTGCGTCCACGCACTAACACATTTGGTGCAGTGTTCCGCATTCGCCACAATATGGCAATCGCTATTCACCGTTTCTTCCACGAAAGAGGATTCTTCTATTTCCACACACCTATCATCACAGCTTCTGACTGTGAAGGTGCAGGACAAATGTTCCAAGTAACAACAATGAACCTTTACGACTTGAAGAAGGACGAAAATGGTTCAATCCGTTACGATAACGACTTCTTCGGCAAGCAAGCAAGTTTGACAGTATCAGGTCAGCTTGAAGGTGAGCTTGCAGCAACAGCACTTGGTGCAATTTATACTTTCGGTCCTACATTCCGTGCCGAAAATTCAAATACTCCTCGTCACTTGGCTGAATTCTGGATGATTGAACCAGAAGTAGCATTCAACGACATCGTTGACAATATGGACTTGGCTGAAGACTTCATCAAGTACTGTGTGAAGTGGGCGTTGGATAACTGCTATGACGATGTTAAGTTCTTGAACGATATGTTCGACAAGGAACTTATCGCTCGCCTTGAAGGTGTGCTTAAGCAAGACTTCGTGCGCTTGACTTACACTGAAGGTATCAAGATTCTTGAAGAAGCAGTGGCAGGTGGTCACAAGTTTGAATTCCCAGTATATTGGGGTGTAGACTTGGCATCGGAACACGAACGCTTCCTTGTAGAAGAACACTTCAAGCGTCCTGTGATCTTGACTGACTATCCAAAGGAAATCAAGGCATTCTATATGAAGCAAAATGAGGACGGTAAGACTGTTCGCGCGATGGATGTATTGTTCCCAAAGATTGGCGAAATCATTGGTGGTTCGGAACGCGAAGAAAGCTACGACAAGCTTATCAATCGTATCGAAGAGCTAAATATCCCAATGAAGGATATGTGGTGGTATCTTGAAACTCGTAAGTTCGGTACAGTGCCTCACTCTGGTTTCGGTCTTGGTTTTGAACGCCTATTGCTATTCGTAACAGGTATGTCAAATATCCGCGATGTGATTCCTTTCCCACGCACTCCAAACAATGCAGAGTTCTAAAAACTGGGATTTATAGAATACTAATAAGCGATGTGCAAATGTGCGCATCGCTTATTTTTTATAGGTGAAGGAAAGTGTGGAAAAAATTAAGAGGCTATGCTCGGAAAGTGCATAGCCTCTTAGTTGTGATGTATATATCTGTTGAGATTAGAAAATCTCAGGGTGAGATGTTTCGTTTTCGTTGAATTTGTTGAAGATTTTTTCAGCGATAGCTTTCATTTCTTCAGGTTGAAGTTGCTTCTTTTCGGCGAAGAAATTCATATCGCTTTCGCTGTTGATAGGCAATAGGTGAATATGAGCGTGAGGTACTTCAAGTCCCATTACAGCCACACCTACGCGCTTGCAAGGCATAACTTCCTTCATAGCTTCGGCTACTTTCTTAGCAAAAGCTGTAAGTTCGGCATATTCGTTGTTAGGAAGATCGAAAATGTAGTCAACTTCGTGCTTAGGCACAACAAGAGTGTGTCCAGCAGCTACTGGGTTGATGTCGAGGAAAGCATAGTGCTTGTCGTCTTCGGCAACTTTGTAACTTGGAATTTCGCCTGCAATGATTCTTGAGAAAATAGATGCCATAATGTAAAATTAGATAGAGATTTCAACAATTTCAAATTTCATAACACCAGCAGGAACAGTGATTTCAACGATATCACCTACTTTGTGTCCCATAAGTCCCTTAGCGATAGGAGTAGAAGTAGAAATCTTCATTTCGCGAAGGTTAGCTTCTGAGTCTGCAACGATAGTGTAGGTTTGAGTAGCGTTGTTCTTCAAGTTCTTGATAGTAACGACACTCATAAGTTGCACTTCGTCGGTAGTGAGCTTAGTTTCGTCGATAATGCGAGCATTAGCCACAAGGTCCTTAAGTTGTGCAATCTTCATTTCAAGCATACCTTGAGCTTCTTTAGCTGCATCGTATTCAGCATTTTCAGAAAGGTCACCCTTGTCGCGTGCTTCAGCGATAGCGCGAGAGATTTCTGGACGCTTTACATTTTCAAGGTAAGCGATTTCTTCCATTTTTTTCTTGTAACCCTCTTGGGTCATATAGCTTATTGCCATTATTTCGTTAGTTTTTTAAGATTAGTAAAAAATAAAAGAATCTCCAACTTGGTAAAAGTTGAGACCCCTTAGATTATTGTCATATTTCGATGACAAAGATAGGGAGTATTTTTGTAATGAACAAATAAATACCTAAAAAGTTTTGTTTCCGTGAGGGAAATGCAAGAGTTAAAAACTTTCTAAAAATCAGTTATTTATTTGTGGCGACGCATCATTTGAATGAATTTGATGCTGCTGGCGACGGTGGCGATGACGAAGACTATAGCTGCGCCAATGTAGCACTCATTTTGCATGAACAAGAATGCCGAAATGCTTGTGCACAATGCCCATGCGATCCATTGGAAACATGAGGCTTTGAGTCGCAAATGGAAGATGCGATAATAGATGAATGTAACGATGAGTGTGTAGCTGAAATACCAGCTAAAGAATGCATATCCAAAGCCGTCCAAGCCCCATAAGTGGAATGCCGAAATATAGAGTGCAAGGTAAATGAATGTGTCGACGGTCTCGGTGATGAAGAATAGCTTGCCTCTGCCCTTAGCGAGAATCACATAAGCCATACACCAAGATACGGCGCGGAATATCATACCTATGATACCTACCGAGATGAATGTTTCGATGACGAAGAAACTTTCGGTGTAAAGTATAGTGATAATGAGTCGGCGGAACAAGATGAAAGCAATGATGACTGGCGTGAGCACCATGAGAGCAATGTTTAGCTCTTGTGAAACGAAGATGTTCAGTTTTATGTTGCTGTGAGCCACCTTAGACAATCGAGGGAAGTATTCAACACAAAGGGCACTCAAGATGAGCCCAGTGTACTTGGCAATGAGTGTGTAGCCTGCTTGATAGTAACCCACAGTGGCAGTGTCGGCCACATTGTTGAGGTAGGTGATGAAAATATAGTTGGTGGTCTGTGTAACAATGTCGGTGAGGGTGATGAAGAAGCCCAATTTAAGGAAGTCTTTGCCGATGTTGAGTGTGTCGTTGAACGAAAGCGTTTCGCCCTTCATACCCACATCTTTGTTGCGCATCATATAGCTAAAGAACAATATCGATAGCGAATAGCAAAGGATACTTGGGATAATGCTTTGCTCACCTAAGAAGTAGTAGAGAGGGATAGATAGAACCAATCCAACCGATGCTCCGTAGAGCGAAGATTTGGCAAGTTTGCGCAACATTGCCGTGCCTTGCATGATAGCATGTTCTCCGTTGGTGAGTGTGTTGGCTAAAAGAGCTATAGCAAGGAAGATAAATCCATGAGTGTAGGAGTCGTTGCCGAAAGTCAATCGGCTGAAAAGGGGAGCTCCAATGACGAGAACAGCCACGCCAACCAGTCCTAAGATTGCTGACCATCGACGAAGGGCTGTACACACACGAGATAGCTTATTAGGATTGGCTGTTTCGAGTGATATGCTTCGTATCGAGCTTGTGCGCACACCGAGATTGGTGATGTTGCCCACCATTTCGATTACCGAGTTGAAAATAGCAAAGAGTCCCATACCAGTAGGGCCTATCCATAGCGCAATGAGCTTGGTGCGCACGATAGAGCACAAGATGTTGAACACCTGTATGCTCCCGAATACTCCCATAGCTTTTACTATGGTGCGCGATAGGTTACTACTGTTGTCGTATGCCATTAGAAACTTATTTTGTAGGTATTGTGAACTATTGCTCGTCCTCCCAAGTGGCTCTTTTGAAGGATAAGTCCTTCGTTGAGGTAGAGACCTTTGTTCTCATTGGAAGTGCCGAGGTCGAGGTACTTCAAACCCTTAAATTCGTGTTTGATAAGGTGATTGAAAAGTAAAGCCAATGCACCTTTGTTCTTGCCTTCCTCGTTGCTTGCGATGTATTGAGCATGCGCCACAAGAGGAGTGCAGTAGATAAGTACTCCAGCTAGCATTTCATCATATTTATTCACGGTGTAGAGTTTGATGTTGTGAGGAAATCGGTCATGAAGCATGGAGATTTCGTCGAGCGAATGAACTGGGGTAGTGTCGTATTTAGTACCGAGTAGCTCGGTCAAGATGTTCCAATATTGAGTGTAATCTTGAGATTCTGCCACCGACAGATTGTTGGCAATAGCCGTTTTAACCATCTTGCGATAGGTGTAGTTGAAGTCAAGAGGCTGGTCGAGAGGAATTGAAGACGAAATGTTGGTTTCGATTATGTTGCCACCATGTCGAAATATTGCATACAAGTCCTCTTCGGCAGGATATTTGTGGTAGATGTGAGGAATAGCCTTATAAATGAGGTGCTTAATTCCGATAGAAAGACAATATTCCTTCATGGCATCAAATATTTCAAGCATATTCACAGCATTGAAGTGCTTGAGCTGAGTGAGCCAACCGCCATAGGTGAGTCCCTGGTGAGAATAAAGCGTGTCGCCAACACGGTTGGCAGGTAAGAGCGCAACGATTTTACCATTGTCGTGAGCAATCAACGAACAATCCTCGAAGCGATGGCTATGATAGTCCATATATTCACGACGATGAAGGAATGTTGCGTTTTTAGACTCGTCAACAAAGTGGT
The DNA here is from genome assembly GCA_904501735.1 of uncultured Muribaculaceae bacterium. Taxonomy (GTDB): domain Bacteria; phylum Bacteroidota; class Bacteroidia; order Bacteroidales; family Muribaculaceae; genus RGIG4576. The sequence continues at coordinate 112,950 of CAJGBY010000003.1, forward strand.
TCCAATCTTGGCTTAATTCAGGAGTATATAGTTTAATCTCTACCATAATGCTATGTTTATTTAACCCATTCTTGAGGATTGAGTTTTTCGCGTTCGTGTCGCACTTCGAAGTGAAGAATAGTGCGATTGTCGTCTTCGGGATCGGAGAAAATCTTTCCAATAGGCTCGTTGGCTTTGACTGTTTGCCCGTTGGAAACAGAAATCTCGCTCAAATTCACATATATAGTGAGGTAGTTGCCATGACGCACCATCACTACAGTGTTAAATCCGTCTTGAGCGAATATTGCCGACACCTTACCATCGAAGACAGCGCGCGCATTGGTACCTGCAGGCACCTCGATGTCGATACCACTATTTTCGGTTTGCACATATTTAAGTTCGGGGTGCTTGCTGCGTCCGAATGGTCTTACAATCTTATATTCGCTGCTAACTGGGAACAAAATGCGTCCCTTGTTGCTTTCGAAAGTGCCCGAAAGATTTCTTTCGGCATCGGTCATTTGGTAGCCCGATTTCTTGGTGGTTGTAGCAGTTTCGCTCTTAGCAGGAGGAGTTGAAGGCTTAGTGTCATCGGTTTTAGATTGAGATGGCTGTTCTTTTTGCTTCTTCTTCTCCTCGGCAAGTCGCTTAGCTTCGGCCTCTTTTCTTGCTCTTTCGGCAGCTTTACGCTCTTCCTCAGCAATGAGTTTGTTGAGTGCGTCGTCGAGTTTTCGAGCTTGTCGTTGTTTTTCAGCAAGGACTTTTTGTAGCGCCTTACCTTCCTTTTTGAGTGAAGATACCACTTTAGATTGCTCCTTGCGCTTCTTGACAAGAGTCATGCGCTCGTTGTTTTGCTTGGCGAGCTTGTCGGCGTGGAGTTTACGAAACTCGTTGACCGATTCTCGTTGTTTTTCGAGGATTTCTTGTTGTAGCTTCACTTCTTGTATTTGCTTATCTTTCCAAGAAGAAAATTGTTGCAAATAACGCATACGGCGAAATGCCTGATTGAACGATGATGCCGAGAAGATAAAAAGTAGTCGGTCAAACGAAGACGATTGAGCTTGAATGCTACGGATAGCGCGCGCATAGTTGTCGGTGAGTGTAGCGATGCGCTTTTCGCCGTCCTTGATAGAATCCTGGATGGCATCGAGTCGCTTGTTGATAGCGGCAAGATCTTTATTTATCTCGTTGATGGTTTTCTCATGAGAATTGATTTCTGCCTCGATGAGATTGAGTTGGTTGAGCGAGCGCTTAGTCTTTGCCGTATTGTCTTGGATCTTCTTGTTGGTCGCATTGATTTCTCTCTGAGTTTCTTGTTGTTGCTGCTTAATGCTTTGTGCAGTACGCTTTTGAGCCGTTGCGCAAGGAGTGATGAACAACAGCGACAGGAGTGATATGAATAAAAAGCGTAGCATTGAGTTAAGTTTCACAAGATTAGAGAGTTGATATTACATTGATTTTAAAATCTCAATTAGTTCCATAAGAGTTACTTTGCGATAAGAACTATTTATGGAAATGCTTTCGTCGTAAAAGCTATCCCATTTGGTCTTTGATGGGTTGAGGTATAGCTGAACCGAAATGTTTTTGCCCTTGAGAGTCGCATCGAAATTTATTCTTGATGCTTCGCTGCCCGCATTGTCGGTAGCAAAGTCGGAATATACTGCAGTGTAGGATTGAGCTGAATTAGCAGGAGAAACGATGAGTTGTTCCACTTGCTTATTGGCATTGATGGCAAACTGATATGCTATGCCATTGCTCGTTTTGCGAGGAGATAGCATAAATCCATTAATGTCCTGACTGATATTGAATTTCTTTGTATTGTCGGTCGATAGAGTGCCGTCGTTGATAGTGAAAGGGCGTGCAAGCATGATGTCTTGAATGTTGCCAATGTTGACAGGAAGAATGTGCTTGAATCGTTCCAATTCGATAGTAGTGTAAACGCGATGCAACTTGTCGATGACAACAGCCGAATCGTTGTCGACAAACACCTTGGCTACCTCGATACCCAATACTGGTCGTATAGAAATAGAAATACTCTTGTTGTGAGTCATTTTCACTTGAATAGAAGTGGAAAAAGATGCTGCTCCCGATAGGGTGAGTTTGCCCGATGTGCTATAAGTGTTCCAATCGGTATAAGATTGAGCCATTTCTTGTAGTGTTACATCAGGGATGGCAGTGCTTTCGCCTTCGACCGATGATTTAGACGACTTACAGCTATAGAAGCATAAAGTCGACAAAATCAATATTGATAGTATGACTGAAATTCGGTTCATAGATAATTGTTTTACTTATAGAAGAATGTTTTGTGCTTCACTTTTCGTTGAAGCAAATCAGAGTCGGGGCTTAGTTTGAGAGCTTTCTCCCAATAGGTTACAGCCTGTTCGTGTTGCCCGTTCATAAACAAAGCATCGCCATAGTGTTCGTATAATTCGGCGCTTGGGTCTTCGCCTTGTTTCTCGGAATGCTCTATGGCCGCCTTCATATAGGTGAGAGCCAAGTTGTATTCGCCTTTTTTGAAGAAAATCCATGCATAAGTGTCCAAGAAAGTAGGATTTTCGGGCTCATATTTCACTGTGGTGGAGCTCATCTTTTCGGCTTTATCGAGGTCGCGCTCGTTCACGGCAAGGAAATAGGCATAGTTGTTCATTGCCATAAGGTTGCCCGGGTTGTAATCGATAGCTTTTTCGTATTGAGCAAAGCAAGCGAGAGTGTCGCCCTTAGAATAGTAAACATCACCCATGCTTGCTATGATTTCGGATAGCTCCACATAATCGGTAGAATCGGCCTTAGCGAAAGCGATGTTGTAGGTATCGATAGCTTTGTCGTATTCCTTGATTTGGTGATAAGCCGATGCTAAGTATTTGTAAAGGTTTGAGTTGTCGGAATTGTATTCCATAGCCTTGTCGGCAGCTTCAAACACCCCTTCATAGTTTTCGTCGACAAGATGAAGCAGTACCAATTTCTTCCAATTTTCGGCATCGGAAGGATTCATGTCGAGAACATAGCCAAGTTGTTCAGCCGCCCCTTTGTAATCCTTGATGGTAGCCAGATATTGGCTGTAAAGGTCGTGTATGGCACTTTCGTGAGGGTGCTGTTCGATAAGCGCAGCAAAGAGGTTTTCGGTGCGTTCAGATTGTTGAATGCTCTCATTGAAAGCATCGCGAACATATTCGACAAGAATTTCTACTTTTTGTTCCACAACGAGGTTTTGGTTGATAAGAGCATTATAGATTTGCTTGTCGTAATTGATTGAATCGCCTTGAGCACGGTAATAATCGGCCTTATAGAGGTAGGCATAACCATTGTCGGGGTCGATCTTGTGAGCTTCGTCGAAATAGGACATAGCGCTATCTCGTTGACCTAATTGTAGGAAAATGTTGCCTATGAAAAGGTTGTAATCAACATTTTGAGGCGCAGTGGCAAGTAGTTGTCGAGCCTCGTTGATAGTGCCTAAAGTGTCGCCTGAGGCAAGTCGGTAGTTTACCTTGCGCAAAGTGGTGTGAATCGAAACACCATTGCGCGATTCGATGGTGTCGTATAGCTCGATAGCCTTGTTGAATTCCTTCTTGTGGGCATAGGTATCGGCAAGGTTTACCATTACATCTTCCTTGTTGGGGTACAATTCATGTAGCTTATTCCACACTGTAAAAGCCTTGTCGGTGAGTCGTAGTTTGTTGCACACATTGCCCAAGAGGTAGCTTTCGTAGTAATCCTCAGGAGTGGAATTGAAATGCGACTCCATTAGTTTGATGGCTTGTTGCAGCCCCGCCTCGTCGCATACGCCTGCAACGAGGGTGCTATAGCCAAGGTGATGCGCTATAGCTGTGTTGGTGGTATCGAGTGCATAGGCGTGTATCATCAATTCGTGGTAAGCATCATACTCGCCAATAGCCTTCTTGCGCATAGCTTCCATGAAAGTGTAGTGAGCTTTGCGCTTTTGAGCCTCGATATCATTAGCGTCGTTATCCTTAGCGTAGAGGATAGGAGCTAAAGCAAATATGAGAATAAATGTTATGTATCTCAATAAAATGTTCATTCTGAGTTGTCTTATTTAACACCAGTGTGTCCAAAACCACCTTCGCCGCGTTCGGTTTCGTTGAGCGCTTCAACTTCTACCCATTCAGCTTTAGTGTAAGGCATGATCACCATTTGGCAGATGCGTTCACCATTGTTGATAACAAATGGCTCGTTAGAAAGATTGATAAGGATAATACCCACTTCGCCACGATAATCGGCATCGATAGTGCCAGGAGTGTTGAGTACGGTGATACCTTTCTTCAAAGCAAGTCCACTGCGAGGACGAATTTCGCATTGGTAGCCACTTGGTAGCTCCATGTATAGGCCAGTAGGCACAAGCACTCTTTCAAGAGGAGCGAGAGTGATAGGCTCGCTGACGAATGCGCGCACATCCATACCTGCGCTGTCGGCAGTGCTATAACTTGGAGTAGGATTGTTAGATTTGTTTATGATTTTAACTTTGATAGGTTCCATTGTTTTGCTGTGTTAAATAGTTAATTATTCAAATATGCGAAGATAGTGAAAAAACGAGAGATTTTTCGAGATAAATACCTTAAAAAATGCTATAATGCAAATTGATAGGTATAAAATGGGGCGTTTTGAGTATTTTTTTGTAATTTAGTGCGATAATAGATAAAGAAATATGATACAACGCGAAAATAAGATGTGTTGGGACCGCTTGATATGCGACAAGCGTCTAGGACTTGAAGATTACAATGAAAGTAGTAACGGTGGTATTCGTAGCGATTTTCAGCGCGACTATGACCGATTGGTGTTTTCGTCGCCATTTCGCCGCTTGCAGAACAAGACGCAAGTGTTTCCGTTGCCAGGAAGTATCTTCGTACACAATCGATTGACACACAGTCTTGAAGTGTCGAGTGTGGGCAAGTCGCTTGCTCGTGAAGTATCGATCAGATTGCGCAAAAAATACAGCAATGAATCGTGGGGGAACAAACTTGACGATTTGGGCGAGATAGTGAGTGCTGCGTGTTTGGCTCACGACCTTGGAAATCCACCATTCGGTCATTCGGGCGAGAAAGCCATTAGTTCGTTCTTCTCGGAAGGCGAGGGGAATGTGCTTAAATCGGAATTGTTGGAAACGGAATGGAACGATGTGATAAACTTTGAAGGGAATGCCAATTCGTTTCGTCAATTAGTGCATCAATTTGCAGGTCGTCGTCCAGGAGGTTTTGCGATGACCTATTCGATGCTGGCTTCGATAGTGAAATATCCATTTTCATCGAAATATGCTAATGAGAAGGGCAAATTTGGGTTCTTTACTTCAGAGAAAGATACTTATGAGAAGATAGCCGAAGAATTGGGAATCTTGAAGCGTGGCGAAGAACAATATGTGCGCCACCCACTTGTGTATCTTGTAGAGGCTGCCGATGATATATGTTATCAAGTGATGGACTTGGAAGATGCTCACAAGCTAAAGATTGTGAATACGCGCGAAACGATAGAGTTGATGCTCGGATTCTTTGAAGGTGAGCGCAAGGCACGAATACAAAAGGTGATGGATAATGTAGCCGACAAGAATGAGAAGGTGGGTTATCTGCGCTCGTGCATTATCGGAACGCTCGTGCATGAATGTGCCGAAGCCTTTGTGAATAATGAAGATGCAATATTGCGAGGTGAGTTTAATGGTTGCCTAATCGACCACATTTCGCCAATGTGCAAGGAAGCATATAATGCTTGTTCGTCGCTTGCTTATGCTAAGATATATTGTGCATCGTCGGTAGTAGAAATTGACCTTGCCGGTAATCAGATTATATCATTCTTGATGAAGAAACTCATAGATGCAGTGCGATTCCCTGAGAAGAATTATTCGCGATTGCTGTTGAGTAAGGTGCCACAACAATATGAGGTATATTCGCCAACACTTTTCGGCAAGATACAAGCTGTGCTTGACCACATGAGTGCGATGACCGATGTGTATGCCCTCGACTTGTATCGCAAACTCAACGGCATGAGTCTGCCAGCAGTATAAAAACACAAAAAACCGCCCATTGAAAAAATGAGGCGGTTTTTGTCTTTTTTAGAAATAAATGGTTGCTAATTACTTAACAGCCTTGTCTAGTTCAGCACCAGCTTTGAATTTGATAACCTTCTTAGCAGGGATAGTGATTTTTTCCTTAGTTGCAGGGTTGATACCAGTGCGTTCAGCCTTTTCAGCTACAGCGAAAGTACCGAAACCAATCAAAGCTACTTTTTCACCCTTTGCCAATCCTTCAGCGATAGCTTCCAAAGAAGCTTCCAAAGCTGCCTTAGCTTGAACTTTTGACAAATTAGCCTTTTCAGCGATAGCGTTTACAAGTTCTGTCTTATTCATAATTCTCGATAATTTATGTTTAAAATGATATTAACGCAACAAATTTATGTGATTTATCGTTTAAAACAAAAAATATTTATGAAAAATTGTTGTATTTGAGGCAAAAAAGATACAATTAGTTCATTTTTCTTAAAAAAAAGGCAGTTTTTCATTACTTTTGCAATAGAATTTGTTCTTAGCGTGTTATTCACAGCATTTTAGAATGAAGAAATGTTTTATGAGCTTCATGCAAAATGGAGCATTAAAATTAAAGAAGAAAAATAACAATTATGTTTGGATCACTTTTTAGAAATTTGCCCACAATCACAAAGAATTTGTTGATTATCAATGTTCTTGTGTGGATAGCTCAAATAATATTGCCCAAGATAGGGATCGACCTAACCGAGTTGTTAGGATTGCACTTTTGGATGGCAAGCGATTTCAATCCAGCGCAAATAGTTACTTATATGTTTTTACATTCCGACAGCGATTTTACGCATCTATTTTTCAATATGTTCTCGCTGTTGATGTTTGGTCCCCTTCTTGAACGCACTCTTGGCGAAAAACGCTTCCTATTTTATTACATCACATGTGGTATTGGAGCAGCTTTGGTGCAAGAATTGGTGTGGCAATTTACATGGAAAGACATATTTGCACCGATGTTTGCCAACCAAGCAGGGTGGTCGATGGCCGAAGCACATCAAGCATTAGATATGGCTATAGCACAAGGTCAAAACATCCCTGCTCTTAATGCGTTGCTTACAGTGGGCGCATCGGGAGGCATCTTTGGTATCTTGCTTGCATTCGGAATGCTTTTCCCTAACCTACCATTATATATAATGTTCATACCAGTGCCTATTAAGGCAAAATATATGGTGTGGGGATATGGCGCAATAGAATTTTTCTTCGGTATATCGGGAACAATGAGTTCGGTGGCGCATTTTGCACACTTAGGAGGAATGTTGTTCGGATTATTGTTGTTATTGTATTGGAAGAAGAAAGGAAATATAAGTGGCGGCATTTATTGATAACTTAAAATACCGATACAAGACGGCAAGTATGCCGATGAAACTTGTTTACATCAACATTGCTGTGTTCCTATTATTGCGCATAGCAGGTGTGGTGTGTTTTTTTGCGGGAATCGATCCGATGTCGTTCTTGCGATGGATAGAATTGCCATCGTCGGTGAGTGGATTGATGAGCGCGCCATGGACAATATTGACTTATATGGTGTCGCACTATGATGTGATGCACATATTATTCAATATGCTTGTGCTGTATTGGTTTGGAATAATGTTTTTGGACTATTTCACGCCAAAGCAATTCGTGGGCTTATATATATTAGGAGGAGTAGGTGGTGGCGTGTTGTATATGCTTGCCTATCTATTGCCAACATTGGCAGGGGCGCACACTTGGCTCATAGGAGCATCGGCGTCGGTGATGGCTATCGTGATAGCAATATCGATGAAAGCTCCCCATTATAAGATGAATCTGCTCTTTTTGGGCTCAATATCGCTCAAGTGGATTGCAATAGTTTATGTGGTCATCGATGTGTTGAGCATAACAGGCGAAAACATGGGCGGACACATAGCTCATTTAGGTGGTGCACTTACAGGTGTGATGTTTACAATGTTGATAAATCGTCGCATGGACATCACAGCACCTATAAATAAAGTAATAGATTTCATAGCCGATGCAGTGGATTCGCTTGCTCAAAAGAGAGCGAAAAAAGCTAACTCGGCACAACATAATGGGGCTAAAAATGATGCACCTCGTAACGCTTCTCGTCGCCCAAGTGGAGTAATGAGCGAAGCCGATGAGGCAACGCTCGACATCATCTTGGATAAGATAAAGAAATCGGGATATGCATCGCTTACTGAAGACGAGAAACGCAGATTGTTTAAAGTGAGCAAGAATAATTAGAGATGGGGTTTTTAAGAAGCATTTTTTCTAAAATATTGTCGATAATCAAGAATATAGGTATTCTTGTAACAATGGCTATCGGAGTGGCTCTGGTAGCTACAGCTTATTGTGGATATGTAGACCCCGAAAAGACAGCAAATTTTGCAGTGTTGGGGATGGGATTCCCTATAGTGCTTGTTGTGCATCTTATCGTGCTATTGGTGTGGTTGGTGGTGCGCAGATGGAGTGTGGCGCTAATGTCGTTATTGTTTGTAGTGGCTTGCTACCCAGCACTGATCACTTTTTCGCCATTGAACTTCGTGAGCGAATCGGTGCCAACTGATTCTACATTTAAGGTGTTGACCTACAATGTGATGAACTTTGATGACTCAGAGAAGAAAAAAGGCGAAAATCGCACCCTCAGATATATTCTTAACGCAAATGCCGACATTGTGATATTGCAAGAAGCAGCAGCATTGGTGAAAATGGACGATTTGGATATAATCAAGTCACTTATTCCCGAGCTGAATGGCAAGTATCCTTATCGTGAGAAGCGATTGCGCGACTTGGTGATTTTGTCGAAATATCCCTACACAGTAGAGACAGAAAAAATAGCCACTACAACAAAGGCGCTATATAATAAGTCGACTGCCTATAAGGTGCGTGTGAAAGGTAAGGTGCTGAATGTGATAAATGTTCATTTGGAGTCGATAGGGTTGACTGATAATGATAAAGCATTGTATCGTGAGATTACCGATATTTCCTCATCTTCGGAAAATCTTAAGGAGAATTTGGTGGACGAGGTGAAGAGTGGAATGCTCACCAAACTCGCAACGGCTTTCAAGCACAGAGCATCGCAAGCTAAAGATGTGCGATCATATATCGATTCGCTCGGAAATGAGAATGTGATACTGTGTGGTGACTTTAACGATACACCTTTTTCGTTTAGCTACAACACTATAAAGGGCGATGATATGCTCGATGCATATAAAGAATGTGCGTTGGGACCTACAATAACTTTCCACGATAATCGTTTCTATTTTAGAATAGACCATGTTCTTTATAAGGGCGATTTCGAGGCAGTGGATATAAAACGAGGTAATGAAAAGTCGTCGGATCACTATCCGTTGCTGGTTACTTTTCACTGGAAATGAGAAAGAAACAAATTATTTAATCTATAATACTTAATAGAAATGAACAAAACATTATTAACCGTAGCAAGTGCAATCGCTGTAACACTTTCGGCGTGCAACTCAAACAAAATGGAAGAAAACCCATTCTTGGCGGACTACACAACTCAATATGAGATTCCGCCATTTGATCAAATCAAGTATGAGCACTATCTACCTGCAGTAAAGGCTGGTATTGAAGCTCAAAATCAAGAAATTGATGTAATTATCAAGAATCGTGCATTGCCTGATTTTGAAAACACAATTTTGGCTCTTGACAATAGTGGTCAGTTGCTAAATAAGGTGGCTTATGTGTTCTTCGCACTAAGCGAAAGCGATAACACACCAGAAATGGAAGCTTTGACTCCAGAAATCTCAGCTCTATACACAGCTCATAGCGATAATATGGGTATGAACGAAGCACTATTTGCTCGTATCAAAGAAGTGTATGACAACAAGGAAAAGTTCAACCTAAATACAGCACAAACTCGTCTTCTTGAAAAGTACTACAAGAACTTTGTGCGTTCAGGTGCTCTTCTTGATGCAGCTCAAAAGGATTCATTGAAGGCTATCAACCAAGAACTTTCTAAGGCATTCATTGCTTACAATGAAAATGTGCTTAAGGGTACTAACGCATGGGAACTAGTGGTAGAAAACAAGGAAGAACTTGCTGGTTTGCCAGAAGGTACTATCGCAACAGCTGCTGATGAAGCAAAGGCTCGTGGTAAGGAAGGTAAGTGGGTGTTCACACTTCACGCACCAAGCCGTCTTGCAGTGCTAACTTATGCTGAAAATCGCGAACTTCGTGAAAAGATGTGGAAGGGTTATACTTCACTTGCAAGCGAAGGCGAATTTGCTAATGCTGAAAACATCAACGCAATCTTGAAGCTTCGCACAAAGAAGGCTAAGATGCTTGGTTTCGACTGCTTCGCTGACTATGCTATCGACAATGTAATGGCAAAGACTACCAAGAATGCAGAAGATCTACTTTACAAGATTTGGAAGCCTGCAGTAGCAAAGGTTAAAGAAGAAGTAGCTGATATGCAAGCTTATGTAAAGGCAGAAGGTAAGGACTTCAAGGTAGCACCTTGGGACTACTATTACTATGCTGAAAAGGTGAAGGCACAAAAGTTCAACATCAGCGAAGATGATGTACGCCCATACTTCAAGCTCGAAAATGTGGTTGAAGGTCTATTCCATGTAGCTAACAAGCTTTATGGCGTAACATTCACTGAAATGAAGGACGCTCCAAAGTATAATCCTGAAGTAACTGTATATGAAGTGAAAGATGCAGCAGGCGAACACCTTGCAGTGTTTATGACTGACTACTTCCCACGCGCAACTAAGCGTCAAGGTGCTTGGATGAGCGAATTCAAGGGTGCTTGCAACTATGATACTATCAACGAACGCCCTGTAGTGTACAATGTGGGTAACTTTACACGCCCATCGGGTGATATGCCAGCTCTACTTACTATCGACGAAGTAGAAACTGCATTCCACGAATTCGGACATGGTCTTCACGGCATGCTTACTCGCGCTGCTTATCGTGGCCAAGCTGGTACAAATGTAGACCGCGACCTTGTGGAACTTCCTTCACAAATCACTGAACACTGGGCATTTGAACCAGAAGTTCTTGCAGTGTATGCTAAGCACTATCAAACTGGCGAAACTATCCCAGCAGAACTTGTTGAAAAGCTTATTGCATCATCTAAGTTTAACCAAGGTTTTGCTACAACTGAGCTTGCAGGTGCAGCACTTCTTGATATTGAATGGCACAAGGTAAATGATGGTAAGGATGTGAATGTGGCTGAATTTGAAGCAGCTGTAGCTGAAAAGCTTGGTCTTCCAGAAGAACTTACATTCCGTTATCGCAGTACTTATTTCAAGCACATCTTCGGTAGCGACGGCTATGCAGCAGGTTATTACACTTACCTATGGGCTGAAGTGCTTGACGCTGATGGTTTCGAACTATTCGCTGAAAAGGGTATCTTCGATAAGGCAACTGCTGATGCATTCCGTATCAACATCCTTGAAGCAGGTGGCAGCGAAGATCCAATGACACTTTACAAGCAATTCCGTGGTCAAGAACCTAACCCAGATGCACTTCTTCGCAATCGCGGTTTGAAGTAATAAAAGGGACATAAATAATGCTAAAAAGGAGATGTATCGACATGTGTCGGTGCATCTCTTTTGTTGTGTTGTGAGGGGTAGAAACGCGACTAAGTGAGGGGTGTAAAAAGAGGAGTGAGGTGGAATAATAGTTGTAAAATTGGCGCTAATGAGGCTTATTTGGGCTTTAAAACGCACAATTTGCAAAGAATTAGGCGTTTGAGTCGAAAAAAAAGTGTATCTTTGCAAGAATTTTATTAGTAAGAAATATATTATATGCTAACACCTATCAAAAAAACCATCGATTTGGGTGATGGACGAGTAATCACCCTTGAAACAGGAAAGCTTGCAAAGCAAGCCGATGGAGCGGTTGAACTTCGCATGAACAACACAATGCTTCTTGCGACAGTAGTTTCGGCTAAAGAAGCCGGCGAAGGGGTTGACTTTATGCCTCTTCAAGTAGAATACAAAGAAAAATTCTCAGCATTTGGTCGTTTCCCAGGCGGCTTCACAAAGCGTGAAGGTCGTGCAAGCGACTATGAAATTTTGACAGCACGCCTTGTAGACCGCGTGTTGCGTCCTTTGTTCCCTGACAATTATCACGCTGATACATTTGTGAACATCACATTGTACTCAACTGACGGCGAAGATATGCCAGATGCACTTGCAGGTCTTGCAGCATCAGCTGCAATCGCAGTGTCGGATATCCCATTCAATGGTCCAATCTCTGAAGTACGCGTTGCTCGCGTCGACGGCAAGTTTGTCATCAACCCCACTTTCAAAGAATTAGAAAAGGCTGATATGGATTTGATGGTAGGTGCAACTTACGATAATATTATGATGGTGGAAGGTGAGATGGACGAAGTGTCAGAAAGCGATCTACTTGAAGCATTGAAGACAGCTCACGAAGCAATCAAGGTACATTGTAAGGCTGTGATGGAATTTGCCGAAGCAGCAGGTGCTACTGTTAAGCGCGAATATTGCCACGAAATCAATGACGAAGACCTACGCAAGCAAGTGTGGGATGCATGTTATGACAAGGCATACAAGATTGCTCAAGCAGGATGTGCTGACAAGCACTGGCGTAACGATTCATTCGCTGCAATCTGCGACGAATTTATCGAAGCACTACCAGAAGAAGAACGCGACGAAAAGACAGCACTTGTTAAGCGTTACTACCACGATGTAGAAAAAGAAGCAGTGCGTCGTTGCATTCTTGACGAAGGTATCCGTTTGGATGGTCGTAAGACTACTGATATTCGCCCAATCTGGTGCGAAACTGACTATATTCCAGGTCCTCACGGTGCAGCTGTGTTCACTCGTGGTGAAACACAATCACTTGCTACTGTAACACTTGGTACAAAACTTGACGAAAAGATGGTTGACGATGTGTTGAACCACGGCACAGAACGCTTCCTTCTTCACTATAACTTCCCTCCATTCTCTACAGGTGAAGCAAAACTACAACGCGGTGTAGGCCGTCGTGAAATCGGTCACGGTCACCTTGCATGGCGTGCATTGAAGAGCATGTTGCCAACAGATTTCCCTTACACTTGTCGTGTAGTTTCTGATATCCTTGAATCAAATGGTTCATCATCAATGGCTACAGTGTGTGCAGGTTGTCTTGCTCTTCTTGACGCAGGTGTTAAGATGAAGAAGCCAGTAGCAGGTATCGCAATGGGTCTTATCACAGACAAGGGCAATGTTAAGCATGCAGTACTTTCTGATATCCTTGGTGACGAAGACCACCTTGGTGATATGGACTTCAAGGTAACAGGTACTGAAAACGGTATCACAGCAACTCAAATGGATATCAAGTGTGATGGTCTATCTTACGAAATCCTTGCTCAAGCTCTTGAACAAGCACGCGCAGGTCGCCTTCACATCCTAAATATCATCAACGAAACTATCCCTGCTCCACGCGAAGACTACAAGCCACATGTACCACGCATCGTTAGCTTGACAGTTGATAAGGATTTCATTGGTGCAATCATCGGTAAGGGTGGTGAAACAATCCAAGGCATCCAAGAAGAAACTGGTGCATCAGTTTCTATCGAAGAAGTAGATGGCAAGGGAGTTGTTGAAATTGCAGCTGCAAACAAGGACAGCATCGAAGCTGCACTTGCACGCATCAACGCAATCATCGCAGTTCCTGAAGAAGGTGAAACATACACAGGTAAGGTGAAGAGCATTCTTGACTTCGGTGCATTTGTTGAATTTATGCCAGGTAAGGAAGGTCTTCTACACATCTCAGAAATCAGCTGGGAACGCCTTGAAAGCATGGAAACAAGCAGCATCAAGGAAGGTGATACAGTAACTGTGAAGCTTATCGAAATCGACAAGAAGACAGGTAAGTTCCGCCTATCAATGAAGGCTCTACTTGAAAAGCCAGAAGGTTGGGAAGAACGCGCACCACGCGCACCACGTCGTGAAGGTGGTAATCGCGACAACAACCGCGGCCCTCGTCGTGATGATAATCGTGGCCCACGCCGCGACAACAATCGTGGTCCTCGTCGTGATGACAACCGCGGACAACGCTTCGAACACCGTAACCGCGAAGAACAAAACGACCAACCAGAACAAGGTCAAGAAGTAATTATCTAAGAATCGAATAAGATTTAGATATAGTAGAGGGTAATTCGGATAAGAGTTACCCTCTTTTTTGTGTAGTTATTTTTGACTACGCAGATTAATTTGTATCTTTGACGGCTGAAAATTTAAAATGTGATTATGAAAAAGTACGGTATCTATATTTTGACACTTGTTGCAATGGTCATGACAGCTTGTGGCAACGGAGGATTTAAAGTGAGTGGTAAAATCGAAGGAGCTAACGATTCTACTAAAATGGTGGTGGAAGTGGCTAACAATGGTTGGTGGCTTATCGTTGACTCGGTGAAGTGTGACAAGAATGGCAAGTTTGAAGTGGCTCAACCAGCTCCACAATTTGCCGAAATATATCGTTTGCGCTATAATGATAAGGCTATTTATTTCCCTATCGATAGCATCGACAATGTGACATTGAACAGTAATATTGCTAATTTTGCTACCGACTATGTGTTGGGTGGCTCGGCTCTTGCTGAAGAAATGATGAATGTGGATAAGCGCGCTATGCAAATGCACAAGGCAAGTGCTGAAGAGTTGAAGGCTTGGAAGAACGAACTTGCTAAAGTGATTCTTGCTAACCCAAGTAGCATCGTGTCTTATTACATTATTAATAAATATATAGGTGAAGCACCGCTATATAATCCACAAGACAAGGAAGACTTGAAGATGATTAGCGCAGTGGCTAATGCTTATAATACATTTAAACCAACTGACCCACGCACAGCATATCTTGTGAATGTAGCAATAAGCAATCGTCGTCGTGTGGCACCTGTGCAAGGCGACACTGTGGTTGCAACCGAAATTCCATTGCTTGATCTTACTCTACAAGATGAAAATGGTAAGATGCGTCAATTGAGCGAAGTAGCTTCACAAGGAAAGGTGGTTGTGTTGAACTTTACAGTGTATGCTGATGAATTGTCACCAGCATTCAACGCAGTTCTATTGGACGAATATAAGAAGTACAACAAGAAGGGTCTTGAAATCTATCAAATCGCTTACGACTATGACGAATTCCAATGGCGTCAAGCTGCAATGAACTTGCCATGGGTAACAGTGCTTGATTCTGATGGCGTAAACTCAAAGAATTTGATGATGTATAATGTGGGAAGCCTTCCAGCAATCTTCATTTTGAATCGCAAGGGCGAGATTGTGGAACGAGTGTTTGAAATAGAATCGTTGTCGAAGGTTATCGCAAAATATATGTAATAAATCACATATAGAAAGCTAAGGTGAGGGGCGAAAGTTCCTCACTTTTTTTGTTTGTTGTAGTAGGTAATGCCTGCGATGAGAAGGCGGAGGTTGGTGAAGACTCCTAGATGGTTGGCTTTGTTGAGGCGATACGCTTTGAGAATGAGTCGTAGTGGCGCTGTGCAAGGGTATACAATACCGATATAAGCCCCTTCAGCCATGATAACACCGTGATTGTCGACGCGTGTGGATGATGTGGTGGGGTGGTCGTGCTCTACTATAACTATTGGAAAGTAGTGGCAGTTTAACTCCATAGTTACAGCATCATGTATGAATAGATTTTCTTCACCCGATTGTAATGTTGGAGCACCAAGTCCGAAAAGTTCATTAAACCATAGCTTGTGTTGAATAGATGTGCGTCGAAAAGCTATTTCGAATGATGTGACATAATACCCTTTTGCAAATGTATTTAAGTTAAAAGAATAATCGGGGTAGAATTTGTTCTCATAGCTTGATTTCATTCGGAATGTGGCTAAATCGAGTGCCGCATCATTGTGGAATGTATCTATTATGTTTGTGAAGTAAGATTGCTGATATGCGCAATCGTCGTCGGCAATGAGACAGATATCGGCCGATGCGTGACGGATGGCATTGTTGCGATTGCGACTCAATCCTCGTCCTTGCAAAGTAACAATCTTGATGTCGTTGCGTTGAAGCGGCTCGGGTACATCGGTAGGAGTGAAATCGGCTGAATGTTGCCACGAAATGAGGTAGCTCACTCCTTCGATAGGGGCAAGAATGAGGCGATCGATGTTGTTGATGCCATTGTCGATGGTGCAAACTAATACTTCGAGTGTCATTTCGTGATGATTTTGTTCCAGAAATCGATGTGCTTTTGAGCTACTATGCGACTATCGTTGTGCTTGACCACAAATTCGCGACTTGTGCGTGATAGAGCAGGGAGTTGGCTCTTATTGAGTACAATCCATTCGAGTTTGTTGTAAATGTCGTCTTCGGTTAGAGGCGATACATTGATGATGGGGCGATTGGTAGTTTCGCCTATGAAATCGTAGAATTCGGGTTCGGCTCCCGACACAGCAATCATACCTTGTGCCATAGCCATGAGGGCGTTGGTGGCAGGAGTGTAGGAATAGAGTTGGTCGAGAATAACATGCGAAGAGCTCATAAGGTTGACATATTCCTTGAAAGGAACACTTTCGGCTATGGCAAGTTCGCATAGCTGTGGATATCGCTCAGTGATGCGTTGTGCTGCATAGAGCAAGCGGTCGGCACCTTTGAGGATAGTTTTTTGACGCTGAATGCCTATGAAAAAGCGTACTTTTTGAGGCTCTGACTCGATGTATCGAGGTTTGAAAGCATCGGTGTCGATAGGAATTCCCGCATAGGCAAGAGGAATGCTTTGATTCTTGTAGGAAACAAAGTATTCATAAAGGCATGCCACAATGCCGTCCATGTTGTTGATGAAGTGATGGTGATAGTTTACCACTTCGGGGTTGTCCCAATGGTTGTGCTGAGTCCATTCGTGCGATTCGACATAGGGCGAAGGTTTGTCGCCAAGGAGGAAGTCGGAATAGCGGAAAGTGCTACCATCGTGGCAAGTAGACAGATAGTCGTAGTCGGTGCAACATGCCGAATAGAACAAGTAACGATTGTGTTGTTTCAAGAACGCCAACACTTGGGCAAGCTTGTTGGGCTTGAGTGAAAGGAAGTGTGGGTTGATGAAATGAACGATGTCATAGCCACACATTTTAGCGAGAAGAAAAGGCAACTTAGCTGCAAATTTTGCCGTGCCGAGAATGCCATCTTCGCGAGAGATGTCGATGTCGCCAGCGATGCGTTGCCAAGAGTTTGCCATAGATGCTACGACACACTCATGCCCAGCACTACGCAAAGCGTGTGCTAAAGTGTTGTGGAAATTGCTTACATCGCCTAAAAAAAGAATCTTCATCGCTTAAATGTTCTATCCACTGCGAAATTACAAAAGTTTGTCGAAAAAACGAGGAGAGTAAGCCCTTTTTTCGTATTTTTGTAGCTGTTATGAAGATTTTATTGGTTGGCGAGTATAGCAATGTGCACTGGACCCTTGCAAAGGGGCTACGCGAGTTGGGACATACCGTAACAGTGGCATCGAATGGGGATTTTTGGAAAAATTATCCTCGCGATATTGATTTGCGTCGCGACTCGTTGGGCAAGAAAGACACATTGTCGTTCATGTGGCGATTGGCAAAGGCGTTGCCCAAGATGCGAGGTTACGATGTGGTGCAACTCATCAATCCAGTGTTTGTGGAACTCACTCCCGATAAGATATACCCAATATATAACTACTTGAGGAAGCATAACAAGAAAGTGTTCCTATCGTCGAGTGGAATGGATTATTATTGGGTGAAAACTGGGCTTGAAAAAGTGTTCCGTTATGGCGATTTCAATATAGGCGATAAATTGCGTCAATGTGCTATGAATGATAGGTTTATAGCTGAGTATATGCAAGGCCCTAAGCGCGAATTGAACGAATATATAGCCAATGATTGTGATGGCATCATTGCGGGACTTTATGAGTATGATGTGTGTTATCGACGAGCTTTCCCTGAGAAAACACAATTCATACCATTCCCGATAGATAGAAGCGAAATTGTGCCACGCATTCCGCATTCCGAAAGTGAAAAGTTGAGAGTGTTTGTGGGTGTGCAGAAAAGCCGAGAAGAGTATAAAGGAACCGATGTGATGTATCCTTGTTTGCTCAAACTTAAAGAGAAGTATCCCGATAAGGTGGAAGTTGTTCGTGTGGAATCGGTGCCATATCAAGAGTATTGCGACTTGATGAACACGAGCGATGTACTAATCGACCAATTATATTCGTATACACCATCGATGAATCCACTCCTTGCAATGGCCAAAGGTCTTGTGGTAGTTGGAGGTGGTGAAGAAGAAAACTATGAAATCCTTGGCGAAACCGAAATTCGCCCGATAGTGAATGTACTGCCCGATGTGGACGATGTGTATGCCAAACTTGAATCGTTGGTGCTTAATCCAGCCGATGTGGCTCGTCGTCAACGCGAGAGTGTGGTGTATATAGAGCGTCATCACGACCATAAGAAGGTGGCAGCACAATATGTGGAATTCTGGAACAAGAAAGGAGGCAAGAAATGAGCATAAAGTTGAGTGTAATAGTTCCAGTGTATAACATGGAGGATTATCTCGATACTTGTGTAAAAAGTTTGCTCAAACAAGGTGTTGAGGATATTGAAATTATACTTGTAGACGACTGCTCGATAGATCATAGCGGAGTGCTATGTGACGAATGGGCCGAGAAAGACAGCAGAATAAGAGTGATTCATTGTGCCGAGAACGGTGGGTTGAGTGAAGCTCGAAATCGAGGTCTTGCAGAGGCTCCAGGCGAGTATGTTACCTTTGTGGATTCGGATGACTTTGTGGCCGAAAACACTTATCAGGCAAATGTGGCACTATTGGACGCTAATCGCGATGTAGCTGTGCTCGAATTCCCTGTAAATGTGGACTATGGGTCGATAAAAGCCCGAGAAGTAGTGCCAGGAAAGAATGAAAAAGTGTCGTTCGTAGAATGGATAGAGCAAAAGGGTTATTACCATTGTTATGCTTGGAATAAGATATATCGTAGAAGCGTGTGGCAAGGGCAACAATTTCCTAAGGGCAAATTGATGGAAGACTTGTTTACTATTCCATATTTGTTGTCGTCGGTTGATAAGATAATGTTGTCGGATGAGGGAATGTATTACTACTGCAGTCGTGAAGGAACGATATCTCGTAGTGTGAATCCTCGTAGTGCAGGCGACTATCTGCGTGCCTATGTGCAACTATATGAATGGCTTAAGGAATGCAAGGATATGAGCGAAATGGTGCTCGATGATGTGTACTTGCGAATGAGTAATGCGCATATAATAATGCTGCAACTTGGCGAAAAAAGAGAATTGCCACGCCGAAGAATTCCTCTAAATCGTGCTGTAAAGTCGGCAATGCCATTGAAGGCTGTGGCGTGCTCTATGTTGGGCAGTAACTATAGTGTATTTGTGGCTAAGTTGCGCAAGCTATTAAAGAAATAAACCTTATCTTTGCAATAAGATGCTTATATCGATAGTCATACCAGTGTATAACAGAGCGGAAATGGTGAAAGAAACGCTTGACTCGGTGAGCCGACAGACTCATCGCCCGCTTCATGTTGTGTTGGTTGACAATAATTCTACCGATAATAGTTTGGCTGTCCTACAAGAATTCAAGAAGCAACACGAAACTCATGATTTTAAGATAGATGTGTTGAGTGAGGCGAAAGCAGGTGCGTGTGCAGCTCGTAACGCAGGTGCTCGCTTGGTGGACAGTGAGTGGCTGATGTTCTTCGATAGTGATGACACTATGGATGAATGTTTGGTAGCAAAATATGTCGAAAAAATAGCGGAATGTGGAGGTAATGTAGATGTGGTAACCACCGATGCCGGTTTTAATGAGAACGGCAAGGTGAGCCGAGTTCGTTTTGCTCGTTCCAATTTCTTTGAAAATCATATTTTCCATTCGAACCTATCGACACAGCGATATATAATGCGCCGCGAGTTGCTTGAGCGTGCTGGTGGCTGGAATGAGACTGTGCAATGTTGGAATGACTGGGAACTTGGCGTGAGGGTGTTGTTGCAAAATCCTCGTGTGGCAGTGGTGGATGACGGAGTGTATGTGCATGTGCGAGTGCATAATGAGTCGATAACTGGAGCAAAGTATTCGCAAAATCCTCAACGAAAAGAATTGGCTATTGCAACTGCAATTAAGGCAGTGGAACAATCGGACTTTAAAGGAAAAGAACGATTGGTGAAATTGTTGAAGATGCGCCGATTTGTGCTTGCTGGATTGTTCTTAAAAGAAGGCGAAAATGAGTTGGCACAACGCTATTATGATGAGTCTTATGATGCAGTGAAAGAGGATTGTAGGTTGAAGTGGCTTGCGCCGATGGTATATCGATATGTAGGCTGTGGTGGACGAGGTATCGACCGCTTGATAAGATGGATTGTGAAGGGTTAATAATTCTGATTTCGGCTCTTTAATTTCAGTATAAAACGAATCGTTTTAGCCCACACAAGCATAGAATGGTAGTTGTGGGAGAAAGCTCGAAGTAAATTGTATTTTAGATTGCTACCCAATTTAGGGAGAGGGTAATAGCCTATCTCATTGAGTTGTGATAATGCGTTGCGCTTGTCGGTGTGGCTTGATGTGCTATTGAGGACATTGTAGACATAGTCGCAAATTAGAAACGACATGCGGCTGTTGATAGCATTGGTTTGAATATCAGTGATTTGAGATGACGATTTGAGGGAAGCTGTGAACTTCAATGTTGCGAAGAAATCGTGGAAACTTCGTAGCCATTGCTGGCGTGTGGTGCGCGATGTGATAGAACCTTCGCGCTTGATATAGGCATATAGAGGAATGTTGGAAATGAGTACATCCTTAGCCTCGAAAAACACTTGAGTCAAGAAATATTCGTCTTCGTGAATGATGCCTTCGGGCATGGCTATGCCTTGGGTGTTTAGAAATGAGCGTCGATAACAATAAGTGCAAGCACCCTTGATGATGTTGTGTGTGCTCATATATTCACAACCCGACTCGAAAGCAAGCGCCGTAGGTGAATAATGAGGAGCATGAATATTGCTGTCGTAAATGTGTAGCGAAGAGAATTTTATGATGTCATATTTTGATTCTTTCAGGCAAGGCAAAAGTTGGCCTATTGAATTGCTGAACCAAAAATCGTCGGAGTCGAGGAAGAAAATGTATTCGCCCGATGCAGCAGCTAAACCTGCGTTGCGAGCAGTACTAAGCCCTTTGTTTTCCTGCTTGATATAAGTTGAGTGATCGAAGGAGTCGAGAAGCGACTGAGTGCTGTGGGCGATAGGCGAAGGTGAGCCGTCGTTTACGAAAATCACCTCATAACTATTGTCTCCCCAGTCTTGGCTAAAAATACTGGTGAGGCACTTGTCGACAAGTTCGGTGGGAACATTGTAGAAAGGGATTATTATGCTACAAAGAATGTTGCTCATAAAATACATTGCAAAAGTAATGAATAATTTGATTTTTTTGCGAGAAAAGACAATGGTAAAGTGTTATTTTCGAGATAAAAGGATTTTTTTTACTAACTTTGTGAGATTAATGATAATACAGGGTATAAATACTGTAAGAAATAGGCTATAAGACTGATATGGCAGAAGAAAACACAATAAAAGATGCTGAGTTGAATGCAACCAGCGGTAACTATGACAAACTTGTAACCCTTGAGGCGCTCGAGCACATTCGTCGTCGTCCTGGTATGTATATTGGAAAGCTTGGCGATGGTTCGCAAAGCGATGATGGTATATATGTGTTGTTCAAAGAAATAATGGACAATGCAATCGACGAACATGCAGCAGGTCATGGCTCAATGATAGAAGTGGAAGTGAGCGAAGGAATGGTTTCGATACGCGACCATGGACGCGGTATACCACTTGACTATGTGAGTAAGGCTGCTACATTGATGAATACCAGTGGTAAGTTTGACACTCAGAACTATAAGAGCTCGGTGGGCTTGAATGGTGTGGGTTTGAAGGCTACAAATGCGTTGTCGGAGTGCTGCTTTGTGCAAAGTGTGCGTGACGGCATGACCTCGTATGCATCGTTTGAGTGTGGAAAGCTTGTGAGCGAAAGTGGTATTGTGCCAGCCGAAGCGGGTGCTCCAAACGGTACTTTGATTCAGTTTAAGCCAGATAATACAATATTTGTAAACTATAAATATAACGAAGACTTCGTGGAAAGAATGGTTAAAAACTATACCTTCTTGAACACAGGTCTTACAATCATATACAACGGAAAGAAATATCTATCGCGCAATGGTTTGAGCGACCTTGTGAACGAATATATGACCAATGATCCACTATATCCACTAATCCATTTCAAGGATAAGGATATCGAAGTGGTGATAACTCACGCAGCGCAATATGGCGAAGAGTTCTATTCGTTTGTGAATGGTCAGCACACAACTCAAGGTGGTACACACCAAAGTGCATTCCGCGAAGCCTTGAGCCGTACTATCAAAGAATTCTTTAACAAAGGATTTGAGTATGCCGATATTCGCAATGGTATAGTGGCTGCAGTGAGTATAAAGGTTGTAGAACCTATCTTCGAGTCGCAAACAAAGATTCGCTTGGGTAGTACAGTGATGTATAAGGACGGACCTACTATCTACAAGTTTATCAACGACTTTATGAAGAAGGAACTCGACAACTTCTTGCATAAAGAGCCACATGTAGCCGAAGTGATGCTACGCAAAATCACTGAGAGCGAAAAGGAACGCAAGGCTATGGCAGGTGTAACCAAGATTGCTCGAGAGCGTGCTAAGAAAGTGGCTTTGCATAACAAGAAATTGCGTGATTGTAGAGTTCACTTCAATGATACTAAGGGCGATAAGCGTGCCGAAAGTATGATTTTCATCACTGAGGGTGACTCAGCGAGTGGTTCAATTACAAAGATTCGTGATGTGGAAACACAAGCAGTGTTCTCGTTGCGTGGTAAACCACTTAATTCATATGGAAAGAAGCAAAAGGTGGTGTATGAAAATGAAGAATTCAACTTGCTACAAGCAGCACTCAATATAGAGGGTGGAATAGATGGATTGCGTTACAACAAGGTGATTATTGCAACCGATGCCGATGTGGACGGAATGCACATACGCTTGTTGATGCTTACATTCTTGTTGCAATTCTTTCCAGAATTGGTGAAGACAGGCCATGTGTATATTCTACAAACGCCATTGTTCCGTGTGCGCAACAAGAAAGAGGCAAAACGAAAGTCGCGTAAGGGGGGCACAGCTTCGCAAATAGCACCAGAAACATATTATTGCTATACCGAGGAAGAACGCCTTGCAGCAATTGAGAAACTTGGCGAAAATGCCGAAATAACACGATTCAAAGGTCTTGGTGAAATATCTCCTGAAGAATTTAAAGGATTTATCGGTCCTGATATGCGTCTCGATAGAGTGTCGTTGCGTAAGGAGGACTCGGTGAAGGAAATGCTTGAGTTCTATATGGGTAAGAACACTATGGAACGCCAAAACTTCATTATTGATAACCTTGTAGTAGAAGATGACTCAGAATTGTAAACAAGATAAGCGCGTGGCGATGTTCCCAGGAACATTCGACCCATTTACCATAGGACACGAGTCGATAGTAACGCGTGCGTTGGCACTTTTTGATGAAGTGGTGGTGGCAGTGGTGAACAATGCCGAGAAAAATTCGTTTATGTCATTAGACGATAGATTGAATTTTATAAGAAGCGTCTATGCCGAAAATCCACGAGTTCGCGTGGTGGCTTTCGGTGGGTTGATGCTTGATGTGGCGCGTGCCGAAGGAGCTACTTGTGTGGTGAGAGGCGTGCGTACTGTTCAAGATTTTGAATATGAAAAGAATTTAGGTGATATTTATCGTGCTACTGGCGACCTCGAAACAGTGTTGTTATGCTCATATCCTGAAGTGGCATTTGTGAGTTCGACAATGGTGCGCGCGCACTTGATTCATGGGTATGATGTAACACCATATTTGCCTAAGAATGCCGATAAATCGTTTTTGCCATGCTCGAAATAGAGCAGAGAGAATGGGCAAAATGAAATAATGTAAGAAAAACAATCAACTTAAGAGAACGATGAAAATAGTAAGAACCGTTGTGATGGTGTGTGTGGCACTGTGTAGTGTCATAACAATGAGTGCAAACAAAAACAAGACTTCAATTATGAAGAAGTTGATGAATGCAGAATATGCCATCAGCGAATTCTATGTGGATAGTGTGAATGACACCAAATTGGTGGAGGATGCAATAAGAGGCATGCTAGATAAACTCGATCCACATTCAAGTTATAGCACAGCCGAAGAGACACAAGAACTACAACAACCATTGCAAGGTAAATTCAGTGGTATAGGTATCTCGTTCAATATGAAACAAGATACCCTATATGTGATTTCGCTTATTGCTGGAGGTCCATCGGAACGAGTGGGCTTGCATCCTGGCGACCGTATTGTGACCGTGAACGATACTACTGTGGCTGGCGTGAAGATGAAGACTAACGACATACGCAAGCGATTGATGGGCGAAAAAGGCTCGTTGGTGCGAGTGGGCGTGAAGCGTCCAGGCGTTGCCGATATGATAGTTTTTGGAATCACTCGCGATGAAATTCCTATCTATAGCGTAGATGCTTCGTATATGGTGGATTCAAAGACTGGTTATGTGCGAATAAGTCGTTTTGCTGAAGCAACTGCTGATGAATTTGCCGAAGCATTTATGAAATTGAAAAAGCAAGGAATGAAGCAACTCATTCTTGACCTGAGCGACAATGGTGGGGGCTATCTAAATACTGCGATAGAAATAGCTAATTGGTTCTTGAATGCAGGTGAAACGATAGTGTATACCGAAGGAAAACGCTCGCCACGATATGATGCAACGGCTAATGGTAGAGGCAAGTTCAAAGATGGTAAAATAGTGGTGCTTGTAAATCAAAATTCAGCATCGGCAAGTGAAATTGTGGCAGGAGCTATACAAGACTGGGATAGAGGTGTAGTTGTGGGTCGTCGTACATTCGGAAAGGGATTGGTTCAACGCCAATTCGGATTTGAAGATGGGTCGATGATGCGTCTCACTACAGCTCGTTACTACACACCGTCGGGTCGTTGTATTCAGAAGCCTTATAAGCTTGGTGATAAAGAAGATTACGCAAAAGATGTGTACAACCGCTATAAAGATGGCGAATTGATGCATGCCGATAGTATTCATGTGGCCGATTCGTTGAAATACACTACTTTGAAATCGGGTAGAGCGATCTATGGTGGCGGAGGAATCATTCCTGATGTGTTTGTGCCAGTGGATACAACGGAGTATAGTGATTATTATGGCAATTTGAACACCAAAGGCGTGTTTATTCAGTACACTTTGGGCTATGTAGATGCTCATCGTGATGAAGTGAAGGCAAAATATGCCGATGTGAATGCATTCGACAAGGGATTTGTCGTAACTGAAGCTATGGTGAAGGATCTTATAGCAATGGGTGAAAAGGAAGGCGTGAAATACAACGAAGAGCAGTTTAATACAAGTAAAGTTGTGATAGAATTGATATTGAAATCGTTGATTGCTCGTGATGTATACGACCAAGAGGCGTTTACGATAATTTATAACCATCGCAACGAACTTCTAAAGGAAGGTATGAGAGTGATAAATGATGACGAGGTGTATAAGAATTTGCTCAAGTAAACGAGATGTAACATAAATGAGAGAGCCTGCAATGATTCATTGCAGGCTCTCTTTTTATCTTACTTATGAAGTGGTTGCCAAGTGAGATTGTAGGCAGTGTGTCGTCGGCTCCTGATGTTGTAGTAGAGCGCGATGAAAGGGTGAACGAGCGAATAGAATGGAATGAAGATGTTTGCTCGATCGGTGCGAAGGATTGCGCCAGTTTTGTGGTAAATGAGTAGGTGTAGTGTTGTGCCAAGGATGAAGAGTAGCAATGCTACACCATAGATAACTGCATTGGTGAAGGCAAAAACTATTGCTGCAATCATGGTTGCTGTGCTGAGCAGAGGCAACAACGATTTGATGATAGCAAGAGGGAATGCCGCAGAGCGAATCATTCGCTCGGTGAAAAGTCGGCGTAGCTTGGTGACGGTAAATTCGTGGTCGGCATTGTGTTGTTGCACCTGGATGAGGCTTTCGGGAGTGATTTCAACACAAGTGTTGCGGCTGTTAGCTATCTCGTTGATAAACAGGTCGTCTTCGCCAAAATGTAGGTGCATAGAGTGAGAAAAACCCTTGTTTTTGAAGAATAGACTTTTGCGATAAGCGAGGTTGTCGCTGATGCCACGATAAGGTTTGTGTCGCAAAGCATGAGTGAGATACTTTACAGTGTCGACTTGGCGTAGAAAATGGTTCAATCGTGAATGTAATGGCAGGGTAGTGTGGCCTATTACAACATCGGCACCATTGTTGAAATGCTTCGCAATCGACTTAATCCATTGGTTGGAAACTGGTGTGCAGTTACCGTTGGTAGTAATGATGATGTCGTTCTGTGCCGCCTTGATACCCACCATGATAGCCAATTTCTTGCGAGATAGATTGCGCGCATCGTTAGGCGTGTAGGTGAGACGCAAATTAGGTGCTTGCTGCATCATATCTTCGAGAAGAGTGTTAGTGGCTTCGTTTGCACCATCGTTCACGATGATTATTTCGTAGTTAGGATAGTCCTGAGAAAGGAAATTGTGAAGGTTGTGAGACAGGTTTTCGGTGTCGTTGTCGGCGTAGATAATGACCGACACACCTTCGGTGTTGTCTTTGCTTAAAGATAGACTTTTCTTGATGCATTTTTTGAGAGAATGTAAGTTGATATATTCCCAAAAAATGAAAATAAGTGCAAAAAAGAAAGAAATCCCTAAAAGGATTAAAATGATTGGCTCTAAGTTAAATGAAATATTCATAAATTTTGTATCTTTGCAGTTTAGATGCCTTAAAAAAAGAAGTGAATTGATACACTCGTTGTTAGGCACTACAAATTTACGAAAGATAGTGCAAAGAATGCAATGAAAATGAATGAATTTATTAACAATATTTCATTCAAAAGAGAAGAGTAGCTTCAAGCGAACAAAGAGATTAAATGAATCAAGAAAATATACAAGAAAATAGATCAAAACGATTCCTAAAAGCAATCGGATTGTATGCAATAGGTAACTTGGGAAGTAAGCTGATTACATTCCTAATGGTGCCATTGTATACCTATTATGTGAATGCTTCGGATTATGGTCTATATGATATTTGTCTCACACTAATATTGTTTGCAATACCATTCATGACGCTACAATTGCGTGATGGAGCGTTTCGCTTTTTGGTAGATGCTGATGATGAAAAACGTAGATCAATAGTGATAACATTTGCTTATAGAGTTATGTTTGTCACATCGATCATAGCGATTCTAATAGGGGGTTGTGTGGAGATATTTGCATCGGTACAATATATGTGGCTTGCAATACTGCTTTTGATTGTGATGTCATTTTATGAAGTGGTGGTGCAGATAACAAGAGGTCTCGGAAACACTGTTAGTTTTGTGGGTGCAGGTATTTTATCGTCGCTATGTATAGGCGTATTTAGTGTGATTTTTGTGGTGTGGCTAAAAATGGGGATAGAAGGTATCTTCATCGCAAATATATTGGCCCGTGCGGTAGCACTAATCTACATAGAGCTGAAAGATAGGATTATATGTAAATATTTGGTATCCAAACCTGACTATGGAGCTATAAGAAGCGAAATAGTTAAGTATTCGTTGCCATTAATCCCGGGATTGGTTTTCTGGTGGATTATAGGTAGTACCGATAGATTGTTTATCGAGCATTATTTAGGGCTGACAGCCAATGGTTTATATGCAGTGGCTTTTAGACTTGTGTCGGTGTTGCATGTTTTGGCTACTATATTTTATCAAGCATGGCAAGAGACAGCATTAAGACAATATGAAAGTGCTGATAGAGATAAGTTCTTCTCGGATATGTTTAATAATTATCTGTATGTGCTTTCGTGTGTATTGATCGTGTTTGTTTTCACATTGAGATTATGCTATAGCTGGCTTGTGAGTGAAGAGTTTGTGGTGAGCGTAAAATATCTTTATTTTATGGCTGTATCGGTGCTACTGTTTGCTCTTGTGGCATTTATGGATATGGGTTATCAGTGTGCAAAAGATACAAAACAAACCTTACCTGCCATAATTCTTGCGGCTGTGGTCAATGTGGTGTCAAATTTTGTTTTGGTAAGACACATTGGACTTTGGGGTGTGGTGGTTACAAGTGTGTTGACTTATCTTGTGTTGTTGATATATCGCGTATATGATATGCGACGTTACTTTAAGTTGCAGCTGTATGCACATTCAATAATCCCAATATTACTATTGATTTTAGGGGCGATAATGTATTATTTAACATCAAATACGATATGCGATGCAGTGTTTGTGTTTGTGGTGTTATTATTGACTGTATACTTTATGCCAAGTGAAATAAAATCAATGATTTTGTCGAAAATAAAAAAGACTTGAAGGTGATATAATAAATAATTAAAAGAATCGTTATATATTAATAACTAAATAAACATGAAGATGCGAAAATTTTATATAATGGGGGCAATAGCTATAGCCTCGTTGGTGATGAATTCTTGTTCGACCAGCAAAGACTCATTGACCTATTTTGAGAATGTTGATGTGATGGAGGTCTCAAAAGGGATAGGTAGTAATGATTATAGTATTAAAATAGTTCCTAATGATGAGCTTAAAATTATCATTACATCTCAAATGCCTGAAGCAACTGCGGCATATAACCTTCCATTGGTGAATTATGCAAGTAGTACAGCTGTGTCAACAAAGAATACGCCATCAATTCAAACATATATGGTTGATAAAGATGGTGATATTACAATGCCTATTCTTGGAAAAGTGCATGTAGAAGGAAAAACAACAAATGAAATAAGAGACATGCTTGTGAAGGAGATTTCAAAAGATGTAAAAGATCCGTTTGTTGATGTTACAATTGTGGGCTTCAAGGTAAATGTGCTTGGTGAAGTGAAAGATCCTGGAACTAAAATCGTAACAAAGGAAAGATATTCAATATTGGATGCACTTGCTGATGCAAAAGATTTGACCGAATATGGTAAGCGTGATAATGTGTTGCTTATTCGTGAAGAAGGAGGTACTAAGAAAGTGGTACGCTTGAATTTGAATGATGCAAAGTTGTTGGAATCATCATATTTCTATTTGCAACAAAATGATGCTATCTATGTAGAAGCAAATACTATTAAGCAGGAAAATTCTAGATATAATCAAAATAATGGGTTCAAGCTTAGTGTTGTTTCGACAATCGTGAGTGCATGCTCAGTAATTGCTTCACTAATTATTGCTCTTGTAGTAAAGTAAGATTTTAATGTTATGGCAGAACAAAAAGAATTTAAGAAAGATACATTTGTAGATTTGTCATCAATCGTGGATATGGTGAAGCGCTATTGGTGGCTATTTGCTGCATCAGTTGTAGTGTGTTTGGCATTAGGTGCTTTATATATTTATGTTGCAAAACCAGTGTACTTGGTGTCAAGTAAGGTCTTGGTGTCGCAAGATGAAGATGGTGCCGGTGTGGGCGCTAAATTGGTGAAAAGTTTGTCGCTTGGTGGTGGCGGTTCGAAGGTTGATGATGAAGTGTTTGTGTTTAGATCTCACGACTTAAGAACTAAAATCGCAGAAGAACTAAAGACCAACTGTAGATATGTAGAAAAGAAGAATCTTCTTAAAAGATTAGACTTGTATGGTAATTCTCCGATAGAGGTGAATGCACCAAGAGAAGTTTTCGATACATTGTCGGTAGCTTTGAAATTTAAGATCAAGGTAAATGATAATGGTGATAAGATAAATGTAACGGTAAAGAAAGGTTTCTTTAGGACATTGGCTGATGTTGATGCTGATAGATTCCCAGTAGTTGTAAATACTGATTATGGTATTTATGTGGTTGATACAACTCAATATTATAAGTCAGGCAAGTCATTAAATTTGACTGCTGCAGTTATGGGTTATGGATTGAAGGCCGAAGATTATGATGAAGACCTTGAAGCCGATCTTATTTCAAAAAAGAGTAATGGTATCTATTTGTCAATTGAAGAAAAGGATATCAAGAGAGGAAAAGATATCGTAAATAAATTGGTAGAATTATATAACGAGCGTTGCCAAGCCGAAAAGGACGAAATGGCAATCAATACTGGAAAGTTTATTGATGAACGCTTGTTGTTAATCTATGAAGAGCTATCAAAGAATGAATCGGATATTGAGGATTTCAAGCAAAAGAATAACCTTACTGATATGGGAACAGAAATGCAAATTCTTTTCCATAAGCGTAATTTGAGCGAAAACTCAAAGTTGCAATTGGAGACTCAATTTTCAATTATGCAAATGATAAAAGAATTCTTGAGCGAATCTAAAAATGACAATAGCTTAATTCCGTTTAATGCTGATTTCTCGAGTGCGGCATCATTGATAAGCTCATATAATGGACTTATGTTGCATAAGTTGTCGTTGAGCAAGTCGGCAAAGAGTGATAATATTGCAATGAAATCACTTGATGACCAATTGGTGGCTCTAAAAAAGAATATACAAGGAAGCATTGAGAATAGCTTAGAAAGTTTGACGATAAAACTTAATGATATACGCGAGCAGGAAAATAAAGCGCAAGGCAAATTGAGCACAATTCCTACGCGCGAAAGAGAATTCAGAGACTTGTATCGCCAACAAAGTATTAAGAACGAATTGTATACATTCTTGTTGCAAAAAAGAGAGGAAAATGCATTGGTGCTAGCAGCAAGAACACCAAAGGGTAAGATAGTAGATAGAGCATATGCACATTCAAAGCCTATTTCATTGGGTAAATTTGCGATTCTATGTATAGCATTATTCATGGGATTGATGATACCTGTTGCATATATTTACATCAAGAAACTATTTACAACGAAGTTCACATCGCAGGAAGAATTGGGCTCAATGGTTTCGGCTCCAGTATTGGGCGAAATAAGCCACAACCGTCATCGTGCATCGTTGGTTGTTAAGGAAGGCAAAGTTTCATCTATCGTTGAATTATTCCGCCTATTGCGTAATAATGTTCAATTTATGCTTAACAAGCAAGATGATAAGGTGATTCTTGTAACTTCATCGGTGAGTGGCGAAGGAAAATCATTCGTGAGTCTAAATCTTGCAGCAACATTTGCTTTGTTGGGTAAAAAGGTTGCAATTGTGGGTATGGATATTAGAAATCCTAAATTGCACGAGTATTTGAATATAAAATCAATGCCAGGTGTAACTTCATTCTTGTCAAATGTTGATATCAACCTTAGCGCTATTGTGCAAAAGAGTCAAGATGTTGATGGATTGGATATAATTGTAGGTGGTCCTATACCTCCAAATCCATCGGAATTATTGTTGACAGAACGAGTGCAAGAGTTGATAAATACACTACGTGCAGAATATGATTATATTATCATAGACTCAGCTCCAATTGCAATGGTAAGTGATACATTCTCGTTGTCTCGATATGCTGATGCTGTGGTTTATGTGACTCGTGCAAACTACACTAAACGCAGATTTGTGAGATACTTGAATGAAGTGATTGCAAATAAGCAATTGGAAAATGTTGCTGTAGTATTGAATGACACTAACCCTAAGTTCTCAATGGGTTATGGTTATGGCTATGGTGCTGAGGAAGAGTAACTTGAGGGAGAGAAAAGTCAATAGTTACTAAATTCTGTAGTTGAAGATATGGATAGAGTGCTGATTCTAATCGTTATGATGATAGTCATATTTATATGGTTATCAAAAGATGGTTTGCGCCTATCGTATGCTAAATTCACTGAGGCATTAGTGACTATATTTGTGTTTTCTTGTTGTTTCACTCGTTTAAACATTCCATTTTATTCATTACCATATGAGCATCAATATGGGCCATTTGGCGCAGCCTTTAGAATAGAGGTATATCATGTGTTCATGTTGATTCTTTTATGGATAGTAGCGCAACGGACTAATTTGAAGTTTAATGCTGTTAAGAAAAGTGTTGTATTAGCAATCATATTTTATCTGTTCTATACGGTATTAAATCCATATAATGTGGTAAAGGCATCTTCATTTATAGCCTTAAACTATTTTATTACCTATGTAGTGTTTCTGTATTTATTGGTCAATTGTTGTTCAGTAGAAACACTAATAAAAGGGGTTTATAATGGATTGCGTATCACAATTGTTTTCCAATTGATATTGGTGTTAGCATTTGCCTTAACAAGAAGTTATGCAATAGTGCGTTTGTTTAATGCCGATGCTATAACGCGAAGAGGAGTAAGTCCTGGGTCTTTTGGGCATCCTAATGCATTGGGTGCATATATGTCATTCTGCTTGATGTTTTTTGTTTCATGTTATGTTACTAAATTCCGTCAAAAAGATAGTGCTATATATGCAGTATTGGCTATAGCAATTATAATTATGAGTGCAAGTAGAAGTGCTCTTTTAGCATGTGCTTTTGGTATTGTAGTTATAGTTGTGATGTATGTGTTTCGCAGATATAGTATTTTCAATGCTAAAATATTACTTCAAGGAGTATTGCCAATATCGATTGCATTATTGCTTGCTTATAATTTCACTCCATTAGGTGACATGTTTGGTGCATCAAGTGATGCTGATGATATGGTAATAGCACGATATATGCACTATTATTGTGCTTATGAGATATTTGAAGATCATCCATTGATTGGAGTGGGATTGAATTCACACTTACGCTATTTGCAAGATAATAGTGCATTGGTGGATATAGAGACGATGTTTGAGGGGCTTGATATATGGTTGCCTGAGGATTTTATGTTCCACAATCCGATACATAATATATGGTTAATTATGCTAACCGAATTTGGCATAATAGGGGTAATTCCGATATTGTGTTTTATTGTTTATTATTTTGTTACATTTAAGAAGAAAATAAGAAACTCAAACTCTAAATATTACAATATATCGGCTATTAGTGGATTGGGTATATTGTCATATATGTTTGTTCATGGTAATACCGACTGGGCATTGTATACCCCAACGATGCTGAATATTAGTTTGTTGTTTTTGTATGTATCAGAAACAAAACAATATTCATTGGCTTGTAACGAAAATGAATTATTAGAAAATGAGTGATAGACGAACTTTATATATAGTTTCGGAAGATGCGTCAGGTATGCGTCCGTATGCGTCAACAATATTAAATACTATATTGGACGAAAATTCGAAGGCAATTATAGTGGTTCGAGATGAAAAATCAAAGGACTCATATCTATCGCTACCACAACAAAATATTGTATATATAGATTATCCTAAAGGGAAACTATCTCGATTGTTTTGGCATTTCTATCCACATGTGCTCATTCGTGAGATAAAGGATGCAATTAAAAGCCATGGAATAGAATTGGTGTATACTTTGACAGCAGAGATATCATTGGCTTATGTTGCAAACTTTTTGTTTAGAAAAGTTTGTGTGTTGCATACAGTTCACGATGCAATAAATCATGATGTTAAATATAAGAATGTTTTTGAGCGATTGAAAGATAATATTTTGGTGAGAATTCCAAATAAAGAAATAATTAGAAAAGCTCAAAACTTGGTTACAAATAGCAAACCGCAATTAGAGTATTTACAAAATATATTTCCTCAGAAAAAGGTGTTTTATGTACCATTCCCAACGCTTGTAAATGAAGAAATAAAGGGGGGTACAAAAACGGTTAAAGAATTGGAATCGGTAAATGATTATATTCTGTTTTTTGGCAGTGTGAATTTGTATAAGGGAGTACATTTGTTGTATAACTTATATATTAATAACAAGCATAAATTTGGAGGAAGAAAGCTAGTAATTGCGGGCGCTGGAAATGATTATTTCGGGGACATTCAAGATAATGATGTTATTAGAATAAATCGTTATATAGATGATTCTGAAGTTAGATATTTATTTGAGAATGCGGCAATTGTGGTTTATCCTTATATTTCTGCAACACAAAGTGGTGTGCTGTCAATAGCGACATATTTTGGTAAGAAAATATTATTATCAAAGACACCTTTCTTTGAATCGGAAGTGAAGGAATCAAAGGCAGTTGTGTTGGCTGATGTAACCAATGAGAAAGAATTTGAAGATTGTATTTTGAATTTATTGAATACAAGAGCTGAAAGTTATGATTTATATGAAGAAATATATAACGATACAGTTCTAAAGAGAAATATTGAAAAAATACAAGAAGAGGTATTACATTGCAATAGCATTAAATAAGTGTTGATTGGAATTTATGAGTAAGAAAGTACTTATAGTAAATAAGTTCTATTATAATAGAGGCGGAGCTGAAGTTGTAGCAATTGCAATGTGTGAAGCGTTGCGTGCAAAAGGCTATTCTGTAGCAATTTTTACTATGGATTATGATGATAACTTTAGTGATGACAATTGTTATGTAGCCCCTAAGGTTTCTTTTCAAGGTACATTTGCAGAGAAATTGCAATTTGCAAAAAGAACTTTAGGAGGTAGTGGAGTTAAAAAAGCATTTCGCAATGCACTCGAGGAATTTAAACCAGATGTGGTTCATTTTCATAATATACACTCATATTTATCTCCAGTAATAGTAAAATTAGCAAAGGAATTCGGATGTCGAGTTGTTTGGACATTACATGATTATAAATTGCTATGTCCTTCTTATGCTTGTCTACGCAATGATGCTCCGTGCGAACTTTGTTTCGAAGATAAAAGCAATGTGGTTAAAATGCGTTGCATGAAAAAAAGCTTAGCACCAAGTATTTTAGCATATGTAGAGGCAAAAATATGGAATCGTGATTGGATTCAACAATATGTAGACGCATTTGTGTGCCCAAGTACTTTTATTGCAAATAAAATGTTGCAAGGAGGTTTTGATAAGTCTAAACTCCATGTGATATGTAATTTTGTTGATCCTGCTAAATATAAAATATTGAATGGAATGACGCAACGCGCGCGTGAGGATGTGTACTTGTATGTGGGTAGACTTTCGCAAGAAAAAGGTATTAGAACCTTGTTGGAAGTTGCGAAACAGTTGTCATATAAGCTTATTGTTGCTGGCGGAGGTCCGTTGTTGTCGGAATTAAAGAGCAAATATGAGTCGTATAATCAGATTTGTTTTTTGGGCGTTCAGACTGCAGAAGAAGTGAGTCACTTATTGTCGTCGGCTCGTTTTACAGTAGTCCCATCAGAGTGTTATGAAAATAATCCATTGAGTCTTATCGAGTCATTATGTGCCGGTACACCTGTGGTTGGTGCCAGAATAGGAGGAATTCCTGAGTTGATAGGCGATGAATCGGGCTATGTTTATGAATCGGGTAATAAGGAAGAACTTTTAGTGGCAATCAATAAGGCATTTACAACGCAATGGGATAATGAAGGTCTTGCAAAAACAGCATTGCATAGATTCTCGGCAGATCAACATGTAGCATTATTAGGAGAATTGTATAAATGAAAATATCGGTAATTGGATTGCGAGGTTTCCCTGGTGTTCAGGGTGGCGTTGAGGTGCATTGTGAACGATTGTACCAACATTTTAGCCATAATAGTCAAATTACGGTGTATCGTCGCAAGCCTTATTTATCATCACATTCTAATAAGAATTACGAAAATATAGATTTTATAGATCTTCCGTCGACACGAGTGAAGGGGTTTGAGGCTGTGTTGCATACATTCTTGAGTGTGTGCGATATATTGTCGAAGCGTCCTGATGTGGTGCATGTGCATAATATAGGGCCTGGAATGTTTATTCCAATGCTTAAATTGTTTGGTCGTCGTGTGGGTATTACTTATCATAGCCCTAATTATGAGCATAAGAAATGGGGTTGGATAGCGCGTAATATTCTTAAGTTTAGTGAATGGTTATCTCTTAATTTTGCCGATGAAGTGATATTTGTGAATAAGTTCCAAATGGAAAAAGTGGGGCAGAATTATCAGAAGAAATCACATTATATACCTAATGGAATAAATAATGTGGAGCGCAGTAAAGATGCTGATTTCTTAATGAAGCACGGGATAACGCCTGGCAAGTATGTGCTTGCTGTGGGGCGTATAACACCCGAGAAGGGTTTTGATGTGCTTGTTGAAGCTGTGAATAAATCACCTGAAGTAGAACAATTGGTTATAGCTGGAGCAAGTGATCATAGTACTGAATATTATGAACGCCTCAAGGCGCTAGATATAAATGGCAAGGTGATATTTACAGGATTTACTACTGGAGAGGATTTGCGTCAATTATATTCACATGCAAGAATGTTTGTGCTGTCGTCTTATAATGAAGGTTTCCCATTGGTGCTACTTGAGGCTATGGGGTATGGATTACCTCTTGTAGTTAGTGATATTCCTGCTACTCATCTTTTGACATTCCCCGATGAAGATTATGTGCCAGTGGGTGATGCTGAAGCAATGTCGAAAGCAATAGTTGATAAATGGAATAAAGTAGATGGCTCGAGTGTGAAGTATGATTTGACTGAGTTTAATTGGAGTAATATTGCAGCTCAAACAGAAGCGATATTGATGGGGAAATAAATGAAATAAGGATAAAAAAAAGCGTGGAACCGCAATACCTAAAAACAAGTGGTTTAGTCCAGTCCAATTTCTATAGAATAAACTAAACTAAACCGCTGTTTTACAATGGTATCAGCAATTCTCAATCTAAAATTTCTTTCAATTTGTTTTAAGTTTTTTCGGGATATGTGGGAACATTTACGGGAAATTATATACCTTTGCATCGTGATTAAAAAACGTA